>JAMLHF010000099.1 GCA_023957275.1 Lentimicrobium sp. | reverse complement strand
AATGTTCATGAACTCTGCCAGGAAGTCGTGGATGAAATGAATGAAATGGAGCTGGTTCCCAACCGCATTGACCTCGCGGTTGCCAATGACATTGGTAACGCCTCTATTGATGAGAATCTGTTCCGGCATATTTTCATCAATCTCCTGCAAAATGCCCTGAACTATTCCGATAAGAAACAAAACGTGAGTTTCTCCGTTTACCCGGGAGAAAAGGGATTTATTAACTTTAAGGTGGCTGACAAAGGCATTGGCATACCGCCGCAGGATATGCAGTTTATATACGATCCGTTTTACCGTGCCAGCAACTCGCGGCACGCCAAAGGTTCGGGCCTTGGACTGGCAGTGGTAAAAGAATGTCTCCAGCTGCACAATGGTGAAATATTTGTTGAGAGTGATCCGCTAAAGGGTAGTATATTTACGGTAGTTATACCTGTTGGCAATACGGAATAGCCCTGTTAAATCAAATTTAGGAATTATGGCAATTAATGAAGGTCAGAATATCAAGATACTGCTGGTTGAAGATGATAAAGCTTTGGCTATTACCATATCCAATCTGCTCAGGGTAAAGGGTTATGAAGTAACCCATGCAGGCGATGGCGCCATGGGCATTCAGAAGGCTTTCGAGATATTGCCGGATCTGATCCTTTGCGATATTTCGATGAATGAAATCAGTGGATACGACGTGTTTAACGTGCTGAAAGAAAGTTCTGCCACCGCGATGATCCCCTTCGTGTTCCTCACTGCGAAGTCCGAGATCAAGGACATCAGGTTCGGGATGCAGCTGGGAGCTGATGATTATATCGTCAAGCCTTTTGAGTATGATGAACTGCTGACTTCAATCGCCACCCGCTTACACAAGGCGGAAGCCCATCGTAAAGCCAATGAAGAGAAGTTCATTGCCCTGTCGATGATCTCCCCATACGGAATCTATATATACCAGGGCAACCGTTTCATAGAAACCAACCCCAGCCTTTCAGCCACCCTTGGCTATAGTCGAGAAGAACTGCTGAACATGGGTTTCGAAGATATCATTGCCCGGCAGGACCAGGCGTCGGCCATTGAAAAAATTAACCGTTGCCTGCGGGGGTTCGAAAAAGATATCCACATCCGTTTCAGGGCTGTGCATAAAGATGGACATGAAATCAATACGGAGTTGTACGGGATAGAAGGTCTAAAGGTAAAAGGCAGAACCAGTCTGCTGGGCACGCTTATCGTCAGCAAATTTGATATAGTTGAAGATCAGGATATTGAGGGTATTACCATCAATGAAATTGAAGAATTTGAAAGGGCCGTTGACCTGCTTGCCGGGAAAAGAAGTTATGTATCAACGGAGCTGATCAATAAACTGATTGCTGTTTTCAGGGACAATGAACTTGTCAGGGAAAAAGCTGCCGAAGATGTGATCAGTTTCTCTCACCGGGAACTGGAAGTGCTGGGGCTTGTTTGTAAGGGACTGTCAACCAAGGAAATTGCTGATAAGCTTTTTATCAGCAGCCGTACGGTTGAAAAGCACAGGGCCAATCTGATGACCAAGACAGATGCGAAAAACATCATTGAGGTGATTATTTATGCCGTGAAGCATAAGCTTATTGACCTCTGATCCCTGAAAAGGAGATGGGATGCCTGCGTTTAATTCAGAGGAATACCCGGGCTAATCGAGTTTGAGAACGGCAAGGAATGCCGACTGCGGAACTTCAACATTGCCAACCTGCCGCATTCTCTTCTTTCCCTTTTTCTGTTTTTCAAGCAGTTTACGCTTTCTGGTAATATCACCGCCATAGCATTTTGCGGTAACGTCCTTCCTGACGGCTTTAACCGTTTCGCGGGCAATGATCTTGGCGCCAATGGCTGCCTGTATGGCAATGTCAAACTGCTGCCTTGGTATAAGTTCCTTCAGTTTTGCACACATCCGTCTCCCGAATTCATAGGCGTTGTCCTGATGGATAAGGGTAGAGAGGGCATCAACCGGTTCGCTGTTCAGCAGGATGTCAAGCCTCACCAGTTTGGCGGCTTTATAACCGCTGATATGATAGTCAAAAGAAGCGTAACCCTTTGAAATGCTCTTCAGCTTGTCATAAAAATCGAATACGATTTCACCGAGGGGAAGCTCCATAGTGAGCTCTACCCTGTCGCTGGTAAGGTAAATCTGGTTTTTTAACGTACCCCTTTTACCGATGCATAAGGTCATTACAGCGCCGATATATTCGGATTTGGATATAATCTGGGCCGTAATATAAGGTTCTTCGATATATTCGAGGTAATTGGGGGCCGGAAGGCCGGACGGGTTATGCACATCCAGCACTTCGCCTTTGGTAGTATATGCCTTATAGGAAACGTTGGGGACGGTGGTAATCACATCCATATCAAATTCCCGGTCGAGCCGTTCCTGGATAATTTCCATGTGCAGCAGTCCGAGGAATCCGCAGCGGAATCCGAATCCCAGGGCGGCAGATGATTCGGGCTCAAATACCAGGGAAGCGTCGTTGAGCTGAAGTTTTTCCATGGATGCCCTCAACTCCTCATAATCATCGGCATCAACAGGATAAATACCTGCGTAAACCATGGGTTTAACATTGGTAAACCCTTCTATGGCCTTCTCGCAGGGGCGTTTCACATGGGTGATGGTATCGCCTACCTTCACCTCGCGTGAAGTCTTGATGCCTGAAATAATATATCCTACATCCCCTGCACTCAGCACTTCCCTGGGCTGTTGCACCAGCTTAAGTACGCCGATCTCATCGGCATTATACTCTTTACCGGTAGCGAAAAATTTCACGAAATCCCCTTTTCTGATTTGCCCGTTGATAATTCTGAAGTAAGCAATAATCCCCCTGAATGAATTAAAAACGGAGTCGAAAATGAGCGCCTGCAACGGAGCATCAGGATCTCCGGATGGTGAAGGAATCCGGTTGATAATTGCTTCAAGAATTTCATCCACGCCAAGGCCGGTTTTTCCGCTGGCCCTTATGATATCCCCGGGTTTGCATCCGATCAGGTCAATGATCTGTTCTTCCACTTCTTCGGGCATGGCGTTGTCCATGTCCATTTTATTCATAATCGGGATAATCTCAAGGTCGTGCTCCAGGGCAAGGTAGAGATTGGAGATGGTCTGAGCCTGAATCCCTTGTGTAGCGTCTACAATCAGTAAGGCGCCTTCGCAGGCAGCAATAGATCGTGATACCTCGTATGAAAAATCCACATGGCCCGGGGTGTCAATCAGGTTAAGCTTATACAGCTCACCGTTATAGTTATAATCCATCCGGATGGCATGGCTCTTGATGGTAATTCCCCGCTCACGCTCCAGGTCCATGTCGTCAAGCACCTGGTCCTGTTGCTGACGGTCAGTCAGGGTTCCTGTAAATTCAAGCAGGCGGTCGGCCAGGGTGCTCTTCCCATGGTCAATGTGAGCAATGATACAAAAGTTGCGCGTATTTTTCATCGGTGCAAATTTACGCTGAAATCATTTATGTTCATCATCTTTGAGCCGCCTGTTACAAATATAGTTTTGGTGCAATCGATTGCAGGATTTTCTGCTGTTGCAATCTCTTGCAATTATGCGTGTACTGATGATGTAAATATTTGAAATACAATATCGTGCAGGAAGGGTAAAGTCGTGCTTAAATTTTTATTTGACGTTATTTTTGCTTACCTTTGCACCGCTTTTAGAAAAAGAAATTTATTCACCAAAATTGAGATAATATGTCAAAAATTAAATTAGCAATCAACGGATTCGGAAGAATCGGCAGGAATGTATTCAAACTTGCCCTTGAGCGCGAAAATATTGAAGTGGTCGGGATCAATGACCTTACAAATACAAAAACCCTGGCCTATTTGCTGAAGTATGACTCTACACAGGGCCGTTTTGAAGGTAAGGTTGATTTCGATGAGACTTCACTCATCGTTAACGGTGTTAAATACCCTGTAACTGCTGAACGCAGTCCTGCCGGCATTGCCTGGGCTTCCACTCCGGATGTTGTGGTTGAATCCACCGGTGTTTTCCGTTCAAAGGAAAGTCCTAAGGGTGGTTATGGCGATCACCTGAAAAACGGCGCGAAAAAAGTAATCCTCACCGTTCCTTCAAAAGATACCATCGACCGTACCATTGTGCTGGGCGTGAATGACCATGACCTGAAAGATACCGATCAGTGCATCTCCAATGCATCATGCACCACCAACTGCCTGGCCCCTGTAGCCAAGGTCCTCAATGATAAATTCGGCATTGAGAATGGATTGATGACAACCATTCATTCCTATACCAACGATCAGACCATCCTGGATGCTCCGCACAGCGATCTTCGCCGCGCCCGTTCAGCCGCTGTCTCGCAGATACCCACCACCACCGGAGCCGCCAAAGCTGTCGGGATCGTAATTCCTGAACTTAAAGGCAAGATGGATGGTCTCGCAGTCCGCGTTCCTACCCCGACCGGTTCACTGGTTGACCTGGTAGTTAACCTGAAGGTGGAAGTTACCAAAGAACAGGTTAATGCCGCTATGAAAGAAGCTGCCGAAGGTCCGATGAAAGGGATCCTCGAATATACCGAAGATGAAATCGTTTCTGTTGACGTAATCCACAACCCGGCTTCTTCCATTTTCGATGCAAAAAGTACTATGGTAAACGGTAAGACCGTTAAAGTGCTTTCATGGTATGACAATGAGTGGGGTTATTCGGCACGCGTGGTCGACCTGGCCGAAAAACTCTTTTAATCCGTATTGATACAGATCTGTAAGGCATCCTTAGGGGTGCCTTTTTTTTACCCGGATTAAAAACCTGAAAGCCCCGGCGGCGCTGAATCATTGACTTATATATATAGCCATACTCCGCTGGGAATTCTTAATGAAATGACTTGCAGCGGATTATGAAAACTTGTTTAAAGATATATATTCATCTGAATCAAGTCATCGCGTCCTTGCAGCCTGCCCCGCTGAGGCGGGGACCTTGCGCGATGCTTATATTTAACGGACTTTGGTTCTTAACAAAGGGGTGGAATTTATGAATCCTCACCCCGAACATGCAGAATTGAATTTTTGAATCTTATGCCACGATCCCGATAGTCCCGATAGCTAACGGGATCGGGACACGAATTTTTCAGACCACTAAAACACAAAAGCACTAAAAACCACCAAGGATGTTATTAAACACAATCTCTTGCAATACTCCATGGAGAATTTTTAATGAATTGACTTACGGCGGATTACTAAAACATATTTACGGATAACAAGTCATTCATTATCCAGTCATTAGGTCTTTGCGACCTTGCGCGATACTTTTATTAACGGACTATTGATATTGGTAATAAGGGTTTATCTCAGCAGGTGCAGGCTGTTGGTGAGTGTCCGTTTTTCTATGATCTTGTCTTCCGGATTCTCAGGCGTTCCTACCACCTCAAAAACATCGCAGATATAATAGTATACGCCTTCACTGCAAGGCTTGTTGGTATTCTTATCCCTGCCATCCCAGCGAATCGCGGGATCGTTGGTTTCGAATACCACCACTCCCCAGCGGTTGAATATTTTCAGGTCGATTCTTTCAACTGAAGTATACCCCGGGTAAGGAACCAGCAGATCATTGTATCCATCACTGTTTGGAGTAAAAACATTGGGCAGGCGATAGCGCGGACAATCGTCAATACTGGTGCACACAGGGTTGTAGGATGTGGTGTCAATATTTCCGTTCAGATCGCTTGCTGCTACGAAAAAGCAGCCTGCAATGGTTGATGACGGGATGTAATCAAAAGAAGTGACCGAAGACGGGAAGGTTCCTATCAGCACATGCGGGTTGCCGGTCTGGTAAAGATAATACTGGCTGATATCCGGTGCACAGGTTTGCGAAATATCTTCCCACCTGAACCGGAGTTCACGTACATCGCATTCCACTTCCACCAGCAGCAGGGGAGGGCATGGAGGAACATTGTCGGTGGGGATATCGCAATGCTCCTGCGAAAAGTTGATTAAAGGATCAATGTAGCCCGGTGTGCCGTATGTGCCTGTAGATCTGACCCTGTAACAGTATTCCTGTTCATTTGCCAGGGCAGTATCGGTATAGGCTGTGCGATTGATTTGGGCGATGCTGTCGAAAATTCCGGTGATGCTGTTTTTTCTGTATATGGTATACCATTGGTTAAGCCAGGGCACATTGGCATTTATATTGATGGTAATCTGCCTGTCGGAAGGTACCGTGCGGATAAATACGGATGATGCCGGAGGGGTTAACCCGATGGTGAAACGGTTGCCGGGCGTATCGTTGATAAACTCTATGGTGTAGGTCCACGCGGTATCGCGGGTATTTATTCCTGAATCAGTAAAAGTGGTATCATCAAGACTTGTAAATTCGGCAATCTGCTGTTTTACGGTGTTGTTAAACCCGGCTGACCTGAAGAGGCGGTAAATAAACGGTCCGGGAGTTTGCAGCAAATCCAGCTCAGTAGGTTTCGACCAGGCGATATAAACCTGTCCATTCTGTTCTGATGTAATGTTAATGCTGACATTGGTAATGACCGGCATATCCTTTTTCAGGCTTGCGCAGAACTCTTCTGATGCGATACTTTCGGCGCCATCCTCAAACCAGGACGTGACGATATAGCAGTAAGTCACACCCCTTACAAGTCCAAATCCTTCATTGTCATCGATATAACTTGTGTTGTTGATATCATTGGTCTGCGCAATAAGACGGTATCCCGTTTCCGGGGGAATCCCGGTCTGACATACCCCGGGAGTAAAACCCGATGATCCTGTCCGACGGTATATCCGGAAGCCTTCCGCATCTTTGCAGCTATACTGGTCCCAGTTAAGTACCATGCTGTTCCCGAGCGGCACAGCCTGCGGGTTCAGCACTGGCGGCGCAATTACAAGGATGTTTGTTGTTTTCAGGTCAAACAGCTTAACGGGAGTTCCGTTGTCCTGGGCTTTAAAAAAGAGCTGGTAAGGCTGATTCCTTACATGTGCGCAAACAGTAGGCCACACCACGGTTTCGCTTACCTGTCCGGTTGAGTCTTCAGGTTGATTAAAAATGGCGGGGCTTACCGGGAGCCTGAACGGGCCTCCGTCGGCTGTGAGGGTAATCCGGTCGTTGTCCTGATCGGTGGCCCTGACAAAAAGCCGGAGCGTGTCACCGGCAATAACACAGGTGTCGGTAAGAACTTCCAGTACCGGAGGGTTATTGTCGCAGGCAACAATGTTCACCTGCATGTCCCGGGTGACATAGCCGATTTTAACGCCATTACGCCATTCTTCGATCAGGAATGCAAAGTTATACTCTCCCTGCCGGGTTGGACTGTCCCAGATGATATCACCGCTTACCGGATCAATGGTGAAGGTGCCCGGATTCTGTGTGTCCACTTCGTTGGGTAGTTTAAACCCCGGAATATCAAGCCCGCCGGCCCCTTTGCAGTTTACAAGCCTGTATGACAGGCTGTCGCCGTCAGGATCGTAGGCACCCGGATTGTGCAGGTAAGGAGTGCCGACACAGCCGTTGTCGATGGGAGGCAGGAGCAGCACCGGGGAGTTATTTCCTCCAAGGAAAGGGTTAATCACCAGCAAGGTCTCGATGTAAAGTGGTACATCCACGGAGTTGGGAATATTCTGGATGCCCAGGTTCCGGTTGGGGTCTTCGAGCCAGATACGGTAAGTGGATGGTGCTGCATAGGTATGTACACCGGTATAAATGTTTAATCTTATGTCAATGGTGATATTTTCTCCGGTATGCTCGCAGAAAATTCCGGCAGGGGTCTGCCCTGAAGGCCCGTTGGCTCTCGGTAGTACACTGCTCTGGCCGTCACCCCAGTTAATGGTCAGCTCACAACGGTCTGCTGCACTGGGCGCGAAGGTATAAGTGGTAATTGTTACCTCATAAGTGAGGCCCGAGATGTGCCTGTAGGTAATTTCACCGGCTCGCTGATGAGTGGCAAAACCCTCAATGCCGGCAATGGACATCGCCAGCGTAAGTAACAGGTATTTCAGCTTGTACAGGGCAGTTTTCTCAGGATTCATTACTTGACTATATGACGGCTCCGCCGGATGATCATTCAAAAGTAACAATTTGCAGTCAAATTCGGCTCATTTCCCGCAAAAACAATACCGCGCCGTATGTAAAGCCGGATAAGTCGTGATTTTTTTAACTCAGGAGGCCGTATTAAAGATGTATTTATACCTCATCATATTTATAGCGTATCCATTCATTCCGGTTGTATTCCATTCGCATGGGTGCAGGAATATTATGCCGATTTTGGGAATCAGTGAATATCCGTATGGTACAAAAGCCGTTAAATGTGTAACTTTGTGCATCGGCACACACAATGTAAGCGCACAGGCAGCTATGTATATAATTAATCCGGAAGAGGAACGCAGGGAAATACTCAAGCGGTACCGCAATTTACTGAATGCCTGGGGGAAGGCTGGTGAGCAGAAAAACAAGCGGATGGTGCGCAAGGCTTTTAATCTTGCTGTAACCGCCCACAAGGATATGCGGCGGAAAAGCGGGGAACCATATATATATCACCCGCTTGAGGTAGCCCGTATCGTAGCCGGGGATATAGGACTGGGAGAAACTTCCATTATCTGCGCCCTGTTGCATGATGTGGTCGAGGATACAAATTATACCCTCGAAGATATCCGCCGGATGTTCGGTGACAAAATCGCCCTGATTATTGACGGACTCACCAAAATCAAGGAAATCTTCGATCATTCTTCGGCCTCGGCTCAGGCGGAAAATTTCAGGAAAATACTGCTTACCCTATCGGATGACGTGAGGGTGATTCTGATAAAACTGGCCGACCGGCTGCACAATATGCGCACCCTGGATTCCATGGCAGCGGAAAAGCAGCTGAAGATCGCATCCGAGACAATATACCTTTTTGCCCCGCTGGCCCACCGGCTGGGGCTTTATGCCATCAAAAGCGAACTCGAAGATCTTGCGCTTAAATATACGGAACCTGAAATTTATCAGACCATCGCAAAGAAACTTGAAGAAACGGCTGTTTCCAGGTCGAAATTTATCAGCAAGTTTATCTATCCCATAAGGAAAGCACTGGCAGAACAGGGCCTGGAATTCGAGATCATCGGCCGCGAAAAGTCAATTTATTCCATCTGGCAAAAGATGAAATCAAAGCAGATTCCTTTCGAGGAGGTGTATGATCTTTTTGCCATCCGCATCATCATTGACACTGAGTATGATAATGAAAAATATCAGTGCTGGCAGGCTTATTCAATAGTTACGGATTATTACAGTCCCAAGCAAAACAGATTGCGCGACTGGGTCTCAAGTCCCAAGGCCAATGGCTATGAGTCGCTGCATACCACGGTTATGAGCCATTCAGGCCAGTGGGTTGAAGTGCAGATCCGCACGCGCCGCATGAATGAAATCGCGGAGAAGGGGTACGCCGCCCACTGGAAGTATAAGGAGAAGGTGAACAACGAGAGCGGCATCGATCGATGGCTGAACAAGATCAAGGAGTTGTTGCAGACCCCGGATCCCAATGCCCTGACCTTTCTCGATGAGTTTAAGCTCAACCTTTTCGCCGATGAAATCATTGTCTTCACGCCCAAGGGTGAAGTAAAAACGCTTCCCTCCAGATCTACTGCACTTGATTTTGCCTATAATATTCATTCAGAAATCGGAAATCAGTGTATCGGCGCAAAAGTCAATCACCGGCTGGTAGCCTTGAACCAGGTACTGAACAATGGTGATCAGGTAGAGATCATTACATCCAAAAAGCAGCATCCGAGGGATGAATGGGTCGATTTCGTCGTAACCGCCCGTGCACGGTCTTACATAAAGGATGCCCTGAAGGAGCAGAAAAAGAAGTATGCCGAAGATGGTAAAGCGCTCCTGGAAGGATATTTCAGGGAAATCAATCTGGAACCGACACGTGCTCATACGCTGCGGTTGCAGGAATGCAACAAGATAGGGTCAACCCTTGATCTGTATTATAAGGTCGCCCTGGGCGAAATCGGACTGAAAGAACTTAAGGAGTGCATTCAGCAGCATGATAAAGGGAAGTGGCTCAATATCATTACCCGTCCCTTTGGCCGGAGTAAACCCCAGGTGCCCCAGCGCCTTTCGGAAGATGTGCGGGAAAAAATGAAGCTGAAACAGGATATGGTGATTGAAGGCGAAATGTCCTACAGGATATCTGACTGCTGCAACCCCATACCAGGGGATGATATCATCGGATTCAGGGCAAACGAGGATAATATCTGGATCCATCGTACCAACTGCCCGGAAGCCATTCAGCTGATGTCGAAATTCGGCAACCGGATTATCCGCACAAACTGGACCAGCCGGGAGGCAGCCACCTATCCTGCCGGAATCAGAATCTCCGGCTTTGACCACCGGGGGCTGATCAACGAAATCACAAAAGTGATTACGGAGCAGATGAATCTTAATATCCGTTCATTTCATATAGATTCAACCGGTGAGGTTTTTGAAGCCAGCATTTTGGTGCTGGTGTCCGATGTTGAAGTGCTGAATTTACTCATGTCGGGATTGCGGAAGGTAAAAGGGATAGATAATGTTTCGCGGATAAACG
>JAMLHF010000098.1 GCA_023957275.1 Lentimicrobium sp. | reverse complement strand
TGGCTCAGAACTGATGAAAAACCTGAGCAACGGGGATATGCTGTTTTTCAGCCTGTACTTTTTCATGACCGGTTTGCATGGGGTTCATATCATCGTGGGAATGGTGCTGCTGGGCATTACCCTGTATAAAGTAAAAACAGGGGCGGTCAACAGCGGCAAATATGCCCTGCTCGAGAACAGCGGCCTATACTGGCACCTCGTTGACCTGATCTGGATTTTCCTGTTTCCCTTATTCTACCTGATACATTAATATTTGTCACTCATGGAAAACGAAAAACATCATATTGTACCCTACGCCACCCACATCATGGTCTTACTCGGCCTGATTGTGCTGACAGTAATCACCGTGCTGATCACCAGTGTTGAACTTGGCGCATACAATACTACCGCCGCACTGATCATCGCATCCCTGAAAGGCGCCATCGTATTGCTCTATTTCATGCACCTCAAATTCGATCATAAAATATACTGGATTATGGTTAGTCTGGTGATTGCCATATTTGCTGCCGTGATCGTCGTCACCTTTTTCGATTACCTTTACAGATAGGAGAAGCTATGTACTCAGGAGCATCAAACTTTGTTACTACAACCGATACGGCTTTTGCCGTAATTATCGGCATATCGGTTATTTTTCTGGTCGGAATCACTGCAACCATGCTTTGGTTTGTTTACCGATACAATAAAAAAAGAAATCCGGTAGCCACCCAGATTCACGGAAGCAATACCCTTGAAATCGTCTGGACAGTTATCCCGACCATCCTGGTTCTGGTTATGTTTTTCTATGGCTGGTCGGGCTACTCACCTATGAAAAAAGCGCCGGAGGATGCCATGAAAGTCAGGGCTACAGCCAGGATGTGGTCATGGCTTTTCGAATATGAAAACGGCATAAAGACTGACACACTCTATATCCCTGTCAATAAAGCCGTCGCTCTTGACCTGATTTCCGTTGACGTGATTCACAGCCTCTATATTCCCGCATTCAGGGTGAAAGAGGATATGGTACCCGGTAAAACCAATAAAATGTGGTTTATCGGGCAAAAGGAAGGGGATTATGAATTATTCTGCACAGAATACTGCGGACTTTCTCATTCTTATATGTTTACAGAAGTTAAAGTTCTCCCCCAGCCGGAATTTGATGACTGGTATGCGGCCATGGCTGACACCTCAAAGCAGTCAGCTGTAGCAGCCAAACCCGGGGCTGCCGGAAAACGGCTTGTACAGATAAACGGATGCCTTGCCTGTCATTCCGCCGACGGTACCAAGCTGATCGGCCCCACCTTCAAAGGCCTCTATGGCAAGGCCCATACGGTAATAACAGGAAATTCGGAACGCGAAATTGTTGCGGATGATGACTATATCATCAAATCTATTTATGAGCCAAACGAAGATGTAGTCAAAGGTTATGTTAAGGGTCAGATGATCTCATACAAAGAGCAACTGAGCGAAGAGGACATCGCCCATATTATTGAATATCTGAAGACACTTGAATGATAGAAAAAGCATATTCTCGTTATGCTGCCCTCTCTCGTCTGTGTAAATTCAGAATTTCCTTACCGGTAGCGCTCACAACCTTTACCGGTTACCTGATTGGAATGGGGGGAATCGCTCCGGAAATAATCTTTCCGGTAAGCGGCGTATTTTTACTTGCAAGTGCCGCCTCTGCCCTGAATCAGATTCAGGAATACAAAACAGACCTGCTGATGCCGCGTACGCGCAACAGGCCCATCCCCGCCGGCGAAATCAGCCGGAAAGCCGCGATGGCCTGGACGATTTTCTTTGCTGTCGCCGGCACCGCTATACTCTGGTACTTTTCAGGATGGTTGCCGGCTTTTTTGGGATTACTCACCTTTGTCTGGTACAACGGCATCTACACCCCCCTGAAACGCATTACCGCATTTGCGGCTGTTCCCGGCGGCGTGGTTGGCGCCCTGCCTCCGGTAATCGGATGGGTGGCAGGAGGAGGCGACATTGCCCACCCTGCCGCATTCGCCCTTGCCATGTTCTTCTTTATCGGACAAGTACCCCACTTTTGGCTGCTGCTCCTCCGGTTTGGGGAACAATACGAAATGGCCGGCATCAAATCGCTCACTTCCCGGCTATCACATGTACAGATACGTCGCCTTACCTTCATTTGGATTGTCGCCACGGCAGTGTCGGCTATGCTATTGCCGGGGTTTTATGCATTCCATCATGAAATATCCGCCTGGGCCGTGTGGATACTCTCGGGACTCCTGGTAGCTGTGTTTGTAAAACTGCTTAAACCTTCACTGGAATCGGTGAGGTTCAAATCATCCTTTTTACTGATCAACCTCTACTATCTTCTGATCATGCTTACCTTCGGCCTGGATGTGTTGATCTGACAATGGCCGTAAATCGGAGATTTGCGTTCCTTCAGGTAACGCAGCAGGTAAATAACCAGCGCCAGGGAGAGGAAAAAGAAAAACCACCTGTAAAACTGCAGCTAAAGGCGACGCCTCATCAGGCCAAAACCAGCCAGGCAAAACCATTGGAGGCGGATACCGGAAAATACGCGGGTCCGCTGGAAAATCTTCAACGAATAAATATTTACATCCCCAGTGACTTCATTGCTTCATACACCAGAAACGCAGGCCACACCAGGGCTTTGAGAAAACCAAGCACACCCATCCAGAAACCGGTGGCATGCGAAATAAAATAAATTGCTGCGCCAATCAGCCCTAATCCGTAAATGGCTCCGGAAGGACCGCTTTCATGCATCTGTGTCTTTGCCATAGGATAACCGTTTTATATTATAAAAATAGATGAATTTACTATGCGGATGACAAATATTACCAGAAAGCTAATCCTGAACTGAGTATTTCCGGATAAGTAATAATACCGTTCGCACAAAAGTGTTCACCGACCATAGGACCATGAATCTGCCCGGTAATTCATTTCAACAAAAAAAACCGAACGTTGCCGGCAATCATAAAAAAAGGGGGCCGGAAGCCCCCGTTAAAACATGGTAAGCGGACTTCTATCTTTCAACGGTAATGTCCTTAACCTCATCAACGGTAATCAGTTTACCGTCATTGCCAAAATTCTTTAATACATAATTGATTACGGCAACCGCATCTTCATGATTATCCAGCTGAGGCGGCATGGGTGCGGGATAACTTACAGTACCGCCTGAAGATACTTTCTCTGAACCATTCAACACCTGGGCCACAGCCATTCTGGTGTTGTTCAGCAGGAAATCAGAGCCGGTAAGAGAAGGAAATACATTGGGAAGACCCTGACCATCAGCCTGGTGACAGGCAAAGCACTTCTCCTTATAAATCTGCTCTCCGCGTGCCAGCTGTGCTGCAGGATCCACGGTTTCTTCAACCTGGGCAGACTCTGTGGTACCTTTCTGTCCTCCGCCACCACAAGCGGTGATCATTACGATCCCGAAAACCGATGCTAAACTTGCGATAAGTAAACTTTTTGCTTTCATAATATTTGGTTTAGTAAAATGTAAAGTTAAGAATAAAGAACAACAATCAGCCTTTCCGGGCTGCTTTTATCTGTAAATTAACAAAAAAGGCTGAACCCGAAGGTAACAGCCTCTTAAACGATCCACCCGGAAAGTTTTAATTCAATGGTGTATAGACTATGGATAATAACTCACCGGACTTACCGGGAATTACGGGACATTTATCAACAATTGTGGTCATCGCGTTTTCCGGGATATTCGCCGTAACGGTAACTTTCAGGTTACCACAGTTACAGCCGGTATATTCTGCCATGAACCTGTTTGAAACCCAAACACCCTGATTAAACTCATTTACCCCCTGATATTCATACACATACCGGTTTCTCAGGGCAATATTATTCAGATAATCGCAGGCATATTTAAATCTTTCCTGGGTGGCTACCGTAGTATATTTGTAATTGACCCCGTTTTCATCAAAATCGTAAACATGGGCCACATTTGACCTGTTCTTGTTCTCAGATTTATGGCAATAGAATACCAGTCTGTTAGGAAATGAAGAAACATCCCATGATTCATCGGGATTTTCGTTATTCCACCTGGCATATTCCATTTTTATAATGGTACTGTCAAGCCCTAGCATAAGGCCCGGAGCTTTTGATTTTGCTTTGATTTCAGGTTTCACCTGCCCGAAGCATACAAGCAGGGAAAGCATAAATCCTGATAAAATAATGGCTTTTTTCATAACGGTCCGGGTTAAAATTCAAGCTAAATGAATTGGTAATAAAAACCGGACCAGATAAATCTGGCATGACAACCGGTCCGGTTTTCTATGTTACAAAAATACACCCGGATATGGTCTTATGCAATCCGTCAAAATACTACTTTTAAGGGTACCGGAGATAAAACAGACCATAAGTAGAAATACCCATAAGTCAGTATTTAAAGGCAATGCAGAAAAAAAAATCCGGGAAACTGATTCGTTATCCCGGATAATACAACACGTTAACTATGCTTAAAGTTCGTCAGCCTGCAAAAAACGCACTTCATTCAGGCAACGGATGGAACGGTCCGAAAAGTAATCCGCGGCCGGATACAGCAGAAACGCCCCCTGGGTTTTTACGCCGTACATCGGAACAATCAGCACTTCGGCCTGATCGTTCCGGTTAAATATTTCGCTGAAGGTAAACACGGCACGGTAGCCATCAGGAGCCGAAACCAGCACCATTCCGGTCATCAGGTTCTGTTTTGATACAGGATAAAGGTCAGCGGTAAAATTCTTGAACATCACCCCGGTGAAGGGCGTTGTGCCGTGAATACCGGTACCCCTTCCATAAAAAACAGCGCCATACGAAACCATGTCACCGGTCAGTTTGCCTTCTTCAATGGTTCTGAGCAGCTTGTCACCGGCTTTGAACTGAAGTTCCGGTGCATACATATCAGGTATATTCCGGTCAATCTTAAATGCGATTTTCGAAGAGCGTACGGTGATTTTCACCGGATTGCTGATATTGCGTTCCGTGTATAAATCAGAAGCCACCACGAGCTTTGAATCTACCGGGAGTGGCCAGAGTTCTTTGGTTTTTGAAGGTACTATCCTGCGCACAGCAGCAGCAATGATGATCTCATGCCTGTGGATCGGGTAATACAACTCACCCCAGCTGAGCACTACTTTTTGCCCGGAAGCATTTTCTACCTCCACAAAAAGATCAATGATGGGCGGAAACTCCGCTTCATTCTTTTTTTTCAGGATCGCAGTATTCAGGATATCATAAAGCGAATAGCCCTCATAAAGATAGGCTCCGGTAAATTTCCCGTTTTCGCCGTCCAGCAGGGTCTCTTTTACGATCACCTCCCTGCGCTTCAATGCTGAAAAATCAACCTCTCCGGGATTTGCCACCTCGCCGGCTATTACAACTTTGCTCATTTTAAGTTCATTCAAAGGGGCATCGTCATAAAAATCGTTGGTCTGTGCCTGCAAAAGACCGGTGAAAAGCATTGCAATTGCTGTGATTAAAATTCTTTTCATATCAGATGTTTTGTTTAAGGTGATTAAGATTCATGTTAAAAGAACCAGTCAGGTATCCGGATGTTGTCAGAAACCAGCTTCCAGACCTGCTGTGATAAACCGTCCGGGCCCTACGTTAAATTTGCTGTCGTATATTTTTTCGTCAAACAGGTTCTGCAGGTTCAGTGAGACTTTAAGGTGTTTGCCGACGGGCCTCCAGAACCTCAGATCAAGGGTCGGGTATCCCGGATATTTGTCCCGGTTTAAAATTTCATCCACGGTATTCTGATCATTTATGTAAGCAGCCCCTGTATACCTGAATGAGGCTCCGGCATTGACAAACCTGTTTGTCCAGATCAGCCCTGCGTTGATGATGTGCCGGGGTACATCCGTCATGGTTTTGCCGGCAAGATCAATGGTATCATTTGCGGCGATCTTGACATAATCCAGTATTTCAGCGCTGGCGAAGGCGTATCCGGAATAGAAGGTAACAGCCGGTGTGATTTCAATATTTACGGATAATTCCGCGCCATAGATTTCCACTTCGCTGATATTGGCCCTGATAAGAATCGGACGTTCCCCGAAACCCATATCAATGGTCTGTCCGTTGGTTACATAGTACTGAAAATCGCTCCCCCTCGAATAATATGCGGAAGCTTCGAGGGATATACCATTGAGCGGGCCGTTGGCAAAAGGCCTCAGGTCGATGCCGGCCTCAAAATTATTAAGGTACTCGGGCCTGAGGTCAGGGCTGGCCACTTTGAAACCGCCTTTAATCCGGCCGCTGCGGCACATATCATCAAGCACTGCCGGCCTGAATCCCCTGGAATAACCTGCATAAACCCGGCCCTGCTCATTCCAGCGGTAATGAGCCGAAATACGCGGACTTACAGCGCTGCGTGTATGCGTGGGCATGGCCTTGTTCTGGTATACTTCCATAAAGAACGACTCCTGTGTGGGCGCTTCCGTGTAAAACAAGCCATCATAGAAACGGGCAATATCATAACGTACCCCGGCAAGGATGCGTACCCGATTATTGAACAGGCCGACTTCATCCTGGGCAAACATTGACCAGGTATTCATTTTACCCGCATTGTAAATGATGTCTGTAGAAGTGTAATACTTGTCATAAGCATCCACACTTCCGTTGCGCAGGTCGAAACCTCCCGTAAGTTTATGATTACTGCCCAGTTCACGCGTAACCGTGGTAAGCCAGCCAAAATCCCTTCTGGTGCTGAGCACCTCATACCAGGTGTAATCATCTTTAAGATACTCATTAACCTTTTTGTAGTCCTCATTCAGGAAATAAGCGGAGGAGTGCAGCGTGTAACTACCCAGGTAGCCTTTATAATTCAGGGTGATTCCGTATGAGTCGTGATCCGTGGTGTTGCCCCGGGGCTGAAACACCTTTTCTCCGGTTCCGCGGTTATCGTTGTAATAACTGAGGCTGGCCCCTATACTGTGCCTGCTCCCGATGTTGTAGTTGGTCCTGAACGAAGCCCCCCCTTCACGCAGGTCGCTTTTTACAATGTAAGGGTTGGCCTGCTGCTCGGCATCCGGCTGGGTGATGTAGCCGTCGCTGGCACGGTAAAAGGTGTTCGCCGTCCAGGTCCAGGAATTGCCGGGTTGTTTAACTTTGATCGCTCCCCCGGCGTTTAATCTCCCGCCCATAGTATTAAATGATCCATAGGATATGCCGGCGTTGACAAACAGCTTCTCAACTGATTTTTTTGTGATGATATTGATGATTCCGCCCATGGCATTCCCTCCATAGATGGCAGAGCCGGCGCCTTTGGTCACTTCCACTTTCTCAATCTGCGCGGCATCAATCATATTCCAGTCGAAACCGCCCCCATCGCTTTTATTCATCGGAATGCCATCCACCAGTATCAGCACCCTTCCCTGCTCCTTGCCACTCATTCCGCGCATGGTAACCGTAGCTTTGGTACTGAAGATTCCGAATGAACGGCTGTAATTCACCCCCGGAACAACCTTCAGCACCTCATCAACGCTTTGAAGCGGAAGGGCCTGCATTTTGGCCGGGCCGATCTGTTCTATCCTTACCGGGGTATTGGCGATCCTGCTATCGGTACGGGTCGCTGAAACCACAAAGGTTTCCATATCGGTGGTCGCCGGTGAAAGCATTATGCGGAGACCGGTTGCATCTGCGGCAAAACGCCCGCGAAAGGTCTGATAGCCGAGGTAACTGATGGTCAGGGTTGCAGAGTCCCCATGTAAAGAACATAACCTGAAAGCCCCGTCCTTATCAGTAGTAGTGCCTTTCCCGGCCTTCACCAGTATGCTTGCTCCCGGCAATGGCGAGAGACTCGCGGCATCGAGCACATGGCCTCCGAGGCAGGGCTGGGCAATTATGCTTTCGGCGGATAACAGCAGGGCGGCAAAGGCCCAGATCATATAACGGTTTCTCATTTTTAAGAAAAATTATTGCTGAATCTTGATTTCGAGCAGCATGGTCCCTTGTTCATGCTCATCGGCCAGAACAATTTTAAGCAGGCCGTATTTACCCTGCTGGGTCTTGAAAGGGATTACCTTGCCTGAATAGGCATATTTGCAGTTACCGCTTACTTTCGTGGGATTGTAACCAGTGACCAGTAAGCTGTCATTTACCGCAGCGTCAAAAGCCTCCGGAGAAATCAGGTCGTTATCTGAAGTATTGTAGTCGAAAAGGGTTGAATTCTTCTCAGGCCAGTTATTGATCAACGGATAATATCCTACCACGGAAGTATAGGCGGGACAGGTAAGCGAAGGCGATGGCAATCCGGAAGTAAAATAGAAGTAAGGAACAATATCAACGGTATTTTCCTTGCCTGCGACGGAAACGTCATCGTAAACCAAACCCAGGTCGGCATCGAGGTATGAAGGGGAAGTGAAATTCTGCTGCATACCCAGCACTACATCAGCATAGTGGCGGATCGGTCCGTAACTGGTACCGGCCCCTTTGCGCACCACGATACTTGCAGTGGCGGTATCGCGGTCGGCATTCATCACCAGCACCCGCCAAACCTCTGAAGCGGCCTGCCCTTTCGGGAAACTGAAGTCGGCATCGAAGCCCTCATTGCCGGCATATATCCCCTTATCAAGCTGAACAGTCGTATCATTGCCCGTAATGCGTTCTATGCGCAGGTAAGTGAGCGGAGACCCGCTTCCGGAAGCAAGTACGCCGATATTGATCTTGCCGCCAGGGGAGACTTCCTCGCCCGGAGCCGTATAGGCGCTCCCGGATTTCAGAATGACCGAAGCCCTGTTGATTTCCTCTTCCTGGCTGCAGGAAGCCAGAAAAAATGAACTTACCGAAAACAAACAAAACTGCAGGGCCAGAATAAAGCCCCGCAGTTTCAACAAAGATTTTGTATCCATTTACTGTTTCTGAATTTTAACGGCTATTTCAAGGGTACCGGTTTCCTCTCCCGAAACTGCAATAACCTTAATCAGACCATACAAACCCGACTGGATCTGAATGGCATACACATCACCGGCGGCCAGCACACTTGCTTTTTTACGAGCCTCGTCTGCATTATAAGCATCAATGATAACTGCGTCATTCTCAATAGCATCGAACTGGGCAGCAGTGAGTTCAGTTTTGAAGAAACGGGTCAGGTTTTTGGTAGTATAATTATCGGGTGAAGAAGCGCCTTCGAAAACTCCGGTAATGTTCGATCCGGGCGAGCCCAGTGACATCATGTTCTGATGTGACACCGTGTTCTCAAAAAAGCAGAAAATATCGATTTTCTCCTGATTCTGGAAAGCGGTAGCCTGGAAATATTTCGTTGCCTGATTTTCGCTGAATGAAAGGAAACTCTCGGTATCAACATTATCCTGTGCACCCATCAGAATGGTGGTGTAGGCGTTGATCGGTCCGAATTCTCCGGTAATGGTGATGGTTTCTTCTTTTTTGTTTCCGGAGATATCGGTGGCTGTGAATACCCAAACCTCCTGATCGGCGATACTTTTTGTTGTATAAAAATTAAACACAAAGCTCTGGGTATTGATGGTAGAATCGAGCAATACCTGATCGTTGGCTTTGATTCCGAATTTTACAATATTGTCGGTTCCATTGCCCTGAAGGATAATCCCGAACCTGAGGGTGTCTCCGTATGAAGCGGTAACATCACCGGTAACAAAACCCGCTTGCTGGTTGAAAGCAATTGCCGGGGGAACCGGCTCGTCTTCCTCTTTGGTACAACTGCTGAACATCAGTCCTGACAACAGGGCAAATCCGCATACAATAAGTAGTCTTTTCATGGATGGTGGTTGGTTTAATCGTTGTGAATAAAATTTCATATCGCAGGCAAAAATAGCAGGTGTTTTCCGATTATCAAACCTGTATGTGAATTTAGAAGTATTCTAAAGACCGGAAAGATATGTTATCAATGAAATACAAGAAAAATCAGCATTATTATCTCAGCTAATCCTGTTAATTCCCAGGCAAGTGTTAACGCTTGCCAGGTCCTCAGGGCGATCGGTCATTACCAGCAGGTTATCACCCGGTTCAATGATGGTTGTTCCTTTAGGTGTAATGTATTTCTTATCCCGTTCGATCATAACGATCAGCGCGGTTTGCGGAAACCCGATTTCTACCAGGGGCTTACCCGCCGCACTGCAGCCTTCCGGCACAGTAATTTCAACCAGTTCGTTGTGAAATCCTTCGGTAAGATCAAGCTCCAGCGGATATTTCTTTTTAGGCGGTTCCCACCGATACAGCCCGAGCCAGCGGGCGACAGGCGCCAGCGTTGTTCCCTGCACGGCAACAGAAGTCAGCACGACGAAGAAAACAATATTAAAGATCATTTCGGCATTGGGTAAACCAGCCATCAGGGGAAATATCGCGAAAATAATAGGCACAGCCCCCCTGAGTCCGACCCAGGATATCAGCAATTTCTCACGGATCTGCATTTTAAAGAAAGAGAGACTCAGAAACACGCTTAAAGGGCGGGCGATAAAAATAAGCGCGAAAGATACCAGCAACCCGATTCCGATCACCGGAACGATCTTTGAAGGATACACAAGCAGCCCCAAAGCAAGGAACATGATGATCTGCATCAGCCAGGCCTGACCGTCGAAAAATTTAAGAATACTGCGCTTGTGGATAAAACTGTGGTTACCCAGAATCACTCCTGCAATGTAAATGGCAAGAAAACCATTCCCTTTAAAAAATGCAGCCAGGGAATAGATCAGCAACACCAACCCTATGATCAGCACAGGATAAAGGCCATCATAGTCGAGGCGGATATGATTAAGCACCCATACCATCAGCCTGCCAAACAGGTAACCAACCAGGCCTCCGATACTCATTTGCATCAAAAATGACAATACACCTTCCCAAATGCTTGTATCAGGAACCAGCAACACCTGCATCAGGGTTATTGTGAGAAAAAAAGCCATGGGGTCGTTACTCCCTGATTCCAGTTCAAGCAGGGGGCGGAGACGCTTTTTCAACCCGAGATTTTTTGACCGGAGTATTGAAAATACCGCCGCAGCATCGGTCGAAGAAATAATTGCTCCAAGCAACAAACCTTCAACAAGCGAAAAATCAGTAAGCTGCCAGACAATCACACCAACTATAGCAGCGGTCAACATGACGCCCGCTGTTGCCAGTATCAATCCCTTGAACAGAACCGGTTTTACACTTTCCCAACGGGTATCGAGACCTCCGGAGAATAAGATAATAATGAGTGCAAATACACCAAGAAGCTGAACCAGCGCCGTGTT
>JAMLHF010000097.1 GCA_023957275.1 Lentimicrobium sp. | reverse complement strand
AAGGGTTTCCGGATTGCGGCGGTAAGGCTTGAAGTCCGGGTCGTTGGGTTTGGCAATAGGCGGTTTGATTTCGGGCAACTCAGCCACCTTCGGGATACGGAAGAGCTGTGAACCATTTCCGAGATACCCGTCGGTAAGCAGGATGACGGGGGTCATGTGTTCCATGGCTATTTTTGAAGCCATATAGGCATAATAGAAGCAATTGGCCGAAGATGAAGCGGCGATAACCACCACAGGGCATTCTCCGTTGCGTCCGAACAGCGCCTGATAGAGATCGCTCTGCTCCGACTTGGTGGGCAGTCCGGTGCTGGGGCCGCCACGCTGTACGTTTACAATTACCAGTGGAAGTTCAGTCATAACGGCCAGGCCGATGGCTTCGCTTTTCAGGGATAGCCCGGGGCCTGATGTTGAGGTCAGTGCCAGCGATCCGGTGTAGCTGGCGCCGATGGCTGAGCAGATGCCTGCGATTTCGTCTTCTGCCTGGAAAACCTTGGCGCCCAGCGATTTGTATTTTGCCAGTTCAATCAGGATTTCGGTTGCAGGGGTAATGGGGTAGGAGCCCAGGAACAATGGCCGGCCAGAACGTTCCGAAGCAGCCAGGAAGCCCCATGCGGTTGCCACATTCCCTGTAATATTGCGGTAGCGGCCGGGTTCCATTTTTGCTTTGGAAACCTGAAATACCGACGAAAGTGCTTCGATGGTTTCGGCGTAGTTAAAACCGGCCTCCAGCACCGCCTTGTTGGCGGCAATCACATCCGGTTTGTTTTTGAATTTTTTGCCAAAGAATTCATAAGTATGATCAAACCCCCAGCCAAAGAGGTGATACATCATTCCGAGGGCAAACATGTTTTTGCTCCGATCAGCACTCTTGTTGTCCAGCGAAAGATGCTTTACCGCTTCACGGGTAAGCAATGTAACAGGCGCTTTTACCAGATTATAGCCCGACAGACTGTCGTTCTCAAGCGGATTTTCAGTATAGCCTGATTTTTTCAGTGCGGCTTCATCGAAGGCATTTTCATCAACGATGATGGTTGCCCCCGGCTTGGCCCATTTCAGGTTGGCTTTGAGCGAAGCGGGATTCATCGCTACAAGCACATCGCACAGGTCACCTGTTGTTTCAATTTTTTTGGCACCTACATGCACCTGGAACCCCGAAACACCGGCAATGGTGTTGTGCGGCGCACGGATTTCGGCCGGATAGTCGGGAAATGTGGCCAGGTCAAGTCCTTCAAGGGCTGCAGTGTCAGAAAACAAAGTCCCGGAAAGCTGCATTCCGTCTCCTGAGTCGCCAACAAACTTCACGACCACTGCATCCTTCTGGATAACATTACTTTTAGTTTTTACCATGATTATAAGGAGGTTGATTTGCTTCAGGCGGCAAAGTTATATTATTTATGTTCTTTGCGCAGAAAGCATGCAGGAAAAATTATTAATCTATGCTTATGCGATTTGATTCGATACAATTATTTTGCAAATGAAAGAAATTCAGTGCCTTATAGTGTGTATTTTATTGATTCCTATTTAGACACTATAAAAATAGGGGTTGTTAATTAATTTTGACGGATTTAGGTATATATTTGCACCCGGAAGATCACACCAAAATCATTAACTAAAAAATACAGCCATGGCTTACGTAATTTCAGATGACTGCACCGCTTGCGGCACTTGCATTGATGAATGTCCCGTTGATGCTATCTCGGAAGGCGATATCTATAAGATCGATCCTGATGTTTGCACCGACTGTGGTTCATGCGCCGATGTATGTCCGGTTGAAGCAATTCACCCTGCATAAGCAGTTATTTACCTTTTTGTAAGGGCCTGTCACTTGTGGCAGGCTTTTTTATTGCTATTTGACGGAAAACTTTATTTCAGTATATTTGTTTAACTCCGGGCTTTAAAACAGCCTGAAACAATAACTTTGCACTACGTGCACCAACGAATGTTAACATGGATAAATTTTCCTATCTGTCGAATGCGGAAGGCGATTTTATAGAACAGCAATACCAGCATTACCTGAATGATCCGGCATCTGTGGATCAGGGTTGGCAGCGGTTTTTCGAAGGATTTGAGTTTGCCAGGAAGAATTATCAGCAAAGTTCCGATCAACTGACTGTTCCCGGTGAGTTTAAAGTGATCAACCTTATCAACGGTTACCGTCAGCGCGGGCACCTGTTTACCCTTACCAATCCTGTACGTACCCGCCGGAAATATACTCCTGCCCTGGATCCTGAAAATTTCGGGCTTTCAAAAGAGGATATGAACAAAACTTTCCAGGCCGGAAATGAGATAGGAATCGGCCCTGCGCCACTTTCAAAGATTATCGCACACCTCGAGCAAACCTATTGTCAGTCGGTAGGCGTTGAGTTTGCCTATATCCGCAATGAGGAGGTGTATCGTTGGTTGCTGCAGAGAATGGAATCGCAGCGCAATGAGCCCCGGTATGGCAAGGCGTTAAAAATGACCATTCTGCGCAAGCTCAGCGAGGCCGTATTTTTTGAAAAATTTCTGCACAAACGTTTTCCCGGGCAGAAGCGATTCTCCCTCGAAGGGGGTGAATCGCTTATCCCCGCGCTGGATGCCATTATAGAAAAGGGGGCCGGACTGGGGGCCAATGAATTTCTGATCGGCATGCCCCATCGCGGCAGGCTGAATGTACTGGCCAATATAATGGGTAAGCCATACAAAGATATTTTCAACGAGTTTTCGAATAAGGAATTTGATGATGAATTTGTGCTCGGGGATGTCAAATACCACCTTGGAGCAACGTTTCAGCGGCCTACGCATGCCGGGAAAACCGTTGATCTGACGCTGGCTCCGAACCCCTCCCACCTCGAAACGGTGGGTCCTGTGGTATCCGGCATTGCCAGGGCCAGGATTGACCAGCAATATAAAGGAGATACCGACAAGGTTGTGCCCATTATCATCCATGGGGATGCCTCCATTTCGGGGCAGGGCGTGGTGTATGAGATGATTCAGATGTCGGAACTTCCCGGTTACCGCACCGGAGGTACGGTTCACCTGGTAGTGAATAATCAGGTAGGTTTTACCACCAATTACCTGGAAGGCCGCAGCAGCACTTATTGCACGGATGTCGCCAAAATTGTACAGTCTCCTATTTTCCATGTTAACGCCGATGATGCTGAAGCCGTGGTTTATGCCATTGAACTGGCTATGGAGTTCAGGGAGAGGTTTGACAAGGATGTATTTATCGACCTGCTCGGTTACCGCCGTTACGGGCACAACGAGGGAGACGAACCCCGGTTTACCCAGCCTGTGCTCTACAAAGCCATTGAACAGCATCCTGATGTGCGCCAGCTTTATGTAGAAAAACTGATTGCCGAAGGAGTGATAAACTCCGGCGATGCGCTGGCCATTGAAAAAGAAGTAAACGATATTTTTGAAGCCCATCTGGCAGAATCACACAAAGCCGAGAAATCTAAAGTTACACCTTTCCTCGGGCCTACCTGGGGTAACATCAGGGTGGCGGTAAGTGAGGATTTTAACCGTTCTCCGGTTACCGGCATCGATATGGAAGTGCTTCAGATGCTTGGAGATCGGATCACCTCACTGCCCGAAGGCAAAGCATTCAACCGCAAACTTGTCAGGCTGATGAATGACCGCAGGGCTATGTTGGCTCCGGGCGGTAAACTTGACTGGGCGATGGGCGAATTGCTGGCCTATGCCTCATTGCTGAATGAAGGAGTGCCGGTGCGCCTGAGCGGACAGGACTCCCAGCGCGGAACCTTCTCGCACCGCCATGCCGTGCTGACCATCGAGGACAGCGAAGAGCGCTACACCCCGCTCAGCCACATCAATCCGGCACAGGCCTCTTTTGAAGTTTATAACTCACCCCTGTCGGAATACGGGGTGCTGGGATTCGAATACGGTTATTCGCTCTCCTCCCCTTATACGCTCACCATCTGGGAAGCGCAGTTCGGCGACTTTTTCAATGGCGCGCAGATCATCATCGACCAGTATATGAGCAGTGCCGAGGATAAATGGCGGGTAATGAGCGATCTGGTGCTTTTCCTTCCGCATGGTTACGAAGGGCAGGGGCCCGAGCATTCAAGCGGAAGAATTGAGCGTTTCCTGTCGCTATGTGCTGAAAACAATATGCAGGTGGTCAATTGTACCACTCCCGCCAACTTTTTTCATTTGTTGAGGCGGCAGATCAAGCGGCCATTCCGTAAACCCCTGGTGGTGTTTACACCTAAAAGCCTGCTGCGGCACCCGGCCTGTGTCTCGGATTTGGAGGAGCTCAGCAAGGGAGGCTTCCGCGAAGTGATTGATGATGAAACTGCAGATCCGGCTGAAGTGAAAAGGGTAATTTTCACAAGCGGAAAGTTGTATTATGATCTTATTGAAGAGCGCGCAAAACGCGGCACGCGTGAAGCGATCGTTAGGATTGAGCAGTTATATCCCTTCCCCAATGAGCAGGTAAAAGCGGTACTGGCGCGGTATCCCAATGCCCAAAGGCATGTGTGGGCGCAGGAAGAGCCCGCCAATATGGGCGCATGGTCCTTTATCCTGCGTCACTTCAAGGAAACGGATATTCTACTGGTGGCGCGACCCGAAAGCGGAAGTCCGGCTACCGGCTCGCCCAGACTGCATGCCCTCAGACAACGCAAAATTGTTGAGAAATCATTTGGAGAGTGCACATGCCCCAATGCAAACCTGATCTGTAAAATGGTCTGTGCCCCGCATGAATGGTCATTTATTGCCGAAACAGCGAAAACAGAATAAAAAATACTGAAATGATGATTGAAGTAAAAGTGCCCAGCCCGGGAGAATCCATTGCTGAAGTACAACTGGCTTCATGGCTGGTGAATGACGGTGATTTTGTGGATAGGGACGCGGAAATTGCTGAAATTGATTCGGACAAGGCCACCCTTACCATCAATGCACCGGAAGAGGGTGTGATTAAAATTCTGGTTCAGGCTGGTGAAACCATCAAAGTAGGTGCAGTGGTGGCACAGATTGATACAGCCATTGCCAGACCGGCTTCTGCACCGGTGCCTACGCCTAAATCGCAGCCTGCATCCGAGGAAAAGCCCGAATCTGATACCATTACTGCCGGAGAACATGAAACAAAGTCAGAAGATGTCTCATCTTCAGCTGGAAGTCATCCCCTGCATATTTCTCCGCTGGCACGTAAAGTTATGAAAGAGAGGAATGTTTCGGAAAAAGATATTCTGGATTATATCGGCCGCATCCGGATCGGTAAAGCCGATGTGGAGGAGGTGGCTTCCGCCGGCCCTCCGCAAGCTGTTGCTTCTTCAGCGGAAACCGCCTGGGGCGGCACGCGCAGCACCGAGCGGAAGAAAATGAGCACCCTCAGGCAAAAGCTCGCGCAGCGGCTGGTTTCCGTGAAAAACGAAACCGCCATGCTTACCACTTTCAACGAGGTGAATATGAGCCGTATTATGGATCTCAGAAAGAAATACAACGAAACATTTAAAAAGAAGCATGACGTTTCCCTGGGTTTTATGTCTTTGTTTACCAAGGCAGTAACCATAGCATTAAAACATTATCCCCAGGTAAATGCCATGATTGACGGGGATGAGATGATCTTTCATGATTATGCCGACATCGGCATCGCCGTAAGCGCGCCCAAAGGCCTGGTGGTGCCGGTGATTCGCAATGCCGAAAGTCTCAGCCTGGCGGAGATCGAGAAGAAGATCAAGGAGCTTGCCGTTAAAGCCCGCGACAACAAGATTACCCTGGATGAGATGAGCGGCGGCACCTTTACCATCACCAACGGCGGTGTTTTCGGCTCCATGATGTCAACCCCCATTCTCAATCCTCCGCAGAGTGCCATCCTTGGAATGCATAATATCGTTGAGCGCCCCATAGCCGTGGACGGACAGGTTGTGATCGCCCCTATGATGTATGTGGCCCTTTCGTACGACCACCGGGTAATCGACGGGCGCGAGTCGGTTGGTTTTCTGGTGAAAGTAAAAGAGATGCTTGAAAATCCCGAAAGAATGCTTTTCGACGGCACAGAACCTGTACTGGCTCTGTTGCAGATTTGATTTTTTCATCTTTATGGTCATGCCCTGAATTACTTCCCCCCTCCAAGGGGGAAAGCAATACCGGATTGCCCCGCTATATGTGATGAATTTAAGAAGATAATCCCCATTCTCACTGGTTTAAATAGTAATTTTGATGCCTGAAAATATGGTGTCATGCGAAAAAAAGTTGATTTTCTGGTGATAGGAACCGGCATTGCAGGTCTCAGTTACGCCCTGAAGGTAGCTCCTTTCGGGAAGGTTTGCATAGTGACAAAAGGAGAAGCCGTGGAAAGTGCCACCCGCTATGCCCAGGGCGGTATTGCGGCGGTAATGTACACGCCGGATACATACGAAAAGCACATCCGCGATACCATGATTGCCGGGGATGAGCTGAGCGATCCTGAAATCGTGCGGATCACCATCACTGAATCAACCGAAAGGGTAAAGGAGCTGATCGACTGGGGAGTCGCTTTTGATAAAAATCCTGCCGGTCAGTACGATCTGGCCAAAGAGGGCGGACATTCGGAATTCAGGGTGCTGCACCACAAGGACCAGACCGGGGCGGAGATAGAGAATATCCTGTTGCAGCGGGTGAGGGAAAACAGGAACATCGAAATCCTGGAGAATCATTTTGCCATTGACCTGCTGACCCAGCACCACCTTGGAGAAGAGGTTGAAAGAAATGCAAGGGATATCGATTGTTACGGCGCTTACGCTTTGAATAAGGCAAACCATCAGATCATCACCATTCTGGCTAAAACAACCATGCTTGCCACCGGTGGGGCCGGAAACGTGTATGCAACCACCACCAACCCGCCGGTAGCAACGGGCGATGGCATCGCCATGGTGCGCCGGGCAAAAGGAGAGGTGGATAAAATGGAGTTTATTCAGTTTCATCCCACTTCCCTCTTTAATCCTGCCGAAAAGCCCTCCTTTCTGATCACGGAAGCATTGCGGGGCTCCGGGGCGGTCTTGAAAACCCGGCAGGGGAAGGAGTTTATGCAGAAATACGATGCCCGATTGTCGCTGGCTCCCCGTGATATCGTGGCCAGGGCTATAGACAATGAACTGAAAATCAGTGGAGATGATTATGTATGCCTGGATGCACGGCACCTGGATATGCAGCAGATACTGGGGCATTTCCCGGCGATTTATGCCAAGTGCCTGAGCATCGGTATTGACATGACCAGGGATATGATCCCGGTAGTGCCGGCGGCCCACTATACCTGCGGAGGCATTAAGGTGGATGAGTTTGGACGAAGCAACATCCATCACCTCTATGCATCGGGCGAATGCGCTTCTACAGGCTTGCACGGTGCCAACCGGCTGGCATCCAACTCTCTGCTGGAATCCCTGGTGTTTTCGCACCGGGCCGCAAATCATGCCGTCCGGCTTGCAAAAACGAGTAAATTTATAAATGAGATCCCCGATTGGGATGCCAAGGGAACTGTCTTTAACGAGGAGATGATCCTGATTACCCAATCACTGAAGGAGTTGCAGGGGATCATGACCAATTACGTGGGTATTGTCCGTTCCAACCTCAGGCTGAAACGCGCACTTGACCGTCTGCAGATACTTCAGGAAGAGACGGAGGACCTCTACGAAAAATCCGTGCTCACCGAAAAGATCTGCGAACTGCGGAATATGATAACGGTAGCGGGGCTGATCATTCAAATGGCCATTGACCGCAAGGAAAGCCGGGGGTTGCACCATTCCATCGATTACCCGAGGCAATACGGATCATAAACAAAATGACCGGCCGGGGGTTAATTGAGTTGAACGATCCGCGAGGGTTGGCCCCGTACCTGTGGTTTACCGGCAAATGCCGGAACATCAGCAAGCGGGAATTATTGAACATTAAAGATTACTGAAATGGCTTTAATAAGAGCGGTGAAAGGAATTCACCCCAAAATCGGGAAAAACTGCTTTTTTGCTGAAAACGCTACCGTGGTCGGCGAAGTGGAAATGGGCGACAACTGCAGCGTGTGGTTCAACGCGGTGGTGCGCGGGGATGTGCATTACATCAAAATCGGAAATAATGTCAATATTCAGGATGGCGCGGTGATCCATTGCACCTACCAGAAGTCGCCGGTGAATATCGGTAACAATGTTTCCATCGCCCACAATGCCATTGTTCATGGCTGTACCATCAACGACAATGTGTTGATAGGCATGGGCGCCATCGTTATGGATGATGTGGTGGTGGAAAGCAATTCCATTATCGCTGCCGGTGCGGTGGTATCGCAGGGCACCGTTGTGGAATCGGGCAGTGTATATGCAGGTATCCCCGCGAAAAAAATCAAATCCATCGACACCAAACTCCTCGAAGGTCAGGTGAACCGGATATCCAAAAGCTATACCATGTATGCCAGCTGGCACGATCCTTCAATAGAGCCCATTGGTTAGGCGTGATTCCAGACCATTGAAAAAGGATGGATGAAGGGTGCGGATAAGGTGTCAGGCCATAAAACTGTGCGGAGAGGCTATTCAGCGCTTTCAGATCAGTCGGCCTGCGGATTATCAATTCCATGCTTTAGTTCAGATATCCCCGGAATAATATGAGTTCTTGCACTCAGGAGTTAGCAAACCTGCCATTCTGACAACCAGGGGATGTGGCAGACTTTTTGATCAGATAAAACAAACCAATAAAGAAAGAAAAATGGGTTACCTGTTAATATTCGGCGTCTTTATGCTTATCAGTTGGGCTGTTGGCGCCAGGTTGAAATCCAGGTTCAGGGAGTACAGTAAAATCCCTGTTAATTACGGATTGAGCGGCCGGGAGATCGCGGAGAAAATGCTGCGCGAAAGCGGGGTGGACGATGTGCAGGTAGTTTCTGTACAGGGCGAACTCTCCGATCATTACAATCCCATGACCAAAACGGTCAATCTGAGTCCGGATGTGTACCACGGCCGCAGCATTTCAGCCGCAGCCGTAGCGGCACACGAGTGCGGCCATGCCGTGCAGCACGCTACCGCCTACGCCTGGCTGATGATGCGTTCAAAACTGGTGCCGGTGGTAAGTTTTGCCTCCAACTGGGTGCAGTGGGTGCTGTTGGCCGGCATCCTGCTGGTAAATACTTTTCCCGGGCTGCTGCTGGCCGGTATCGTGCTGTTTGCGCTTACCACGCTCTTCAGCTTTATCACCCTTCCGGTGGAGCTCGACGCCAGCCGCCGTGCCATTGCCTGGCTCGACGGCAGCGGGATTGCTTCACCCGCTACACTTCCCAAGGCACAGGAGGCATTGCGCCTTGCTGCCTATACCTACGTTGTAGCCGCACTGGCCTCACTGGCTACCCTGCTCTACTATATTATGATCTACATGGGACGCAGGGATTAATTCCCCGGGTTCAATACCCTGAAAAGGAATTCATTGGCATAGCCGGCATCAAATCAGTGCCGGCTTTGCTTTATTCAGCCATTTATTTATAAGGTGCAGAGCTTTTGAATTGTTTGCAGATTTCTGGATGTGGCCGTCAATCCCGTTTTCTTTTCCCAGAAAGTATTGGTGAGCCTGGTTTTTCCATATCCGTGCGGGCAATACAGATAAACGGCGTCTCCGATAACGTGGAAGCGCTCGGGATAAAAATCCTCTCCGTTTAGCGGAGCAATTGTGGAAAGTTCCGGAATGCCGGAGAGCAGGGTAATGCAGAGGTGCTTGTGATCAAACCCGTCGGCAGTCAGAAACGGATTCTGATTATAAATCTGCCGAAGCTGCCCCCGGGAAAATACCAGCACCGGAACAGTCAGCCCGAACCGGCTGCTGATACGATTGCTGATAATTTCAGACAACACAGGTTCACTTTCAGGTTGCGATTCAAAAACAATGTTACCGCTTTGAATGTACGTTTTTACATCCCTGAAACCGGCTTCAGAAAACACTGCTGTCAGGTCAGCCATGCGTATCGGGTTTTTTCCGCCGACGTTGATGCCGCGGAGCAGCGCAATGTATTTATTCACTAGTTATTGCGTTTTGTGATTTTCAGATCTTAATCCGAAAAATCTGAATTCTTATGGGTTGAAGTAACTGTATTCTATTTTGATTATTCTTGAAATTGAACCTTTGCTGTTCAAAATTGTGATGTTGCTCAGATTACCTTTATCATTGTAGTCAAAAATCCATCGACTTTTAAGTATGGCTTTCCCGTACTCTTCCTTGATCCTCAGGTTTTCCATGTCGGCAAGCCTTTGGTTGATATCAAATTTCAATATGAATTTATTTTTTGGAATGTCGGATCCGGGGCTGAATATTGTTTCAATGATATTCTCTGCAGGATAAAAATAGCTGATGACCTCTCTCCCAAGATATGTATCAAACACTCTTTCATCGATCCTTCCGGTTTCATTATACTGGTTGGACACGGATCTCTTAAGTTGCCCCTGATTGAAATATTGTGTCAGGGTTACAAGATCATCATGATAAAAATACTTCACAGAATCTGTTATTTTACCTTTCTTGTTCATTCTGATCTTCATTGAGGGTTTGTTTTGTTCGTTGAAAATATATACCTCTCGTGATTCAAGAATGAATGATAATCCGGATACTGTATAATCTGATATTTCATTTAAAATCCCAGACTTGTAACGAATGACTTTTCTGTAATTATCGTCAGGAACTGATTCCCTCATATCTGCAATTCTGATAGAGTCACCGTATAACTGGCTGGAATAGTACCTTTTCTTTTTTTCATCTTTAAAAAGCACTGATACCATATCGCCGTTGAGAAATTTGATGGTTTTGGTTCTCGTTTTTTTGGGATCAGATTGAGTAAAAAGTATTGTATCTCCTGACTTGCTGAATCCAAGCTCAAATGTCAGCTTGCTGCCATCGATGAATCTGGCGCTCATTGCCGAGTCGGAAGGAATATACCGGATAAAGGGCTTGCTGATGATTTCATAAATTATGCTTTGATACCTTTCAGATGTATTTACGGTTTCGAAGTCCTGATAAAAATCATTTTCATTGAACTTTGGGTTACTGTTGTATTTAAAGGCACCTGCAAAGAAAAACCCGGGTACCAGAACTGCCACCGGAATATTATGATCGAAATCATTTAATGCCTGATAGACAATGGCGCTGTTAATGGTTTTCTGAAGTGAAGAATTATTTTCTATCTGCGCGTTAGATTGGATCAGGATAAGGAAGCTTAACCCTGAGAACAGAATTTTTTTCAACATAATCGGCTGAATATTAAATGATATAT
>JAMLHF010000096.1 GCA_023957275.1 Lentimicrobium sp. | reverse complement strand
AAGAAAGAACTTGGACAGTTATATCCTTACATGAAAGAACTGCAGTCGCTTTCCGGCATGAAAGGCGTACAGGCAAGACTTCCGTTCATTCTCAATATACAATAATAACATAGCTTTTGTAAATTTGCACGGGTCCTTACGGAATACTGAAGAAAATCAGATTCCGAAAGGGCCCGGCTTTTATTCATAAACGCCTGGTAATGGATCCTTTAACCATAATATCCGAGAAAACAGCACTTCGGCGGACGATAAGCCGGCTTAAAGCAGCCCAATCGCCGCAGCAATATATGGAAGCATCAGCAATAATCACCGGCAGTCTTGAAATGCTCCCTGAATTCAGGAGCGCAAAAACAATACTGGCTTACTGGTCTTATAAAGGAGAAGTGCATACCCATAACCTGATCAGAAAATGGGCAGAGAAAAAACGGATACTTCTTCCTTCTGTAAACGGTGATGAGATGCTGATCAGGCAGTATCTGGGCGATGATTCCCTGGTTCCCGGAGAAATATTTGGCATTCCCGAACCGGCGGGTCCGGTATTTACCGATTACAACGAAATTGACCTTGTAATCATTCCGGGCATCGCTTTTGACAGGAAAAACAACCGCATGGGGCGCGGAAAGGCTTATTATGACAGGTTTCTGTCGAAAATCAGTGGCTTTAAGGCCGGAATTTGTTTTAGCTTTCAGTTGTTCGAAAGCATTCCTGCCGACGAGCATGATATCCTTATGGATATCGTAATAACCGAAGGTTATCAGAATGAGCGCAGGGCTTTTCTGCGTAACTGAAACCGGGTTGAATCATCAATTCCGGTATTGTATCCGTAGAGGGCATTCTCCCAGTCGCCGTACATGGCATTAGGCAGTATAATAAACCTGCTTCCGAATGCTGCGGCTAAACGGTCAACCGCTTCAAGCCTTGGCTTTACCGCAAGCCCTTCAAAGTCTTCTGCAAAGTCATTAAGGTTATCGCCGAACAACAGTGAGATATGGTACTTTCCTGACAATTCCTGCCTCCTCCCCTCTTTACTGGCTTCGGCAGAGCGTGTAATGACATGTTCCCCATCGGCATGCGGAAATCCCAGCGCTGCCAGATTTTTAACGGTCGCATCCTTCAGATAGTCCTTCCGGTTGGTGACATAAAAAATACTCACTCCGTTTGACCGGGCGTACTTCAGAAAATCCAGCGCGCCTGGCAGGGCTTCGGCACGGGCGATGTTACACCATTCGTCCCAGTATACGGGATAAGAAGTACTTTCAAGCACTGATCTGGCCTGAAAGGGGCTGTTATCCAGCACGGTCTCATCCACGTCCAGCACAATGATCCTGTGTTTGTTCACCGAATTATCCGCCAGATCAATATCAAGCATAACCTTTCCGATATTAAAAGCCTGATAGCAGAGCGCCCGGTACTCCGCAGCAGTTTGCTGATAGAGTGTTGCCATGACCATGTGTTCATTTTTCACCATCTGCCGGAAAGCAGAATCCTGAACAACCGCCGGGGCCTCAGTGGGTGTTCCGGCAGGGACAGCTTGTTCTTCCCGCTGAAACCATTTACAGGAGGATGTCAGTATAATCGATACCAGTGTAATAAGCAGCGCTGTTTTTTTCATAGGATTTAAATAAATGAGCCGGGAAAATCCCGGCTCAAAATTACAAGGGTATTGAAATTCCTGCAAATTATTTTTTGCTGAAATCCATATCCGCCATTCTGCGGTAGCTGTAATAGCGCCATTTGGCATTCTCCTCAGCAGCAGCAAAGAGCTCACCGGCTTCCTTCGGAAAGGACTTCTTCAGTGAAGTATACCTTACCTCAGAATCAAGGAATGCCTGGAATTTGGTAAAATCGGGCTCTTTGGAATCAAGCTGGAAAGGATTCTTTCCTTCGTCCTCGAGCAGCGGATTATACCTGTAAAGGCTCCAGTAACCCGCTTCTACGGCATGCCCCTGCTGATCCTGAGCTTTGCCCATCCCATTGCGGAGCCCGTGATTGATACAGGGTGAATACGCAATGATGAGCGAAGGTCCGGGATAAGCTTCTGCTTCGCGGAGAGCCTTCAGATACTGGGTTTGGTTTGCTCCCATCGCCACCTGGGCAACATAAACGAAACCATAGCTCATGGCCATCATGCCCAGGTCTTTTTTCCTGACTTTCTTACCACTTGCTGCAAACTTGGCGACTGCGCCCACCGGAGTTGATTTTGAAGCCTGTCCGCCGGTGTTGGAATACACCTCGGTATCAAGTACAAGAATATTAACATCTTCACCGGAAGCGATTACATGATCAAGTCCGCCATATCCTATATCATAAGCCCAGCCGTCGCCTCCGAACATCCAGACCGATTTCTTAACAAAATACTGCTTCAGCGAAACAAGTTCTTTTGCCACTGCTGAAGTTTCCTTTTCAAGCATTGGAATCACTTTAGCAGAAGCTTCGCGCGATTTTGCGGCATCTTTTAGGCCATCAATCCATTCCTGGCAGGCTGCCTTGAGTTCAGCATTGTAATTACCTTCAAGGATAAGTTTCATACGAAGGGCAATTCTTTCGCGCAACTTCGATACGGCGGTTGCCATTCCGAACCCATACTCTGCATTGTCCTCAAAGAGGGAGTTGGCCCATGCCGGACCTTCGCCCTTTGCATTCACGGTGTATGGTGTTGATGGAGCTGAACCTCCGTAAATGGATGAACATCCGGTTGCATTGGCTACCATCATCCGGTCGCCATAAAGCTGTGTAATCAACTTGATGTAAGGGGTTTCGCCACAACCGGCGCAGGCGCCCGAGAACTCAAACAATGGCTGTGCAAACTGACTGTTCTTAATATTCTGTTCCTTATTCGCGATGGTATCTTTGTAGGTAACATTCTTTGAAACGATGTTCCACAGTTTATCCTGCTCCATCTGCGATTCGAGGGGCTCCATCACCAAAGCCTTGGTTTTGGCAGGACATACGTCAACGCAGTTGCCGCAGCCGGTGCAGTCAAGCGGACTGAGCTGAATACGGAACTGCAGCCCGTCAAAAGTTTTCGGTATGGCTTTCAATGCAGGGGTACCTTCCGGCAACAGTTTCATCTCGTTCTCATCAATCAGGAAAGGACGGATGCAGGCGTGCGGACAAACATAGGCACATTGATTACACTGAATACAGTTGTCGGGTATCCACTGAGGCACGTGAACTGCAATACCCCGTTTTTCATAGGCGGTAGTACCTGCCGGGAAAGTTCCGTCTTCACGGCCGAGGAATGCACTTACCGGCAAGTCATCACCCTTCATGGCATTGATAGGCATCACCACATCCCTGATAAAATCGGGTACATCCAGATCGGCAACGGCCTTTTTACCGGAAAGCGATTTCCAATCAGCCGGGATATCGATTTTTGTCACTTCACCACCACGATCAATCGCGGCGTGGTTCATGCGGACAATCTCTTCACCCTTGCGGCCAAAGTCCTTCACAACCGCTTTTTTCATGTAATCAACGGCAGTCTCGTAAGGAATTACCCCCGAAATCCGGAAGAAAGCCGACTGCATAATGGTATTTGTGCGTCCGCCAAGTCCGATCTCTTCTGCAATCTGCGTAGCATTGATAATATAGAAAGCAATGTCATGATCGGCCATGTAGCGTTTCATGTGGTCAGGAATATGCTGTTTAGTTTCTTCAGCATCCCAGATACTGTTGAGCAGGAAGGTTCCGCCCTTTTTCAGGCCCTTCAGCATATCATACTTCTCGAGGTATGCCGGCACGTGGCAGGCTACAAAGTCGGGGGTGTTTACCAGGTAAGGCGACCGGATTGGTTTGTCGCCGAAACGCAGGTGCGAAGTGGTAACACCGCCGGATTTCTTGGAGTCGTAAGCAAAATATGCCTGGCAATATTTGTCGGTGGTTTCGCCGATGATCTTGATGGAGTTTTTATTGGCACCCACTGTTCCGTCAGCACCTATGCCGTAAAACTTACCCTGGAAAGTTCCTTTGGGTGCAAGGTCGATTTCAGGAAGCAGCGGCAGAGAGGTGAAGCTAACGTCGTCGACGATGCCAACAGTGAAGTGGTTTTTGGGTTCGTTGCTCTTCAGGTTATTGATTACCGACATCATCATGGCGGGCGTAGTATCCTTTGAGCTGAGTCCGTAACGGCCGCCAACAATCAGTGGTTTGTCGGGGCGGTCGTAGAACAGGTCTTTAACGTCGAGGTAGAGGGGTTCGCCATTGGCACCGGGTTCTTTGGTGCGGTCGAGCACGCAGATGCGTTTAACCGACTTCGGCATTACATTGAAGAAATACTTTGCCGAGAAAGGTCTGTAGAGGTGTACGGAAACCAGGCCGAGTTTTTCCCCTGTGGAATTCAGGTGGTCAATCACTTCTTTGATGGTTTCAGTGATGGAACCCATGGCTACCAGCACGTTTTCGGCATCAGCAGCACCATAATAGGTAAAAGGATGGTATTCGCGTCCGGTTAATTTGCTGATTTGCTGCATGTAGCTCTCAACGATGTCGGGAAGGGCATTGTAAAATGGATTTGCAGCCTCGCGTGACTGGAAGTAGATATCGGGATTCTGAGCGGTTCCACGGGTTACGGGATGCTCAGGATTCAAGGCGCGGTCGCGGTAGGCCTGAAGGGCTTCCCAGTCGATCATCGGAGCAAGGTCTTCATTCGAAGGCGCTTCCACTTTCTGAATCTCATGTGAGGTGCGGAAACCATCAAAGAAATGCAGAAACGGAATCCTCGATTTAATGGCTGCCAGGTGCGCTACACCAGCAATATCCATAATTTCCTGAACACTACCGGTTGCGAGCATGGCAAATCCGGTCTGACGGGTAGAATATACGTCAGAATGGTCGCCAAAAATAGACAAAGCCTGGGCAGCAAGACTGCGAGCCGAAACATGGAACACACCGGGAAGAAGTTCACCCGAAATTTTATACATATTCGGTATCATCAGCAGCAATCCCTGCGAAGCCGTATAAGTAGTGGTTAGTGCCCCTGCCTGAAGCGAACCGTGCACAGCGCCTGCTGCACCTGCCTCCGACTGCATTTCGGTTACTTTAACGGTTTCGCCGAAAATATTTTTACGACCGTGGGCAGCCCATTCATCTACATACTCGGCCATGGTCGATGATGGTGTGATGGGATAAATGGCAGCAACTTCGCTGAACATATAAGCAATGTGCGCAGCAGCATAGTTTCCGTCACAGGTAACAAAATTTCTCTTTTGTGTCATATCAGTTTGTGTTTAAAACGCTCATTAACAATAACTCACAATTTTGCCTGAAAAGCAGTGCAAAATTACTGATTTTAAGGGATAGCAGTCTCAATTCAGGGGGTGATATCAGGCCGGATAAGCTAATTTATAATGAGTTTAATTAAGAGAAACCCGGTGATAAGCCCTGCCTGAGTGCAGATCATAAAATTAATAACGTCATGCCGTATCCCGAAAACCAATTAATCAATTTAAGCCCGGAGGATTCTGCAAACGATTGCATGGATTCTGCTATGCATAATTGCTTCGCAACTTCCTTTATTAACCCGGATACGGTAATTAATTGCACTCGTTGTAATCAGCGCTCCGTAGTTCAGGAATCATCTGTAAAACCCTGGTAGTTCTCCGGGGATTGATACATTTATTTCTATCTCCGGTTATCCCGAAACAAACCGGACAATAATCTTATGTCCGGCCAAACAAAAAATGTAAAGATATTGTTAATAGTTCCAGATAACCATTCAATAATCAATCAGAAGAAAGCACTATGACAAAACTGGCTGTAAATTACATGGGCATTCCTTTAAAGAATCCCGTTATAGTAGGTTCAAGCAACATGGTAAACAATCCGGAAATGCTTAAGAGGCTGCAGGACGCCGGTGCAGCAGCAATCGTGTATAAATCTCTTTTCGAAGAGCAGATACAACTGGAAAGCATTCAGTTTCAGGATGAAATGGAATTATACAATGAACGCAATGCCGAAATGATCAGCCTTTATCCCGACATGCAGCATGCCGGACCTGAAGAGTATCTCCACAAACTCCGTGAAGCCAAATCCATGTTGGATATTCCCCTTATCGGCAGTTTGAATTGTGTATTCACTGAAACCTGGGTGGAATACGCAGAACTGATTGAAAAAACCGGCGTTGACGGGCTTGAGCTGAATTTCTTTTCTGTTCCCCGTGATTTCAACACAGAAGCAAAGTCTGTTGAAGATGAGCAGGTGGCAGTCGTTGAGCAGGTGTGCAAAAAGGTAAAAATACCGGTCAGTGTTAAGCTGAGTCCGTTTTACACCAACACCCTTCAGGTTATCAGGAGAATGGAAAAAGCCGGCGCAAAGGCTTTTGTGCTTTTCAACCGTATGTTTGAGCCGGATATCAACCTTGACTCGCTGCAGCACAGCACACCATTCAATTTAAGCACAGAAGGCGATTACCGTCTGGCCCTTCGCTATGCAGGCGTTCTTTACGGCAATACAAAAGCCTCAATCTGCAGTTCTTCCGGAATTTACACAGGCCATGACCTTGCCAAAATGATACTTGCCGGTGCTGATACCGTACAGATGGTGAGTGCACTTTATAAGCACAAACCCGAACTGATCATCAACATCCTGGCAGATCTTGAAAAATTTATGGTAAAAAACGGCTTTGATGATATTCAGGCTTTCAAAGGCAGGTTATCCAAGGCCGAAGTTAAGGACCCATATATATATAAACGGGCTCAGTATATTGACCTGTTGCTTCATTCTGAGCAGATTTTCAAGAAATACCCGATGGCATAATTCCATCAATAAGTTTATAAAAGCCGGGAAATCCCGGCTTTTGTTTTTTCTGTGAAGTATGAATGACTAATTAAACAGATCATTTTTCCATATTCAGGTTGCAGATTATTCGCCCAATATCGTACCTTTAAAAATTGTTCACTTAAAAAAGGAGGTATTATGTCAATGACAAAAAGGGCAGCAGCGGAGTTTATCGGCACATTCTGGCTGGTACTCGGCGGTTGCGGAAGTGCAGTACTTGCGGCAGCCTATCCTGAACTGGGCATCGGGTTTGCAGGCGTGGCACTGGCGTTCGGACTTACCGTGCTTACCATGGCATTTGCCATCGGCCACATTTCAGGGTGTCACCTCAATCCGGCCGTTTCACTGGGGCTGTGGGCCGGGGGCAGATTCAAAGGAGCAGACCTGCTGCCTTATATTATTGCCCAGGTTTTGGGAGCCATTTTAGCTGCATTTATCCTTTATCTGATTGCTTCCGGCAAAGACGGCTATGCAGGCGGTCTTGCCTCCAATGGCTACGGCGAGCACTCACCTGATGGTTATCCGTACATGTCAGGTCTGATCACAGAGGTGGTGATGACTTTTATGTTCCTGATCATTATCCTGGGTTCAACAGACGAAAGGGCTCCCAAAGGCCTCGCTCCTGTCGCCATCGGACTTGGCCTTACCCTGATCCACCTGATCAGCATTCCGGTAACCAATACCTCTGTAAATCCTGCCCGCAGCACCGGCCCCGCCCTGCTCGAAGGGGGAATTGCACTGAAACAACTATGGTTCTTTTGGGTAATGCCCGCCATCGGCGCTCTGCTTGCCGGATTTGCCTACAAATGGCTTGGCAGGGAAAAATGATACTTAATAAACCAATCCGCTTAGATCACTTACAGAATTGAGCAAATTGCCAGATACATCTGAACGGAGTAAAAACTGAAATAAAATGTTACTAAGGGGGGCTCAGTCCCCCTTCTCATTTATCCCGGATTAATCAACAGAAAGTCCGAAAAGGCCGGACTGGTGATTTTTTCCAGGGGGTAATCCCGGATTTTCAGAAGGGAAAGTCCTCTCCTGTATCTTCCAGGATAATTTCTTCCTGTTGTGGCTCATCAGCCATTATATGCAACTGGTTCCCTTCTACAAAAATCGCCCTGAAAGGCCTTGTCGGACAAGCGTATTCACAGGCACCGCAACCAATGCATATTTTATCGTCCACTTCAGGTATCGTAAGCCCGTCTTTATACGGCACCATATCGACCGCCTTGGTCGGACAATGTTCAGAGCATGCGCCACAGTCAGTTTCATCGGTATATACCACACAGTTTTCCTTAATAAAAACAGCCACGCCAAGCTGAACCCTTTTCTTCAGATCTTTTGCAAGCGGGAGTATCGCCCCTGTCGGACAGATATCACTGCAGACTGTACATTCAAAGTTGCAGAAACCTGAATGATAATCCATGTAAGGCTGCATCAGCCCCTGGAGACCATACTCCAGGAATGATGGCTGTAAAACGTGTGTAGGGCAAGCGCTGACGCACAGATGACAGGCAGTGCAGTTTTTATTGAAATGGTCATGGCCCTCAGATCCGGGAGGGGATGAAACCAGGCTGCGCTCTTCAGGAATTGTGGTTGGTTTTTCGCCTCCTGTTAACCGGGTGGCAAAGGCCCTGGTCGATAAGAATGCCGTGCCCACCATAAATGCTTTCAGCAGTGTGCGGCGGTTTTGTTTTTCCCCATCTGCAGGAACCGTTTCAACCTGAGGTATGCTGAAACCGGAAAACCGGTATACCACTCCCGAAGAGGGGCAGGCCGTGATGCAGTTGAAACATGCCACACAACGGGAATAATCAACTTCCCTGTTTTTTACATCAATACACTGAGCTTTGCAAACCTTGCTGCATTGTCCGCAACTGTTGCACAACTGCTTGTCAAGCGAAATCCGCAAAAGAGAAACCCTGGAAAAAAGACCCAGCAAAGCCCCTACCGGACATACGGTGTTACAATACAACCTTCCTCTCACGGCCGACATCCAGGTAACCAATATAAGGAAGGCAGCGGCAAATCCCAGGGAAGCCGGTTGGTAACCTTTCCAGGGGGTGCGGGGCAACCAGAAGATATCCTGTTTTTCAAGCATTCCCGCCAGCGCGTTGTTACCGGCAAGGACAGCCGGCCTGAACAGATTGGCCAGAATCCTGCCATAATTACTGTACGGATCAAGAAAATTAACCAGCAAAGCAGATCCTGCAATAATTGATATAACGACAATAATAAGTATCAGGTACCGAAGTATATTTTGGGGTCTGGCATAGCGCAGTGGCTTCTGGCGGAGGATTCTGCGACGGATGCGGGAAATAATATCCTGTAAAGTGCCCAGGGGACAAACGGTTGAGCAATAAATCCTGCCGAAAACAAGCGTAATGACAACAAACAGCAAAAATCCTGCGGCTGCCCACCCGCCGGTGATCAGAAACTTTAACAAAGAAGGGGTAAACTGGGGCCAGGTGATTGCTTGCAACCATACAACCGGAATCCACCGGGCGGGATCGAGGAAAATAACACCCGTAAATAGAAGGAACACCAGAGACAATGCTATCCGGGCCTTACGGGGCCAAGCAACACTTCTCATGTCAGATCTTTATCCTGTTAATGTTCAACCTGCTCAGGTCCATGGTGCCAAGCTTCATTTCGTTAGCAATCCGGATGTGCGGGATATCCTGGGGTTTGCTTCCGAAAACCAGGGTAGCGGCAGCGTCTGCCGCGACAATATCGGCAGAGACAATCAGTTGTTTCATCATTACCACATCGGCTTCAGAAACCCCGCGCGGACCGTTGCGCAGCATCACCCGGTAACCGTCGATCACATTCAGCGTTGGCTTACGCCAGGTAACAAAATCAGCAATACACTGATGCAGGTCATTCCTGTGCCAGTACCTGCGGTCCCACACCACTCCCATCAGGTTTTTCATTGCCAGGGAAATGCTGGCCGAACTATGGTGCTTGAGTACCGGAACATTGATAAAAACATCCGAGTTCAGAATCAATTCATGCACCCTGGCTTCCTTCAGGCGCTTCCCTTTGGGAATCTGCACCGATTGGTAATAATTCTCCGTATTGCCGGGAACAAGTTTACCTCCGGCGTCCTTAACGGCTTTTTCAATTCCACTGTTTTTATAACACAGATTCCATGCATCACAGGTGTTGTCAAATACATAAACCTCCGATGCCCCGGCTTCAAGACAATGTTTAACAATCCTGCCAACCAGTTTGGGATTTGTGTTTCCGGCCCTTTCGGGAATGACATCCCAACCGATGTTGGGCTTCACCACCACTTTCTGGCCTTTCTTCACATACTTCGTCATCCCTCCGAGAGAGGCAATTGCCCGGTCAAACATAACATCAGGTTCTCCATCGCGCACGGCAACCAGATCGTAGGCATTCTGCGGCGGAAGAGCCGATGCCAGCCCGGTAATCCCGCCCAAACCAAGTGAAGTGCCGGTAACAACACCGGCACTGACTCCTTTTATAATAAATTCTCGGCGCTTCATAAATTCATCCGGTTTCAGTATAAAAAATCAGGCAATTGCCTGACGCAATCCACGGTAAAAATAAATATTTCAGCAGACCTGATTACTTTTATGCTAAAAAAACGACGGGAAATCAACAAAATTTTATTTTTGTAAACGTAATTAACAATTTCCCACGGGCCAACAATCAAACTTTTAACAATAACAAGATGAGCACAGCCAGTCTTTCACGCAAAGCCCTTTCGAACAGCATTATTATCAACGCTGCCGCGATACTGCTTATTTATTTTACACCTGCACTCACGCATTTTCTCAATTTCCCGCTTTACCTGATTGAACCCATGCGCCTGATGCTGGTACTGGCAATGATTCACAGTGACCGGCGCAATGCATATCTGCTTGCCCTGACCCTGCCGCTCTTCTCCTATGCGGTTTCTGCCCATCCTGTCATTTATAAGATGCTGCTGATTACTGCCGAACTCCTTTTCAACGTCTGGCTGTTTTATACCTTGCGCAACAGAATGAAAAACACTTTTGCTGCCATGGCTTCCGCAATCGTTATCAGCAAATCTGCCTATTATGGGCTTAAGGCAATTTTTATTTCAGCAGCACTGGTTGGACCTGGACTAATTTCAACACCATTGTGGATCCAGGTAATTACCACACTTATCTTCAGTGGCTACGCGATGCTGTTTTTTAAGAACAAAGCCTGATATCACCTGCTGAAACAGGAGCCCATTCCAATTTCTGAACTTCCTGATTTTAATGAATTATTTCTCAGGTTGCATCTATTGAGCAGTCCGCTGTTGCATGCTGAGCCTGATTATCGCAAGCAGCATTAAGCCAACGCTGACCCATTGTACAGGGCTGAGCACCTTGCCATGAAACAGATAATCAAATACAATGGCAGAAAGCGGGAAGCAAAGTTCACAGATGGCAGCAAGCATTGCCGTCACTTTTTTCAACCCGAAATAATATAAAAAGATTGCACCTGATCCGACCGTAAGAGAAATAATTACTATGATCAGCCAGTTGGTCGGGGTTGCCATGGCAAAGCCATTCAGGCTGCCGGTTGCCACAAGCATTATCAGCATGATCAGCGTGGTAAGACCGTACCTGTAAAAAGTCGCGGCCTGAAAGGAAAGGTTATGCAGTACGCCCTTCCCCAAAACGGTGGCTGCTCCGAAACAAAATGCTGCTATCAGGGAATAA
>JAMLHF010000095.1 GCA_023957275.1 Lentimicrobium sp. | reverse complement strand
GCCCGGAACAATGCCGTAAAATGGCCCTGGAGAAGAACGAAGACCTGAAGATTGCCGGCATGCAGACCGAAAAAGCAAACCGCATGCAAGCCGCCGCGCGTACACTCCGCCTGCCTTCGCTTTCGGTTTCAGGTACAGGCATCTACCAGAACAAGGATTTTGAAATGGAGATGTTCCTGCCTACGCAAACCCCCAATCCATTGACCGGTCAGCTGGAGCCCAACATTATGGTCAATCCGCTAACCGGACAGCCGGTCATCGGCCCCGACGGCAATCCCGTTTTCAATATGTATGCCTGGCTGCCCCTCGAAATCAGTCTGAATGGCGCGTACCTTGCCGGCATCAGTCTTGAGCAACCGGTTTATACCGGCGGCAGGATCATTTCCGGCAACCGGATGGCTGCGCTGGGCGTGGAAATGGCTGAAGAAAACACCCGCCTGCAACTGGGAAATACCCTGGAGGAAGCTGACCGCGCTTATTGGACGTTTGTGTCGGTCAGGGGTAAAACCATGCTTGCCGAACAGGCGGTAATAATGCTTGAGGAACTGGTTCAACTGGCATCCAACAGTTATGAAGTGGGCATGGCCAGCCGCAACGACCTGCTGAAAGCACAAGCCGAACTCAATCAGGCAAGACTGAGCCGGCTAAAAGCTCAGCACGGGCTGGAGCTCAGCCGCATGGACCTTTGCCGCGTAACCGGCTTACCTTTCGACACAAAAATCATCGTCACCGACACTTTGCCCGATACAGGAAGCGCCATGCAAACAACCACGGAAGCCACATCTGCAAAGGCTGAAAACCGGCCGGAATACCAGCTGCTGCTGAAAAAGATCGGCATGCAGGATCATCAGATCCGTATGGAAAGGGCAGAATTTCTGCCAACTGCAGGGGTGCGGGCAGGATACAACCACATCGGCGGAATTGAACTGAGCGGCACCGGCTTTGAAAATACCGGTTTCAATGTTTTGGCATCGGTCAGTATCCCCCTCTTTCACTGGGGTGAAGGGATGCAGAAGATAAAAGCCGCCCGTCTTGAAAAAGAGATCAGGGAAACGGAGCTTTCCAAATACCGTCAACTGATGCAGCTCGAGGCTGAACAGGCAAGGCTTAACCTGATACTGGCTTCGGAACGGATCCGGATGAGCACGGAAGCGCTGAAGCAGGCGGATGAAAACCTTCGTATAAACCGCGACAACTATGAAGTAGGGATGGGAACCATGAGCGACCTGCTGATCGCGCAAACGCAATGGCAGCAGGCGCACAGCGAGCTGATCGACGCCCGCTCGGAATACAAAATAAAAGAAACCGCCTGGCTGAAGGCCACCGGATCGCTCAGGGCAAAATAAAGCCAGGATACGAACCCCTGGGCCGGAAACAGTTGCCGGAATAATTAGTATGAGACTAAATCAAACATTTCATACCCTCATGAAAAAGGGTTAAATTTGAGCAGGCATGAAACCAATCCGGATGAAAAATCACGACCTGCATTTACTCAGCCGCCTCTCTGATTATACCCTGAAGAGTGTATTGATCAGGGTTTCGCTGGTAAGTTTAACCGGCTGGTTGTTTTTGTTTACGGCTTCCCGTTTTGCCGGCGATGGCCAGGTAGAACTTACACTCCTGAAGTACCTCCGTACCATATTGATCTTTAATATAATCAGTGAAGGCAACGTACTGTTTGACCATATCGCAGAACGCTATCTGCCCATCCCCGAAAAAATCAGCCTCCGCATTATCCTGCATGCTGTGGTCAGCCTGTTGCTTGGCGCGGTATTGCTGGCAGCAGTCGTGCTTACGGGCAGCGAACCCCTCTTCTTCTCGAATCCCATGATGCAGATGATGATCCTGTTCGGGCTGATCTTCACCTTTATTCTGATCCTGATCTCTGTTACCCTGCGCATCATCGACCAATGGATCAGTTCCGTCAGACAGCTCGAAGAGATGAAAAACCTCAAGCTGGCCAGTGATTACAGTTCGCTGCAGGCGCAGCTTAACCCGCATTTTCTTTTCAATAACCTGAGTGTACTGAAATCAATGATTACCTACGAACCGGAGTCTGCCATACAGTTTACCCAGAACTTTACCGATGTTTACCGTTACGTCTTGCAGAGCAAGGATAAAAGCACGGTGAAAGTTTCGGAGGAACTCGGTTTTATCGAAGCTTATATTGCACTGCACAAGGAACGCATGGGCAGCGCGCTGATTGTGGAGACGGATATCAGCAGTGCTGCAATCAACCGGGAAATCCCGCCGCTCGCCCTTCAGCTGCTGATCGAAAATGCCCTGAAGCACAACATCGCCCTGAAAGACTCCCCGCTGCATATTGTCATCAAGAGCAGCGACAACAGCATCACCGTGACCAATAACATCAATTTCAAAGAAGCTTCCTGGTCAGGGAAAACCGGACTGCTTAACCTGCAGCAGCGATACGCCCTGCTCACGGGCCCTCCGGTTGAAATCAGGCAGCAGGATGGTTTTTTTGAAGTAGAAATCCCTTTGCTATGAACATACCGGTTAACATACTCCTGATAGAGGATGAGGATTATAACCTCAGGCTGCTTGAGGACATGATCCGCAAACTGCGTCCCGGATGGAAGGTTTCCGGCACGTTTGAGAGTGTAAAACGGAGTGTTGATTGGCTGAAACAGCATCCGCAACCCGACCTGATATTCATGGATATACAACTGGCCGACGGACTATGCTTCGCCATTTTTGAACAGATAAAGGTCACAAGCATGGTAATTTTTACCACGGCTTATGACAATTACGCCATTCAGGCCTTTAAGGTAAACAGCATCGACTACCTGCTCAAGCCCTTCAGGGAAAAGGAGCTTGAAGAGGCCATCGTCAAGTTTGAAAACCTCACGGGCCTGACTGCTGACATGCACCATATCCCCGACTATCAGGAAATTCTCGACGCCATCCGGAAAGGGCAGAAAAAATTCCGCCGGCGCTTCCTGGTATCAAAAGGCGACGCCTACATCAGGCTGGAGGTTTCCGATATTGCGTATTTCCACAATGAAAACCGCATTACCACCGCGGTTACGTTTAACAAGCATACGCACATCCTCGACTTTTCACTGGATGCGCTTGAGGAACAACTTGATCCCGATGAATTTTACCGCGCCAACCGGCAGCTGCTGGTTAATGTGCAGGCTGTTGACCGGGTGGAGAACCACTTCGGCGGCAGGCTGAAACTGCGCCTGAACCCGCCCTTTTCGGGCGACCTGATGGTCAGCCGACTGAAAGCCATAAACTTCAGGCAATGGCTGGGGAATTGAGGTTAGGATAAGATTGAGGTTGTGCTTCGGCTGGTCCCGGCTGGTCCCGGCTATGCCCTACCACCGCCGCCCGACCACCGCCGCCCGAAAACAGTCGTTTGACCACCTGTATACTCCAGTGATACTGACCCCCCATTCCGGAATCTACAACCACCGTCACCCGCAGGCGCGGACGTCCACGTCCGTGCCCATAAATGTGCAAGCCCTGCCGGAATCCGGCAGGGCTTGCGCTGCAAATCCATCCACAACCGTCGCGGACTACCTGATTTCCTTTTCTATCCATCCCGAGCGGTCGGGAGGAGCCGGAGACTTCACTTTCTTCACCGGGTTGGCTTCCAGCTCTTTCAGCAGCACTTCCACGGCTTTTTCGATGCCGGGGTCTATGCCTTTGGCCAGTTGTTCCGGACGGTCAACCACTTCAATATCCGGATAAACGCCAATACCCTCGATGATCCAGTTTTCATTTTCATCGAAAATACCGAAACGGGGAACGGAGATGTATCCTCCATCCACCAGACGTGCATTGCCCGAAATACCGACCAGACCGCCCCAGGTGCGGGTACCGATCAGCTTGCCCAGGCCCATTTTCTTAAAGAAATAAGGGAATGCATCCCCACCCGATGAGCTGTATCCGTTGATCAGCATCACCTTCGGGCCGTCGTGGGCAATGCCGGGAGCCTTGCTGGGCTGCATGCCGTTACGGTGCCAGTAGGTGAGCGTACGGCGGTCGAGCAGGTCGGCCATGCGGTCGGGGATAAATCCGCCGCCATTGTAGCGGTCATCGATGATCAGCGCCTCTTTGTTATGATAGGTGTACATACCGCGGTAAAGTTCACGGTTGCCGTCCTGAGCCGTATTGGGCACATAAATGTAACCGATGCGTCCGCCCGAAAGCTTGTCCACCATCGCCCGGCGTTCTTCCACCCAGTTGAAATGCCTGAGCTCAACCTCGCTTTCGATGGGTTTGATGGTTGAGGTTTCAGCACCGGTGCCATCGGCATTGGCGCTGACGGCGATTTCAACCGTTACGCCTGCCAGATTCTCGAGGAAGAGATATGGATTGTCTTTGGTGGTGATGTCTCTTCCGTTGATACTGATCAGGAAATCGCCCTCTTTTACTTTCACACCCTGCTCGGTAAGCGGCGAACGGCGGGCTTCATTCCAGTTTTCGCCTTTGTAGATTTTTGCAATGCGGTAGCGCCCGGCTGCAGCATCGGCCTCCAGTTCGGCGCCCAGCAGCCCGGTATTCACGCGTTTCACCCGTTTGATGTCGCCCCAGTCAACATAAGCATGACCCGCGTTGGACTCTGAAACGATCTCATTCAGGATATAATCCAGGTCGAAACGGCTTCCCACATAAGGCAACAGCTCGCCGTAACGCTGCTTCAGGCCCGGCCAGTCCACGCCGTGAAGGTTATCCACATAGAAATAATCCCTGAAAATGCGCCAGCCATCGGTATAAATCTGGTTCCACTCCTTGCGGGGGTCTATCTTCATTTCCATGCGGCCAAGTTCAAGTTTGCCGGTGCCGGGTTTCTGACCCGGGGCAACTTTGGCGATTCCGTAATCACCACCCGAACGGTACAAGAACATTTTACCGTCGGCACTCGGAACAGCTACAAAAACGCGGTCCATAATCTCTTCGGTCTTCTCATCGGCGGCATTGTACCGCATCAGCTTGCCATCGGCGATGTAAAGCAGACCGCCATCAGCCGGACCAACGATACGGTAATTGCCTGCTGATAAGGGCAATGCTTCAACCCGGTTATTGATGCCTTCAAAGTCAATGCTGACCTTCACCTTGTCATCCTTCTTTTCAGGCTCATCCTTCGACTTTCCTTTCGATTTTGAATCCTTTGACTCCTCTGCAGGTTTTGATTCATTCACCGGCTCCACATCGTTCTTTGTTTTAAAGAGTCTGGAGCCGTCGTTCTTCAGGGCTACCGCATAGATTTTGGATGCGTTATTGTAGAGGTAATCAAACTCATAGCTGGAAAACTCCAGGTTGAAGTCACGGTTAGACACAAAGAAGATGAACTTTCCGCATTTACTGAAAACGGGTGAGTAATCCTCAAAACGATCGTCGGTGAGCTGAGTGGCTTTCGCCGAAGGGATATGGAAAACCCAGACCGCGGAGAAACCGTTTTCGCTCTCCTTGCTGTAAGTGATCCATTCTGAATCGGGCGAGAACGCGTAGGTACGGATTTCGCTGTCGGTGGCTCTATCTATTTCTGTCTCTTTACCGGATACCACATCTACCAGCCGGAGTTTCATGGTTCGGTCGCTGTAAACCAGGTATTTGCTGTCGGGTGACCATTCGGCGTCGTATTTCCAGGCAGCGGATCCCGAAGTCAGTTTCCTGGGTTTGGCGCCCTTTACATTTTCGAGCAGGTAAATCTCATACTCGCCCGATTCGTCAGAATAGTAAGAGATGTATTTGCCATTGGGCGACCAGGCGGGATAAATCTCGCGTGCATCGGGCGTTTGGGTGAGGTTCTCCACCACCCCGTTTTCGGCAGGCACCGAAAAGATGTCGCCACGGGCGTCGAAGAGCGCACGTTTGGCGGTTGGCGAGATGTTGAAGCTGTGAATGTCGTCCTTCACATTTTTAAAATAAGCCACCAGGTTCGGATTGTCGAAATTCAGGCTGACGGTGATCTTTTCGGAGCGGCCGGTTGCGATATCGAGCTTATAGAGGTAACCCCCGTTTTCGTAAACCACCTGTCCGTTCTCGCCGGAAGGCCACATCACGTCAAAATCCTTGTGGAAAGTGAGCTGCGTGGTTTGTTTGGTGGTTGTGTTGTAGCGGTAAAGGTTCAGCCGCAGGTCGCGGTCGGAGGCAAAGATGATGTCGCTGCCCCACCATGTCGGCCACTGATCGGATCCGGCAAAACTGGTAATCTGTACGGCGGTATTATTTTCCAGGTCATAGGTCCACAGCTCGGTGGCGCGACCGCCTTTGTAGCGCTTCCAGGTGCGGAACTCCCGGTCGACCGGTGTAAAGGCAAGTTTTTTCGCATCGGGTGAAAGTGCGGCAAAACCGCCGTTTACGATGGGCAACGGACGCTCGAATCCACCGTCAAAGCTCACCATGAAGTATTTTCCGTTGCGTTCGCCAAAAGTGGTCCGATTGGCCCGGATAAGGATTTCCCTGCTGTCGGGCGTCCAGTCGAGCACCACATGGTCGTATCCGCCGCGCGGCGGCATTATACCGACTTCGTTGTACCAGGTGAGCTGACGGGCTGTGCCGCCTTCAGCGGGCATTACCCATATCTGGCGGCTTCCGGAATATTCTGCCGAGAAGGCGATCCATTTGCCATCGGGAGAGATCTTCGGGAAAAGCTCCAGCCCTTCGTGCGAAGTCAGCCTCCGGGCCTCTCCCCCATTGGCAGAAACCGTCCAGATATCGCCCGCATATACAAAGGCGACAAGGTTTTTATTGATGTCGGGAAAGCGCAGCAGACGGGCATCGTCAATGGCTTTTACCCCGGCCGACAAACTGATTGCCAGCGCCATAAGTAATAGTTTCCTGATCATGACTGATTAGTTTTGGAAGATTGAAAACAGAAGGGCTAAGGTAAAGGTTTTTTTGATTTGAATGATCCGGCACTACGTCTCAGTAGTCAGGCCCGGGTCGGTACCGCCCTCTTCCGTTTGCCGGCTCTGCCCTCCGGATGAAGAGTTGCGCAGGTTTTTACTCATCGGGAATTTTAAAAAATCCGGAAAGCCTGATCCGTGAAAAATGCGGATGAAATACGCTGATCAGCAAAGCCATCGTTACTCCAGTATGAATATCAGCACCGCCACCGGAAGTTTCCCTTCGATGTTATACATAACTGATCCATAATTACTTGATCCCTGACGCAGCAGGTTGCCGTCGAAGTTGTACAGGATGGTGCCGTAATCGCTGCTTCCCTGACGGATGTATCCACCGCCCCAATTGTACAACACCTTGCCGTACGCGCTCCTGCCCTGCCGGAAATTACGGCCATCCCAGTTAAAAAGCACTTCTCCATAGGTACTTGATCCCTGGCGGATTTCAGTCCCATCGTAGTTTATAATAACTTGTCCGTAAGCGCTGCTTCCTTTCCGGAGGTAACGGCCGTCCCAATTCCAGAGCACCTCCCCGTAGCTACTGCTGCCCTTCCTCACCAGCGTTTGTGCATGTGCCGTTCCCGTCATCAGGAGCGTGAGCAGCACAATCAGGATTTGTTTCATTGTACGAAGCTTTATGAATGCCCTGTTTTCATTCCGGAATGCAGCCGGTCTGTTTCTTCAGACTTTAAGCATGCCCCTGAATCCCCGGGATGCATAGTAAGATTCAGCACCATTGTGATAAACAAAAACCTTACCATAACGGAAATCGCCAAAAAGAGCACCGCCAGGTTTCCGCACCTCCTCAGGAGTGATGATCCAGCTGGAGGTGGTGGTATCGAAGCTTCCAAGCGTTTGCAAATCCCGGTATTCCGCTTCGGTCAGCACCTCAATGCCCATAGCCTCAGCCATTTCCAGCGCGCTGCCCACCGGCTTGTTCTGCCTGCGCGATTCCAGGGCCTTGCGGTCGTAACAGAGACTTCTGCGCCCCGAAGGACTTTGCAACGAACAATCACAAAAAATAATTTTGCCGGTTATGGGTTCCACACCTGTTACATCCGGCTCACCGCCCGTACGTTCCATTTCGTTCAACGACCAGAGCTCTTCCGGATGCTGCTTCAACCTCTCCGAAACCGCCCCCCACACCATATCAGGGTGCCGGCGCATATTTTTCAAAAAACGCGCTTCCAGCACTTTCAGCAAGGTTTCGCTATCTGCCGGGGATAAATGTCTTTTTGTTTTCATGACCGGATTGTTTAGTGCCGGCATCCTGCGCGGATACCCTGATCTCCATTAACAATCAGCAACCCATAACTGTTTAGGCCGCACCTGGTCAGGTATAACAACAGACTGTCAGTAACCCTTCACATTTTATTGACCTCCAGAAACGCCTTCACTATGGGTTCCGCCTTATCCATGTCCGTATCAAGAATGTATAAATCAACCGAATAGGGTGTTCCGGTTGAGAATCCCCTGAAATTGGATTCTTCATATTCATTTATAACGTTCGTTGCAATGCCTTCCTTTTCCAGTTCATGCCTGAGCAGGTTTACCGTTATTTCGGAACCGGCAAAAACGCGGACCAGTTTGCTTTTTATTTCCATAGCATGGTGAATTAATGGTATAAAATGAATCTATATATTGGTTTAAAAATACAAATTATCAGGCAATCCTGTTATCAGAATTCCGGAACTTCGATTTTTTTCAATCATCACCTTTTACCTGAAAGCTCATGAGTTTACAAACTAACAATATTATGGGAATACTAAAAAATGATCCCGGCGGCTTATCTGAAATTTTGCAGGATGCTGATTTTTAACCATCCCCGAATACTAAACCGGAAAAGTCAAAAGACCACCCTGCCGCTTCAGTTATATTTCGCCAACTCCGTTGACAGGCTTTGGTACGGTGAAAAAATAAACGGCAACGATCAATGTCATGGTCGCTGTTAAAATAAAGGCTGTTGCCGCCCCGAACTTAAACCAGACAAATCCGGTCAGTGAGCTTGCCGGCATTGTGCATATACTCTGAAGCCCTGAGAATGTCCCGTATTGGCCTGATCTTCGGTATTTTGCACAGAATTTCAACTTTTTAAGCTGTATTACAACGGTTTAAATATGCTGCGTTTGGCATTTTGAAACGCTTCATTTTCAATTTACTACTATTCTTATTTATTGCTAAAATATTCATATTTAGCACTATCTGCCAAATGCAGTATATTTTTTGTTGGGTGCTGGCGTTATTTTATCTTTCTGTTTCTCAAAAGTTCAACTTCGTCAATCCAATCATTTTTCGCCCTTTCCCAAAATATTCTTTCTAATTCTTTTGATTGCTCTATTTCTATTTCTGAAGCATTTGGTCTTAATGGTGGTGGTGGATTATAACAATTAATGCAGAATGGTCTTAATTTACTTCTGGATGCTAAACATCCATTGATATCAATTATATTATTGTCCTTAATTTTTGCGTAAACAATCCATTCGCACTTTTCTTTTGGGAATTTTGAACAACTGTCAAAATATTTTCCTTTAATCAATTCTTTTTTAGTCTCACCTTTAAATAATTCTATGATTTCAAATGTATAGGTTAAGTTTGTAGTATCAAATTCAATTAATTCTCCAAGGAACACTAAGTCTGAATTATTGTAACTAATAGACCTTAAACTATCAAGAGGGCCCAAGTCTTTGCAGTCACAACAAAAAACCTGATTTGATGTCAAGATTATTAATAAAGTCAGTATGTTTCTAATTATTCTCATTTATTCTTTTCGCTTGCACCCAACGGGAAGCATATGCTTTGTGGCGGACTTCAAAAGAAAAATCTTTCTTTCCACACCAATTTATATTTGAAACTAAAATACTCATTTTCATAACGTAACCCGCCATAAAGTATATGCATTGTTGGCGGTAAGTGCATTTATTTTTCCAGTCTAATTGTATCATTCCAATAATATGTTGAATCTTGCAATTGTTCTTTAGCAGACAATAAAAATTCATTCTTGGGTTTGTCATAAACGACATTTAATTGTTGTCCATAAGCCAAAAAGTCAAAATATTCTTTACTTAATATTTGCCATTCAATCAACGGTAACCATTTAATTGTCCTATTGATTTCAATTCGTTTTCCTCTATAGTCTGATATTGCATTTCCAAGCGAAGTTTCTTTGTATATTAATCCATTATCAAACCATATTTCATTATTTGTTTCAAATTCACCAACAACAAACCCAACGCCCAATATTCCCACAGTCCCAGAGAAATAGCCTACGGAAAAAACAAGAACCATTGCAATAATTCCTGTAATCTTAATGATTCTATTTTTCTGGAATTGGGTCCACCATAGCAAAATAATTCCCGCTAAAAAAGGCAATGTGATTATTATCCAATCTAATTCTGTAATTGTCGTGGAAAATTTAGTCAACAAACCTAAAATTGCTATTCCAGACATTATGAAAATCACTTTGAAAATCATTTTCCTTAAACCTATTCTTTTCTTGGTCAATTTAAACAATAGAAATCCAATTATCGGATATGTCCAAAGTGCAATTAATATGGTTAAGAATTCATTCATTTTCTCTATTTTGCATTACCGCCAACGTTCCGCAGCTATGCCCAGTAGCCGTTTTGCGGGTTTCATTACTGTCCAGAGGTAAATTGTTTGTGCGGGGTACACTGTTTCAAGTTGCTCTTTCATAGGCTATTGGGCATAGGTGATGTTATGGGCAGCTTATTATTTTTCTAATTGTAGTTCTGTTTTCTTTGTTAATTATTGTCAGGATGTAGGCTCCACTTGGCAAATTATCTATGTTGATTTTATTCTGATTACTAATTTGAGTCTGAAAAACAATATTTCCTATCATGTCGGAAATTCGAACTTCCAATATATCAATTGGTCGGTAGAATTCAAGTGTAAATGAGCCGTTTGAAGGATTTGGGAAAACAAGCACAACATCTGAGTTAGCATCAATCTCCTTTGTGGAAGTAATCAGCTGGCATTCAGCAGATGGGTCTGGATAAAGTGATTGACCGTTTTGGTTGAAACAAGTTAATGAATAGTAATCCATATCTGTAGCACAACCTGGCGAAGGTTTCAGTAATCCAAAAGTTGATCCAATTCCTTCAATTAAGTATATTTCGTAACACGGATTTATAAACCATCGTTTACGATAATTATCCCCAACTAAAACAGAATCTATTTCTGTAACAATATCAAGCGGATAGTTAAATGATTCGAGGTAACCTTTAACTGTATCTCCAACCTCCATTGTAAAGTCATAGAGTAACTGTTCCGTTAATTGTGAAGGAGGGACATAATAAACCTTTTTATTGGTGACATCCTGCCTGATGGCTCCTTGATATCCCGGAAAATTAATTTGAGTACAACCACCAGTAAAGTTAGACTGAACAAAAGGACTCGTCAACTTTTGGTAAGCCAGATTCTCAATGATTGTATCACCAGAAAATGTAATCGAATAATCTTCTGATGAAAATCCTCCCATAAAGCACATGCCCTGAGACATATTTATATTCCAAGTGGCATTACTTTCCGGGAATGGATGATAAACAAATGTCTGTGATTTTGCTGAAAACACAGAGAGAGTTGCAATTAACAATAATAGTTTTTTCATGGTTTTCTGTTTTAAGTTGCCCATAACGTTTTGCAGCTATGCCCAGTAGCCGTTTTGCGGGCTTCATCACCATCCCACGGCACAATGTTTATGCGGGGTACAATGTTTCAAGTTACTCTTTCATAGGCTATTGGGCATAGGTGCTGTTATGCACAGTAATTCTAGTTCACAATTATTTTTCTTGTCATTATTTCTTTGTCTGTTCTTAAGTAAAGCAGATACATACCTGTCGAAATATTGTCAAGTCGGAGTGAATGTAGGTCATTTGTTTCAAGAGTTCCTTGTTAAACGACCTGTCCTATTGAAGATATGATTGAATATGATATAATTCCTTGACCTAAGATTGTTATAACTTCTCCACTTTTTGTTGGGTTTGGGTAAACCTGGAAGTTGTTTTCTGAACTAATGTTCTGAACTGACAAAACTACATCTGAAAGTAATTGGGTGGTCCAGTCGAAGTTTGAGTTAAAAAAACTCAAGCCTGTCAAAGCTACATTTCCGTTGTCAAAAATAAACAAAGAAGAAATTGCGTCATCTCCATTTGCAAGTCCGTTATATCTGTAAATTCCAGTTGACACTCCAGTTGCAGAATCAATTTTTAATACCACATAGTCGTAATCTGTTCCTTGTCCTAATCTCTGACTGTTGCCACCAACATAAATTTGACCATTTTTCAGAACAATTGTATTTCCAATGTCTGCATTGTTAATTCCATATTCATAGCGGTTTTGCCAAATCAAATTCCCTGAATTATCATATTTTACCGTTAAGATGTCTGCATTTGAATAATTTGAGGTTCCATATTCATCTCCATAATGGCGACCAGTAATGTATATATTACCACTCGAATCTTGGATTGTTGCTTTTATTTCATCTCCA
>JAMLHF010000094.1 GCA_023957275.1 Lentimicrobium sp. | reverse complement strand
TACTTCGTCGCCTGGTATGCACCGGCTGACTGCACAGGTAATTAAATCCCTTCCTGCTTTAGGGGGTGAAACTGACCTGATAAAAGTTTACCAGCTTACACCCGGTGTACAGCAGGGGCACGAAGGCACATCCGGCCTGCATGTGCGCGGTGGATCACCCGATCAGAACCTGATCATGCTTGATGACGTGCCGCTGTACAACATTAATCACCTGGGCGGTTTCATTTCTGCTTTTAATACCGACGCGATAAAAAGTTCAACACTCATTAAAGGTGGATTCCCTGCAAGATTCGGTGGTCGGTTGTCATCGGTGCTGGATGTGAGCATGGCAGATGGAAATCTGAGCAAAACTTCAGGAAACCTGAGTTTGGGGATTATTTCGGCAAGGTTTTCACTGAATGGCCCCATCCGGAAAAATGAAAGCTCATACCTTATCAGTTTCCGCCGTTTTTATTTCGACCTTATTGCCAAACCGTTGGCACAACGTGCAAACCCGGGCTCAACGGTAGGTTATAATTTTTACGACCTGAATATTAAACTCAGCCGCATAATCAACACCAACAACAGGGTATACTTCAGTCTCTACAATGGAGATGACAAAACCCTGGCAGGTTTCAGGGAAAAAACAGATGACGGCACAGACTTTTACATGCAAACTAACCGCTGGGGCAATACCATGGCGGCCTTAAGATGGAACCATTTGTTCAGCAGCCGGCTTTTCAGCAATACCATCCTGCATTTTACCCGCTACAGAGTCAACAACCAACTGGAATCGGAAACCAGCAACGGGAATAATAAATATACTACTGAAAATCAACTACTTTCGGGCATCGGAGAAATCAGTCTGAAACCCGGAACAGAGTATTATATAAATCCTGAAACCCGGATTTATTCAGGTATACAACTCACATACAGGTACTTTAGGCCCAACAACTACACCTATGATGTTTCAGATGGCAATCAGCAGTTTCAATCCGGTCACAATCACAAAATGCTGATGGAGGCTTTTGAAGGCATTCTTTATGCCGGCGGTGAAATTACCCGACCTGCAGGTCACACGCTGGAATTTGGCGGCAGAATTAACGTATTTGCCATTAACCACTGCGTGTATGTTGTCCCCGAGCCCAGAATAAAAGCAGGGTTTAAATACAATAACAGGCTGTGCAGTTTTGTATCGTTTGATCAGATGAGCCAGAATATGCACATTACCGGAAACAACAGCATTGGAATGCCGGTAGAATACCTGCTTCCGGCAACCAAAAGGATACCGCCTTCGCTTATGAAACAACTTTCGGCCGGACTGGAATACAGATCCGGCAATGGTATAATTTACACCAGTGAATTGTATTACAAGCATTTCAGCAGGCTGGCAATGCTCAAAGATGGTGCATCGTTATGGGAAGGGCGCGAAAACTGGGAAGCCCTTTTTGCCGGGAACGGCAAAGGCCGGGCATATGGAGCTGAATTTATGGCCACCAGGAATGAGGGAAATCCCACAGGATGGATTAGCTATACACTGGCGCGAAGCGAGAGAAAATTTGATGAAATCAACAATGGCTTGATTTTTCCTGATCAGTTTGATGTGCGGCATAGTATTAACATAGCCATGATGCTAAAAATTGATGAAGATGCTGACCTTTCACTCGCCTGGGTGTTTAATTCGGGATACAGGCTTACATTGCCGGTTTCGAAGTATTATGTTCCGGTTGAGGCAGGAGACTATACCCAAATGAATGAGATGTACATCTACTCAAACCGCAACGAATTTAAAACCAAACCTTACCACAGGCTCGATATCAGTTTTAATTTTCACAAACAGAAAAAAAGATACCTGCGCACGTTCACGATTGGAATAATCAACCTTTACAATCAGCGCAACCCCAATGCATTCTATTTCACAGAGATAGAAAACTTTGGCCCCAACAACACCCGTTACAAGCGCATAACCCTGATGCAAAGGTCATTTTTCCCCTTTATGCCCAATGCGGGCTGGAGCATACGGTTTTAAGCCCTGATCAGGCTCGCTTCCGGCAAAGTGTCTCTTATCCGGATTGGTTTTTCCAGTGCATTGCAGTGCCCTGAATCCTTTTCCTGACTGTTATGTCTGCATTACTGTGTGCGTTGTTTGCTATTTTGTGCTAATTTTACTTCCGCCCGGCAATTGTAACCTCTTTTCTTATGCGCACCCGGATTTTCCTGTTGGTATTTATCCTTTTACTGATCCCGGATCTCTATGCCGGAACCGGCACCCCGGTGCATACCATATCGCGGCGCGAAGGGTTGAGCAACGGGGCGGTCAATGCCATCGCGCGGGATGCCGAAGGATATATCTGGCTTGGCACCTGGAACGGGCTGAACCGTTACGACGGCCACGGAATAGAAACCTTTCTTCCCGGAAGCGGACCAGGCAGTATTCACAACCATGTAATCCGGGAGATCTTCCCCTCGGCTTCGGGCCCGCTGTGGCTGATGACAAACAAGGGGATTGCCTTGTATAACAATGAAACCGGCAGTTTTTCGGCTTTTTTTACCGACGAACCGGAGCAGATCAATTATGAAAACGATATTTCTCTTGCTTTCGCTGACGGCCATGGGGCCGTGGCATCGGTTTACGGACGGGGCCTGTTCCGTTTCAGCGAAGCCGTGAAGCAGTTTGTTCCTGTGCCTTTGGATGCAGCGGCGATAAGGGTAAAGCGTGTTCATATGGCAGGAAGCACCTTATACTGCATTACCGCGGATGGCGAATTGCTCCGGCTTGAAGGCAACCGCCTGCTAAAGGTTCTGAACCTGCCCCTCGGCAGCGCACTTACCGCTTCGTCCATTCAGGAGGCAGGAGGCAGGCAGCTGCTTTTCGTTACCCAGCGTTCAGGCCCTGCCCTTGTTACAGATCTGAAAACCCTTGAAATACAACGACTGAGTCTTCCCGACGATGTCATTACCAGCCTTTCAGCCTCGCGGCAGGCGGGCGTTTTATGGGCCGGAACCGAAAAAGGAAGGATTTTCAGGTATACCATCAAAACCCGCACCTTTGCCGAACCCGGAAAGGTTGGCGGGCAGGATGCCGGCATACCCATTTCCACGCGTATTCTTTGTATTTACGAAACCGAGCCGGATATCCTCTGGACAGGTACCGACGGGAACGGCGCATTTACCATGAAACTCACCGAGTTCCCGGTTACACGACTGGCATCGGAACAGCTTTCCTATCCCATTGTGCGCAGCATACTGGTAACCCGGAAAAACGACATCCTGGTCGGCACCAAAGGCGGAGGAATCGATGTTTTTGACGCCGGGGGCAGGCGTATCCGGCAGATTTCGGCGAAAGACGGGCTGAGCAACAATTCCGTGCTGTCGTTTCATGAACGTCCGGATGGTTCCGTTTGGGTGGGCACGGACGGAAACGGCATCGACCTGCTCTCGCCCGATTACCGGACCATCCGCAATTTCCCGCGCGACTTCGGCAAAGAATCGCCCCTGGTGTTTGCATCGGTTTACCGCATTATGGAAGATAGCGACGGCAGTATTTACCTGGGAACCAGTGGATATGGCGTTATTCAGGTAAGAACGGGAAAAAACGGCGATCCGGAGAGCTGCAGGCAGCTTGTGCTGGATCCCGACCAGGCGCCCGGGCTGCAGAAACAGATAGTATATGCCCTCACCGAAGAGAGGCCGGGCATTATCTGGATAGGTACCCGAGGGTTCGGCGTTTACCGTTACAACACCATTACGCAGCGGGTGATAGCCCAATACAACGCACAGACACACCCCGGATTTATCCGCAATGACGATATCCTGTCCCTGTTCACCGATCGCAAAGGCATCGTGTGGGCGGGCAGCAGCAGCGGGCTGTTCAGCTTCGAACCGGTGTCGGCCGATTCGGTAAAACCGGCGGGTACCGACGTTCAGGGCGGGCTTCCGAATACCAGCATACATACCATCATGCAGGATTTATCGGGTAGTCTGTGGATTACCACCAACCAGGGCTTATCGATGATCGACAGTACCCGCCGCAATGTGCAGAGTTTTAATATAAACGACGGACTGATCAATTTTGAATACAGCGACGGGGCTTCGTTTTTCGACAAAAACAGCGGCCGTTTGCTGGCAGGAGGGACTATGGGGGTTGATATTGTGCAGACGGATGCCATACGGTTCTCGTCCTACTTCCCGCCGGTAGCGGTAAATCAGCTGCTGATACGCAATGTGCCGGTAAATCCGGGCGAAGAAAGCGTGCTGTTAAAAAGGATGAACCTTCAGCATGAGCTGGAGTTGAAGCACAACCAGAACTCGCTGACGTTTTTTGTATCTCCCCTGGCTTACTGGGGCCGTGAGCGTCACCGGATTTCGTACCGCCTGCTGAATTATGCCGACGCATGGGAGGTAATTCCACCCGAACAGCCGCTGGCATTTTCGAACCTGGAAGCGGGCAATTATACCCTTCAGCTGCGTGTGAGCGATGAGAACGGGATATGGTCGGAAGTGGTCAGGGAGATCCGGATTACGGTACATCCCCCGTTCTGGCGGACCGGCTGGGCCATTGCCGGATATATTGCGCTGTTTTTTCTGGTACAGTTTCTGATTTTCAATGCATACCGCCGACGCGAAGCCCGCCGCAAGGAGGCTGCCCTTCAGGAGATGAAGATCAGTCAGGAAAAGGAGCTACAGGCGTATAAAATCGAATTTTTTACCAATGTGGCGCATGAGTTCCGAACCCCGCTTACGCTGATCAGCTCACACATTCATGCATTGATCGAGGAAAAAAAGCTTACTTCCGAAAACCCCCGCCTGCTCAAGGTGTACAACAACAGCCTCAAACTGCAGAAGCTGGTACTCGAGATCATGCAGTTCCGCAAGCTGGAGAAGGGCAAGGAGCCTTTGAATATTCAGGAGACGGATCCCTGCAGCCTGATCCGGGAGGTGGTATCCGACCTTGAGTTGCTGGCAGCACAGCGCAACATCCGCTGTACCGTTGACGGTTGTGAAAGTCCCTTATCCTTCAGGACGGATGCTGACAAATTCCAAAGGATCATTACCAACCTGGTTTCCAACGCCATCAAGTACAATGTGGAGGGAGGCAGGGTAAATATCCGGATATCACGGCAGCCTGACCGGCTTACGGTAGAGGTACAGGATACGGGAATCGGAATAAAGCCGGAGCTCCTGCCCAGGGTTTTTGAGCCTTTCGGCATCTCATCGGCCAAAAAGCGGGGCAGTTTCCCGGGCTATCGCTCCACCGGTATCGGCCTGGCTGTTACCAAAGGACTCACCGAATTGCTGAAGGGAAGCATCCGCATCGAGAGTCAGCCCGGAACAGGAAGTACGTTTATCTGTACCTTTCCGGAAGTATTTCAGGTAAATACCGATGTCCCTCAGCCCGGCACTGACGTTACGGAACCGGATGCCTGGTTTATTGAAGAACCGGAGAGTGCTCCTGCTCCTTCCGACCACCGTTCAATTGCGGAGAACCGTTCGCTGCTGCTGCTGGTGGACGATGATCCGGAAATTCTGTCGCTGCTGAAGGACTTTCTTCAGGAATCGTATAGCCTGATATTTGCGGAAAACGGGGCAGAAGCATGGCAGAAAGTGCTTGCGCACAAGCCCGACCTGATCGTATCTGATGTGATGATGCCTGAAATGGACGGGATTGAATTGTGCCGCAGTTTGCGCGATAATTTTGATACCAGTCACCTGCCCCTGATACTGCTTACGGCCAAAGCCGAGATTGAGGACCGCATTGCCGGCCTGAAAGCGGGAGCCGATTCATACATACCCAAGCCCTTCCATCCCGAGCATCTGAGGGTGAGGATAGAAAAACTGCTTGAAGTGCGGCGGAATATCCGCAATCGTTTCGCCGGCAGCGACGACAGCCTGGCGATGATCAAGGAGCTGCCCGACCCGTTTTTCCAGAAGATGCTTTCATATATCGATGAGAACATTGACGATGAAACGCTTACCGCTGAAAAATTGTGCGACCGCATGGCCATCAGCAGGTCATCCCTGTACGAAAAGACAAAATCGGTACTGGGTACCACCCCGCACGGTATGATCAACCAACGCAGACTGAGCAAAGCGGCAACTCTTCTGCTTTCGACCCAGTTAACGGTAAGCGAGATCATTGATCAGACGGGATTTTCCAGCCGTACCCATTTTTACGATCTGTTTGGCAAAGCTTACAACTGTTCTCCATCAGAGTATCGTCGGCGGGTCTGAGTGATTTTGGATTTTTTCTGCTACGCCGTGTTCGGGTGTTCGGGTGTTCGGGTGCGTGGCGAAGCGGAGTCCCGCATATGCGGGGTTCAGGTGTTCAGGGGGGCGGGTGTTTTGCTATGTGTAAATATGATAATGTGGAAAAGCAAAACCGATGATTTCAATGTGGATTTTTACAATATACTTGAAGAACAACCTATTTGAAAATCAGTATTTCTTTCAACCCCTCATTTCCTTGCCAGGGAAGGATTTTTAAATCCGCAACCGATCCGCCTAAGGCGGAGAGCTCACCGTAGGTAATCCGCAATCCATAATCCGCAATCCTTTTGTCACTGCCTGAAAAGTATTCCTTTTCCAGGGGAAGCCCGTCCCGCGTCCCTTCTTCAACGTCCCTCGTCCCTTTTCCCTGATAATCTTCATATTCCGGACTCCGCCGGACAAGATACGGACTCTTCCGGACGCCTTTTTCCGCAATCGATTGTAATTTTGGAATTGGCTAAAAAGCGATACTCCCGGCGCACGGATGTTGATTCAGTTTGTGTTCGGGATGAAGTTTCAAAAATCAATATTCAGAAATTAAACAACCTTATAATATGGACATTGCAAAACGTTTTCCACAGAACCCCCTGCTTCGCCCTGCCGATCTGAAACCGGGCATCAAAGGAATGGAAATCACCTGTCTGCTGAACCCCGGGGTTTTCCGGTACAACGGAAAAGTGTGGCTGTTGCTGCGCGTAGCCGAACGGCCGGCACAGGTTGAAGGGAAAATCAGTTTTCCGGTGTACAACAGTAAAGGAGAGATTGAAATCCTGAGTTTCGACAAAGACGATCCCGACCTCGACGCTTCCGATCCACGGGTAATCAACTATAAGAAAGATTACCTTACTACACTGAGCTATTTGCGACTTGTATGCAGCGACGACGGCATCCGTTTTTACGAACCGGGCGGATATCCTCCCATTTTCGGTAAGGGGAGCTGGGGGCCTTCGGCATTGAAGACTGCCGTGGTAGTATGGATGACGGCTTCAGCCTCACCTTCACCGAAGTTTCCGAATTTGGCGTGGGTGTCGGACTTATCCGCACCGGAAGCTGGAAGAATTTCACCCGTGAGGGGATGATTTTTCCCCGCCCCACAATAAGGACTGTGCTATCTTTGAAGAGAAAATCAACGGGAAATACTATGCCTACCGTCCCAGCAGTCCCGAACTCGGCGGCAGCTTACATATGGGTGTCGCCCGATATGATTCACTGGGGCAGGCACAAGTGCGTAACTTCACCTCCCGTCCTGACGTAACGGGATTCGGCCCGTGTAGGCGCGGAGAGCAGCCCCATCCGTACCGAAAAAGGATGGCTTGAGATTTATCACGGTGCCAACAAGACCATCGTTGTGCTGGTAGCGCTGCTGCTCGACATCAACGCGACCCCACTAAAGTACTGGCGCGCAGCACCGAACCCATCATGGAAGCGCAGCCTTACGAACAGACCGGTTTCTTCGGGAATGTGGTATTCACCAACGGGCATTATATTGACGGCGACACCATTTATTTGTATTACGGCACCAGCGATGAAGTGATCTGTGGCGCCACCCTGTCGGTTTTCCGAAATACTTTCCACCTGATCCCCGACAAACGGTACACTATGAAAAACAAGCTGACAGCCGAATATCGCTTCTTCCTGTCGATGCCCCAATATGCGGGTGCTGTTGATCCGCCAATATGCTTTACGTACTGGTGCTGCCCGTGGTTGAGATGTTATGGCGGCCTACATCATGCGCTCCTTCGACGATACCGGTTTTGTGGCCATTTTTTCAGGTAGCCATGTATACCGGCATCGGCATTACCTCCCTTACCAACGGATTTCTGCTGAAACATTTTGGGTGGCACATCTTTACAGTTTCGGAATACTGCTGAGCGGTATATGGTCGGGATGATGTTTATGTCAAAGACATCGCCCTTCCGGGACTGATTGTTTCAGGAACGCTCATCGAACATCCGGCTTCTTCTGGACCAACCGTTACCTGATGGCGCTGACCTCCACCGCGGATGAAAACCGAAACTACTTCTTCGGACTGGAATCCTTTTTCTTTACCGTATCCAACATTGCCGTTCCGCTGGTGATCAGGCCCTGCTCATCGACGGCATGCAGTTTCCTGGGCATTACCTTTGATGTGTATAAGGGCTACCGTATTGTTACCTGGTCGTTTTCCTGATTACCATCCTGGCAACCTATTCACTGTCGCGGGGCAGGTTTGAAAATCCCGTACAAAAAGATTTTCTGTACTTCCGTTTCGACCGTTTGTGGAACAAGCAGATACTGGCGCTGAAAAAGAGTTGGTTCGGGGCTTCCTGGTGACCATGGCCATGCTGATTATGAAATACGTGGAACCAGGAAGGCTCGCTCGGAGAATTACAGGGTATCAGCGGCGGACTCACGGCCATCCTGATATACCTGCTGGGACGTTTCACCAAACCCAAACACAGGATTGCAGTATTCGGTTTTGGTATCACCCTTTTCCTCATTGGAACCATAGTGAACGGAATTGAGCTATCGATGTTCGGGTGATGGTATTTGTGCTTGGAATAGTTTCCAGCCCCTGCACGATCTGGCCTATTACCCGATCATGATGAAGGTGATCGACGTGGTATCGAAAAAGGAAAACGAAAATTACGCTTACATCCTGAACCATGAATTCGGACTTTATGCCGGAAGGGTAATCGGACTTGGAATGTTTATTTTCTTGCCTATGCCGTTTCCGGAGGCTGGCGCTGCGTTATGCCTTGATCATTATTTATGACCTCAGATGCTGAGCATTCCGCTGGCTAAACATAATGAAAGAATCTTATGCTGAAAATCATGAAAGATAAAATATTTTTCGTTGCAGCATTGGCAATTGCCGTCGGGTTTTATTCCTGTACCACTGATCTGGGAAGCCTGTTGCACAAACATCATCCCCGCATTGAGCAGATGCCACGGGGCTCCTGCGCCTTTGAAAATCATCGACTGGAAGCAGAAAGCCCTGCAGTTCGACAGCCTCGCATTTGACTTTAACCACGACCCTATGCACCCTATATCTGGCTCGACAGCTCGGCGCAACTCGACCAGGTAACCTACTATACCGTTATCGGGGATGTGCGTCGGGAAGAACGGCAGGGAATTCCACGAAGCACTCACCTCATTGAATGCATTCAGTAGCGCCGGTTTGATCAGGATAGACAAAACAAATCAGCACGGTTATAATTTCGACGAAGATGTCGCAGAACTATTTCAACAGCGACAACGGCTGGAACATTGTTATGAACAACACTTCCAATCCAGGTTGCTGTTAGGGGGTTACGGGCGCTGACTGGTGGTACGATGTGTACCCCAATGTACTTATTACGGCGTGGCGGCATTGTTTCCAGTGTTGAGAATACCGAAAACATTCAGCGCACGGTGGCTGAGCAGTTTATAAAGCCGATTCCGGTTCTGGGAGGCAATTACGATTATTCCTATTTCGATTATGCCCGGATGAAAGGGATGCGCAACCACACCCTGGCAGCAGGATGCGGCCGGAGGTCATGCGTATGTCCTTTACTCGGCTTATCAGAAGTCCGGCGACAACATGCCGCTTGAGCTGCAAAACCTGCCACTGAAGCATTGGTAAAATCAAAGGAAGATGCGGTTCATGAGATACTTCAGCCGTTTGGCGCCTATACAGCCGCAAGGCTGAATGCCAGAGAAAGGGAACAAATTATGATATTACGCGCCTGCTTAACCATGCTTTGACGGCTGCCAGTCAAAGGAAGGCCGTTACGGATGGGGGTTATTGCCGACAAATGGGGCGATTTTGATGTATCGGGGATGCAGGGCAGCATTACCGACGGCGGCGGATACGGATTCTTTATGAGATTCGGTAGCCATGGCCTGGCCGCTGGTACCGCTGGTTGAGTATGAGCTCAGTATGCCAGGGCTATAGGCCGCTACATGCTGAATGCTGCCTACGCGGCTTTCTATCCCGACCAGATTTGAAGATAAATACCAGTGGTTGCCGGAAAGAAAACATCACCAACGGAATTATAGGATACGAAGGCGTGCGGAAAACGGATGACCTGAACAATCCCGCCCTGGCAGGTGTAGTGATCGGTCGCCATCGGCGATGATTACAAGGGTAAGGTTGAAGGCCAGCCCGAAGAATCCATGTTCAGCCTGTACAGTACATCCATTGCCGGGGTATTCGGGGTGATTGGCAATACCACGGATGTTGAAGGAATACTGATGCTTGATTGCAACGCTATCGATTTTATGCATCTAATGATTATCCGGTTTTCTGATCTACAATCCCTATGTGAGGCAGAACCATCAGCAGCATAAACACGGGTGATTCGTCCTCTTTCGACATCACCACCTGGCCAGCCAGGAATATTCAGAATACCGGAGTCATCGAAATACCCTGCCGGTGAGCAATGTGGTTATGGTGCAGCTTCCTTCAGGATCCGGCTCTGAAGACCGAAGGTCGTAAAATAAAAAGCCGGAGATTCGGTAATTGCCTACCGGTAAACTGTGATTGCCACATCGTGTTATTCAAAAATAAGCACACATGAAAAAACTGATTCTACTATTGACCATCATCCTGTCGGCGGGCACCATGCTGGCCCAGCAGGTTGTGCAGGGAACCATTACCGATTCGAAAACAGGGGAGACCCTGATCGGGGTGACGGTACAGATCAAGGGAACCACTACGGGAACTACTACTGATATTGACGGCCGCTACCGTCTGGAATCCGACAGGCTGAATGCTTCATCGGTGATTGTGTTCTCATACATCGGATACAAAACCGTTGAGCAAACCGTTGGCAGCAGTACAATGATTAATTTGCGCATGGAGGTTGAGCAGACCATGCTCGACGAGGTGGTAGTAATCGGTTATGGCACCGCCAAAAAGCGTAACGTACTGGGAGCTGTAACCCGCGTTGACAATACCGAGCTTACCCGAATGCCGGTTGCCGGTGTGGATCAGGCGCTTCAGGGGAGGGCTGCCGGGGTTCAGGTTACCCAGAATACCGGTGCTCCCGGTGAGGGCGTTGCGGTAAGAATCAGAGGTACGGGCTCCATCAACTCGAGCAATGCTCCCCTGTATATTGTGGACGGCATTGCAACCGCCGATGCGCTGAAAATACTTGCTCCGGGAGATATAGAAAACATTACGGTACTTAAGGATGCTTCGGCAGCCGCCATCTACGGATCGCGCGCCAACAACGGGGTGGTACTGATTACCACCAAAAAGGGAAAAGCCGGCAAAACGACTGTAACCTACCGCGGACAAACCGGCATTCAGAAAGCGATACGTCTCACCCCCATGGTGAATACAAAAGACTATGTTACCCTTTATAACGAAGCGGCGGTTAACGACAACAAATACCTTTCGCCCACGCTGCAGCGCAGTCTTATAAGCATGGAGGATGCCGCCCGTTTTTCGGACATCAACTATGTGGATGAGCTGCTCCGGACCGCCCCGGTAAATTCGCACGAGTTTTCTGTTTCCGGCGGAAGTGAAAAAACCAGTTACCTCTTATCGGCATCGTTTTACGATCAGCAGGGAATCATAAAAAACACAGGTTATACCCGTGGTACCGCACGTCTGGATGTAACAACGGAGGCAAGTCCCTGGCTTACGGTTGGCGTCAGTATGCTGGCAGGGCTTTCGGACAACGACATCATCGGCAGTTCCGGCGACGGACTGGGTGGTAACGGAGGAAGTGTGATCAGGTATGCCTTTTTCAGGAATCCGGCCATCCCCATAAAGTTTGACGACGGCACCTATGTTGACCGGCCGGCGGAATATTACGGAGCACAGATTTTTGACTCCTACCTTGGCGACGGGTACAACCCGATCGGTATGGCCGATTATAACGACAACAACCGCAAGGACGACAGCTACCTTGGCAAGGCATTTCTTACGGCAGCCATCACCGACAAGCTAAAATTTACCACCAATCTGGGTATGGATTACCGGAATACCACCAGCCGCCGGTTTAATCCCACCTGGGGAACACTGAACCGCATCAACGCAAAGAACAGTCTGAGTGTCGGTCATGAGCGTATGGCCAACTGGACGGTGAACAATCTTTTGAACTACGAAACTACGTTTGGTGAAAAGCATAACTTTTCGGCAATGGCCGGTTTTGAGGCCATCCGGAATCATGGCCGGGGACTCTACTCAAGCGATATGGATTTTCCCGTACAGCAGGAAGAACTGATCTTTATCGGCAACGGACTGGGTGAGAAGATACCCTCACAGAGTGAATACAGTTCTACTCTGACTTCATTTTTCGGTCGTGTCAATTACGAATACAACGGCCGGTACTACTTCTCGGGGACCATTAGGAGGGATGGATCCTCGAGATTTACCGGCGACAACAAATGGGGAACGTTTT
>JAMLHF010000093.1 GCA_023957275.1 Lentimicrobium sp. | reverse complement strand
ATTTCCGGAATCAATGAATGGATAAATAAGGAATCATGCTTTGTCTGAAAGCGCGCTGTTGGTATATTTTCATCAAATAATTCAGGTTGTTTATATTGATATCTGTAGTCGATATTGCTGCAATCAGGCTTTGCATCGGTCAGGTAATTTGCAGCCTCGTTATTTTTAACCAGATTAACGGCGTCATACGGTTCATCCGGGCAACTGAACCCGCCGTATATGATCGTGTCGGCCAGCCAGCCCGAATAGTAGCAGTTCCAGCCTGGAATATAAAAGCGTATGCTGTCTGAGTTTAAAAATAAGCGGTCAATTGCAAACTGAGAATCATAAAATTTATTTTTTGTCCAGAATCCGTATGCCTTAACGGAGTCTTGTAATTCCACTATCCGGATGTAGAATTTTTTATTCACTTCTGAGGGGTGAGGGCCCTCCCAAAAACCATAAAATCCGGCTTTATCGTTTGTTGCAAAGCTATGTTGCAATGAAAGCAATCCGCAAAAAAGAAAGATCAGATAACTATGTTTCATAGGCTTACAATAGATGCAAACAGGCAAATATCCGCGGCAGATTAAATTTCAGCTCAATATTCACCATAGGGTAATCGTCTGTTTGTCAGTTCAATAATTTTGAGGGGCTTTTAAGAGCTATAAATTTACAATAACGCCCCTTTTTATGCAAATGGAAGTGCGGGAAATCCGGATTTCCTTTGGAGTAGCGGTTCAATCCCGGTGTGCCCTGTTGCCGGCAAAGTAGCCGGGACAAGTTGGGCTATTGGTTTATATTTCTCTTTGAAAGGTTTATGCCCGGCTGGTCTCGTTCCGATAGCGATCGGAACCGCTCGACCACCGGGACGGATTCACCATTGAAAGGCCCGTGATTCACCATTGAAAGGCCCGTGGCACGCGTCCGGAGACGCGCGCTAACTGGGTTTGATCTATTGTGTTCTAATGTGCCTATTGTGGTTTTTTCTCTTTGCAGGTCCGTGGCACGCGTCCGGAGATGCGCGCTAACTGGTAAAAAGAAGACCTGACAAGTTGGAAGAAACTGGTTATGTCAAGCTCAAATCGGAATAGAAGCACTTAACTCGTAATGAAACTCAATTTCTTTTTCTTTGTAATCCCAGTAGCGTAAGGCAGTGGGAAAAATTTTCAGCTTTCGCAAAAGCGACCTTCTAAAGTTGACCTTCCAAAACCTATTTTCAAAGAATTGGATGAAATGCTATGAAATGAAACAATGGTCAAGTTTAGGCAGTCGTGTTGCGAAAGCGAGGCCCCGCGGCCTGAGCGGATAAAAAGATAGAAGCCAACAGTTTGTGCTGACATCACTAAGCATTGATTGGAAGATCAATAAAAAGAAGACCTAACAAGTCGGAAGAAGACTTGTTAGGTCAGGTTGTTGATTGTTGCGGCCGGGCCCTGCGGGGAAGCAGGGAATTTAGGGAGATACAACATTATCGTTGCGTCATTGCGACATTTCGAGGGGAAAGTTATCTAGGCTAGTCACGGTTGGTCTCGGCTGGTCTCGTACCGATAGCTATCGGTACCGCTCGACCACCGCCGCTCGACCACCGGGACAGATTCACCATCGAAGGGCCCGTGATTCACCATTGAAAGGCCCGTGGCACGCGTCTGGAGACGCGCGCTAACTGGTAAAAAGAAGACCTGATAAGTTGGAAGAAAACTTGTTAGGTCAGGTTGTTGATTGTTGCGGCCGGGCCCTGCGGGGAAGTCAGGAATCAGGAGGGTCCAAGATAATCCTTGCGTCGTGGCGGCTTTGCGCGGGATACGACCTGCAAGTCTGTTTCCCGGGATTCATTCCTACCGGAAAAGATCCGAAATATTAATCTGACTTTCATAAAGATGAATTACATCATCAATCTCAACCACCTGAACCTTGTCGATGCGGTTGGATAGCTGCTGATACCATATTTCGACATACAGATCATCAAAGTGATAGAGTTTTACCACATAATAAACGTAAATGCGGTCAAGCAATTCCGTTCCGTTTGAAAGTACGGCAGATACCTGTTCCTGGACCGGAAGACTTCTGAACTCCTGGACATTCATGATTTTTCGCTGGTTTACAGGTTGCGGTTCAATTCAATGTTGTATTTATCCCTCAGGTACTCCAGGCGGTTCAGGGAGGCTTTCCGGTCGAAGATACGGACCATCTCAACCACGCCTTTTTTACAGTAGATGCCTGCCTGGGCGGCGTCGTAAACCTTATGGTCCCAGTTGTTGCGGATCGAAATGCTGATCTCTTCAAATTTCGGCCAGGGGAGGTACTTGTCAATCATGATGTAATAGGTATCGGTCATTTCCGTATCATGGTATATCCGGGGGGCCATTTCTTCAAGGATCATGTATTTTCTGACCGTTATCAGGCTGATATAGGGTTTTACAACCCGGTTGGCCAGGAAATCGATGCCGCTCTTGCTGTAATGTTCGATGATCAGCGGAAGTTCCGCGTAATCTTCCATATTGATGCGGATACAGCCCGTGGTGCTGTTCTGATACTCCAGCCATCCCATCACAGCGTCGAACCTCAACCCCGATGCCTTTTTAATCTGCACGGTGGTGCGGATGAAATCATCCATTTCGTCCAGCCCCTTCGTTTTCATAACCGCAAAAACAGATCTTGGTTTCTGCTCCTCTTCGTTGACAGGAATATGATAATGATCGTAAAATCCCGGAAACGGATCCAGGTCTTCCAGTATCAGTTCGTTAAACCTGTAATCGGATGCCAGGCTGGCAACCTTTTCCTTTTTGATTACAAATCCCAGAGATTCAACCAGTTTCTTATTTTCCATATTCCTTATTTCGGTTTAATTTCGGATATACCCCTTTCAGGGACATTGTTTAAGGCTATAACAGTAAAACGGATAAAAAGTTAATCAACTGAAGCGTGAAAAAGGTTGCTCGTTAAATTATCTGCTGCGTTTTTGCCTGTATGGTGGTTCCGATGGAGGCCGGAGCGATCGGGATTGAGCTTTTCCGGCGTACATTTTTTCAAAATTTCAAAGGATTATGGACGGGCAACCGTTACCGGAACGGCCTCAAGGTATTCACTTTCATAGGGCTTTTCCGCTCTTTTTCAGACAGTTTACCAGGCATGTATTAGTCTGAATGACTTTATGAACAGTATGCAGTTGAAAGAAAAACAGGTAGAACGGCCTGAACAATGGCTTCTATGGCTTAAATTTGAAAAAAATACACTGCATTGAAAAAAAACAGACCTGTTTTGTCGCAGGTGCCGAATATGGTGACCCTGCTGAACCTCCTGAGCGGTTCCGTATCCGTGATCATGGTGCTGTCGGGTGAAACCCTGCTCGCTGCCATGCTGGTGGGGTTGGCGGCTATTTTCGATTTTTTCGACGGTTTCCTGGCCCGGCTGCTGAAGGTAAAGTCAGACATCGGTAAGGAGCTGGATTCCCTGGCGGATGTAATTTCGTTCGGGTTGGTGCCGGCCTTGTTCCTTTTTATGATGCTGCGGAATAACCCGGGACTGGAAGAAACGGCGGGAGTGGGAGATATGATCCCATATTTTGCATTGCTGACCGGCGCTTTTTCGGCCTACCGCCTGGCCTTTTTCAACCTCGACACCCGGCAGACGGAGTCGTTCCGGGGCTTACCCACCCCGGCCAATGCGATTTTTATCGTCTCCCTGTCGCTGATTGCCGGCGAAACCCCCTTGTTTGATGCCGGCGTTATTTCGTCGTTTGCCGGCAATCTGTGGGTTCAGTTATTGCTGATCCCCCTGAGTTGCTGGTTACTGGTGTCAGATATCCCCATGTTTGCATTGAAGTTCAGCAAGGGATTCGGATTCTCTCAAAACAGGATCAGATACCTTTTTTTACTGCTCAGCCTCTTGTTGCTGGTATTTTTCCGCTTCGGAGGAATTCCGCTGATCATCGTGATGTACGTCATGATTTCCCTGTTTACGGAGGGTGAAAAAAACTAAAAAAATGTTGATTTTAAAAAAATAAATATATTTTTGCGGATCTGCCTTCCCGACTAACGACTAAACGAAACTAATACGCATGAAATATCTGCCCCGGCTGATTCTGACTCTGATGTTCACCCTGTTTTTTGCAGGAAACGACAGTCTCACTTCAGGAACGAGCTTCGATGAATCAGAAATCTTAACAAGCAAGGAAGAGCTGGAGTTGAACAAAATATTATCTGCCGACAGGATCCGGCGGCTGGACTCTCTCCTCAACGTATACACAACTGTCCGGGGTTTTAACGGGAATGTGCTTGTTGCCATCAATGGTTATAAGGTATTTGAACGCGCAGCAGGTTATGCAGATCCGCTGCGGAAGGAGCCGGTCAGCGCGGCATCTGTCTATCAGCTGGCTTCCGTCAGCAAGCAGTTCACCGCCGCCGCGGTAATGCTGCTCAAATCCGACGGCCGGATTGATTTCGACGATAAGGTGGTGGATTATATCCCCGAGTTGCCTTATCCCGGGGTGCGCATCAGTCATTTGCTGCATCACACCGGTGGCCTGCCCAACTACTTTTACCTGATCGACAAGTACTGGAGCAAGGATTATGCCCCCGATAATGAGGATGTAATTTCTATGCTTGATCGATACCGGCTTCCTGCCTTTTTCAAACCCGGCAGCAGGTATGATTATTCCAATACCGGATACGTGGTACTTGCTGCATTGGTGGAACGGATTACCGGGATGAGCCTGAACGATTTTCTGCAGCGAAGGATCTTTATCCCCCTGGGGATGAAGAATACTTATGTTTACAGCGCTGCCGATTCCACTACCGGCAAAAAGCATATTGACGGTTTCAGGGCGCTCAGAAGAGGCTATCTGCGGATAAGAGAAACTAAATCAAACGGTCCGGTGGGCGACAAAGGGGTATGCTCAACCATTGAAGACCTCTACATCTGGGATCAGGCGCTCTATTCAGGCTTCCCCATCAGCGAGGAACTGCTCGAAGAAGCCTTTTCACCGGTACGCACCCTGTCGGGGAAGGAAATCCCTTATGGGTATGGATTCCGCCTGAGGACCTATAACGATGAAAAGGTTGTATATCACAACGGGGTTTGGGAAGGTTTCAGGTCGAATTTTCATCGCTATCCGGAGAGCCGCAACACCATCATCGTGCTCAACAATACCAGCACCCGGATCAATCATGAGCTGGTGAGTCAGATAGAATCCATTATCCACAACTTTCCGGTTGAAGACATCACCCGTTCTATGGCAGGCCTGGTATTGGAGAAAGGCTGTGATGACGCTTATGAGTTCTACCTCTTCCTTGAGGATACCGGTCAGACGGAGCAGGTGGATATTGAGCGGCTGGCAGAGGTAAGCGCCTTTATGAAGCAGAGCGGAAAGACCACAAAAGCCGGGGAAATCAACAGGCTGATCAGCAGGATTCAGGGTCAGGACAGGTCTTAAGCGGGATTGTTCGCTGAATGATTTGCGGTATAATGCCACCGGGCCTCCGGATTGCACCGACCTTATATATGAAATACTCCAATGCCCCGATAACTCTTCAAATGAATGCCAGCATCCGTTGCCGGTGTTGTGTAAGGCTATATTACGCCCCGCCGGGGCTTTATGATGGCAGGGTGTAATTCTTACAATCAACGTTGAGGGGCTCCGCCGCGTAATCTGTCTCTATGCAGGTGAATTTCAAGCGGTTAATGAACCCAGACAGGTCGCATGTGTATCAAGGCCAATTTTAAGGGTTATTTAATCCTGGCGGGTGGTATGTGATAAGAATGGATAATCCTATGAAAATATTCGACCCCTCCGGGGCCGGAGGATTCTATGGTTGAATCATTTCATCCTGGTTCGGATTGAGGTTTATGACCTGGCGGGGCCACAAGTTTCAATGATGGTCCTCTTCAATATATATGCGAATCTTCGGGAGACAAGGCCTGGGATCGGATTAAACGCGTTTGACCCCGGCGGGGTCATATGTGTACAGAAAGGGAGGGAACAAGAGAATTACCGACCCCGGCGGGGTCGAATGGTTATGGAGAATAATTTCAGACGATTTTGAGATTCCCATATTGTCAGATGTTAACAGTGGTACAAAAGCATAAAGATTCCCTTATTCCATTAGGAATTTCAATGTCAGGGATTTATTCGACCCCTCCAGGGCCGCAATTACCTGTTATTGTCATTTTCTATAGACATGTGACTCCTCCGGAGTCAGGATTTTGGTTCGGATTAAGGATTTATGACCCCGGCGGGGTCATATGTGTATAGAAAGAAAGGTAACAAGAGAATTTCCGACCCCGGCGGGGTCGAATGGTTTAATGATAGTTCTTTTCTGTAAATATGCGGTTCCTCCGGAGTCATAATCCTGGTTCGGATTGAGGTTTATGACCTGGCGGGGTCACAATTTTCAATCATGGTCCTCTTCAATATACATGCGAATCTTCGGGAGACAAGGCCTGGGATCGGATTAAACACGTTTGACCCCGGCGGGGTCGAATGGTTTAATGATGGTCTTTTCTATAAATATGCAGTTCCTCCAGATTCAGGATACTGGTTCGGATTAAGGATTTATGACCCCAGCGGGGTCGAATGTTTATGGAGAATAATTTCAGACGGTTTTGTGATCCCCTAATTGCCAGATGCTATCAGAGGTACAAAAGCATGAAGATTCCCTTATTCCGTTAGGAATTTCAATGTCAGGGATTTATTCGACCCCGCTGGGGTCGTGCTAATCTGTCTTGCACCTTTTCTATAAACATGTGACTCCTCCGGAGTCGCATGTGTATCAAGGCCAATTTTAAGGGTTATTTAATCCTGGCGGGTTGTATGTGATAAGAATGGATAATCCTATGAATATATTCGACCCCTCCGGGGCCGGAGGATTCTATGGTTGGATCATTTCTATAAACATATGACTCCTCCGGAGTCATAATCCTGGTTCGGATTGAGGTTTATGACCTGGCTGGGTCACAAGTTTCAATCATGGTCCTCTTCAATATACATGCGAATCTTCGGGTGACAAGGCCTGGAATCGGATTAAACCCGTTTGACCCCGGCGGGGTCATATGTGTATAGAAAGGGAGGGAACAAGAGAATTTCCGACCCCAGCGGGGTCGAATGTTTATGGAGAATAATTTCAGACGGTTTTGTGATCCCCTAAGTACCAGATGCTATCAGAGGCACAAAAGCATGAAGATTCCCTTATTCCATTAGGAATTTCAATGTCAGGGATTCATTCGACCCCTCCGGGGCCGCAATTACCTGTTATTGTCATTTTCTATAGACATGTGACTCCTCCGGAGTCAGGATTTTGGTTCGGATTAAGGATTTATGACCCCGGCGGGGTCATATGTGTATAGAAAGAAAGGTAACAAGAGAATTTCCGACCCCGGCGGGGTCGAATGGTTTAATGACAGGCCTTTTCCGCGGGATTTCGCGTCCCGATAGCCATCGGGATCATGGTTTAGCGGCAGCTTTCCGGCGCAATGCCGGAATGCAATTACCGGCATTTAATAACGTGCAACTGCGCCCGGGCCCGTTAAGGCCGCTTTACCTTCTTAATTCGAAATTCTTCCCGAGATATACATTCCTGACCTGTTCATCGGCAGCCAACTCTTCGGCCGAGCCCGATTTCAGCACCGAACCCTCGAACAGCAGGTAAGCCCGGTCGGTAATGGAAAGGGTTTCGTGCACATTATGGTCGGTGATGAGAATGCCGATGTTTTTCTCCCTGAGTTTCGAAACGATTTGCTGAATATCTTCCACCGCGATGGGGTCAACGCCTGCAAAGGGTTCATCGAGCAGTATAAACCTGGGGTCTACGGCCAGGGCCCGCGCGATTTCGGTCCGGCGGCGCTCCCCTCCCGATAGCTGTATGCCTTTGCTTTTTCTTACATGGTTCAGCCCGAACTCCGACAACAGGGATTCCAGCCTTTCTTTCTGTTCGGATTTATTCAGTGAAGTAAATTCAAGCACGGCGGCAATGTTGTCTTCAACGCTCAGATGCCTGAATACAGACGCTTCCTGGGCAAGGTATCCTATACCCTGTTGCGCACGCTTATACATGGGCATATCGGTAATTTCGGTTTCCTCCAGGAACACTTTTCCCGAAAATGGTTTGATCAGGCCCACGATCATGTAAAAGGAAGTGGTTTTCCCCGCTCCGTTGGGCCCGAGCAGTCCGACAATCTCACCCTGCCTGACCTCCACGGATACATTGTTGACGACAGTTCTGCTGCGGTATTTTTTTACCAGGTTTTCGGTTCTCAGGATCATAGGGAAATGGAATGGTGTGTCAAAAGTAGGTATTTTCAGAAATCAAACTGCATGGATACCAAAACGCCGAATTTGTTGATATTGGTATGGTCATAGTAACTAAGTCTCCAGACAGCATCCACCCTGAAAACGCGAAAGATATTTTCAATGCCTAAGCCAGCCTCAACATATGGTTTCCAGGTGGTGTAGGTTCCCGCCGGCAGGGCCGAGAAAGCAAGGTTTTCTTTGGTAACATTGCCGATCACCCCTTTTACCTGGGCGACTTCGCGCCATTTAAGTTTTCTGAATACAGGGATTTTGTTGAAGAGCGCACCGACAAAATGGTGGGTGTAATAGAAACTGACATACTGATCACTGATAAATTCATAGTAATTCATCAGGTTGAACGCCGTCTCATCGTACACATAAGTTTCGTTTCCGGGATGGATCTTCAGCAGGGGGTAGGGGACTTTACCCCAGATTTTTCCCGCTTCTATACTGTATTTCGACCAGCCCAATGAAAAAATATTGAACCAGTGGCGCAGGGAAAGCTGAAGCCGGTGGTATTCGAAATCTCCGCTGAAAAGACCAGGAATGCCATAGGTGTAGTTGATTTCAAGCACCGGATATTTTCCGCCGAGGCTTACTCGTTCAAATTCGCCCATCACTACTTTCTCGTGCATGGCAAAGCGGGTGTTGATGCTGATCTCGGAAGTCCTGATCACATCCGTGTGTTTGAGGCAATCGCCGTTTTCGCAGTGAATGCTGAAGGGCACGCGCCCCGAACTCCACAGGCTGCGCTGGGTGAACGAAAAAGTATTGGATAAACCGGTGAACCACTCGTGCTCGTAATATCCTTTATATTGATGCACCATCGAAAGCTTATCGGCCGGGTTCCTCCTGAACAGGGACGCCAGCAGGAAGTCTTCACGGAAAGCATTCTGACTCTGCCCGAGTTGTTCTACATCGTACCTGACGGAGCCACTCAGCACACGCCGGGGGTTCTTATCAATCATATAGGTAAACCCTCCGCTGTATTTGATCTGCTGATCCGACAATCCGTAGGCGGTATAGCCCTCCAGCATCAGTTTTGTGCTGAAGTGGTTGCTGGTTCTGCCGCTGAGCCTGAAGCGGTGCCCCTCAAGCTGATTGAAGCTGTAAGTTGACATATAAGGGCCCCATTCCATATTGCCGTGAACGTAATAGCCGGTGGTTACCATTTGAACTATGTCGACCCAGGTTTTAAAAACCGGCAGCGAGCGCAGGGTATCCACCATCTGATAAACCATATCCTCCCTCCGGGTAAGCGCTTCGTGGCGGGCATCAGCCCAGAAGGCATCGTCTTTTAAGCCTGCGGCCTGGTCAACCATGATGGTGGTGGGGGTATTGTAGAACGCCTTTTCCCTGGGCTGGTTAATAACAAAGTCGCGGTACGAACTGGTTTTCGATCCGAAGAAGCCGATGTTGCGGGCCGAATCCCTTTGGGTAATGTTAAAATCCACCAGCAGTTTGTCTTTTGCCAGCATCCAGTGCTGCCCTTCGGTCAGTTCAAATTCCTGAAACAGCACCAGGTCGTTGATGAAATTGATGTTTGCATCCCCGGCGATGTGCATTTCGAATTGTTTTACCGCATAGGTGCTGTCATGAATCCAGATGTCGCCATAAAAGGTAAATTCCTGTTTCCGCCTGGGCTTGAAAGCCATTTTGTAGCACCAGTGCCCGTCAATGTATGCACTGTCAACCAGGTAGTACCTGTATGAAAACAAGGCCGTTCCGGCCAGCGGGCTGACGAAATTCTTCTGAAACAGGGTAATGTAATTGTCATAGATATTCACCTGCTGAATCATATCGCCCAGCAGTTGCGATATGCTGGCATTATCGATGCCCGATACGCGCGAGGCCCTGATCACTTCCCGCCGGGTACGCGGCGTGTTTCTGTAATAAACATCGGAAAGCGATTCGGAAAGAAACACGGGCAGATAGGTTTTACCGCTGTAAGAAGAGGTGTCAATATAATCAAAGATAAAGTCGAAGGGTTTTAATATTTTCCGGTTCATAAACTTTTCGGACAGGTTGTTGGCGTCGAAACCTATCTTTGTGTATGCTTCAAACTGGTAGTAATCAAGGTTTTCCCTGTCGTTGAGCACCTTATTTTCTATGACTTTGCGCAGCAGGATTTCAGCGGGGTTTTCACCGGCTTTGATAACGACCTCCGACAGGCTGATCTGATCGGGTTGCATGCTAAAGTTGATCTCCTGAAAACGGTTCAGCAGAACCGGTTTTACCATGGTAAGGTATCCGACCGAGGATGCTGCGAGCGTGTCGGTGGCAAACCTGGTTTCCATCGAATAATTTCCCAGCTCGTCGGTGGTGGAGCCGGTGGTCGTTCCTTTGAAATAGACATTGACGAAAGGCAGGGCCTCTCCGCTGACAGCGTCAACCACCCTGCCCCTGACCTTGGTTATCTGCGCCGCAACATCATATGTGCCGGCAAATAAGAGCAGGAGCATAAAAAGGGGCGCGAAAAGGCCCGGATTTAATCCGGAAAGCCTGGGCTGGACGTGCGAAAGCATCTTTGTTTTCAATGTCTGATAGAAAAGGCAGTCATTGCAGGTCAGGCGCTGAGTTCATCCCAGAATTCAATCGCCCGCCGGGTGTGCGGGATCACGATGGTGCCACCTACCAGATTGGCAATTCCCATTAACTCCATCAATTCGGCTTCGGTCATTCCGTTTTCATGGCATTTAATCAGGTGATATCTGATGCAATCGTCGCAACGGAGCACCATGGAAGCGATCAGTCCGAGCATTTCCTTGGTTTTTACCGGCAGCTCCCCTTCGAGGTAGGCATTGGTATCGACATTGAAAATACGTTTGATCACCTTATTATTTTCAGCGCCCAGGAGGCGTTCATTCATTTTTTCGCGGTAGCTGTTGAAAGCATCAGTTTGTGTTCCCATAATTATTACAGTGTTTAGGGGGAGATAAGCGTCAGATGATTCCTTCTTTCAGGATGTCATGCAGGTGAATGACGCCGGCATATTCATTGTTTTCCATAACAAGCATCTGGGTGATATTGTTCTTCCTCATGATGTCGAGGGCGTCGGCCACCAGGATTTCCGCATCCACGGTGCGTGGGTCGCGCGTCATAATATCGGCGGCTTTCAGGTTTTCGACCGGCGTTTCGCGGTGGAGCATGCGCCGGATGTCTCCATCCGTGATGATGCCAGCGAGTTTCGATCCGTCGAGAACGGCGGTGGCTCCCAGGCGTTTCGAGGAGATTTCGAGCAGGACGGTGCGCATATTGTCATCTTTCTGAACTTCTGGCTTTTCATTGTATTTGTACAGATCGGCCACCCTCAGGTACAGTCTTTTCCCCAGTGCGCCGCCGGGGTGATACCTTGCAAAATCCTCCCGGGTAAAGCCCCGGCATTCCAGCAATGCCACAGCAAGGGCGTCGCCCATTACCAGTTGGGCCGTGGTGCTGGCCGTTGGGGCCAGGTTGTTCGGACATGCTTCACGGTTAACCGTGGAGCTGATCACAAGATCGGCATTCCCGGCAAGATAGGATTCCGGATTGCCGACTATGGCAATCAGTTTGTTTCCCATTAATTTCAGCAAAGGAATCAGCACCTTAATTTCAGGGGTGTCGCCGCTTTTCGAGAGGCAGATAATGATATCCCCGGGCCTGATCATGCCGAGATCACCGTGAATGGCATCCGCCGCATGCATAAAACCGGCCGGTGTGCCCGTGCTGTTGAAGGTGCTGACGAGTTTGGCACCGATGTTGGCGCTTTTGCCGATGCCGGTGACAATTACGCGGCCAGTGCACGACAATATCAATTCGACACTTTTTACAAAGTCGTCGGACAAATAAGTGCCAAGATGGCCGATGGCTGCTGCTTCTTCAGCGATGGTGCGGAGTGCAATCTGCCTGATCTGATCTGCTGTCTTCAAAGGAATAGAAATTTGATTGGTAATGGCACACAAAGATACAATATAATGGAGTGGCAGGTCTGTGCCGGAAAATTTGAAATTGTTATGCCAAAAAACAGATTTTAAGAAAGTTGCTGATTGAAAGATATTTTTTAGAAATTTGCACTCCTTTTGATCTGAGGAAACTTATTTAAAATCCGTGCCGGGATGAACGGGTATCATTTTCAGGGAAATAATCCTGAACAGGACCCTCAGATCAGGGAAACTGCCGGGAATAAACACTTTCAGGTAACTTCAGCATTCCGGTCATCGCCGGAAGAGTTGTTTCTGACCTGAAATTGCTGCACGCCCGGTATGTTTATGGTACACTTGAGATCAACATTTAGTAAGAAAAAGCGATCGGCCTGAACTGTTTTTAAATACAGGATTTTATGAAAACCCGAAAAATGACGTAAACGGGATTTTTTTTTGACTTTTCTTGACTTAATGATTACATTTGTTTTAAATGACAGGAATAAACTATAATCAGATTACAGCAA
>JAMLHF010000092.1 GCA_023957275.1 Lentimicrobium sp. | reverse complement strand
ACCAGGGGCTTACCCGCCGCACTGCAGCCTTCCGGCACGGTAATTTCAACCAGTTCGTTGTGAAATCCTTCGGTAAGATCAAGCTCCAGCGGATATTTCTTTTTTGGCGGTTCCCACCGATACAGCCCGAGCCAGCGGGCGACAGGCGCCAGCGTTGTTCCCTGCACGGCAACAGAAGTCAGCACGACGAAGAAAACAATATTGAAGATCATTTCGGCATTGGGTAAACCCGCCATCAGGGGAAATATCGCGAAAATAATCGGGACAGCCCCCCTGAGTCCGACCCAGGATATCAGCAATTTCTCACGGATTTGCATCTTAAAGAAAGAGAGACTCAGAAACACGCTTAAGGGGCGGGCGACAAAAATAAGCGCGAAGGATACCAGCAGCCCGATCCCGATCACCGGAATAATTCTGGATGGGTAAACGAGAAGTCCCAGAGCCAGGAACATAATGATCTGCATCAACCATGCCTGACCATCGAAAAACTTCAGAATGCTGCGCTTGTGGATAAAACTGTGGTTACCAAGAATCACTCCTGCAATGTAGATGGCAAGAAAACCATTTCCTTTGAGAAACGCGGCCAGCGAATAGATCAGCAGCACCATCCCAATAATCAGCACAGGATAAAGGCCATCATAGTCAAGGTGAATGTGGTTAAGCACCCATACCATCAGCCGGCCCAGCAGGGTACCAACCAGGCCTCCAATACTCATTTGCATCAAAAAAGACAATGCGCCTTCCCAAATGCTTGTATCCGGGACCAGCAGCAATTGTGTCAGGGTTATGGTAAGGAAGAAAGCCATGGGATCGTTGCTGCCCGATTCCAGTTCAAGCAAAGGCCTCAGCCTCTTTTTCAGTCCAAGGTTTTTGGAACGGAGTATCGAAAATACTGCAGCCGCATCCGTAGAAGAGATAATAGCGCCCAGAAGAAGTCCTTCAACAAGCGAAAAATCAGTAAGTTGCCAAACAATCAATCCGACCGTTGCAGCGGTTAACATTACACCGGCAGTCGACAGGATAAGCCCCTTGAACAGAACGGGCTTTACACTTTCCCAACGGGTGTCAAGACCTCCGGAAAACAAAATGATGATCAGGGCAAAAACACCAAGTAACTGAACCAGTGCGGTATTTGAAAAATCAATACCTCCGGGCCCGTCAGCACCTGCAAGCATACCGATCAACAGAAAGAGGAGCAGAGAAGGAACGCCGAGTCTCCCGCTTGTTTTGCTGGCGACAATGCTAAGCAGGAGCAGAATTGCTGCTGTAAGAATCAGGTAATCTATACTTATTGCGGTCAACATTTCTTCATTATGAAGTATTCAATATAAAATCCAAAGTAAAGAAAATTTGCTGAAAATCGATTGCCCATCTCTTCAGATACCAGCAAAATCATACGGATTAATTGTCAGCACACAAACAATCCCTCTTTTGAACAATCGGATTATCAGATGTGTTCAGTTATCATTCCCGGTCAGGCACAGTACTTTCACACCAGCGACCTGTCCTATTATGATATAAACTCCAGATCTGTCGTTATGAAAACTATTTCCGTAATAATCTCTTTGGCAGCGTCCCTGAGTTTACTTACTTTCTGCACTCAAAAAGAAGTGCGCATTGAACAAGTCAATCAGTAACAGCCGACACCAGCAAGGAGGCCATGCTCGCCCACGGAAAATACCTCGTCACCATCAGCGGATGCCATGATTGCCATTCTCCCAAAAAAACGGGTCCGAACGACCCGGAGCTTATCGATTCCCTGCTGCTTTAGGGATACCCCTCCGGCCGCCCGATCCCTGAGGTTGATGAAAATGCCGTCACGAATGGCCGGGCGCTTATGAATGAGGACCTTACCATGGCTTAAGGCCCCTGGGGCGTATAATTCGCCGCCAACATAACATCTGACGAAACGGGCATCGGAACCTGGACGGAAGAACAGTTCAGCAAAGCCCTGAAACAGGGTTGGTATAAAGGGATTGATGGAGGCAGAAAGCTGCTTCCTCCCATGCCATGGCAGAATTTCACGGAGATGAAAGATGAAGACGTCAGGGCGATGTATCTGTATCTCAAAAGCACCAGGCCGGTCAGAAATATTGTCCCTTCGCCTGTAGCTCCCCGGCTTTAGGCATCTACTTTCCGACTGGTACATACAGTTTCCCTTTTACGACATTCCATCAGCGCAGCCGGTTCGGTTATGGACCGGCTGCTGTCGCTCTTTCAATGAGTATCTGAGAAAATCATTACAGGTATTTGTTTGAGCCCTAATCCATTCACAAAAATGATCAGATCCGCAATCGATTGCATAAATATTTGTGAATCAGCCGCTTGAATTATGAGTATTTTTGCAAAGAAATCTGATACATGCATTGATCACTATGAAAAACAATAATCCCAACACTGCTATTGCCGATTCCGATCGTTCATTGTCAGCCCGTGACCTGATCAGGTACATCAACCTGAAACTGGCTACCATGGGCCAGCCAGTATTCGACGACCAGCAAACTGCAGGCATTGAAAAGCCCCTGTCTGATCCTGATTTTCTGGATCTTACTTCCAACCTTGTTAATATCTACCGCAGCCGAACCCGTTTAATTACCGATGTTTATTCGCCGGTCGACAGGCGTATTCAGGCATTTATCAACAGCTACCTCGAAGATCTGAGGCTGCCTGAAGTCCCCAGGCTGCCAGCCAACACCCTGGTAAGTGACAAACCCGGTGTTGCGCGGATGCTGAGTCTTCCTCCCCACGAAAACCATTATAGCAGCGAGTTGCTTGATTCATACCGCATCCGTCAGGGGGTGTTGCATAATCCACGGAATGACCGCCGGACCACCCAGGGCTCTTTTCATATAGTGGAAGGGGGGCTTCCGGTTCCGCCCGACAAGATTGAAGTTCCGAAAGCCGCCTGGGCAAAGCTTCTGGAATCTGCTTTTAACCCGCCCTCCACACTCAACCGCCTTCCCTTCACATCAACCCAGGAAAAACAGGCAGAAGTTTTCGTCTCCCTGCTCCTCCGCCCGGTGGTTTGTCCTGAAGTAAAAGGAGTACTGAAACGTAAAACAATGGAAGTCAGGTTTTTTGCACCCGGCAGCCTGGTTGCCAACATCGACTTTGTGGAATCCATATTCGGAAATGCCGGCAATCCGTCGAATCCCGCCTGCGATGCGGCACTGGATCCTGAAAGCTGGACCGGTCACACCGGCTGCGTTGTGCTGGCACCTCAATTAGCTGCGATGACAAAAAAAGCGCTGGGCCTGCCCCACTATGATCAGGCTACCGAACGCCAGCGCCGCGACGGTGTTTGCTGGAAAGATGAAAGTGAACTTTACAACGGCGGACAGGCTTTTAAGATCACCTGCCGCGACGACCGCGGGGTGGTTATAACCCTGATCGCGGATAATTATTTCGGATATTCCAAGAAAGAGATAAAGACTCAGATCAGCTACAGTGCCAACCTGTTTGGCCTGGTTGAAGAAGAGCATTCGGGAGGGGCCATCGCCTTCAGGAGAAAAAATATTGGCTCGAACTTCAACGGAGCGTTATTTATGAAGAACCGGTTGAAAAAGTCATTCTACTTTTCTGAAGTGATTGAGAAGTTCGGCCCGCTGATGCACCTGAAACCTGAGGGTTATGGTGTAGACAAGAAATTCGGGAACATCATATACATTCCCGAGGATACGGAGATAGACCTTTACAAAGGCACGGTCCGGTGGAATTACAACGGCACCAGTCAAACCATCCCGCTGAGGCCAGGGCATTACTACATTTATCCGTCAGGTCACAAGCTGCATATGGAAAAGCATCCTTCAGCGCCCTCGTGGCGGCTGGTGAGCACCCATGCCCGCGGCACATTCTGCCACAAGCCCAGCACTGTTTCGGGAGGCGGCAAGTCGGAGATATCCAAATCCCTGCTGAATGCAATCATTTACGGGTCATTCTTTGTGGATAATTTTGATCAGGATATGAAAGCGGCCGATGAAATCATCCGCCGGGACTTTTCGGGAAGGTGGAAGAATCCTGAAGAACACAATGCGATTTCACGACCCCTTCTTTCACCTGACCGCACGCTTGGTTCGGTAATCAAACTGCTGAATCCTTCATCCCAGTATACCGATGAGTACAATGATTTCGTCAGGTCGATACCGGCGCATATCAAAGCGCTGGTTTTCTATGTAAAGCGCTTCTACCGGCCGGAGCGGACCAGCGACGACTGGAAGGAATTCTTCTCCACCGACGTGATCAACGGCCGCAAAGGCCATGAACTGCTTTTCAGCAACCGCAAATTGAGCGCAAGCTACCTAAGGGTGGGATTTGCAGCAGACAATTCATGGTACCTGCATAAACTTCGTTCCGACTTTATTGCCGCTGCCAAAATTCAGATGGAGGATGACATTACCGCTTCAGTCACCCTGCCGGCAAAACACATCAAATATCTAAACCCCGACTACGTCAATCCAAGCGTTAAGCTCACCGAAAACTGTGAAAGCAAGTTCTTTCAGCGGCCCGACGAAGCCATTCACAGAGGCTACGACAAGGAAACCGAAGCAGACCTGTCACAGCGAAATAATTTCTGCAGTAATTACCAGCCGCTGACTTCTGAAGACGGCAAACGTCTGATCGATGATGCGATTAATTTTGACCGCTATACGCGTCCCATTCAGAAACTGATAATAGAAGGCAGTAACGACAGAACGGGGAACTATTTTATCACGCCTTCCCATCCAAGAATTGTTAACGGTGCACCTTCCAAAAATCCCAGATACCTTCAGATCAGGCCCGACCTGGTAAATCCCATTGATGATCACCTTGCCGAAGTCGGCATGCGTTTTTCGATGCGCATTCCCCTCTCTGAGCAGGTTTTCAATCCTATCCATGCCGTATTGCCCGGCCGGCGCAACAATCCGCCCGACCCTGCCGGCAATATCCGCGGGCTGAGTGTTTACGGCCCCATCCACTACCAGGAGTTGCCGGAGTTATTTATGGACTATATCTGCAGCCTTACCGGGAAATCGCCATCCACCACAGGCGCCGGCTCTGAAGGTGCGCTCACCAAAGGCCCTTTCAACATGCTGAGCCCTGTAACCGACCTGAACAATGCCCTGCTAAGCTACATCCTGACCGGATATAACGCTTTTTCATCGGCAGCCGGGTTCATCGGTACCAAATCACGGTTCGACCATGATATCTCCCTGCTGATTCCTGAATTATGGAGCCGCATGGAAGTTAAAGACCGGGATCCACGCAAACTGATTGAAGAAGGTTCACTCGAAAAACTGGAAGATTTTGAGTATAAAGGCAAAAAAGTGCTTGCATCACGTCTGGGCTACAGGATAACCGAAAATTTCACTTTCAGTTACCTGAAAAGCATTTTCGATGAACCCCAGGCAGTATTCAACGAAATGATGCTTCGGCCTGAAAAACAGGATTTGGCCGCGTTTGTTGACGGCATCAACAACATAGTGGAAGCTCAGCAAAGGGTGGCCCGGGAATATTTTGAGGATGGGAGCGTTGAAGCTGCCATTCCCCCGCTGAAAGCACTGCTCCATATCATGGCCTGGGGAAGTTATGAAGGGAAAACAGCTGAACATCCGGATGTAAGAGGACTTTTTGACAGGGAATACGTGCTGAATTCAACCTGGTATCATGAAAGGCTGCTGCGCAAACAACGGATCGATATCCGCTTTCTGGAGGATAGCCTTGCTTATCTGCATCAATTCACAGCGCAGGAGAACAATTCGGAATATACAGAACCCCTTCATCTGAATGAGAGGATAAACAATGTCGTTAAAGAATTGAAATTTGTCACTTCAGAAGACTATATTGAATTCCTCACAGGAACCATCGGTGCGGACCCGCTTTTCAGGAAACAGAAGCAGTCGGACACCGTGAACGCATGAAATAATGCGAATCTGCTGTTTCAACCGGCACATGACTATTCCTTAATCCGCACCGGAGGTATTTCCTACCGCCTGGGTCCGGAAAGGATCATTCACTGACCTTCAACAAGGTCCATGAAGGTTAATATCATGTTTACCGACCGCCAGGTTTCACCGCCTTTGCTGAGTATTGACGATTTCAGCGGGTTACGGACGAATCCGGCCTTTTCGTAACAATGAATGGCCGGGAGGTTCCAATCATAGACATTCAGTTCTATTTGATGAAATCCAAACTCCTCCCGGCAAATACGCACCAACTCTCCGACAAGTTCCTGGCCGAGTCCCCTTCCGCGTTGTCCGGGGTCCGCGATTAAAAGGCGGCATAGCTTTCCGCGGGTAGCTGAAAGACGATAAACCTCGGCATGTCCGAGCGGTTTGCCTGAAATGCAGTCCATTACAACATAAGGGAACCTGCTGCTCTCAGCAAGGTATTGCTGAAGCTGAAACTCAGTCAGGGGATACTGAAAAACAGGACCGGCAAACTGATACAACAGCTGTTCGTTGTCGATCCACGCGATCAGCCTTGCAAAATCACGCCTTTCGAAAGGCCTGAGGCAGATATTTTTCATTTTATTGCATGATGAATAAGCAAAATCAGGTCTGCAATTCCCTGCAATTAATCCGTTTTTCGCAGGAAAATATTAATCCGGTAATAACCGGGATAAAGGTAAGCAATACGGTTTCAGGGCGCTATGCATTTTCGGGATAAACAGCCCGGTCAGAACTCTCCGGTTGAACCCCTGCCAATTCACCGGTGGCCGATGCGATAATTCAACACAGTATTCCTTCCTGTAACATTGAATTCACTGGCAGCTGACTACAGAGCCGGAATCCGTTTACATACTGCCAGTCTCCGTTTTCGGAAGGCTTCGATGCCGCCAATGTGTACGGGCCGCTTTATGGCAGAACCGTCATGATGGGGATAAGATTGCTGATGTAGGCGAAACTCCGGCACGGCAGTATTCCCGTTCAAAGGTGCAACAATCCGCTTAACCTGATTGTTAAATAAAAAAAACACCGCATATGGAAAAGCCCAGCAATACCCTCAAAAAGATTTACCATCCCTCGAAGGAAGTAAAAAAAAGAGCAAATGTAAAGGACTATGAACCCCTGTATCAGGAATCGATCAGCAACCGGGAAGATTTCTGGGCAAAAGAGGCCAAACGGCTGGAATGGTTCAGGAAGTGGGACAAAGTCCTTGATGCATCCAATCACCCTTTTTATGAGTGGTTTCAGGGCGGGCGCATCAACATCGTGCACAACGCGCTCGACCGGCACCAGAAAAACGCCACCCGCAATAAGCTGGCCATTATCTGGGAAGGCGAGCCCGGCGATTTGCGCACTTTCTCCTATCACGCGCTCCACCGGGAAGTTTCACGGTTTGCCAATGTGTTGAAATCCATGGGAGCCAGGCCGGGTGAAGTGATTACCATTTACATGCCGCAAATTCCTGAAACAGTGATAGCCATGCTGGCCTGTGCCAAAATCGGCGCCATTCACAGCGTGGTTTACGGAGGATTCAGCGTGGAAGCGCTGGCTGAGCGTATCGAAGACGCCAACAGCCGCATACTGGTTACTGCCGACGGAGGATTCAGACGCGGAAAAGCTGTCGGGCTGAAGAGCATTGCCAATGAAGCGATGAAACGATCACCGACCATCGAAGTCTGCATTACCGTGAAACGTACCGGTGAAGAATGCTATATGGAGAATGACCGTGATTTCTGGTATCACGACCTGATGTCGATGCCGCTGGCTTGTACCGATTGCGCTACGGTGGAGACCGACGCCGAAGACCCTTTGTTTATACTCTACACTTCAGGCACCACCGGAAAACCCAAAGGGCTAGTACACACCCACGGGGGATACGCGGTATATACCGCATCCACATTCAGGTATGTTTTCGACATAAAACCGGAGGATCGCTTCTGGTGTGCTGCCGATCCCGGCTGGGTGACCGGACACAGCTACATGGTTTATGGTCCGCTTATCAACGGGGCCACCATGATGATGTACGAAGGCGCCCCTAACCACCCTTACCCTAACCGTTGGTGGCAGATGATTGAAAAATACGGCATCAACATATTATACACCTCGCCTACCGCCATTCGCGGCCTTATGCGTTTTGGTCCGTCATGGGCCGACCGGCACAACCTGAGTTCTCTGCGGCTGCTTGGATCCGTAGGTGAACCCATCAACCCCGAAGCCTGGAAATGGTATTACGAGGTAATCGGCAAAGGCCGGTGCCCCATTATGGACACCTGGTGGCAGACGGAAACCGGTGGTCATATGATCACCCCGCTTCCCGTGATACCGCTGAAACCGGGATCTGCCACCAAACCCTTCTTCGGCAACGAAATGGCCATCGTTGATGATAAGGGCAATGAAGTAAAAACCGGAGAGGAAGGCAACCTTGTCATCAAAAATCCATGACCGGGAATGGCCCGGACCATTCTGGGGGATCCGGATCGTTATGTGGAAAAATACTGGGAAAAATACAAAGAACAGAAATGGTACCTGGCCGGGGATTCGGCAAGACAGGATGAAGACGGGTATTACTGGATTATCGGAAGGATTGACGACGTGATCAAGGTAAGCGGCTACCGCCTTGGGTCGGCCGAAATTGAAAGCGCCCTGGTAAGCCATCCGGCGGTGACCGAAGCTGCGGCCATCGCGCTGCCCGATGAATTGCGCGGCAATATCATTCACACTACCGTGGTCCTGCGCCAGGGAATGGAAGCCGGTGATAAACTTGCTGAAGAGCTCAAAGCTCACGTGGAGCATGAAATAGGCCCCATTGCACGACCGGCATTTGTAGAATTCACGGATGCTCTGCCCAAAACAAGAAGTGGCAAAATCATGCGACGCGTGCTTAAAGCCAGGGCGCTCGGACAGGATACCGGCGATTTAAGTACACTGGAAGAATAGTTTCCGGGCCAGAAATACTTCAGCGACCTGTCAGGTATCCGGGGCGATCCCCTTTTCCATGCAGCCGGACCGGCTGTAATGAAGATTGTAAAATATATTTTTGTGCATACCATGTCTATTAAATCTTCCTGAAAGCTTAAACAAAAAATCAGTATATTCGTTAACCCAATACCAAAAACACGGCCGGCTGGCCGATTGATGATATAAATACCGATTGGATGAACGGGATTCTGGTTTATTTGCTGATATTGCTCATTGCTGCATTATTGTCGCCCGCCATAATTCAAAGGGGAGGCAGGCATGCTGCATGGCTGCTCGGGCTGATCTCGGCAGCTGGCTTTGCCATGTTTCTCACCTATGCACCTCTTACCTCTGCAGGTGAAAAACTTTCCCTGACCATCAACTGGTTGCCGGAACTTTACCTGAATTTCTCGCTCTACCTCGACGGGCTTTCGCTGTTTTTTGCCCTGCTCATCACGGGCATGGGAGCGCTGGTGCTGGTATTTGCCGGCAAATATATGCAGCCCTATCCGCTCAGGCACCGGTTCTTCTTCCTTATTCTGCTGTTTGAATTTGCCATGCTGGCTTTGGTAATTTCGGGCAACCTGTTTACCATGTTTATTTTCTGGGAACTCACCAGTGTTAGCTCATTTCTGCTGGTGGGATTCAGCCATGAGAAACCCGAAGCCCGCAACGCTGCCCTTCAGGCGTTACTTATAACCGTTGCAGGCGGTCTGGCAATGATGGCAGGCTTTATCATACTGGGGCAGGCGGCAGGGACACTTGAAATCCCCCTCCTGCTGAAATCAGGAGATATCATCCGCAATCACCCGCACTACCTTCCGGCCCTGCTGCTCATCCTGGCAGGCGCTTTCACCAAATCAGCACAATTCCCTTTCCATTTCTGGCTTCCCGGGGCCATGCAGGCCCCTTCCCCGGTAAGCGCCTTTCTGCATTCAGCAACCATGGTCAAGGCAGGCATATATCTGCTGATGCGGCTGAGTCCCGTTATGGGCGGAACACCCGAATGGAAATATATTCTTACCATTACCGGAGCCATTACCATGCTGCTTGGCGGATATTTCGCCTATTCGCAGACCGACTTCAAAAAAGTACTCGCCTACACGACCATCAGCGCACTGGGAATCCTGGTGCTGATGCTGGGAATTGATACGGACATCTCGATCAAAGCTGCCATTATTTTCCTGCTTGTGCATGCCCTTTACAAAGGCGCTCTCTTTATGATCGCCGGGCTGATCGACAAGTCAGCCGGCTCGCGCGACCTGAGGAAACTTGGCGGATTGTTCAGGGCAATGCCTGTAGCCGCTGTTGCGGCCATTATAAGCCTGCTGAGTATGGCCGGGCTTCCGCCAATGATCGGATTCATAGGTAAAGAACTGATTTATGAAGCGAAAATCGGATTGCCTGACATCGGCAATTTCCTGCTGCTGGCCGGTGTGCTTACCAATGTGATTATGGTCGCCATTTCCCTGACCCTGATTTTCAATCTTTTTCTCGGGCCATTGAAATACCCCGGTGAAAAACCCAAACGCCCTGCCCTGGCACTCAGAATAGGACCAATGATCCTGGCATCCGTCAGCCTGGTCTTCGGCCTTTTTCCATCTACTGTTGCAGACCTGCTGCTCCGGCCGGCCATTACATCCATCAGGCCAACCATCGACACCCTTAAGCTGGCATTGTGGCATGGCTTCAATGAAGTCCTGCTCATGAGTTTCATCACCGTTGCAGCCGGCATTATCCTTTTCCTGCTCTACCGGAAAGTGAATCCGGTTCTTACCCGTTTCAACAACGAAGTCATCACCTTCAGATTTGCCGATGCCTTCAACAAAGGACTGGATTTTTTCCTATCCCTTACCAAAAAGAAAACTGCCCTGGTTCAGAGTGGCTACCAGCGCATTTATCTGATCGCGATCTTTATCATGACCTCGGCGCTCGCCTGGTATCAGATCGCCTACACGTGGAAAGATATGGCAGTCAATGTCATCACCCCTCCCGGCGTCTATGAACTATTGATCGTTACTGTGATTGTTGCGTCTGCAATATTTGCCACTCTGGCTAAATCAAGGCTGGCTGCCATTCTTTCACTCGGTGCAACCGGTTATGGAATTGCCTTGCTTTTCATTAATTACGGCGCAATAGATGTGGCCATCACCATGATACTTGCCGAAACCCTAATTCTGGTTTTATTTATGGTGGTTATTTACCACCTTCCGAAATTCACCAGCTTTTCTTCGGGAAAAACGCGCCTGCGCGATGCGGGTATCGCATTGCTTGCCGGAGGGTTTATGACTGGTCTGGTACTGAAAGCCGGACAGGTAAACCTTAGCCCTAAAATATCGGAATTCTACACTGAAAACGCCCTTTCGCTGGCGCACGGTAAAAATACGGTCAATGTCATACTGGTTGATTTCAGGGCGCTTGATACGCTTGGTGAAATTACGGTGCTGGTGATCGCTGCCATCGGTGTTACCGCATTATTAAAACTCAGAACCAAAAAAGGAAGCGCAACATGAGGTCACATATCTTACAAATGGCAGCTTCCAGGTTGCTTCCAGTTACATTGATCCTTTCCCTCCTGGTATTCTACCGCGGACACAACGATCCCGGGGGCGGGTTTATCGGAGGATTGATGGCCGCTGCCGGGTTTGTATTTTATGCCCTCGCATTCGACACCCGCGAAGCAGAAAAAAAACTCAGGGTCAGCCCGATGATGCTGATTGCTTCCGGCCTCTCAATTGCCTTTATCAGTGCCCTTCCGGCCCTCTTCGCGGGCAACCCCTTCTTTACGGGTGAATGGATCAGCATCAGCCTGCCTTTATCAGCAAAACTGAAACTGGGAACACCCATGCTTTTTGATTTCGGTGTTTACCTCACGGTGTGGGGGATTATGCTCACTGTTATATTTAATATTATGGAGGAATAGCCGGTGGAAACCATTCTCGCATTTGTTATCGGATTATTGTTTGCAGCGGGGGTTTATATGCTGCTCAGGAGAAGTATTGTAAAACTGATCCTGGGCATTATGCTGCTCAGCCATGCCATCAACCTTCTGATATTTACGGCCGGTGGATTGCACAAAGGCCGGCCTCAATTTACCGGTTATGGCATGGAGTCAGACATCCCCAATCCTACGGACCCTCTTCCACAGGCGCTGATATTAACGGCCATCGTGATCGGCTTTGGGATTACCGCTTTCTTCCTGGCGCTGATGTACCGGTTTTATCAGGTTACCGGAACCGAAGACCTCGACGAACTAAAAGAAGGAGACACCAAATGATACTACCTGCCCTGCCGGTACTCTTTCCGCTGATTACCATTATTTTCCTGCTGATCAATTTCCGGCGGAGAGAATGGCAGCCATGGATCGGCCTTACCGGATCGCTGCTGCAGCTGATGCTTGCTGTTTTCATTCTTGTCAGGGTAAAGCAGGAAGGCATTCTGGTATTGCACACAGGGAACTGGCTGGCCCCTTTCGGCATCACCCTGGTCGTGGATGCTTTCAGCTCCTTTATGATCCTGCTTGCCGGCATCATCGCGGTAAGCATCAGCATCTACTCTTTTGAGGCCATCGACAGGCAACGGCAATCCTTCTTCTATTTTCCGATGGTCCATGGCCTGCTGATGGGCGTAAACGGGGCATTTGTCACGGGCGATATTTTCAATCTTTACGTCTGGTTCGAAGTCATGCTGATGGCCTCTTTTGTGCTGATCACCCTGGGCGGTGAGAAGAAACAACTGAGGGGCGCCGTAAAATATGTGACGCTCAACCTGGTTTCCTCGCTTTTCTTCCTTGCCGGGATCGGGCTGCTTTATGGTAAAACAGGCACCCTGAACATG
>JAMLHF010000091.1 GCA_023957275.1 Lentimicrobium sp. | reverse complement strand
TTCCCGTCGGGGGTGCGTTTCATGTAGTTGTTGTCATCGGGCAGCCAGTCGCTGTAGTCGCCGGGGGCAAAGGCAAACTGCTTCTGCGCGGCCGGGTCGGGCAGCACCAGGGTAACGGTGCTTCCGTCAAGGTAGTTGATGCCGGGTTTTGCACCTTCCGGAAGGGCTTCTACCTGTACCGGACCCCGCAGGTAGATCTGCACGGAGTCGCTCACCGATCTGCCCTGTGCTGAGGCAACCGCTTTCAGCCAGTAGGCGCCCGGCTCGAGGCCCTGAAGTACCAGCGGCCAGGCCAGGGAGTTGCCCTGAAGGCTGAGCAGTTCATCCTCGTTAAGATACAGGCTTAGCTGCTCGTTGAGCATAGCTTCGGCGCATACCATCAGCACGGTGTTCGGACTTGCCAGTGGTTCCCTTCGGGTGGGGTTGATGATCTTTACGTTGAGGGAGTTGGGATATACAAACAGCAGGATATCGGACCCGTCGGCGTTTTTCTGCTCCAGGTAGTACCCGCCGGGCTGTTCTTCGCCGCTCCGGAAAACGAAGGCCATGTAATGGATTTCTTCCGAAGCCGGCACCCCGTAATATTCGCGGATGTTGCTGAAAGTGATGCTGTAAAGGTTGTCGTCAACCCTTGTCATTTTGGTTTCGGGCGTATTTTCGCCCCATTCGGTTTTCACATATTTCCAGTCGGTAGTGGTCTGGCTCAGGTTGGTAATCACGCCGGTGTGGGCGTAAATGTCGCCTTCGTAATCAAAGAGTCCGCCATTGCCGTAGGCCGCGTTGAAATAGACGGTCACCGCCTGATCGTGCTGCGGAAAGGGCGGTTCGCTGCTCACCAGGCTGAGGGTGGCATTGCATTCAAACACCTGATCCACAGTGTAGCTGTAGTTCTGTCCGTTGTTATTGGCCATTTGCAGGGTCAGCAGGTCAAAATCGGCGGCGGGGTTCTCCGCCACCGTGCTGAAGATATAATACGTAACTTCAGTTTGAGAAGGCTGGGCGGGGATATTTCCCGTAAGGCTGCTTCCGCTGATATTCATCGTAATCAGCGATGAGGTCGCCCAGTCGTCGGTGGTGTAGCGCAGGTAGAAATACTCTTCGGGCGAGGGCATTGCGCTGAGGGAAGCACTGACTTCCACCAAGTCGGTGCCGCTGACCACCACGGGATTTTGCATCACACCGGCTATGCCGGCCGGCTCCGTGGATGTCTCCATAAAGATGACCCGGGTATTTGCATATCCTGAATCTTCGAAAACCACCGTGTACCAGCGGTTTTGCACCAGGCTGATGTTGTTGTCGGGGTCGGAGGGCGTTCCGTAGGTGAGTGGCTGCAGGCTGTTGACGGACATGGAGACGTTGCCCGCCCATTGATTGCCCCAGGGGTTGCCGAATGAGGTGCTGACGAATTTGAAGGCATCGAAGCCCTGGTTGCCGGTATACTGAAAGGTGGTGGTCCAGCGCGGGGTGCCGGTGTTTACTTTTAGCAGATCAAAGGGCCCGCCCATCTCCGGATCGTTTACCCAGTTGTTCCATGAGCCGGGCATACGCAGGCCGTCGGGGGGGTAGATCTGGGCGAAAGCCGGAACGATGAAAAGCAGCTGGATAATCAGCAGGGCGAAGCGGTTGGGGGTTTTTCTTCTGATTGGCATGGGTGTGTTGGTTTGCTAAACCATTCAGGTTTTTGAAACCTGAATGGTTTTAGCTGGGGTTGAGGCTTTTAAAACCTGAATGGTTTTAGCCGGGGTTGAGGTTTTTAAAACCTGAATGGTTGACTTGAAAATGCTCATGCAATGCAATAAAATTCTCCAAACTATCAAACAACTGAAGCGGCAAAGAGTCGCTGATTAACATTTTTTTGCCTTTCAGGTATTCATGAATGGAAGAGTAAGGATAATCCCTGAAATAAGTACAAACCTTGTGATGAACCGGATTGCAATGAACATACAGAATTATTCTTCTCAGATATTCTTCATCAGAGATCAGCTTACGTTCATAATTCTTCTCAAAAAGGCTGCCTGTCCGTCCTGTGGATTTATTGATGGCTTTGGCATATGCGTTGAACATATTTGAAAATGCCTGAAACGGTCTCTTTCTGAATTTCTCTGGCAGGTCAGATTCATCCTTAACCCTTAGAACAAAGTGAAAATGGTTCTTCATCAGGCAATAGGCATAAATGTCCGCTGAGGACAACAGATGCCTTTCCATCAGACGAAGAAAAAATTCATAATTGCGTGGCTCGGGGAAAGTAATATCGCCGTTGTTTCCGCGGTTGTAGATGTGATAGGTTGAGCCGGGGGTTAAGGTATCGTGCGTCATGATGATGATCGTTAAACCATTCAGGTTTTTGAAACCTAAACCATTCAGGTTTTTTAAACCTGAATGGTTTAGGGCGGGTTTAAAACTTCACCAGCTTCGAAGTAAACACGATATCCCCGGCCAGGATTTTAATCAGATAAATCCCGCTTTCAAGCTCAGAGAGATCAATCCTTTGATTCCCAAGGGCTGTGGGTTGATCCATCACCACCCTTCCGCTTAAATCAATCAGCTGATAAGCGGTTAGTCCAGGGATTTCAAGATTGAGCAGGTTATTGGCCGGATTGGGATAAATGCGGGACCCATAGGGGAGCGTTTGCGCATTGGTTATCATGGTGGTGTAAGTCACCGTACCTGAAACTGCTCCACCCTCGTCCACGCTCATTACCAGGTTATCCCCATCGATCAGCCAGATGCCGAATTCGGTTCCGTCGGCTTCTATGGCGCCCCACTCGTAAGTGCCGGGCAGCAGATCAAGTGTGACCGTCCAGGTAAATCCGTCGCGGTTCATGGGGATGGTATCCCAGTTGGTCATATCCCCTTTGAATTTAATGTTGTCATGAATCTCCGTGCCATCAATCAGTGTAAACAGCACCGGGGTAGGCTGCTGCGGTTCGTTAACAGTGAGTACTCCCGAGACATTGGCTGTACCGTCCCAGAATCCTCCGCCGGTTTCATTATAGCCACCGTAAAGGAAAGGACCGCCATTATAGCTGAAACGGGCGGCATAGTACCAGGTTCCGGATTCAGTAAACTCCGGGCCGATATTGGTCATAAATTCATCGTTGTTGCCCGAGGGAGCATTGAAAGCGGCCGGCACCCAGTTGTTCCAGCCTGCAGGGTTGGTATTGGCGCTGCTGTAGCCTATCCATGCCTGTAATCCGGGAACGGCGCTGCCCAGCCCGGTTATACCTTCTATATACACCTGGGCGAACACGTCAAAGTTGTCGCCAACGGTAATTTCGCCAGAGCCTGGAAACTGCAGGTTGGCCCAGGTGATTTCAGGAACCGGCAGCGCTTCCACTGTCAGTATGCCGGATATATTGACGGTCCCGTCCCAGAAACCACCGCCTGCTTCGGAATAGCCGCCGTAAAAGTACTCGCCGGTATTGAGCCGGAAGCGGCTGGCATAGTAGTAGGTTCCCGGAGATGTCAGGTGCTGGCCGAGATTGCTGAGGTATTCATCATTATTTCCGGAAGGGCCGTTGAAAGTGGCGGGAAACCAGTTTGTCCAGGTTGCCGGGTTGGTGTTGTTGTTGCTGTATCCTATCCATGCCTGTACGCCCGGCGCGGGAGTAGCCTGCCCTGTAACGCCTTCTATATAGGCCTGGGCAAAAATATCCAGGTTTTCGCCCGGTTCAATGGTAGCGCTTCCGGGAAACTGCAGGTTTACCCAGTTAAAATCGGGATCGGGAATGGGATCGGTTACCGTAAGTACGCCTGAAACATTGTTTACCCCGTCCCAGAAGCCACCGCTGAAGCCGCCGTAAACCCAGGGGTCGTCGTTGTATTGAAACCGTGTGGCATAATAGTAAGTGCCGGCAGAGGTTATTGCGGCGCCCAGATCGGCCATAAATTCATCGTTGTTGCCTGCCGGCCCGTTGTGGGAGGCTGTTATCCAGTTTGTCCAGGTTGCAGGGTCGGTATCGTCTGTACTGTAACCTATCCATGCGTTCAGCCCCGGGGCAGGGGTGGCCTGTCCGGTAATGCCTTCGATGTATGCCTGTCCGTAAACGTTGAACGCCCCGCCGGTTTCGATGGCGCCGCTGCCGGGCCACTGCAGGTTGGCCCAGGTGATCTCAGGTTCAGGCGCTGTACCGATGGTGTAGGAATAATTCGGGCCACCGTTGTTGTTGAATTTGATGGTACAGAGGTCGTAGTCGGCGGTAAGCCCTGAAATGGTGGAAGTAAGGGCATAGTATGAAACCACCGTGTTTATGGGCTGGCCGGGGATGCTTGCCTCGCCGGTGTTGCCCGTCATGGTGGCAACTACGGCCGCTGAGGTGGCCCAGTTGTCGGTGGTGTAACGCACATAAACGATCTCCTCCGGGGCAGGGGCTGTCGAGGTTTCCACATCGATGATGGCAGGCACGTTCTCATAAACATCTGCCGGTACTGATACTTCCGTAATATCGACAGGCGAAGCACTGGTTACCATAAAAATGGCACGGGTGTCAACGTATCCCTGATCTTCCCAATTTAATGTGTAATATTTGTTATCTTCAAGAACGATATAATTATCCGAGACGAAACCCATTGTATAAAGTTGAAGGGTATTCATAACTACGTTTGTATTCATCCACATGTTCTGCCAGATATTGCCTGTTACAGGGCCACTTGTAAACCGAAAATAATAAGTCCCGCCTCCGACATCGGCACCCGGCATGGTCGTGCTGATGATGGTTTGCCATCGCGCTTGTCCGGTAGTGATTTTTACCAGCCTCCCGTTAGGGACCTGATTAGGATTTCCGAAAGCCGGGTTGTTGACCGGTGGATTCTCCCATCCACACCAGTTTCCGGGCATATTCAGCCCTTCGGGTTCATAAATCTGTGACTGTGCTTCCTTTTGGGAGATTGTCAGCATAAAAGCCATCAATATAAAATTCAGCAGCATTCCGGTGCGTAAGTTGTTTTTCATATTCTTCTGGTTTTAATTATATTACTGTTCAAGGCACTTTTAACGTCAGATTAGTATTTCAGTGATTCTGTACAATACAAAACCTGAAGTCAGGTTCAGTAAGGACATTTTTTACAAATTTATTTTTTTTCAACACTTTTGTCAATACTTCTTGCCATTTGAAGGATTCAGGCAGCCACTGCCTATTTTCTGATGAACTTCCGTGAAGCGGCTACAGCGCCTTCGTGATTGACAATCAGCAGTGTATAAACTCCCGGCGTCAGAAAGGACACATCCAGACGGAGGTTTTCGCGGGTGACGGCTTCGGTGAGCCTGACCTGACCGTTCACAGAAAGTATCTGAACAGAATGATTTCCCGAAAATTCCTGTGACAGTCCCACGTAAAGTGTGTTTTCGGCGGGCACAGGCCAGAGGCTTAATTTTACATCTTCAGGGCGGCTTACCGATGTCGGACTGTTATTGATTGGTATATGGAAATCGGCGCCGTTGTTGTTGTTCCATGTATTGTTGTTGTAATGGATCACAAAATCAAGGGAGGTAACTTCCTGCCCGGGATTGTTGAAAGGCCCCAGGGTGATGGTCAGGTTTCCTTCATCATCGGGGCCCTCCATTGCCGATTCAATGGCAGGGCCTGTTCCGTTGAACAGGTAAGAGCCAGCCGGCCAGTAGGATGCGTGAGGCGTTTGCCAGGTATTGCCGTTAACGGTTACTCCCCAGTGCAGTTTTGCCCCGGTTTGCTGACCGGTTTCCGTGATGGTGATGACATCGTTCAGGGTAGGATTTTCCGGCGTCCAGAACACTCCGGTCTGACCGCCCCCCGGGTTGGAAGCGCCCACATAAACGTGTTGTATGGGTGTGCGGGTGATATTTCCATGATTGTCGGTCATTTCCACATAGTAATCGATCAGGGTTTCTGAGAATCCCGCGATTTCCGCATAGTACTGTCCGGCGATGTAGTCGGGCATGATAAAGAAGTTCAGTTCCGGATTTCCTGTTACATTCCCGGCCGGAAAGTTGCGGTAAGTCATTGCTGTTTGTTGCCATGGCTGCACGCCCGGTCCGCCGGCATAGGTTTCGTTGTCGTTATTATCAAGCGGATTCAGTCCGTCGGTATCCTGCCGGTATTTCAGCACGGCCGACTGTATGCCCGAAACATCGTAGGCGAATGTCCACACATGGAAATCAGAAGCATTCTGAAACTGCTGATAGCCGTAAACCGGGCCGAATCCCGTGCCTCCGGGGTTATAGGGAAACCTTTGCGGGATAAAGACGGTCGGCGGGGTGTTGTCAGTTCCCTGATTCGCATTGATGACCTGATCGGCGAAGCTGCAGGCGATGTTACAGGCCAGGGTCTGTTTTACTTCCATGTCGAGGGAAGCGCCATAGTACATATATCCGCTGTTGTAGGCGGGGAGCAGGTGGTGCCAGGCTCTTTCGGCCTGATTTGACTGAACGCCTGGCTCAGCGATGCGCGCGATGGAAAGGGTTCCGGTAAGGTCTTCGGCCATCTGCACCCGGTTCTCGGCAGCCACCAGTACCGCCCAGTTTCGGGCATCCTCGGTCCATCCCTGCGGATTAAACCGGAAAGCTGAGGTGTACATCGGCCAAAGCCAATTGATGAACTGCGGGTGGCCCCAGTCGTTTTCGGCATTTACCCAGGAGCCGTCCTCCACATGCACTACTGCATCATCCGGAACGGGGTGATTGTGAAGAAATTGCTGTATGGTGGTGGGAACATAACCTTTTGATGCAGCTTCATAAGCAAATCCGGGCACCGAATTGGTGTAATAGTCGTAACCCCCTCCCCAGGCATTGTCGCCATCGTGGGCCAGCAGGACCAGCGAGGGCCGGTCGGGGTCATCGTATGGAGCGATGTGGTTGTCTATCTCCCCGGTTCCCATGGTCGCGTAGCCGTTTTTATAACTAAGCAGGTCATCCATGGGCACAACGGTAATTTTGTATTCATTGCCGGTCTCCGGATCAACATATTTTGCCTTGTGCGCCTGGTAGCAAAAAGGGGCAGCAAAGGTCCCGCCCCTGCCGTCGATCTGTCCGCTCCACCAGTGGTTGCCGTTTTCCGGGACTTTATCTGCCCTGTTGGGGGGATCAATGTTGCATCCGGAAGTGCCGAACTGCAGTGGATAATCGTTCAGGGTGCGGGCCAGATGGCTGCTGGCGACTACCGTCCATTCAATCCCTTCTTCCACCAGCGCTTTGATGTTGCGCACACTGAATGAGCATTCGGCAGGCCAGTAGCCTTTTGAATAAACCGGTGACTGACCGAAGTTCTGTGTATAAATATGACGGTGCACCTGTATCTGCCTTCTGAGCATTTTATCGCTCAACAGCGGCGACAAGGCATGGTTCATGGTAAAGGCGGTGATGTCCATCCGCGGCTTGCCTGCCGGGGTGTTCCAACCCCTCGCGGTGATAAAGGAGTTCTGCCAGCCGCTATAATAACCCCACTGACCTGCCGAAGCCAGGCTGTTCACATTTTCCATCAGGCAGCCCGAGTAGTTAACCTGTGCACCGGCCTCCGGCAATCCCAGCAGCGATTGCACCGCGTCTTTGGCCCGGTACTGATAAACGGCCTTACGATCCTCGTTGCTGAATATTTCCTGGAGATTGTTCAGCGGATGCTGCTGTCCGTCGGGATACCAGTTGCCGTTGTTCCATTTCAGATACTGAGATTCCCAGACTTTCTGATACTCATAGGAATTCCACCCGCTTGCCTCCGGCCAATAGACGGGTTGTTCAAGATGCCAGAGATAAGTAGTGTGAACCTGGGCTTCTGCGGGTGAGTTGCCTATGCATAAAGCCAGGATCACCAGTGCCGGGAAAAGGATTTTCATGTTTCATTAATCAGGGACTTTCACAAAGATAAATGAAAACAATGTCCGGTCCACCTGTTGAATCGGTGATGTTCTGGTGTTCGAGTGTTCAGGTGTTCAGGTGTTCAGGTGTTCAGGTGTTACGCAATGTTGCAATGTGAAAATATGCAAATGTGCAAATATGGAAATGTGTAAATTCTTTCTCAAGCGGGACATGTCGTGAAAGTGAGATCCGGGAATTATGATGCATAATTCGTGCTTATATTACAAAAGATCAATCTGTTTAGAAATTAAAAAAAATAGGTTTTAGAAATTCCGAAGGTCAGAGTGTTCAGTTGCTTAGCGAAGCAGCTTGCCCCGTTACTTCGGCAGGGGAGTCCCGCAACTGCGGGGTTCATGTTGCTATGAAATGGGCCAATATGGGAATATGAAAATGTAATAAATCTGTTACCGGCAAGATGGCCGGGACAGGATGTGGCCTATTGTGCCCTATTGTGGCTATTGTGGTTCAATCGCACTCTGTTAGGTTTAAGGATTCAAGGATTCAAGAATTCAAGAATTCAAAGATTAGCTTCGCTGAGCTCCCTACGGTCGGTTCAAGAATTCAAAGATACCGTTAGGGTGAATGTCTCGTTCATGCTCATCCAATTTACACCCATTCCTGCCGCTGTTTAATCAGATTAGCCTTTGCGGCCCTCTGCGAAAACCTCTGCGTTCTCCGCGGTTTTTTTACCGAAAAGGTCGCAGAGGGGTTAGGCATGGACAAGAAGACCTGACAAGCCGGAAGAAGACTTGTTAGGTCAGATCGTTGATTTATGTGGGCGGGACCTGCGGGGAAGTCAGGAATTGCGGGGACACAAAATAATCATTGCGTCTTTGCGACTTTGCGCGAAGTAGGTTATGCAGATTTTATTCTTTTGAGGTCCGTGGCACGTCCCGCCTCTTGGCAGGAAAGACGCACGTTAATCTTCTATCTATCTGACAAGTGTAAGAGTCATTTGAATGGAATTAAAGAGAAAGGCCTGGATGGTTGGTTCTTCTCCTTGTGGTGACTGAGCGAAGTCGAAGTCAGGAGAAGATGTCCGAAGGACAGATGAGGTGATTAATGCCGGTAGCACGCGTGTTGGAGCCTGTCCCGCCTCTTAGCGAGAAGACGCGAGCTGGCTGGCTTCCGGGATTCTCTGTTTTCTTTGTTATCCCAGTAAAGTAAGGCAGTGCGAAAAAATTTCAGCTTTCGCAAAAGCGACCTTCTAAAGTTGACCTTCCAAAACCTATTTTCAAAGAATTGGATGAAATGCTATGAAATGAAGCAATGGTCAAGTTTAGGCAGTCGTGTTGCGAAAGCGAGGCCCCGCGGCCTGAGCGGATAAAAAGAAGAAAGTCAACAGATTGTGCTGACATCACCAGGCATTGATTGGAACATCAGTAGAAAGAAGGCCTGACAAGCCGGAAGAAGACTTGTTAGGTCAGATCGTTGATTTATGTGGGCGGGACCTGCGGGGAAGTCAGGAATTGCGGGGACACAAAATAATCATTGCGTCTTTGCGACTTTGCGCGAAGTAGGTTATGCAGATTTTGTGCACGAGGTCGTGGCGTCCCGCCTCTTGGCAGGAAAGACGCACGTTAATCTTCTATCTATCTGACAAGTGTAAGAGTCATTTGAATGGAATTAAAGAGAAAGGCCTGGATGGTTGGTTCTTCTCCTTGTGGTGACTGAGCGAAGTCGAAGTCAGGAGAAGATGTCCGAAGGACAGATGAGGTGATTAATGCCGGTAGCACGCGTGTTGGAGCCTGTCCCGCCTCTTAGCGAGAAGACGCGGGCTGGCTGGCTTCCAGGATTCTCTGTTTTCTTTGTTATCCCAGTAAAGTAAGGCAGTGCGAAAAAATTTCAGCTTTCGCAAAAGCGACCTTCTAAAGTTGACCTTCCAAAACCTATTTTCAAAGAATTGGATGAAATGCTATGAAATGAAGCAATGGTCAAGTTTAGGCAGTCGTGTTGCGAAAGCGAGGCCCCGCGGCCTGAGCGGATAGAAAGAAGAAAGTCAACAGATTGTGCTGACATCACCAGGCATTGATTGGAACATCAGTAGAAAGAAGGCCTGACAAGCCGGAAGAAGACTTGTTATGTCGGTTCGTTGATTGTTGTAGCCGGGCCTTGTGGAGAAGTCAGGAATTGCGGGGACACAAAATAATCATTGCGTCTTTGCGACTTTGCGCGAAGTAGGTTATGCAGATTTTATTCTTTTGAGGTCCGTGGCACGTCCCGCCTCTTGGCGGGAAAGACGCACGTTAATCTTCTATCTATCTGACAAGTGTAAGAGTCATTTGAATGGAATTAAAGAGAAAGGCCTGGATGGTTGGTTCTTCTCCTTGTGGTGACTGAGCGAAGTCGAAGTCAGGAGAAGATGTCCGAAGGACAGATGAGGTGATTAATGCCGGTAGCACGCGTTTTGGAGCCTGTCCCGCCTCTTAGCGAGAAGACGCGAGCTGGCTGGCTTCCAGGATTCTCTGTTTTCTTTGTTATCCCAGTAAAGTAAGGCAGTGCGAAAAAATTTCAGCTTTCGCAAAAGCGACCTTCTAAAGTTGACCTTCCAAAACCTATTTTCAAAGAATTGGATGAAATGCTATGAAATGAAGCAATGGTCAAGTTTAGGCAGTCGTGTTGCGAAAGCGAGGCCCCGCGGCCTGAGCGGATAGAAAGAAGAAAGTCAACAGATTGTGCTGACATCACCAGGCATTGATTGGAACATCAGTAGAAAGAAGGCCTGACAAGCCGGAAGAAGACTTGTTAGGTCAGATCGTTGATTTATGTGGGCGGGACCTGCGGGGAAGTCAGGAATTGCGGGGACACAAAATAATCATTGCGTCTTTGCGACTTTGCGCGAAGTAGGTTATGCAGATTTTATTCTTTTGAGGTCCGTGGCACGTCCCGCCTCTTGGCAGGAAAGACGCGCGCTGACCTTCTATGGTTTTGATCTATTGTGTGCTATTGCGGTTTTACTGTTCACATCGCACGGATTGTGGCAAGCGCCGGAGCCTTTCGCAAGACGCATGCCAGCATTGAATGTTCCGTGCATTCGTAGCTATTTTCTGTTTTCTGCCACCCGTCAGTATGGATGTTGCCCTTTTTCATGGCTACCGGTCAGTTCCTTGTAATCATCTTCATTTACTTGACAAAGTATTGGATTTGGGATTACTTTTGCATGAAATTTTAATGAACCGGATGCAGGGATGTCCATTGCTGTTATAAAAGAAATATTGCTATATATGAAGTTGATTTACACAATTTTAATAAGGTCCGGACTTGTACTTCCGGCCGTTTTTATCTGTTCAGGCCTCTTTGCCCAGCCCCCTGCCGGGTATTACAGCAGCGCGGCCGGGTTGAGCGGTGAACAATTAAAAACGGCATTGTACAATATCATCAATGATCATGATGTGATCTCGTACGACGGCCTCTGGACAGCTTTTCAAACCACGGATGTTCGAACGGACGGCAAGGTATGGGACATGTATTCAAACTGTAATTTTACCTTTGTGAGCAACCAGTGCGGCACCTTCAGTGTCGAGTGCGACTGCTACAACCGTGAGCACAGTTTTCCGCAGAGCTGGTTTGGCGGGGGATCTCCCATGTATACCGACCTTTTTCAACTATACCCCACCGATGGCAGGGTGAACAGCATCCGGGACAACTTTCCTTTCGGCACCACGGCAAGTCCCTCCATTACCACCGGCAATGGCAGTAAGCTCGGTCCATGCAGCTATTCAGGGTACAGCGGCACTGTGTTCGAACCCATTGACGAGTATAAGGGCGATTTTGCGCGTACTTACTTTTACATGGCCACCCGCTATGAAAACCTGATCAGTACCTGGTATGCCAATTCGACGGCAGCGGATGCCGTGCTGCAGAACAACAGCTTTCCCGCTTATGAAACCTGGTTTCTGAATCTCCTGGGCGACTGGCATACCAATGACCCTGTATCGCAAAAGGAGATTGACCGCAACAACGCGGTATATGCCATTCAGCAGAACCGTAACCCGTTTATCGATAACCCGGGTTATGTATATGAAATCTGGGGGGTGGGTGCGCCTTCACTCTTACCTGAACCCAGCAGTTATCCCACCGAATTTTCCGCCCACAGCATCCTGCTGCAGTGGAGCGACGCCACCGGTTCCACGCTGCCCGACGGGTATCTGATCCGGATGAGCACTGAAGGCTTCGAAGCCATTGCTCCTCCCGTTGACGGACAATCCTATACCGGATCATCCGATTTCACCGTTCCTTATGGCATGGGAGAATTCAGGGTGAAGAACCTGAGCGCCGGTACGCAATACTACTTCAAACTATACGGATTTACCGGCAGCGGCGAAAGCATCAATTATAAAACGGACGGGGCAGTCCCGCAGGTGATGCAGGCCACGGGGATGTAAGATTCAAAGATTCAAGAATTTAAAGATTCAAAGATTCAAAGATTCAAGGATTTAAGGATTCAAGGATTAGCTTCGCTGAGCTCCCTTCGGTCGGTTCAAGGATTCAAGGATTCAAGGATTCAAAGATTCAAAGATTCAAAGATTCAAGGATTCAAAGATTCTGAAGTAAGAAGTATGTAGTAATTAAATGTCTTAATAGTTTTACTCTAATGTGTCCTATTGTGGCTTTTGTGGTTTAATAATATTCTGTTCAGTTTAAGGATTCCAAGATTAGCTTCGCTGAGCTCCCTTCGGTCGGTTCAAGGATTCAAGAATTCAAAGATTCAAGTATTAGCTTCGCTGAGCTCCCTAAGGTCGGTTCAAGAATTCAAGGATTCAAAGATTCAATCTCCTGGTTTCAGTGCCCGTGTTCAAAAATCTTTTGCGTTCTTTTGTGTTTTCGTGTTTTAGTGGCCCAAGAAATTCGTGCATTCGTGGCAAGAAGATTCAAGGATTCATGAATTGCCCGGCTTCACCTCATCCGCCTTCGGCACCTTCTCCTCAAGGAGAAGGACAATCCCGGTCAGGGGTCGGGTAAGTCAGGAATTACGGGGATGCAAAATAATCATTGCGTCATTGCATCTTGCCCCGCTGTGGCGGGGTCTTTGCACGGGAAGGTCATGCCGGATGGTCTCGGTTGGTCTCGGCTGGTCTCGGCTGGTCTCGGCTGGTCTCGGCTCCGCTCGACCACCGCCTCTCGACCACCGGGACAGATTCAATATCGAGGGCCCGTGATTTACCATTGAAAGGTCCGTGGCACGCGCCAAGTGATGTGATGATTTGATAATGTGATGATTTGAGAATAAAAGAATGTGAAAATTTGAAAATGTTGTCGATCCGGCGGGTTCTATTGTGTTCTATTGTGCCTATTGTGGTTCAATTATCTCCGTGGAAATTCCTTGGAACGTGTCGGAAAGACGCGCGCTAACTAAAAAAAGAAGACCTGACAAGTCGGAAGAAGACTT
>JAMLHF010000090.1 GCA_023957275.1 Lentimicrobium sp. | reverse complement strand
GTTTTTTGTTTTTCCGCTTTTTGAAGTGCCGGGATCCGGTAATTGACTTTGCGAAAATGCTACCAAAAAGACGGCTATCGGGATTGTGGTAAAAAGACAGGGCCGTTTTTAACAAACGCCCTGCTTTTTTGACCTTATATTTGCAGAAAAAACGGAATGGAACCTGCTTCAACCCTTATTTATACCGGCGACCTTCAACTGGAGGCGACCCATGTGCGTTCGGGCCGCACCATCGTAACCGATGCCCCCGTTGACAACAACGGAAAAGGATCGGCCTTTTCGCCCACCGACTTGCTGGCTACCGCCCTGGGCGCCTGCATGATCACCATTATGGGGATGCTGGCGCAGCGCTCAGGCTTCAGCATCGACGGCACCAGGGCAAAGGTTACCAAAATTATGGCCAGCGACCCGCGCAGGGTTGGCGAAGTGATTGTGGAACTCGACTTCCCGAAAAATAATTACTCCGAAAAAGAGAAACAGATGATCAGACAGTGTGCCAAAGCATGTCCGGTGGCCCAAAGCCTTCATCCCGACCTGAAACAGACGGTGATCTTCAATTTTTAAATATTGATGCTTCTGACAATTGCATCCCCTTAAAGGAATGAAAAAACAAACCCAAAACTGACAAACCCCGGATATGGAATTTAATCTGAAAGCCGGCATCACCGGCCGGCAGGTAATCACGGTAACGGATGCCGACACGGCATCCAGTTTTGGTTCGGGGCTGATAGCGGTATTCGCCACCCCTGCCATGATCGCGCTGATGGAGAAAACCGCCCAGCTGAGCGTACAACCGCTGCTGCCTGCGGGCGCCATCACCCTGGGCACCGCCGTCAGCATCACCCACACCAAAGCCACCCCCGTAGGCATGAAGGTTTTCTGCGAATCGGAACTGCTTGAAGCCGATGGTAAAAAACTATTGTTCAGGGTAATTGCGCGCGATGAAAAGGGGGTGATCGGCGAAGGCACCCACCGGCGCTACATCGTTGATGCCGAAGCATTTATGAATAAGCTGAACAACCCGGCCTGATCCGGTTGAACGATCTGCTGAAAAATGTGCGGGTTTTTTGCCACGAATGCAGGAATGAAGTTTTACTCAGGGTTGGCTGCCTGATTACTCCTTCCTTATGATTGAATACGCAGAATGTAAGCATTGTCAAAAATTCGCAACCTGATAGTTTTGCCTGATTCCAGAATAAGCTTTAAATATATTTTGGTCATTTGTTGCTTTGGTGGTAATCTGCATTAAGTAAAGTCACAAAGTTAATACCGGCACATCAGATTACAAAAAGACCATCCGGGTTCCGGCGCTTCCCGGTCAGGTTCTGGATAAATACCATGCATCCTTGCCGACATTTCGTAACTTTGCCGCCAGAAACCAAACCTGTAAGGCATGAGCGCAGCTTTTATTTCTCCTCAGATTTCCCTGCTGGCCAAATGCCCTGCCGGTCTTGAAGAAGTGCTCGCCACGGAGCTGAATGATCTGGGGGCCTCAAAAACCGAGATATTGTTTCGGGCGGTGGCCTTCGAAGGGGACAAGCGCCTGCTTTACGCGGCCAACTACCACTGCCGCACCGCGCTCAGGATTCTGCTGCCTGTCAGCCGGTTCAGCATCCTTACCGAACAGGACCTCTACACCCGCATCAAAGCCATCCGCTGGGAGGATTATTTTTCCGTTTCCGACACCTTTGCCATCGACAGCACGATTGTATCTTCCGTATTTACCCATTCACATTTCGTCTCGCAGCGCGTCAAAGACGCCATTGCCGACCGCTTCCGCGAGAAAACAGGACAACGGCCTTCGGTGGATATTGAAAATCCGGATTTCCGGATAAACCTGCACATGAACAGCAACGAGGTTACGGTTTCGTTCGACAGTTCGGGATCATCGCTCCACAAAAGGGGCTACCATGTGTCGAATGCCGAAGCCCCGCTGAGCGAGGTGCTTGCCGCCGGGATGATACTGCTGAGCGGTTGGGACGGGCAAAGTAATTTTATAGATCCCATGTGCGGATCGGGCACCCTGCTTACCGAAGCGGCCATGATTGCCATGAACCTGCCGGCCGGACATTTCCGCGAATCTTTCGGGTTTATGAACTGGAAAGATTTCGACAAGGCTTTGTGGGATGACATCCTCGACGAAGCCATGGATCAGCAGCGAGACATCAACTGCATGATCAGGGGATCGGATATCTCTGAAAAAAATCTGCGTTCAGCCATGGCCAACCTCAAACAGGCCCGGCTGCATAAAGATGTAAGTCTGGAGACCATTCCCTTTCAGGAGGTAATCCCGCCCCCGGCCCCCGGGGTGATGATTACCAACCCGCCCTACGGAGAAAGGATCAGGGTGGAAGACATCACCGCCCTTTACCAGGACCTGGGCAATACCCTGAAGCGCCGGTTTACGGGCTATCAGGCGTGGGTGATCAGCTCCGACATGCGGGCGCTGAAGATGATCGGCCTCAGGCCCATGAAAAAACACATCCTTTTCAACGGGCCGCTGGAGTGCCGCTACGCCGGATTCGACCTTTACGACGGCAGCAAGAAGGCTTCAAAGCAACAGAAAGATTCAGATTAGTTTAATCCCCGGGAATCGGTCTCCCCTACTCAATCACAAACAATTCCGACCTGCTGCCCCTGGGGAGCGCCCTCACCACTGTAGCCGGGCTTAGGCTGACACCCTTCCGGTCAAGCGTTTGCCGCAGGGTCTGAAGCGCCTTGTCAGGGGTGTTGTTCTCGGCACTCAGATGGCACAGCAGGATATGCGAAATACCTGGATGATAATGGTCGGAGATAAATCCGGAGGCATGGGTATTGCAGAGATGCCCCATTACCCCATGAACCCTTTGTTTCAGTTGCTGCGGATACCGGCCTTTCAGAAGCATCTCCTCGTCATAATTCGACTCGATAACAAGCACATTGGCCCTTCGAAGGCAGGCAGCGGCAGCTTCTCCGATTATGCCCAGATCGGTTGCCAGGGCGATGCTGCGCGAGGAATTGGCTATATGATAACCAACAGCATCCAGGGCATCGTGCGAAACAGGAAATGCTTCAACGGTAAAACCGGCAAGTGAAAAAGGCACACCGGCCTTCAAAGGACGGAACATCTCCTGATCCAGGTCAAAGGTGGTCCGGTTACGTAAGATGCCCTTCCAGGTACCTTCGGTACAATAGACCGGCAGCCTGTATTTCTTAGTCAGTAAAGTCAGCGCCTGGATATGGTCAATATGATCGTGGGTGATGAGCACCCCGCGGATCTGCGACATGGAGAGCCCGATCTCCTCAAGCGTCTTTCTGATCCTCCGTGCACTGATGCCCGCGTCCACCAGGATTCCCTCGCTGCTGCTGCCGATAAAATAGCAATTGCCGCTGCTGCCGCTAGAAAGGCTGCAGAGCTGAAGCTGAACGGGGAAAAGGGTGTTGAGGCTCAAGGGTTGCGGTTTTACAGTCTGCAAAATTAAGCTTTGTTTGTGAATGCCGGAGAAGAAATGTGTTCAAGTGTTCAAGTGTTCAAGTGTTCGGGTGTTCAAGTGTTCAAGTATTCGGGTGCGAAGCGAAGCGAAGTCCCGCAGCTGCGGGATTCGGGTACGGTCCAATGTGTAAATGTATTAATGTGTAAATATGCAAATGAAATCTTTGTTCGGCGCAGTCTGTGACTACGTTGAATCAAATCCAAAATCTCAGGTTGGTACGAGCGTCCCGTCGGTGCCTGATGTTTAACCTATCAAGGTCTAAACGGCTCTATTACACCTAACAGGTTGGAAGAAAACCTGTTAGGTGGATTTTGGGTCCGGTTGGCGCGGATACCGGTTGGTACGAGCGTCCCGTCGGTGCTTGAAGCTTATCCTATCAAGGTTTAAACGGCTATATTACACCTAACAGGTTAGAAGAAAACCTGTTAGGTGAATCATTGTGCCGGCATTATAGACAGATCTGCGGTGATCTGCGTTACTTATCTGCGGCGATCTGCGAGAGATTTTTTTCCGGATTGCTGATGCAGGACAGCCGCTGTTTCACGCAGATTTGCGCTGATTATGCTTCCGGTAGATCTGCGGTGAGCTGCGCTACCCAGGCTGGCGCGGATGTCACGTCCGTGCAAAGAGTTTGACTTATCAAGGTTTAAACGGCTTTTACACACCTGCCAGGTTGGAAGAAAACCTGTCAGGTGGATTTTGGTGACGGTTGGGGCGAAAGCTCAGCAGAGGCAGAAAAACTATACTGCGCTTTTCGAAATCGGCTTTCGGTTAAAGATGTATACACTCATTCGAGATATTCGTGCATTCGTGGCTGACTTTAGCATTTTACCGGTGATGGATATTCAATCCGAAATCTAAAATCTAAATTCCGAAATCCAAAATCTCTCGTTCTCCGGCTCTCGCCGTCTCACGGGACAAGCAAAATCCAAAACCTTCCTTCCTGTCCATTTCTCCGCGATTCTTGTAATTTTGCATAACCAATATATATCCGCATGATTTACCAATCCCGTGTTGTCAATATCGGGAGTCTGCCGCTGGGCGGCAGCCATCCCATCCGTCTGCAAAGCATGACCAACACAAACACCCTCGACACCCGGAGTACGGTTGAACAGGCCATCCGCATGATCGAAGCCGGAAGCGAGCTGGTACGCATCACGGCGCCGGGACCGAAAGAAGCAACCAACCTGGGGGTGATCAAAGCGGAATTAAAAAAAAGGGGATACGGGGTGCCGTTGATAGCGGATATTCACTTTAACCCCGGCGCTGCCGAAATTGCCGCCCGCCTCGTGGAGAAAGTGCGCATCAATCCCGGCAACTATACCGACCGGCCCTCACCCGGAAAAACCCACTGGAGTGAGCAGGAATACCAACAGGAACTGGAGCACATCGCTGTAAAGCTGACGCCCCTGCTCGGCATCTGCCGCAACTACGGCACAGCCATCCGCATAGGGGTGAACCACGGCTCCCTGTCGCAACGCATCCTCAGCCGTTACGGCGACACCGCTGAAGGCATGGTGCAGTCAGCCCTGGAATTTACCCGTATCTGTCATCAGCAGGGATTCCACAACCTGGTACTTTCCCTCAAATCGAGCAATGTGCGCGTGATGGTGGAGGCCTGCCGGCAACTGGCCGAACAGCTGACCCTGGAAGGGCTGAACTACCCGTTGCACCTGGGCGTAACCGAGGCCGGCGACGGGGAAGACGGCCGGCTGAAATCGGTATCCGGCATCGGTGCCCTGCTGGCCAGGGGCATAGGCGACACCATCAGGGTCTCGCTGACCGAAGCCCCCGAAGCCGAACTGCCCGTCGCCCGGGCCATCGTAAGCCGGTTTCACCAAAACCTCCCTGACGGCACCATCACCAGGAAGATACGTCCCGACCTCTCTGTGAACGAAGAAATAAGCGGAATCCGCGAAACGGTCACTTCAGGTCCGCTGGGCGGCAAAAACCCCGTGGCCGTGCTGCTGAAGCAGGGAAATCAGCTGCTGCTGGCCGGGGAAAAAGGAGATTTCACCCCGCTGCCGCACCGCCTGGTGCAGGCCGGACGCCCCCTCCCCGACGGCCCTCAACCGCTGATGATCCACGCGGACGAAGCTTACCTGAATGCCCATATGCCCGCGCTGACGGAGACACTGGCAAATGACAAGACCATCGTCCTGCTGGCCGAAGCCGGGACCACCCGACTGCGCCGCCTGGCAAATGCCTTGCAGCGCAGAAACCTGGAAAATCCCCTGATCCTGAAAAGCCCTGTCGTTGCAACATCTCCGGAAGATCTGATTGCCGAAATCAGCCTGAACCCCGGTAACCTGCTGATCGACGGCGCCGGGGACGGCCTCTGCCTTGAAGCAAAAGGGCTCACCACCGAGACCCTGACCACTGCCGGTTTCGGATTGCTGCAGGCCACCCGCCGGCGTATCTCACGCACCGAATATATCGCCTGCCCCTCCTGCGGCCGCACCCTGTTCCATATTGAGGAGACGCTGCAACAGATCAAAGCCCGCACCGCCCACCTGAAAGGACTCAAAATCGGGGTGATGGGCTGCATCGTGAACGGCCCCGGCGAAATGGCCGACGCCGACTACGGGTATGTAGGCTCCGGCAAAGGAAAGGTCACCCTCTATAAAGGCAAAACGCCCATAAAACGTGGAATCCCTGAAAAAGAAGCGGTAGAAGCGCTGATAGCATTGATAAAGGAAGGCGGAGACTGGAAGGAAGTTTAGGGGTGTTCGGGTGTTGATGTGTTCAGGTGCGTAGCGAAGCAGCTTGCCCCGTTACTTCGACGGAGGAGTCCCGCAACTGCGGGGTTCAGGTACGTTGCAATGTGCTGATTTGAAAATCCCGGCGTAGTCTGTGACCAGGTCGAAATAAATCCAAAATCTAAGGTTGGCGCGGACGTCCCGTTTGTGCTTGAAGTGTAACTTATCAAGGTTTAAACGGCTTTATTACACCTAACAGGTTGGAAGAAAACCTGTTAGGTGGATTCTGGTGCCGGTTGGGGCGGATGTCCCGTCCGTGATTGAAGTTTAACTTATCAAGGTTTAAACGGCTCTATTACGCCTAACAGGTTGGAAGAAAACCTGTTAGGTGCATCCTGGAACCGGTTGGCGCGAAAGTGCCCGCCCACCACTGCTTAACACTTCCTGCTTCCTGCTTCTTACTTCTTACTTCTTACCTCTTACTTCTTACTTCTTACTTCTTACTTCTTACTTCTTACTTCTTACTCCCCCCCCTCACTCCCTCTCCCCTTCTCTCCCTCCCTTCTGGTACAGAGTTTCCAAATAATGATGTTTAAGAATTCACTTGAGATAAATCCGGCATCCTTCCTGAACCAGGCAAAACGCCCACATGAATTCGTCCGGTCCACCTGTGATTGTTTGGCTGATTTTTTCTAACTTGCCCCCTCATTCACCTGCATGAAAGCCTGGATTACCGAACAACCTGACAACAATATCCTCGAAACATGGGAAAAATGGTGTACCGATAACGCGCCGGTCCATTTCTTTCAGCACCCTGCATTTGCCCGGCTTGTCATAAGCAGCGGGGTATACCGGCACGGAATGGTAATTGCACAGGAAGACGGAAAGCCATGGGCTGCCGTGCTCTCCTACGTTTTGCTGCACGAACACGGCAGGGCTTTCAGGCGGCTGACCACCCGCACCCTTGTATATGGCGGCCCCGTATTTGCCACTGACCTGAGTGAGAATGAAAAATCAGCAGCGGTTGCGACACTCCTCAACAGCCTGAACAGCCACCTGAAAAACCGTTGTCTTTATATCCAATTCCGGAATTTCTCCGATCACACCCCTTTTGAAAAGATTTTCGCATCCTTTGGCTACCGGTTTACCGACAGACTCAACCTGCTGAAGCCAATAGAAGATCCCGCCCAGGCATTTCAGGCGCTGAGCGCGTCGAGGCGAAGACAGGTAAGGCTCAGCCGTGCCAACGGACTGATAGTCAGGCCTGCGCGGAGCCTTGAAGAAATTGATCTTTTTTACGCGATGCTACAGGAACTGTATCGCGACAAGGTCCGTAAACCGCTGCCACCGCCGGAATTATTCAGACAGTTTTTCCTGCTCAGCCAGAACCGGCCCTGCGGCCGCATGCTGATCGCCGAGTACCAGGGCAGGCTTGCCGGAGGAATCGTCGCACCGCTTACCCCGGGCGGAAGCATCTTTGAATGGTATGTTTGCGGCCTCGACAAGGCATACCGGCCACTCGGGATTTACCCCAGCGTTGCCCTTACCTGGGCAGCCATGGAAGCAGGCATTGAAGCCGGATGTCATACCTTCGACTTCATGGGTATGGGAGTACCTTATAAACCTTACGGGGTGCGCGATTTCAAAGCACGCTTCGGCGGAAACTGGGTTAACCATGGCCGCTGGATGCGCATCAACCATCCGCTCAGCTATCGGCTGGTGGAAATTGCCTATAACCTGATGCGCAGGCTGAAAAAGGTATGAATTATCAGCTTTCACCCATCATACAGAGCATACCCCTGACGCCTGAAGCCAGGCTATGCCTCACCTTATGGAAATCAATCCACAAACATTGCCATTCATTTGAATTTCAATGCCGATAAACGGTTCAACGGCAATTCCTGTGGCGCCAATCCCCCGTTTAATTCACCCTGGCAGCCTCACGTACCTGAAAAGCGTTAAAAAATTTTACTAAAAGCTACTCCGCTGCGCTGACTGTCCTTTGAGGGAAAAGCAACTTTAAATGCATTTCTTTTAAAAAGTATTTTAGGAATATTTCCCAAACAACCTGTATCTTTGCAGACAGGGAGGGATTATAGTTCGCTGAAATTTAATCACATAATCGGATATTTCAGTAAAGCCGGGAGTTATAAATAATTATAAGATGAAAAGGCTTTACAGGCAGCTGTTTACCAATATTGCCATTTGTTTAGTGGTTTTTATTGCATCGCTGGCAATCCATTCAAACGTCAGTCTGTCAACCATCCGGATTTACGGAGACCTGGCGCTGTTTTTTTATGGCCTTCACTTATTTATTTCACTGTTTTTCAGGAAGTATGAAACCAATGAAACTTACAGCACCCAAAAATTACTGGTGCTGTATTCAAGAAGCTGGATGTACAGTTCGGGCATTGCCCTGCTGCTGATTTATACCTTACAACTGGGTTATCTCTCACGACTGCTGGTGCTTTTCAATATTTTCGGCCTGCTGACCGCCGAGATGCTGGTACTCGTTATCAGGTTATCGTTCAGGTCTTCGTTGTTTATTCCCGACAGGAAAGAAATTACAGCAAATGAACAGACGGGAGGCGCTGCTTCCCCCACGGAAATTATCCGGAGCAGCAGAAAAAAACAGGTACTTGAGATCAATGATGAAGTACTTGAGGAAGTCGGAGAAGAGGCCCTCTTTTTTATTGCCCAGTTCATTGATGCGGAGCCTGGTAAAACCCTGATTCTGAATACCACCACCCGGTTCAATATTGTAAACCAGCCAGAGAAAGTTTATCAGAAAATCGTTAACCTGCACCGCCTGAATGATGTCAGGTTTGTTAACAAATTCCTGGAAGCCATCAACAGCCGCCTTCCGGCAAACGGACTGATGGCGGTATGCGCCGAAACCAAAAATCAGCGCAAGGAACGCATCCTGAAAAAGTATCCACCCCTGCTGAATTACATTTATTATTCATTTGACTTTCTGGTCAAACGGGTACTTCCCAAACTCCCGGTAGGGAAGAAACTCTATTTTTTCCTGACCCACGGGCATAACAGGGTGATGAGCCGTGCCGAAATCCTGGGCCGCATCTGCTCCTGCGGCTTCAGCATTTTACAGGAACAAAAACTCGGAGGTAAACTTTACGTGATCGCCCGTAAAGTGAAACAACCGGCATTCAATGAAAATGCTACCTACGGCCCCTTTATCTACCTGAACCGTGTAGGCAAAAACGGTAAAATGATCAAAGTGTACAAGTTCAGGACCATGCACCCCTACAGCGAATACCTTCAGGACTATATATACAACAATAACAACCTTGACGAAGGGGGAAAAATCAAAGACGATTACCGCGTAACCACCCTTGGCCGCATTTTGCGAAAAATCTGGCTCGATGAACTGCCCATGCTGATCAATGTATTGAAGGGCGAAATGAAAATTGTGGGGGTACGCCCGCTCAGCCAGCACTATTTCAACCTGTACTCCCCCGGAATGCAGGAACTGCGCACCCGCTGCAAACCCGGGCTGGTACCGCCCTTCTACGCCGATATGCCCAAAACCTTCGAAGAGATCGAAGCCTCCGAACGCAGATACCTTGAAGCTTACCGTAAAAGTCCCTTCCTGACGGATGTACGTTACTTCTTCAGGGCTTTTTATAACATCATTTTCAAAAGGGCAAGGAGCAATTAAGGTGTTCAGGTGTTCGGGTGTTCGGGTGTTCAGGTGCTTCGCAATGTGTAAATGTATTAATATGTAAATATGTAAATGAAACCCGGAGATATCAATGCGAAGTATCGTTTATCTACCTAATTATCTATCTGTTTAGAAATTAAAAATTCCTCAATTCCGGGTGCGTAGCGAAGCGAAGTCCCCTGTTCGGTGTAGTCTGTGACTACGTCGATACAATCCGGATTGCGGATGCAGGACAGCCGTTGTTTCACGCAGATTTACGCTGATCTAGCCCGCAGATTTGCGCTGATTATGTCTCCTGTGGATCTGCGAAGATCCGAGTTACTTATCTGCGGTGATCTGCGAGAAATTCCCCCTGTGCGGCATAGTCTGTGACCAGGCCGGAACAACCGGTTTGCAGGGAGGTGCCGTCCGTGCTTGAAGTTCAACATATCAAGGTCTAAACGGCTCTATTACACCTAACAGGTTAAAAAAAACCTGTTAGGTGGATTTTGGTGACGGTTGGGGCGGACGTCACGTCGGTGCTTGAATTTTAACTTATCAAGGTTTAAACGTCTTTATTACACCTAACAGGTTAGAAGAAAACCTGTTAGGTGGATTTTGGGTCCGGTTGGGGCGACATCACCTCATCCGCCTTCGGCACCTTCTCATCAAGGAGAAGGACGCTCCATGTTCGGCGTAGTCTGCGACTACGTCGAAACAAATCCGAACCGGAGCGAAGCGGAGTTTACCGAAAGTAAATCCGCAATCCGAAATCCTAATTCCTTTACCTTTGCTTAATGAGAAAACCGGTTTTAACATTGCTGCTGGCTGCAAACCTGCTGATCAGCCCCTTCGCGGGGAAGGCGCAGGAGGTGCCCCAGCATATTTCGGGAAGACATATTTACCAGCTGCTCGACGAACTTGCCACCCTGGGCAGCATTGAACTGAACAGCGCGGTGAAGCCCTACTCCCGGCAGTTTATCGCCGGCCGGCTTACAGATGCGCTGAAGGATTCCACCCGCCTCTCCCCTGCCCTGATAAAAGAAATCAGGCTGGCGCTGAAGGACTATTCCCTGGAAACAGGCACCGCTCCCCGATCCGGGCTGAACCTGCTGAAAAAAGGCAAACCGGCACAGCTTTCCCTGCTGCCCCCGGAGTTTACCTGGCGCGACTCCCTGTTCAGGGTCAGCCTGAAACCGGTGTACGGCATCCGCTACCTAACCAATGCCAACGGCAATGTGCGCCATACCCACGGCGGACTCGAAGCCCACGCCTATATCGGCAGACAATGGTCCATCTGGGCCAGCCTGCGCGACAACTACCAAACCAACGAGGTGCTCGACCGGCCGGGCTACTTTACCCTGGGCGAGGGCGGCAATTACAAAATCGGCGTGCAGGGCCGCGCGGGCGGCGACTACAGCGAGATGCGCGCCGGCATCGCCTGGGCCTGGAAATGGGGCAGCCTCAGCTTCAGCAAAGATCAGAACGAATGGGGCGACCACGCCCACGGCGCCAATATCCTCTCGGGCAGAACCCCCTCCTACGCCATGCTCAAACTCCGGCTCGACCCGGTCAAATGGTTTTCGTTTACCTACTTCCATGGGTGGCTGGTGTCGGAAGTGATCGACAGCGCCCGCAGCTACTACTCTGAACCCGGCCGCTACCGCGCCGTGTACCGCGACAAATACATCGCCGCCAATATGTTCACCTTCAGGCCACTGAAAGGACTCAGCCTCTCGGCAGGCAACTCGGTGGTGTACAGCGACAGCCGCGTGCAACCGGCCTACCTGATCCCCTTTATGTTCTTCAAGTCGGTAGACCATACCCTCAGCCACGGCATCGACAACCAAAACTCCCAGATGTTTTTCAACATCAGCAGCCGGCAGATCCGGCACCTGCACCTCTATGCCTCCCTGTTTGTGGACGAGTTCAGCATCTCGCGCGTGGGCGACCCCGACCGCACCAACTTCACCGGTTTCAAAGCGGGGCTCTCCCTTTCGGGATGGCCGCTCAGCAACCTTATCCTCAGGGGAGAACATACCTTTACCAACCCCATCACCTACCGCCACCGCGTGGAAACCCTCACCTTCGAAACCAACCGCTATAATCTGGGCCACTACCTGCGCGACAACTCCCGCGAAACATACCTCAGCCTCAGCTACCGCCCCATGGCCGGGATGATGGCCTCTCTTTCCTGGTTTATGGCCGAACATGGCAACGACTACCGCTACGACCTCGGCGGCTCCGTCCCCGTGGATGAATATCCTTTTATGGAAAGCGTTACCTGGCGCAATACAAGCATCGGCTTTGACCTGCGCTATATGCTGTGGAACAATATTTCAGCCTTCGCCGGACTGACCCTCTCCGATATCCGGGGCTACGATACCGACGGCCTTCCCGCCCGGCACTACCTCAACCGCTACACCCCGGCGCTGTTCCACGGAAAGCAAACCACCCTGGAGATCGGGATGCAGATGGGGTTTTAGGTGTTCAGGTGCTCATGTGTTCGGGTGTTCATGTGTTCAGGTGTTCAGGTACTCAGGTGCTCTTGTGCGTAACGAAGCAGCTTGCCCCGTTAATTCGACGGGGGAGTCCCGCATTTGCGGGGTTCGGGTGCTCGGGTGTTTATTTTTTATCAAAAATTCAAAAATTAATATCGGTGGTCGAGCGGTTCCGATCGTTATCGGAACGAGACCATCCGATAAATTGGATTCAAAAGATTAGCTTCGCTGAGCTCTCCCGATAATTATCGGGATCGGTTCAAGGATTCAAAAATCTCACGTTCGGCGTAGTCTGTGACTACGTCGATACAATCCGGATTGCGGATGCAGGACAGCCGTTGTTTCACGCAGATTTACGCTGATTTTGCTTCCTGTGGATCTGCGAAGATCTGCGTTACTTTTCTGCGGTGATCTGCGAGAAATTCTTTCCCCCGGATTGCTGATGCAGGATAGCCGTTGTTTCACGCAGATTTACGCTGATTATGCTTCCTGTGGATCTGCGAAGATCTGCGTTACTTATCTGCGGTGATCTGCGAGAAATTCTTTCCCCTGGATTGCTGATGCAGGACAGCCGTTGTTTCACGCAGATTTACGCTGATCTAGCCCGCAGATTTACGCTGATTATGTCTCCTGTGGATCTGCGAAGATCTGCGTTACTTTTCTGCGGTGATCTGCGAGAAATTCTTTCCCCCGGATTGCTGATGCAGGACAGCCGTTGTTTCACGCAGATTTACGCTGATTATGCTTCCTGTGGATCTGCGAAGATCCGCGTTACTTTTCTGCGGTGATCTGCGAGAAATTCTTTTTCCCGGATTGCTGATGCAGGACAGCCGTTGTTTCACGCAGATTTACGCTGATTATGCTTCCTGTGGATCTGCGAAGATCCGCGTTACTTATCT
>JAMLHF010000009.1 GCA_023957275.1 Lentimicrobium sp. | reverse complement strand
TCTCGCTTTTTCGTTTCAGGGATATGCGGCATCCTATACCGATTCACTTTTGAATGTGATATCGCGGGCTAAAGGAGTTGAAAAATTCAATGCCTACAATCAGCTGTTCGATTATTATGAAGCGAACGACCATCAGTCAGCGCTGCAAACAGTTTGGCAGCAAATGGATTTCAGCAGGCAATCAAATAACCGGGAGTGGGTAGGTGGTGCTTTTGCAAACCTTGGGTCCTTGTACCTGGCCCGGGGGATGGCCGATAGCGCCGGTTACTTTTTTGCCAGGGCTTATAAGCAATATAAGGAGGCCGGCAATGATGATGCGACCATGAACCAGCTTTGTAATATCAGTAATGCCTGCAGGCTGACTTTTAAATTTGAGGAGGCGCTGGCAAAGCTTCAGAAAGTGCTTGATTATTATACAGAGCAGAAAGATGACTTCAGGATTGCGCAGGCGCTTGCCAATATGGGTACCATTTACAATGAAATGGGCAATAATGGAAAGCATGATGAATACATGAGAAAAGCCCTTGAGATTCAGTACCGGCTTCCCGTCGACCGTTCAAGGGGTATCAGCCTCATAAACCTCTGCCTGAGTTTGTCCTCGCAAAGGAAATTTGAAGAAGCGTTTGGCTATGGCAGGGAGGCCGTCGAGGTTTTCAGGCAGCTGAATGACCCTTTTTTCACAGGTGCTTGTCTGGTGCGGGCCGGAAGTGCTGCCATCGGATTAAACAATGACGGCGAAGCCCTGAAATATGCCCGCGAAGCTTACTCAATCAGCGAACAAACCGGTAACGATCATCTCAGGGCGGAAGCGCTGAGGCTGCTGGCAGATTATTATATGAAACACAGTGACTTTGAAGAGGCCCGTGAAGTGGCTTACGAAGCTTTCTCACTGGCAGACACCTCAAATAAATCGGATATGATTTATCATTATGATTTGCTGACTACCCTGAGTATACAGACCGGTGACAAGCAGAATGCGCTGAAGTTTTATACGGCCTATGTCAAACTCAAAAACGAAGCTCAGGAAGATGAATTCAGGGATAAGATATCCGAAATGGAAGTAAGGTACGAAAGTGAGAAAAAAGAACTGATCATCAGCAACCTTAAGGGAAGACAGAAATTGCAATGGATCGGGATTCTGACCGGCACTTTAATCTTTCTTATAGTGGTGTTGTTGCTGATGCTCAGGCAGAAAAATCTGAAACAGCGCCGGTTGCTTGCCGAGCAGAAGGTTAAACAACTTGAGCAGGAGAAACTTACCATAGCCACGCAATCGGTGCTTGATGGAGAAACTGCCGAGCGTAGCCGCCTTGCCCGTGACCTGCACGACGGTCTGGGGGGTATGTTGTCGGCGGTGAAACTCAATCTGTTTGATGTTAAAAGCGGGGTGATTCTTGAGACCGAAGATGTTCAGAAATTCAACAGGGTTGTAAATCTGCTGGATGAATCCATGCAGGAGCTCAGAAGGGTGGCACATAATATGATGCCGGAGTCGCTCTCCCGTTACGGGCTTAAAGTAGCCCTTAACGATTTCTGCCGCAGTATTCCAAATCTGAAGTTTCATTTCTTTGGCAATGAGGACAGGCTTGAACCCAGGCTGGAGGTTATGATTTACCGTACCATTCACGAACTGGTAAACAATGCCCTGAAACATGCATCGGCTGATGCCATCAATGTGCAACTGATTCAGCAGATGGATTCGGTTACCCTCACGGTTCATGACGACGGCAGAGGCTTCGATCCGGCTGCAGCTGTTACGGGTACCGGACTGAATAACATCAGGAGCCGGGCTGAAATGTTCCGGGGGACTGTAGATATTGGATCTGCACCCGGCAAAGGCACGGAAGTGAGCGTAAGTTTCATGATTTAAGTTGTTGATATGGATCGTATTAAAGTTGTTATTGTCGACGATCACAAAATGGTGGTGGAAGGACTGCGCAAGCTGATTGATGAGTCGCAGTTTGCCCTGGTATGCGGGGTTGCATATTCCGGAAATGAAGCAATCGCTGTCCTTTCACGCTGTGATCCAGATGTGGTCCTGCTTGATATCAACCTGCCCGATGCTAGCGGACTTGATTTATGCAGGCAGCTTAAATCCATTTTCCCCGATGTGAAGATCGTGGCCCTTACCAGTTACAGTGACTATTCTGTAGTCAAACGCATGCTCGCCAACGGCGCATCCGGATACGTGATCAAAAACGCCATGCCCGACGAGATCATGCTGAGCATTGAAACGGTGCAAAAGAACCAGCAGTTTCTTTGCGAAGAGATTGATGTAATGCTCCACCGTCGCGGTGAACCGCAGGTCTGGCTCACCAACCGTGAAACCGAACTGCTGAAATACATTGTTGATGGATTTACCAACCCCGAAATAGCTGAACGGATGTTTCTGGGTGTTGAAACCATTAACAGCTACCGTAAAAATCTGCTTTGTAAACTGGGCGCCCGGAATACAGCGATGTTGGTAAAGATCGCCATGGAAAGGATGCTGGTATAAGCCGGTTGCTTCGACACACATTCCGGTGCAATTTACCGGTTACCTGTCAGGTTTTTTCTGATATCTCCGCGATGAAGAACTGATTCTTTCAACAGTTGAGCGTGCTTGTGCGAACTTTATGGACCGGGAAATGTTAATTCTTCAGGCCAAAATGCGAAGCATCATGAAAATCAGTGCAAGAAATCAAATCAAGGGCGTCATTACGGAAATCAAGCCCGGTGTTGTTACCGCGCGTGTAATTCTTGACATCGGCGGGGGAAATCGCCTGAGTTCGGTCATCACCATGGAAAGTGTGCAGGAGCTGAACCTGAAACCGGGCGATGTGGTTTATGCCATCATTAAGTCGACCGAAGTAATGATCGGAAAAGAATAAAAAAAAGCCGGGCAACCGGCTTTTTTATCACTTATTAAAGTTTATGCACTTACTGCTTCCACATCGGGAGCTATTTTTTTTACCAGTCCCTGAAGAACGGTACCCGGGCCTACTTCCACAAAATGGGTAGCGCCGCCGGCAACCATGTTTTGAACGCTCTGGGTCCACCTTACCGGAGCCGTAAGCTGCGCGATGAGGTTTTCGCGGATCTGAGCCGGGTCGGTATTCGGTTTGCCGCTGACATTTTGATAAACAGGGCAAACCGGGGTGTTAAAGCTGGTTGCATTTATGGCTGCTGCCAGTTCAACGCGGGCAGGTTCCATCAGGGGGGAATGGAAAGCGCCTCCTACTTTGAGTGGAAGTGCGCGTTTGGCGCCGGCCGCTTTAAGTTGTTCGCAGGCAACTTCAATGCCTTTCACCGAGCCGCTGATCACCAGCTGTCCGGGACTGTTGTAGTTGGCCGGAACAACCACCTCGTGAATGCCCGATAAGACTTCTTCAACTTTATCGTCGGCCAGCCCAAGAATGGCGGCCATGGTGGAAGGCTCTGCTTCGCAGGCTTTCTGCATGGCCATGGCACGGGCATAAACCAGCCTGAGGCCGTCTTCGAACGACAATGCGCCGGCAGCCACCAATGCTGAGAATTCACCCAAAGAATGTCCGGCGGTCATATCGGGCCGAAACGATTCGCCCAGGGTTTTGGCCAGGATCACCGAATGCAGGAAAATGGCGGGCTGTGTTACCCTGGTCTGGCGCAGGTCTTCGTCGGTGCCGGCAAACATCAGGTCGGTGATGCGGAAGCCAAGAATTTCATTGGCTTTTTCGAACATCTCTTTCGCCATGGCATTGCTGTCGTACAGATCTTTGCCCATGCCCACAAACTGGGCGCCCTGTCCGGGAAATACGTATGCTTTCATAAGGTATGAGTTTTCAAAGTTTCAGCCAGCAAAGTTACAAAATACCCGTTAAAGCCGGTTGCTGCACATTGTACTAATATGCAGGCAGTTAATCGGATCAGTCTCTGAATATCCTCAGATTCGCGGGCTTTTCTCCTGGCGATACGAGTACGGTATCCCGGATAAAAAAATGATCCAGGAGCTGGGTGGAGAGGATCCCGGCAATGGCCATGTTCTCGACTTCCGTTGCCTGACTGCCGGGCTGTCCGAGTTTATCAACAAGCTTATTGACTTTTTGCGGATCGAAAATACCGGTAGCATTGATCAGCCTCTCATCAAGCATTTCTTTTACATATTCGGGCGCTGCTGAACCTGTGAGACTTGACGAAACCGGTGCCCTGTAAGCTTGTTTGTGCCTGTGAAGGATCGAATCCGGAATTTTACCCTGCATCATCTTTTTCAGGATAAACTTCTCGTTCAGGCTGTTCAGCTTGTAGCTTTCAGGCAGCCCGGCGGTAAATTCGATCACCCTGTGATCCAGGAAGGGATAACGGCCTTCCACCGAATTGGCCATAGCCATACGGTCACCCTGGGATGAAAGCAGATATCCGGACATAAAGATGGTGGATTCCAGGTATTGTGACCTGGCCAGGTCTCCCCATTGGCTGAAGTTCTCTGCCAGGTTTTTACTTACCTCATCCAAAGGGTCATATCCGTTAAGACCGGCAATGACAGGGTCGTTGAAATAATTCTGCAGCCGCGAGGTATTGTGCCAGCGCAGGAGGTGTGAGTAATAAGGACTATCGGTATCGGATAACTTGTAACCAAAAAACATCTTAAGTACGGAGGATTTTGCGTCCTTCATCATGGGAAGGTAGGGGTAAAGTTTCTTCAGCAATAGCGGACGGATGTCCGATTGTGGATTGGTTGCCCAGAAACGCCTGATTTTGGCCTCTTTGAAGATGTTGTATCCGGCCAGCATTTCATCGGCGCCTTCACCGGTGATCACTACTTTGATGTTATGTTCACGTACTTTTTTCGAAAGCAGGTACATGGGGGTCGGTGCCGTGCGGAGGACCGGGAACTCGGTGTGCCGGATCGTGTCGTAAAAATGTTGGCCGATCTCTGCGGAAGTACAGGAAAATGCAGTGTGGTGCGTGTTGAAGTATTTCGCTGCTTCCAGCTGGTAGGCGGTTTCATCGAAAGCTTTATCGCTGAATCCGATAGAGAAGGTATTGAGCACACCCGGCTCCAGTTCGTGGATAAAGGCGGTGGTTACACTGCTGTCGATACCGCCGCTCAGGTAGGCTGCCACTTCAACATCGGCCCTGAGCCTGATTTTTACGGCATCTTTAAAAAGCCCGCGCAATTCTTCTGCAGCTTCGTTCAGGCTGAGGTTGCCATAATTTCCATTCTCCGGAAAAGTAAGGTTCCAGTAACGGGTAATTGCAGTCTCTTCTTTGCCAATTGTAAGGTAGTGCCCGGGGGGTACTTCAAAGATATCTTCAAATGGTGTATCGGGGGTAATGGTGGTCCAGAAGGTGAAAATCTGCGAAAGCCCTTTGTGACTGATTGCCCTTCTGACGCCAGGTACCTGAAATATGCCTTTGATTTCGGAACAAAAGATGAAGCGATCGCCTGAACGGGTATAAAAGAGCGGCCTTATCCCCACCCGGTCGCGGGCCAGGAAAAGCTCTTCCTTGTGGCTGTCCCAGATGGCAATGGCAAACTGCCCGATGAATTGCTGAAGGCATTGAGGCCCCCACTGCGCATAGGCCTGTATAACAACTTCCGTATCGGTGTTGGTTACGAAGCTGATGCCGAGTTTCTCAAGCTCCCTGCGGATTTCTATGTAATTGAACAATTCGCCATTGTATACGATCCAATAGCGCTTATCCCGTACCGATATCGGCTGCAGTCCGGACGAAAGGTCGAGGATGCTGAGACGTACATTGCCCAACCCCAGCTTATGATTCAGGTAGATCCCGCTCTCGTCGGGTCCCCTGTAACGGATAGCTGCCAGCATGGATGTAAGCTGTTGCTCGGTGGGGGCAGTTTCAACTCCTCCAAAGTTCAGAATCCCTGCAATGCCACACATGGTCCGGGTATTAGTTTAACTTGCTGCTGATGAAACCGGCAATGGCGTTCACTGACTCAAAATTGCCTTCAAGCAATTCGGAATCAGCAGCTTTAATCTTGAAATTTTCTTCAATAAAATTTATCAGAGCCAGAAAACCCATCGAATCGAAGATTCCTTCAACAAAAATAAGGGTGTCGTCCTGAACCTTTTCGGCAGGGACAAAGGCTGTTTCAACGATGAATTTTTTCAGCTGGTCTTTAACTTCACTTAATTGCAACATTTTTCGTGTAGGGTTATAATTTAAAATAGCAGAAGGATAATTAACAGAAACAAAAGTTATTTTGTTTCTCCTTTGAGATTTGTTTTTTCGCCATTATTTTCAATAACATCCACAATTCTGGAAGCGAAGAGGGGGGCTACCCTTTCGCCAAACTTCGCTGATGGGTGCGAATCTCCCTTCTTTGCAGAATATTCTTCCTTCAGGTATAACCCGCCTTCGGTTTCCAGCGCATAGAAATCCCAAAGAAAGATGTTGTCACCTGGTTTATCCCATTCCTGTATTACCCAGTCAACAAATTCGCGGGTACGCAGGGCCTCTTCTTCCGTAACATTTGACTGCACATGGGCAGCAGCTGTCCAGAGTATGAACTTATTTTCAGGGAACTGAAGCAGTTTTTCCCTGATTGCTTCGTACTGGGCTTTGTAGTTCTGAAGCCGTTTCTCCGGAGAGTCAATGTCTGCAGAGTCAAGATCAATGTCAATATTGCTTACCGGGAAGCAGTGCTTGAACACAATGAGGTTATAATCCTTTGTGAGTAGTTCGAGGGTCGGCTCCTCCATAAAGGTATTGTCGCCCGCGTTTTTCACCCAGATATTGTAATAGTCAAAAGGATAATTGTTCCATCCATAGGGTTGGGCTTTAGGAAAATTCTGTTCTGTAATGAAATAATCGGTCCCGTTCTCCTTGTTATAATTTTCAAACCAGGCTGGAACGGCTTCTTTTTTTCCGAATAACCCCTTTATTCCGCCTGTTTCACCTTTCCAGATCACATGGCCCGTGCTGTGATGGAGAAACATTATTTTGTACGAGTTTGCGCCGGGAACCATTTTTGTTTCGTTTTTACATCCGGTTAATAAAAAAACAAAAACAAGCGCTGCCGTAAAAAGCAAAAAGTTTAAATTTGTCTTGAACATAGCGTTTGATTTAATAGTTTATTAGGTTTTAATTCATTCAAACAGATCCGGAACAGGTGCAATTCGACTCGTTATACTTTTTCGTTTTTCTGGCAGTTACATTTCTGCTGTATTACAGGTTAGGACACAAGTTCCAGCAGCTGGTGCTGTTTTTGGCCAGTGTCTTTTTCATTGCTTTTCTTTCACCAAAATTAGTCGTTTTTACCCTGATCTTCGTTATATTAAACTATTTTCTCGGCATTTGGTTGCAGAAGAAAGCAGAAACCAGGTTCCGGGTGACGGTTTTCTGGATTACAATCGCTGCCAATATTGGCATTCTTGGCTTTTTCAAGTATATCAATTTCTTTTTTGAGAATGTCAATCTGTTTTTGTCGTTATTTAACGCCCAGGGAAGTGTAAAACTCCTTGATCTTATTATTCCTGTTGGGATTTCTTATTATACCTTCCAGGCATTGGGATATCTTATCAGGATCAACAGAAAGGCGGAAAAAGCCGAGACTTCATTTCTGGCTTTTGCCAATTACCTGATCTTTTTTCCGAAATTCCTTGCAGGTCCTGTGGAGCGATCCAATCATTTTTTTCCACAGATCAGCAAGCCGGTTCTTTTTCAGGCGGATAACGTAACGGTAGGGCTGAGGCTGTTTCTGTGGGGGATGTTTAAAAAGGTGGTCATCGGTAATAATCTGGCAGATCCGGTTTACCAGCTATACAACAATATTGAAAATTACAATGGTTTGCCATTGCTGATCATCTTTTTTCTTCAGGCGATCCATCTGTACGCTGATTTTTCCGGATACACTGATATGGCGCTTGGTGTGGCGCGGATTTTCGGGATAAAACTGGTTGACAACTTTAACCGGCCGTTTTTTGCCAGAAATGTGGGGGAATTCTGGAGGCGCTGGCATATTTCGCTTTCATCCTGGTGCAATGACTTTATTTTTTCCCCATTCATTGTTAAATACCGCAAATATGGCAATAAGGCTGCCATTGCCGGTATCTTCATAACCTTTTATGTTATTGGTATCTGGCACGGGGCTAACTGGACCTTTGTGGCGGTGGGCCTTTTACAGGGCATTGCCATCAGCTATGAGTTTGCAACCAAGCGGAAGCGTCTGCAGATTGCTTCCAGGCTGCCACAGGGGCTGGTAACATTCGTCAGCCGGACCCTGACCTATTTGTTTTTCAGCCTGACACTGGTGTTCTTCAATTCGCAGAATATCCATGATGCCTTCTATTTCCTTTCACATATTTTCTCCGATTTCAGGTTTAACCTGAGTGGCAATAAGCTGATCTACGATTCTTCAAGCTTTTTTGTCGCAATCATAGCATTCGGGGTGATTTATATCAAGGAGGCGCTGCAGGAGGCGAAAGTGGATGTGCCGGGATATTTCTACGGACTCCCGCGTGGCTTGCGATGGACGGGCTATTATCTGATGATGGCATTTGTTTTTTATTACAGCGGCGCTGGTGACGCATTTGTTTACCTTCAATTCTGAACCAGGAGGATTTTTATGAATAAATACCTGCTCAAAGGCCTGATCTTTTCCATTCCATTACTCCTGTACGTATTGATCATCATCGTAGTGGACCCTTATAACTTTCTGAATATTTCCCACGTTATCAGCAATGATGACAAGTTCAGGGTGATACAGCGCACGGATGAAAGCAGCCCTCGGGGAAATATACTCTGGAAAACCGTTGAATTCAGGCGTAAACCTGTTAAGAACCTCATAATAGGGGATTCTCAGGGCAGGGACATTAATGTTGGTCTGATCAGGGAACTGACGGGTGAAGATTACTACAATTTCTGCTTCCCCGGGGCAAGTTTCAATACCATGTTCGAGACTTTCTGGTTTGCCGTTGAGCATGTGAAGCCCGAAAAGGTTTATTTTCAGGTGGCCTTTATGAATTACAATACCCATCGCGAATATGATCTTTTTCACTTCGCGCAGGACTATTTTGACCGGCCCTGGGAATATTTTACGACCAAGGAAATCTTTATCGACTCATTTATGAATCTCGTCTGGGTATTAACCCGGAACCCTAAGGTTATCAACCGGTCGTACGAGTTTTTGAATCAGGAGGAACTTCAGCATCTCGCGCAATTCCGGCTTGATCTCTTTTTTAAGAAATATGAATATCCACAGAATTATAACAGGGAGTTTAAGAAGATAAAAGCCTATTGCGAAGCGCATGGAATCGAACTGGAGTTTATCATTCTTCCGGTGTATAAGGGGGTGGACGAGCACCTGAGAAATACCGGACTATTTGATGAAAAACTGCGGTTTAAAGCAGATATGCAGTCCCTGGGTACAACCTACGATCTCGACCGCCTTTCGGAGATAAAATCAGAGCGTTCTAATTTTATCGATTATTTTCATCCCCAGCCCGCGATCATGGATTCGCTGGTAACCATGTTATGGGGAAGTCAGGGTATTATCGGAAAGTAATGCGGTCAGTATTTTGATTTCTTTCCGGCCGCGTTGAAATTAAGCCTGGTGTCAAATGCCACAATCTGAGGGACCTTGAATGAAGCGAGGCTTCCCGCGCAGTGCTGTCTGATCTCATCGGCCGTGAACTTATCAAGATCGGATTCATTCACCACAACGGTAGCTTTGATGGCCTCCCCGGCAATATCGTCCTGTTCGGCCGTGATGGTACAATCAATTACTCCGGGGTAAGCAACTATCACGGCTTCAATTTCCTTGGGGCTGATACGGATCCCTCTTACTTTGATGATTTCTTTGGCGCGCGACTGCATAAAGATATATCCCTCATCGTCAACAGTGGCCATATCGCCGGTGTATAGCCAGCCATTCCGGATTGTGGCAGCCGTAGTTTCCGGATCCTTGAAATATCCTGCCATCACGTTGTCGCCCCTGGCAATGATTTCCCCGGTTTCTCCGGGTTTTACCGGTTCTCCGTGCTCATCGACAACCTTAAGGGTGACTCCCGGAATGCCGCGACCGAGAGAGCCGAGTTTCTGACGCAGAATCTCAGGAGGAAGGTATGAAAGCCTTGCAGTGGCCTCTGTCTGGCCATACATCACATAGAACTTGATATCAGGGAAAGCGTCAATAAATTCCTCGATAAAGGCAGTGTGTAACTTGCCACCGGCCTGGGTAACGTAACGAAGTGAATGGAATTTCGTGTTCTTGAAATCCCTTGTCTTTCTCAGAAGGATCTGAAAATGACTTGGCACCCCTGCAAATCCGGTACAGTTGTATTTATTCAGATCGTCAATGACACTCCCGATAAAAATAAAGGAGTTGTTCATGTGGACTGCTCCGCCAACCCGCAGGTGGGTATGCAGAAGCGATAGTCCGTAGCAATAATAGAAGGGCATCACCACCTCAATGATGTCGGAAGAAGTGAGTTTCAGGTATTCGATGATGGACTCGGAATTGGCAATAATATTCCGGTGGGTTATCATCGCCCCTTTCTGCTCGCCCGTTGAACCGGAGGTGAAAATGATTTCTGCCAGCCTGTGACCGTCAAATTCAGGGTCAGGAAAAGGAACAGCAGCCGTTGTTTCTTCAGTATACCACTTCTCCAGGGTCAAATCATCGTAAACGGTAAAATTATAAGCACCAAAGCGTTGCTGGTATTTCCTGCTGATAAATGCCAGGGTTGAACCTGTTTTTTCCAGGACTTTATCCAGATTTTCCAGTTCGATGGCAGGATTCAGGGGTACACAAATATTCCCCGATTTCATCAGGGCGAGATAAACCGTGATGAAAAATTCGGAATTCTCGCTCAGCATGATGACATAATTATTTTCTCCGTGGATTTGTTTAAACCGGGCGGCTGTCTTTGCTGAATTTGCAAATAAGCGGGAATAGCTGACCGGTTGTCGGCCAGTAACAGCTTCCTTGCTCAGGGCCGACGTGTTTTCGAAGAAATAGTCAAAAGCATTCATGGCGTTTCGCTTAAATCACCGGGAAATAATAAGGATTGGCTCTCAGGTATTCAGTAGTTTTTTTCTTGCGGGCGAAGTTGTCAAAAATAATCTGCACCTCTTCGGCCGGGATTCCCATCACTTCGCCTACTTCATCCGTTGAGTAGCCATTTTCGAAGCCATACCATAATGGATCCATCATCTCAAAAGGCAGCTGATAGAAGAATTCTTCCTGGGTTTGTTCGGCGCTGTAAGTGTCGGTAGTAGGTGTGCGTTGTATGATTTCATCGGGGACACCCAGATATCCGGCAAGCTGATAGACCTGGGTTTTATACAGATGGGCCTGGGGATAAAAATCAGCCCCTCCGTCGCCGTATTTCACGAAGAAACCCTGGTCAATCTCATGCTTGTTGGCGGTTCCTATTACCATGTAGTGCATCTTTTCAGCATAGTAATACACCATCGACATCCGGCAACGCTGTTTGAAGTTTGAGGCCGCAACGATCTGCAGGTATTCGTTAATGGGAATAATTTTACTTTTCTGGTTGCCGTTTTTATCGATGATCGTCAGGTGAAATACCGGAGGGAGCTTCTGATCCAGACCGGTTTTGTTGATGCCAATCTTGGATTTGTCCGTAAGCGGATCAAACTCCGGAAATACCCTTTTAATGGCTTCATCACGTCGTTCATAACATTTGAATCCTTCCAGGGCAGGCCTGATATTTTCAACGATATGCGGCACCCCGAATTTCTTTGCCAGCTTTTCCGCAAGGCTTTCGCTATCGGGGCTGGAGTCCTTTTCCGGCATCATCACGCCGAAAACCCGCTCAGCGCCAATGTACTTTGCAGCCAGGGCCATAGAAACCGAAGAGTCAATCCCTCCGCTGATGCCGACCACGGCTCCGCGCCGCTTGTATTTAACAAAAATTTCTTCCTTTAGAAGGGCGCCCAGATGATCGGCCAACGCCTCTATGTCTTTGATTTTCAGGATGTCTTTTGAGAAGGGGGGTCTGTTCATAGCTTAATATGAATTCATTTATGAATGTTTAATTACAAATATAACAGATTGAGGCTAAAAATGCTTGAGAAAGCTGAATATTTTGTTGTTCGTCGGCAGGGAGAATCTGTAAAATCCCCCGGGGACAATGCAACCCGAAGACGTGAACCTGCAACAGGTTCAATTCAGTTGCCTTCCCATTCGGTAAGGAATTCAATCAGGTACGACTGCATGAACTCATGCCTCCGGCAGGCCATCCGGCGTCCGGTTTCAGTATTCATGCGGTCTTTCAGCAAAAGCAGTTTTTCATAAAAATGATTGAGGGTGGGTGCGTTGCTTTTCCTGTATTTTTCCTTGTTCATGGCCATGTCGGGCGGGATTCCGGGATTATACAGCTGCCTGTTTTTATGCCCTCCGTAATGAAACGCGCGGGCTATACCAATGGCCCCCATGGCATCAAGGCGGTCGGCATCCTGCACCACCGATAATTCCGGCGACTTAAAGGTTGCCGGTGTATTTCCTCCCCCGAAGGAAACATGCCGGATGATCATCTCAACCTGATAAATAGTTTCTTCATCAACATGCTGGGATGTCAGAAATTCCCGGGCCAGGGCCGGGCCTTCTTCTTCATTGCCGTCGTGGAATTTGGCGTCAGCAATATCATGCAGCAAAGCTCCGAGTTCAGCCACCAGCATATTGCACGATTCTGTGGCCGCGAGGGTGCGGGTGTTTTTCCAGACCCGCTCGATGTGAAACCAGTCATGACCACCTTCAGCATCTTTCAGTGTTTCTTTAACAAAGGCTATGGTATTGTTAATCAGCAATATATTTTTATCCATTGGTAAGATCGGCTTAGGTTGTCGGATAGGCTAATTTACAAAAAGGTAGTAAACTGCAGGTGCTTTTAAGGATGGATTTTCTGAGTCAGTTTAGAGGCTGAAATAAAGATGGATGATACTGAGCCCCGATAAACCCGCCGTTTGCAATGCCGGATGGATTGCTGCTGACCGTAAAACAGACATGGTCAATTATAATTCAGGATATATGTAATACAAATGCCGGCCATATATAAAGGGCCGGCATCCGGTCTTGACGATATTGCTTTTCGGGGAAAGATGCTTTTTATTAATTTCCGTGCAATCTTGAGCCAATCAGATGAATAAACTCCGCGCGGGTTTTATCCATAAGAAATGCCCCGGTAAAGTCAGATGTGGTGGTCACCGAATTCTGTTTCTGAATGCCGCGCATACTCATGCACATGTGCTGGGCTTCAATAACCACTGCGACTCCGAGTGGTTTCAGGGTGTTCTGGATGCATTCCTTTATCTGGGTGGTGAGGCGCTCCTGAACCTGCAAGCGGCGGGCAAAGGCGTCAACAACCCTCGGGATCTTACTCAGTCCGACGATGTAGCCATTGGGGATATAAGCCACATGTGCCCTGCCAAAGAAGGGGATCATATGGTGTTCACACATGGAATAGACTTCAATGTCTTTCACCAGCACCATTTGCTTGTAATCTTCCTTAAACATTGCAGAACGCAGAATATCTTCAGGGTTCAGGTCGTAACCATGCGTGAGGAACTGCATCGCCTTGGCCACGCGCTCCGGAGTTTTCTCAAGGCCTTCTCTTGAAGGGTCTTCGCCAATGAGTTTCAGAATTTCCTTGTAGTGTCCCGCCAGTTTTTTGATAGTTTTCTGGTTGTAGAGGTCACGTTTCTGATACCCGTCCTTTATTTCATAATCATCCATCATGTTTTCGATGATCATGTCTTTTACAATTTCACTGCTCATGTTTAAAGCTTTTTAATTTCCGAAGTATTCAACAAAATTTCTTTCAGTTTCGAAGAGTTTTACACAATGCAAGAGGGCTCCGGTTTCACTGATTGGTTGTTCAAGTTGTTCCCAGATAGCTATGGCCAGATTTTCGGTTGATGCAAGCTTTCCGGCCATAAAATCAACTTCAAGGTTTACATTCTTATGATCAAGTTTGTCAACAACAAACCGGTTGATGATTCTGCTGAGATCTTTCAGATTGATCAGAAAACCCGTTTCAGGGTCGACCGGTCCTTTAACAGTTACAAAAAGTTCGTAATTGTGCCCGTGCCAGTTCGGGTTTGAGCATTTCCCAAAAATTTCAAGGTTCTTTTCATCACTGTATTCGGCTCTGAAGAGTCGGTGTGCTGCATTAAAGTGCTCTTTGCGGGTGATAAAGATCATGGATTTCTGGTTTTATGCCGGAAATAATCGAACTGAAGTGTTTAATATTTTCGAACTAAAATTAAACAAAAATTTCTGACAAAAGTTTAAAAAGAGTTAAGATTCTTAAGTAAGGTAGAATTTGGTCTGTCAGCTACAGCTGTTTACCGGTGGGTTTGCTTTTCCTGGTAAGTGCCAGAAACTGAAATACTTCAAAAATGGTAAAAATCAGGTATATGACAAAGAAGCCGATGATAAATCTCACGGCATCTTCACGGTTGAGAAAAGCGTAGCCAAGGATGATTGCAAGATATAGCGCCATTCTCAGCACGGAATGGGTCATGAATCCGTTTACAAATCCGGATGTTCCTGATGAGGCTTTTTTCTGCAGCAGGGAATATGAAAGCAGGGACACCGACATAAAGAATATCAGGACGAAGGGAAGTGCCGGACTAAGGTGCTGAGGTACGGTAAGGAAAGCAATGAGCATGAGTATGCCGGTGGCTGCGGTTATCAGCAGTAATTTTTTGAGGTACGGATGGTTGCTGGGGTTCATCTTTCTTTGTCTTTGTAGTTTACTTCCTTAATGAGCAACCAGATGGCGCCACCAACGGCAAACAGGGATAGAATCATCGTAAATACCGGGAATTTTAGGTTCAGCAGTTGGTCGGTTTTAAATCCGCCAAACACGCCGGCCGCAATGATGACGCCCATTTGAAGGGCAATGGCGGAATATCTGGCATACGAAGCCAGTGGATTCCCGTTTTTCTTATTGTTGTTCTGCCTCGGCATAATGCTGAGCCGGGATGCTATCAGGGGTATTGGTATCCATCCGGCAAGTGCCCGTGAATCTTGCGCCCGGTTCGATGGCAAGTTTGTCGGTCATTATTTCGCCGTTCACCAGGGCAGTTGCCTTGAAAGAGAGCAGTTCCTTAACCCTGATGGTTCCGTTTACCACTCCTTCAATGTCTGCATTGATGCAGATAATGTCACCGTCAACGGTTCCGGTGGAGCCCAGAATAACCTTTCCCCCTGCATTGACAGTTCCTTTCAGCGTGCCATCAATCCTGATATTGCCGTTCGATTCAATATCGCCGGTAATGAATGTCCCGGACTGAATCAGATTTGCGGACTGCGGAGGTTCGGGTAAAGTATTTTTTGCCATCTTGATTTGTTTATTAACTGCTAATTTCGGATATTTCCTTCAGAAATTACTTTTTCAGGTAATTTTTTTCGAAGAACTGCTTGTAAGCGGCTGTATTTTTTTCCTTGAAGAATACCGGGTAGTTTTCGGTTGAGATCAGGAATTGCTCAAAAGAACCTTCTTTGAAGCCTGAGAAAACGTATGTGTCTTCTTTTATGCCGTTAAAATATCTCAGGGCTTTGTCCAGCTCCGTGAAGCTGCTGATGGTGATCATCTGCCTGCTGTTGTCCAGCAGCACACTGTTTACCTGAAGTCCTTCAACACTGTAATTCTTGGTATTGAAGTCTGAAATTCTGACTTTGGTCCCATATACGTTTACCTGGGCGCCATCCACAATCAGGACGTAAAAGTGGGTAGCTCCGGGATTGAACTTATACATACTGAGGTCAAGCGGTTTTTCTGTTTTTTCATCGCCTCCTTTACCGGATATGGTGTCACCGGCGCCTGTGGTTCCCTGACTGCCTTCACCGGTCAACCTCCGGGCGAAGTCGATGATATCGCTGTCAGGATACTCAGTGATCAGCTTGTTAAGCTCAACCCTCATGGTGTCCTGGTTTTCGGTTTTGCCGAGTGAAACGGCCCTGATAAAGGCGAATTTCGGGATAAGTTCTTCGTTCTGGTAGTTGGCGAGGGCATCATTACTGTATATGATGGCCGTACGGTACTGCCCGCGGTTAAATGCCTGATAGGTTTCCTCGTAGAGTGACCTTACCCTGTTCATCGCTGCTTCAAGCTCAACGTTGTAATTGGGATCGATCAGGATTTTTGCATAATCGCTGTCGGGATACCTGCTGATGATTACATCTTTGTAAAGATTCATCTCTGTTTCATTGCCCAGATCCCTGTTTATCCTGTATAAGTGGTAATTGGCCTGCAAGGCACTTTCATTTTCGGGGAACCGTGTGTTGAGTTGCGAAAGCACCTCTGCTGCCCTGTTTTTATCAAACAGTTCCTCCAGGTAAATGATGCCGGCATTAAACAAGGCGGTGGCTATCTGCTGATTACTGGCTTCGATACTCTCTGGTGTTAAAGGGAGGCCTTTCAGGTAAGTGTCCCGGCTTTTAAAATCAACGCCGCCTTTTCCCCCCTCTTTGCCTCCGGCCAGGGAATCTGAAGGCAAAAGTTCACTGCCATCTTCGGCAAACTGGTCAGTCATAACCTCCCGCTTGTTGCTGAGCCTCCAGTTATCTTCGAGTCTGCGCCTGCCCCATTTTCGTGTAAATTCACTGAATCCCATGCTGATGGCAGTAGGGTTGTAAAAATACCACCCGCCTCCACCTAGTGCGGAAGTGCCGCGTGTAGGATCAACAATTTGTCTGGTCTGGAGACTGGCACCGGCCATTTCCATCATGCGCTCTTCCTCTTCACGTTTCTTCCTTTCCTCTTCTTTTCTGGTATATTCTGCAATTGCCTTATCAATAATGACAAGTCGTTCGGCTTCGGGTAATGCGGCCAGGTGCTGCAAACTATCCTGAATATATACGATCTGCAGGTTCTCAACGAGGCGGGTAAGGATTTCGGTTTTGGTTTCGATTTTTTCGGCATCCGGGAAGTCCTTTGGCAGGGACATCAGCGTTGTGTCGTAATATGCCTGGGCGTTGCGGTAATCTTTTGCGGCGAAGTATATATCAGCAAGCCGCAGCGATGAAATTGACTTCTGGTAGTCATTGGAGAAACTGGTTGCAACGGATTTCCTGAGGTGGCTGATCCCGAGGGTGTCATTCCTGTCCTTGAGGGCGATATCTGCCAGGGCATAGTATATCTGATCCTGAAAGTCCTTGTTCTTCATATCCCTGAGCATTTTCTCAAGCTCACGGATAATGAGTTTCTTATCCCCGGTATTGGCATTGTAAACCCTTGCCAGGTTGATCCGGGCATTAAATGCCATCTCAAATGAAGCAGGGCTTTTCAGCACTTTGGTAAAATATTCTCCCGCCTGACTGTCCCGGCCTTCGGTCTGATAGATCTGCGCCAGGATATAGTTGAGCCTTGTTTTCAGTTTGGCGTTACTGTTCAGGGGAATGGCTTTTTCTATCTGTTCTCTGGCCGGTTTGAATTTACCCTGTGCGATATACATGTCGGCGTAAACCAGTGGCAACTCTTTCCGCACAGTCCAGGGCAGGAGGGTTTTTGCCGACTCGGCGGTAAGTTCATCCAGCACAGTGATGGCTTTGTCATACTGCTTTTGTTGTTTGTATGTTTTGCCCAGCCACAGCCTTGCTTCATAACTTACCGGATCGTAGCTGTACTGGCGGTTCACATATTCGAAAGCCCTGCGGGCAGCGTTGTAGTCCTGTTTGTAAAAATTGGCCTTCCCGATGAGCATATAGCTGTAGATCACCCATTTAACCTGCTCCTTCTTATCGAAGAACATAGAATGGCGCTGGATTACCTTCGAAGCCTTCTCAATGGCCCTGTCCATATTCGGGTTTATCGTCTGGGCATTGCTTTCGGTACCGTAATTATAAACCAGTAAAACGGAGGCGTAATTGTCCTTGGCATTTTTCCGCAATTCGGCGGCGCCTTCCTTCAGACTTTCATTGCCATTCCAGTAAGCATTATAATGTGCTGTAAGGTTATGATATGCCCTCCTTGTGAATGTATTCTTTTTTGTTGAACAGGAGGAAATCAAAACAGGGAGCAACAAGGCCCAGAAGGCGATTTTTCGCAGGTTTACGGTATTTGTAGTCAAGAATATGCGGGTTTTCAGTTTCACTATAAATAACTGATAATTTGCAAAAATATTTTATTTTTTTGAATCGACCCCAAAACTCAGTAAATAAACCGTTTCCTTTTTTCTGCAGAACCACACGCTGATTATAATTTTCCCTGAGCCGGCATTGTCAGGCCTGAAGTATTCATCGGCCAATCAGGGAATAAATTAGCCGGGTATCTGTATTTTTCCGATATTTGTGGCCTCAAATTCAAGATGATTAAAATCCGGTTATGGCATCCTTCAGGAGAACCTCCGAAAGTAATGACGAGCGAAAAGTCCGCTGGTATCATAAACTGAGGGATAAATACCGTTTGGTAATTCTCAATGAAGATACTTTTGAAGAAAAATTGTCATTCAAGCTTTCCAGGTTGAATGTATTTGTCGTTGCAGGGACGCTGGCCATTATCCTGATTTTTCTGACCACATACCTCATCGCTTTTACCCCCTTGCGCGAGTATATCCCCGGTTACAGCAATCCCACGCTGCAAAGAGACCTTTATGAATTCCAGTTAAGGGCGGATTCAATAGAAGAAGCGCTGAAAAACCGCGATCTTTATATTACGAATATCAAAAGTCTGCTGTCAGGTGAAAGCATACGGGAGCCGGACCAGCCCGTTGTTCAGCCTGATTCAGCTGTAAGGGCCGGCTATTCCAGAATCAGCAATCTGAAATCAAGGGAAGATTCCATGCTGAGGAAGGAATATGAACAGGCTAACCTGTATAACCTGAACCTTGAATCCAGGTCTTCATCACGGCAGAATATCCCCCTGAGCAAGCTCAATTTTTATGCACCCGTAAAGGGAATAGTTACAAACCATTTTGATGCTTCGAAGCAACACTACGGTATTGACATAGTGACCAGCCGGAATGAAGCAGTTAAGGCAGCTTATGACGGTGTGGTATTTTTTTCGGAATGGACGGCGGAAACCGGAAATGTAATCGCCATTCAGCATTCAGGCGCAGTTGTCACCGTTTACAAGCATAATTCTGTACTTCTGCGGAAGCAGGGGGCATATGTCAGGGCCGGCGAATCCATTGCCATCATCGGGAATACCGGTGAATATTCCACCGGACCTCATCTGCATTTTGAATTGTGGATCAACAGTACACCGGTTGATCCTGAAAAATATCTTACTTTCTGACGAACTGATGCCGCTGAATCAAAAAAAGAAAAATCTGGCCATTCTGGGTTCAACCGGTTCTATCGGATCCCAGGCCCTGGATGTGGTGAGGCAGCAATCCGGTCATTTTTGCGTTGAGGTACTTACAGCGCAGAACAATGCCTCCCTGCTGATAGCACAGGCGATAGAGTTCAGGCCCAATGTTGTTGTAATAGGTGCAGAGCACCTTTACCAGAAGGTTGCCTCGGCGCTTCAGCCCCTGGATATAAAAGTCTATACCGGTGAAGAATCGCTGTTACAGGTCATCGGGATGGAGACCATCGATATGGTGCTGATTGCCCTGGTGGGATATGCGGGTCTCCGCCCTACGCTCAGCGCCATTGAAGCCGGGAAACAGATCGCTATTGCCAATAAGGAGACCTTTGTGGTTGCCGGTGAGCTGGTCACAAGGTTGGCAAAGGAGAGGGGGGTCAACCTTTATCCGGTAGATTCTGAGCACTCGGCGATATTCCAGTGTCTTGCCGGGGAGTTTCACAACCCTGTGGAAAAGATTTATTTAACAGCTTCAGGGGGGCCATTCCGGGGGAAGGGTAAACAATACCTGCAGCAGGTTACGAAAGCGGATGCGCTGAAACACCCCAACTGGACCATGGGATGTAAAATAACCATAGATTCAGCTACCCTGATGAACAAAGGACTTGAAGTCATTGAAGCAAAATGGCTCTTCGGGCTTAAGGCTGATCAGATCGATGTGGTTGTTCACCCGCAATCCATTATTCATAGCATGGTACAGTTTGGCGATGGTTCCATAAAAGCTCAGATGGGGCTTCCGGATATGCGCCTGCCGATTCAGTATGCACTTTCCTATCCACATCGCCTCAGTTCCGGATTTCAGCGGTTCTGTTTTACGGATCATCCCGAACTTACCTTTGAACCACCCGACCGGGAGAATTTCCGCTGTCTGGATCTTGCTTATGAAGCCATGAAGACCGGCGGCAATATGCCCTGCATCCTGAATGCAGCCAATGAGGTTGCCGTGAATGCCTTTTTGAAGGACAGCATAAAATTTCTCCGGATCCCTGAGATTATTGAGACTTGTATGCACAGGGTTGGTTTCGACCCTAATCCTGATTTTATGGTGTATTCCGGAACCGACCAGGAAACCAGGCTGATTGCAGGGGAAATAATCGATAAACTGATGGTGTAAGGCTGAACCTAAAACATGTATTTTTGTTAAACTCATTCATTTTTTATTCTGACCTCAAAGTATGGAAATTCTTGTTAAAGCTGCTCAATTGCTCCTAAGCTTGTCAATACTCGTTATTTTTCACGAATTCGGACATTTTATAACTGCTAAGTTTTTTAAAACCCGGGTCGAAAAGTTTTACCTCTTTTTCAATCCCTGGTTTTCACTCTTTAAATTTAAAAAAGGTGAAACGGAGTATGGCCTTGGCTGGTTGCCGCTTGGCGGATACGTGAAAATCTCAGGAATGATTGACGAGTCGATGGATAAGGAGCAGATGCAGCAGCCTCCCCAACCTTTCGAATTCAGGAGCAAACCCGCCTGGCAACGGCTGATTATTATGCTGGGAGGCGTTACAGTAAACATCCTGCTTGCCATTGCCATATATATTGGTATGCTCTGGTTGTGGGGCGAACAGTATCTGCCGACTTCCGAAGCCAATAAATACGGGATCGTTGCTGATTCTGTTGCTCAGGAGATGGGGTTGCGCAATGGCGACAAAATTTTGTCGGTGGATAATGAACCGGTTGAAGACTTCTTTAAGATTCCCGGAAAAATTATTCTTGACAATGCAAAGACCATACAGGTTGAGCGTGATGGCCAGCCCTTCAATGTGATGATTCCCGAGGGGTTTCTTGCCAGGCTGCTCAAGCATCAGTCTCCCGATTTTATCAACGCCCGTATGCCCTTCGTAATCGCGGGGTTCTCAGCCGAATCTGCCGCCAAAGCAGCCGGAGTGCTTGAAGGTGACCGTATCGTCGGGATCAACGATCTTGAAGTGTTGTATTTTGATCAGTTCAGGGAATTAATACCGGAATACAGAAATCAGGATATCAACCTGAAAGTATTGCGGCAGGCTGATACCCTCACTTTTAATTTCAGGCTGCCCGAATCCGGCCTGATTGGTGCAATGACCAACCCAGCCGATCATTTTACTTTCAAGGACAAGCAGTATTCTTTTTTGGCCGCGATTCCTGCAGGATTTACACGGACATGGAAGGGCGTCGGCAATTACCTCAAACAGCTGAAGCTGATCTTTTCACCTGAAGCGAAGGCGTATGAGTCTGTCGGAGGTTTCATTACAATCGGGAATATCTTCCCTTCAACCTGGGACTGGCAGGCATTCTGGAGCCTTACCGCCTTTCTTTCCATCATGCTGGCCATCCTGAATGTGCTCCCGATTCCTGCCCTCGACGGCGGTCATGTGATGTTCCTTTTCTATGAGATAATAACCGGGCGGAAACCCTCCGATAAATTCCTCGAATATGCGCAGATCGTAGGAATGGTGCTCCTTTTCGGATTGCTGATCTTTGCCAATGGAAACGATATCGTTAAATTGTTCAGATAGCAGCCACAAACTGAATCCCTTGCATTCATGTTGTAAAGATTATCATTAAGAGGATTCAGTCCGGTTAATAATTCTGAAAAAAATGCCTGGGCCGTTATTTTTACGGTAATGGCAGGGTCGCTTGCAAGGGCTTTCAGGATGAGGATAAAAGGTCAGATCAGTCTTCAAGTTTATCTTTCAGTGATTTGAACCCCTGACCGAGTATTTCATTGGCATCCATAACAGTAAGGAATGCTTTCGGATCAATTTTATTGATAAATTCTTCAAGCATGGCCAGTTCACGGCGGTTTACCACCGTGAAGATCACTTTCTTTTCATTTCCGTTATACATGCCTTCGCCGGTGAGAAAGGTGCCTCCCCGGTGCAGGTCGTTGATGATTTTATCCCGGATGGCTTCGTGCTGATCGGAGACGATGAAAATGGTTTTTTCGTACGAGACCCCTTCCAGCACGGCATCAATCACTTTCCCCATTACAAAAATCGTAATCCATGAATAGAGAGGGATATGCCAGTCGCCGAAAGCAACAAATCCCAAAAGCACAATTACGGAATCAACGCCCATCATCAGCTGGCCAAGCGGAAGCCGGGTGTATCTTGCAATGATCATGGCGATAACATCAGAACCTCCGGAAGTGGCTTTTGATTTGAAGATCAGACCGACCCCAACGCCGACAAGCGCACCGCCAAAGATGGATGAGAGCAGCGGATCGCTGTCGACCAATGGTTTGAATGCTGAAAAATAGGAAAATACATCCACGAATACAGAGGTCAGCACGAACCCTGTAACCGTTTTTGCGCCGAAACGGGGCCCGAGGATCTTTGTGCCAAGAATTGTAAGCGGAATATTAAAGGCCAGTGCGGTAAGTCCAACCGGCCACCCGAGCAGGTGATGGATCACGATGGAAATACCGTAAATGCCTCCGGGGACTATTTTGTAGGGCGTGATAAAAAACACATAGCCGGCGGATACCAGGAGAGTTCCCACGGCGATAAGGCTGTAGGAGATAAACCACTTGCGTGTGAACCGTTTTTCCTTCTGTAAAAAGGCCATGCTTTAGCCGGGAATTAATGATTTTTAAAAAGACGACTGAAGGTTATGCGAATTACTCCGAAATTTTGTCACGTAACGATTTAAAACCCTCGCCAAGGATTTCATTGGCATCTACAACGGTTACAAACGCTTTGGGGTCAATCTGGTGGATATACTCCTCCAGAATAGCCAGTTCTCTCCGGTTAAGGACCGTAAAAATAATGGTTTTGTCGGCATCGTTATACATTCCCTTGCCCGGAATATATGTTCCGCCCCGGTTCAGATCATTGATGATTTTATCGCGGATCTGCCCGAATTCTTTTGAAATGATGAAAAGTGTCTTGTCGTAACTAACGCCCTGCATGGTAATGTCAATTACCTTACCGGTGATAAAAATTACGATCCATGAGTAGAGGGGAATTTTCCAGTCCTGGAATACCACGAGACCGAACAGGACTATGACGGAATCCACATAGATCATCAGCTGGCCCAGGGGAAGACGGGTATATTTTGCGATGATCATGGCAACGATATCTGATCCACCGGAAGTGGCTTTGGATTTGAAAATCAAACCAAGTCCGAAACCAATCAGAACCCCGCCGAAAACACAGGCCATCAGCACGTCCCCGGCAAGGCCCAGGGGGTCATTCTCTCCGACAATCATGGTCAGCATATCCATAAAAACCGAGGTCAGCACGAAGCCGATAACGGTTTTTACCCCAAAGCGGGGCCCCAGAACCTTTATGCCGATAATGGTAAGCGGAACATTCAGTACCAGCCCGAAAAGACCTACCGGAATACCCGTTGGCCAGAATGAAAACAGTCCTTTTGTAAGATGATGCACCACGATCCCGATACCATAGACGCCTCCGGGAACAATGTTATAGGGGTTGATAAAAAACACAAAACCTGCCGCAAGGATGAACGATCCGATGACGATCAGTGCGTAGGCGATAAACCATTTTTTCGAAAAAAGTTTCTCGTTTTGAACAAAAGCCATGGTAAGTGATTGTTAATCAGTAATATTTAGCAAAGCCCAAAGGCGTGGCAAAGGTATATAGATTTTTTATAAGAAATGCCCGGGAAAAGAAGTCTCTCAATGGTGTTTTTATTTTTTGACAAGGGCTTTTTTTTATGGTAAATGTGCATCTTTTTGATGAAAATGTTACTTTTGTTGCATTCATTGATAAATTCAGGATAAAGTTGAATAATAATCCGGCTGTTCTGTTGTTATTAATGCTGCAGGATATAAAATCAGGGATTTACCTGCAAAATCTGGTTTTAAGTATAGCGTTTTCAAGAAGAACGGGTTATTTTAACCTTAACCGTAATCTGATAGATTTAGTTTCCTCAGGATGACAGGAAGAAGTATAATTGAGATTCTTTCAAAGCCAGGATCAAACCGGAGGTTAGCGATGTTGATGTCGCTTGCCGGTCTGTTCTTTACTTCATTAACATATGCTCAACAGGAGCCTCAATTCACGTTGAATATGTTTAACCATATGGCTGTTAACCCCGGTTATGCCGGGTTGAGGGATGCCATTACGGTTACCGGATTAATGCGTCAGCAATGGATTGGGATAGAGGATGATGAAGGAAACAAGGTTTCGCCCGAAAGTTTCGTTATCTCCGGGGATGCGCCTGTCAGGATATTGAGGGGAGGAGTGTCAGCATCGGTGATGCAGGATAAGATCGGTTATTTCAAAGATATCTATGTCAGGCTGGGTTATGCATATAACCGTCCTTTGGGTGACGGAGAACTTGGCATCGGGTTCAATGTGGGGTTTTTAAATAAATCTCTGGATATAGGCAAGCTTAAACCCGTTGACGATGATCCGATTTTAAAAGGCGGAACCGAAAGCACCATGTTTACCGATCTGGCTTTTGGTGCATTTTATCAGCAACCCGGCGGATTGTATCTGGGCCTCTCGGCCACCCAGTTGCTGGAAGGAGCGCGGGAGCTTGGAACCGGCGGGCTTGATTTTCAGTTGCGCAGGCATTATTATGCCGCCGCAGGTTATGAAATTACCTGGATCAGAAACCCGGCTTATGTGTTTATTCCGGGAGTCTTTGCAAAATTTGACGGAACAACGGCACAGGTCGACATCAACGCAAGGCTTCAGTACAATGAAAAGTTCTGGGGCGGGCTTACTTACAGGTTTCAGGAAACAGCCGCGGTTATGCTTGGGATGAGTGTAAAGGACCTGAGTTTTGGTTATGCCTATGACATACCACTTTCGCGGATAGGTGGAGCCGGAAGTCATGAAATTATGGTGAGGTATAGTTTTAAACTTGAGTTGGAAAAAGCCAGGAGAAGTTTCAGGAATACCCGCTTTCTTTAATTTTTAAAAAAGTTGGTTTAATAAATTATATTACTATTTTTGTCGGTCTAAAAAACGGGCAGGGATAATAAAATCAGAGTAACGCTCGTTATTTGCATTAAAATCAGGTACAAACATGAAAAGACTCTTCAACTACATCATTGCTGCCCTTATCCTGAGCAGTTGCGGAAATTCAGGTAACGGGGAACTGGTGGGTGTAAAAAAGCGTGAGAAATTTTATCAGCCCGATCCATTCGGAATGGCTTATATCCCTATGGGTAGTTTTACCATGGGGGTTGGTGATCAGGATGTGCCCTATGCACATATCAACGATCCGCGGACCGTTTCCGTAAGTGCGTTCTATATGGATGAAACTGAGATCACCAATAATGAGTACCGGCAGTTTGTTTACTGGGTCAGGGACTCTATCGCAAGACGCAAGTTGGGCGAAATTAATCCGGAGGTTTACCTTATAGAAGAGAATAAGAAGACCGGAGAAACCTTTGATCCTCCTTTCCTTAATTGGAAAGCAGATATCAAATGGAACGGGGAAGAAGAGCGCGAAGCGCTTGAAGACATGTTCCTCCCTGAACATGAACGGTATTTCCGCCGCAAGGAGATTGATACCAGGAAGTTATTCTATGAATATTACTGGGTTGATTTCAAAGCCGCAGCCGGGAAAGATTATTCAGCCGGAGACCCTGTGAATGCAGGTCTGGCCAATCGCCCGCAGGGATTGAAAGACCGGTCGCTCTATGTGCGTAAAGAGATCATTAATGTTTATCCTGACACCCTTGCATGGATCCATGACTATGCTTATTCGTACAATGATCCTATGACTGAGCGGTATTTCTGGCATCCGGCCTACGACAATTATCCCGTTGTCGGTGTAAACTGGAAACAGGCCAAGGCTTTCAGTATCTGGAGAACAGAGTTGCTCAGGGCTTATTTGAACAGCAAGGGAAATGCAGTTGTCAATGAATTCAGGCTCCCGACAGAAGCAGAATGGGAATGGGCTGCCCGCGGTGGAAATTCATTCAGCGCTTATCCCTGGGGAGGTCCATACACCCGTAATGAAAAAGGATGTTTCCTGGCTAACTTCAAGCCTTTACGCGGAAATTATGTTGACGATGGCGGCCTCACTCCGGTTATCGTGGCCCATTATCCTGCCAATGATTTTGGCTTGTATGATATGTCAGGCAACGTTGCGGAATGGACAAACGATGCGTTTGATGAAAGCGCCTATAACTTTACCTGGGATATGAATCCGGCATACAGCTACAATGCAAAGGACAGCGATCCTCCGGCACTGAAGCGCAAGGTTGTCAGGGGCGGATCCTGGAAGGACATTGCTTATTACCTTCAGGTAAACGCACGTTCTTACGAATTCCAGGATACAGCCAAGAGCTATATCGGCTTCCGTTGTGTACAGAATTACATGGGACGTCAGAAAGACGATAACCCTGCAAGGGCCTCAAAAATTTACAATTAATCAGGGATTACCTTTTTTCTGAAACTGAATAAACAACAAACTTTAATCACTCAACAAATTAACACGTAACTATCATGGGATTGAATAATGTCGTCAGAGGGAAAGCATTCAGGAACTTCATGGCAAAGCTTTACGGATGGGGAGCTTCTGTAGTTATTCTTGGAGCACTTTTTAAAATCAATCACTACCCGGGTGCCAATGAAATGCTCATCGTTGGTTTGGGTACCGAAGCCCTCATTTTCTTCTTTTCTGCTTTTGAGCCCCCGCACGTTGAGCCTGACTGGAGTCTTGTTTATCCGGAACTGGCCGGCATGTATCATGGCGGCGGATCACCCGCTGGTCCTAAAGGGAAAACCCCGACCCAGGAACTTGACAACATGCTTGAGAAAGCCAAGATAGGTCCTGAGTTAATACAAAGCCTGGGCAACGGCTTGCGAAGCCTGAGCGAGAACGCCGGCAAAATGGCCGACCTGTCCAGCGCTGCAGTGGCAACCAATGATTATTCAAAGAATCTTTCAAACGCTGCCAAATCGGTGAATGACCTTTCGCTGTCAGTTGCCAAAGCCAACGAATCAACCAACCAGTTTGCCGTTACTTATCAGCAAACGGCTCAGAGTCTTGCCAAATCGGTTGAGAAATTTGATTTTACCGGACTGGATAACAAGACATACAGCGAGCAGTTGCAGAAAATCGGAAGCAACCTGGCCGCCCTTAACGCAGTGTATGAACTTCAACTGAAAAATTCCAATACACATCTTGAGGATACCAATAAGCTTCACTCCAGCATCAATCAATACCTTGCCAATATCAGTGGATCAAGTGATGATATGACCCGTTACAGGCAGGAGCTCGATACACTTACCAAGAAAGTGGCTGCCCTGAACAATGTTTACGGTAACATGCTTGCAGCAATGAATGTTAAATAGTCATTACTGCTGATTTTTAACTGATTTTTAACACTACAAGATAAATTTTAATATGGCTGGATACAAGGAGACACCGCGACAAAAAATGATCGCGATGATGTACCTGGTGTTGACTGCTCTGCTTGCCCTTAATGTGTCTGTAGAGATCATTCAGGCTTTCGTCTCGGTAAACAACAGTATGGAGAATACCAACGAGAACCTCAAACTGAAGATCGACGAGACTTATGCAAGGTTTGAGCAACAGAACCTGATGAATGAAGCAAAAGTTGGTCCTTTCTGGGACAGGGCAAAGGAGGTCAGGACCCTTTCGAATGATCTGATTTCCTATATTGAAGATATCAAATGGGACGTAATTGCCAGATCGGAAAAGATCACGGTGGATGAGGCAAAAGTAACCCCGCTGTCAGAGATACAGAGCAGGGATAAGTATGATGTTTCAACCAACTATTTTTTCGGTGGATCGCAGGATGGTTCGAAAGGCAAGGCCGGTGAGCTCAGACAGAAAATCGAAAAATTCAAAGCCGATGTAATCAATCAACTCGATGAAAAGCACCGTGGCAATGTAAAACTCGGAATGGATACCGAAGGCCCATACAAGGATGCCAATGGTAAGAATCAGAACTGGGAACAGCACAATTTCTATCACGTGATTCTCGCCGCCAACGTAACTTTCCTCAATAAGCTGATTGCCGATGTGCGCAATGTGGAAATTGACGTGGTTTCTTTGCTCTACGGCTCTATTTCTGCCGAAGACTATAAGTTTGATATGGTTCAGCCCAAGGTTATCCCCAATTCAAAACTTGTTTTCCAGGGAGATACCTACGAAGCTGAAATTATGGTGGCAGCGCTCGATTCAAAACAGAATCCTGAAGTTATTATCGGCGGGCGTTCCATTCCTGCATCCGGTGGTATTGCTAAATATACCGTTACCGCTGGTGCTACAGGTCTTCAGACTTACCGCGGAACCATTAAAGTGGCAGGTCCCGATGGTGAATTAAAGGAATACCCCTTTGAAAGCGAGTATTTCGTTATGACTCCTTCGCTTACCGTGGCTCCTACCAAGATGAACGTACTCTATGCCAATGTAGACAACCCCATCTCCATCGCTGCATCGGGTATTCCTGAATCGCAGATTCAACCGACCATCAGTTCGGGGACACTGCGCCGCGACGGTAAAGATTGGATTGCCCGTGTGCCCCTCGGACAGAAAGCCACCATCTCTGTAGTCCATAATGATGGAAAAACTCAAAGAAAGATGGGATCGGCCGAATTCAGGATCAAGCGTGTTCCTGATCCCAAAGCATACATTGCAAATACTGATGGCGGTCCTGTTCAGAAGAACATGCTGCTTGCTGCCAGGGCAATTATCCCCCGTATGCCGGATGATTTCGATTTCGACCTGAATTTTGAAATCGTTTCCTATACATTTGTCGGCGTGCGTGGAGGAGATACCTATGAACGTCCGGGAAACGGCAATATACTTACTCAGGAGATGCAGAACTTTATTTCCAACTGTAAACGCGGCGAGAGGATCTGGCTTGAGAACATTATTGCGCGCGGCCCTGATGGAAACCGAAGGTTAGGGACCATTAGTCTTATCGTACAATAAGATAGTCTCCGAATCGTTTTACCTTGCAGATTGCCTGGTAGGACAATACAAGCAGGAACAACTGCAAAAGATTTTTGAATCCGGTTTGTCAGCAAAATCCAGTCTGAAAACCGAAAAACAAAGTAAAGACGGATGAAAAAATTATTTGGTTATTTTGTTCTGGCCCTGATTATGGCCGGTCTTGCAAAATCAGCTGATGCCCAGGTGCTCGACAGCCCTCCGCGCGATGGTATTTATGATAAAAAGGTCACCATTGAGAAAAAGCCCATTACCTACCCCTGGGTTCGTGAAGCTGACGTGGTATGGCGCAAGAGGATCTGGCGCGTGATTGACCTTCGTGAGAAGATGAATCAGCCTTTCTATTATCCTGAAGTCCCGCACAATGACCTCAGGAGCCTGGTTCAGGTTATACTTGACGCCCTCAAGGAAGGTACCATCACCGCTTATGATGCATCAAGCACCACTGATGAGTTCCTGGTTCCCCTGACTTATCAGGAAATCATGAACCGGCTGGAACGTACCGATTCGGCTACCATGCAAAGGCCATATCCGCCTTATGACTGGTATGATACGGTGATTTCGGTCAAATTTAATCCTTCCGATGTAAAACGGTTCAGGATTAAAGAAGACTGGTTCTTCGACAAGCAGCGCTCCGTGATGGAAGTCAGGATTCTGGGAATCTGTCCGGTACGCGACAATTATGATGAAAAAGGCTTGTTCAGGGCGTATGATCCATTGTTCTGGATTTATTTCCCGGAAGCAAGACCTGTTTTGGCAAAAGCCGAGGTGTTTAACCGCAACAACAGCGCCGCCCGCAAAACCTACGACGATATCTTCTGGAAACGGATGTTCACCAGTTATATCTACAAGGAGGACAACGTTTACGACCGCAGGATATCAGACTATGCTACCGGCATCGATGCGCTGATGGAAGCAGAACGGGTGAAAAACGATCTGTTTATGTTTGAACACAATCTCTGGGAATTTTAACCCGGGACTGCTATATAAAATGAAACGCCCTGTCAGACCGACGGGGCGTTTCATTTTTCGGGTTTGCCGCTAAATTGTATCTTTGTCATACAGCAGCACAGGAATCATCATGGTTAAACATATCCTCGACACACCGGTGGAATACCTGAAGGGCATAGGCCCTGCGCGGGCAGAAATGCTGCGGAAGGAGATCGGAGTCAGAACCTTTGGAGACCTGCTGCTTTATTATCCTTTCCGCTATGTTGACAGGAGTAAATTTTATACAGTAGGGGAGATTAACTCCGATGCCGCGTGGGTACAGCTGAAGGGCAGAATAACAGCCATTCAGACTTTAGGTTCGGGGAGGGTTTCAAGGCTGGTGATGACCTTTCGCGACAGCAGCGGGGAAACCGAGCTTGTTTTTTTTCAGGGGCTGAAATGGATCAGGGAGAAAGTTCAGGTTGGCCGGGAATATATCGTTTTTGGTAAGCCAAACCTTTTCCAGGGGAAGTACAATTTTACCCATCCCGATATTGAACCGGCCGAGGAGGAGATACAGGTACAGCAGGAACCTCTCCAGCCTTACTATTCAACTTCGGAAAAATTAAAAAGCCGGGGCTTCACACCTAAAAACTTTGTCCGGATTATGCGGACTTTATTGTCGCAGGTATATCAAGCCATACCCGAAACATTGAGTCCGCAGGTTATGCGCCAGGCAAAGTTAACGTCCAGGGCTGATGCATTATTCAATATTCATTTTCCCAGAGACCCGCACAGCCTGGCGAAAGCGCAGGAAAGAATCAAGTTCGATGAGCTTTTCTTTATTCAGCTGCAGTTGCTGCGGCTGAAGTACATAAGAATGGAGAAGGTTAAAAGCCGTTCTTTTGTGAAAATCGGTGTATTTTTTAATTCGTTTTATCACAATAACCTTCCATTCGAACTCACCAACGCCCAGAAAAAAGTAATCAGGGAAATCAGGGCTGATCTGGGTAGCGGAAAGCAGATGAACCGGCTGCTTCAGGGCGATGTGGGAAGCGGAAAAACTCTTGTAGCGCTGATGAGCATGCTGATTGCCCTGGATAATGACTGCCAGGCTTGCCTGATGGCGCCCACTGAAATCCTGGCGTCGCAGCATTTTAAAACCATTGGCCGGATGTTGCAGGGTTTATCTGTGGAGGTGGCCCTGCTAACCGGATCTACCCGAAAGGCGTTGCGTGCTGATCTGCATGCCCGTTTACTGGATGGGCGGTTGCAGATACTTATCGGGACACATGCACTGATTGAAGAACAGGTGCAGTTTAAAAACCTGGGACTGGTGGTCATCGACGAACAGCACCGTTTTGGGGTCGCCCAAAGGGCCAGGCTGTGGGAGAAAAGCACAATACCGCCCCATGTGTTGGTAATGACCGCCACCCCCATCCCGCGTACCCTGGCAATGACCCTTTACGGCGATCTGGATGTTTCGGTTATCGATGAATTACCTCCGGGCAGGAAACCGGTGAAGACCTATCACTTTTATGAAAAAGACCGGCTGAAAGTGTTCCGGTTTATGAAGGACCAGATCGGACAGGGCCGGCAGATATATGTGGTTTACCCGATTATTAATGAATCCGATAAACTGGAGCTGCAGGATCTTATGGATGGAATGGATACCGTTTCCAGGTATTTCCCCCTGCCTGAATATCAGATAAGTATTGTACACGGCCAGTTGAAAGCAGCGGAGAAAGAGAGTGAAATGAAACGCTTTCTGGAGAAAAAGACCCAGATCATGGTGGCAACCACAGTGATTGAGGTTGGGGTGGATGTGCCCAATGCCTCGGTGATGGTGATTGAAAACGCCGAACGCTTCGGGCTTTCTCAGCTCCACCAGCTTCGCGGACGTGTTGGCCGGGGTGCCGATCAGTCGCACTGTATCCTGATGAGCAGTTACAAACTTACCACTGATGGCAGGAAGCGCCTCGAAACCATGGTTCGTACCACCGACGGTTTTGAGATTGCCGAGGTAGACCTTCATCTGCGCGGACCCGGGGATTTGCAGGGTACACAACAAAGCGGACTGGTCGGTCTGAAACTTGCCAGCCTGGTAAAGGATGAGAAATTGCTCCGGTTGGCAAGGGAACTTGCTTACCGTACCCTGGATGAGGATCCCGGACTCGAAAAACCTGAAAACCTGCCGATGGTGAAACACCTGCAAAGCAGTGAATTCGACTGGGGGAAGATTAGTTGATCAGTTGAGCAGTAGATTTGCTGATTAAGGGATTATTCAGGGATGGCATTTTGGGTTCGGTTACTTATCCGGAATTTCATGACAGGCTGTAAAGAATCGCAGAGCAAAAATATCTTTTTAAATAATTAATGAAGCCTGGCTCCTCAAGCTGAACCCTGATTACTGAGCAAATTGTGGTAAGCGGCGGTGGCCGAGCGACGGTGGCCGAGCGATTCCGATCGCTATCGGAACGAGACCAGCTGAAGCACAACCTTAACCTCATCTTCAATCTTAACCTTAACTCAACCTTTGTTGCAGAGCGAAGTCGTAGCACAACCTCATCCTCCGGCGTCCGACTTCAACCCAAAATTCCCTACCTTTGTCGCTTCAAAAATTACCGCCTCATGAAGATTTCATACAACTGGCTCAGAGATTACCTTGATACAAATCTTACCATTGAAGAACTTTCACATCTGCTTACCGATATCGGACTTGAAGTAGAGGCCGTTGAAACTTTCGAATCGCTGAAAGGCGGATTGAAAGGAGTCGTGACGGGTAAAGTAATTACCTGTGAGCGTCATCCCAATGCCGATAAGCTCAGTGTTACAACCGTTGATGTGGGAGGTGCCGACCTGCTTCATATTGTTTGCGGAGCACCCAATGTGGCCGCCGGTCAGAAGGTGGTGGTTGCTACTACAGGGACCATCATCCATAAAGGCGATGAGTCTTTTGAAATCAAGAAATCCAAAATCCGCGGCGAGGTATCCGAAGGGATGATTTGCGCCGAAGATGAGCTGGGCGTGGGCGATTCACACGATGGTATCATGGTTTTGCCTTCTGATGTAAGGATTGGCATGCCTGCTGCAGAGTATTTCGGTGTGACCAATGATATAGTATTCGAGATCGGACTGACCCCGAACAGGGCTGACGCTGCATCGCACCTGGGCGTGGCAAGGGACCTTGCTGCCGCCCTAACCGCCAGACATCCTGAGCATCGCTTCGCCGGAGTCAGAAAACCGGATGTCGGCGCATTTAAACCCGATAACAACAACCTGCCGGTTAAGGTTGTGGTGGAAGATGTCATAGCCTGCCCGAGGTATTCGGGGATCACGGTTTCAGGGATAAAGGTGGGCCCGTCGCCGGCCTGGCTTGCCGACCGCCTGAAAGCCATCGGCGTAAGACCGGTCAATAATGTGGTGGATGTTACCAACTATGTTTTGTTTGAATATGGCCAGCCCCTGCATGCTTTCGACGCTGCGCAGATAGCGGGCAATACCGTTGTGGTAAAGAAAATGCCTGAAGGTACTCCGTTTGTTACCCTTGATGAAACTGAACGAAAACTGGGCGCGGAAGATCTGATGATCTGCAATTCATCGGAACCGATGTGCATTGCCGGAGTTTTCGGCGGCATCAAATCAGGCGTAAGCAGTTCGACTACTGCCGTTTTTCTTGAAAGTGCCTGTTTCAACCCCGTATCTGTCAGGAAGACCTCGAAACTGCATATGCTGAAGACCGATGCTTCCTTCAGGTTTGAGCGGGGTACCGACCCTGAAATCACTGTTACAGCGTTGAAAAGGGCCGCGTTAATGATTAAGGAGATATGCGGTGGTGAAATATCCTCAGGGGTGGTTGATGTCTATCCTGAACCAGTAATTCATCGCCGGATCAACCTGTCTTATGACTTTGTAAACCGGTTTACCGGGCAGGAAATTCCGGCAAAGGACATCAAAGTAATTCTCAAAGGTCTTGAAATCGGCATACTTTCAGAATCATCCGGAGGGCTCGAACTGGACATTCCCCCGTTTAAGGTAGATGTTTTCGGCATTGCGGATGTTATTGAAGAGATCCTCCGCATTTACGGATACAATAAAATTGAAGCCGGAGATAAACTGAATACGAGCATTTCTTACCATCAGCGCCCTGACAGGGAAAAGTTGCAGAACCTGGTTGCAGACTATCTGAGTAACAATGGATTCCATGAGATCATGACCAACTCGCTGAGCAGTTCGGCTTACTATGAAGGCGGTGAATGGTTTGACCCGGAAAAGTGTGTTAAGATGCTGAATCCGCTTTCGCGTGAACTTGACGTTATGCGGCAAACCCTGCTCTTCAGCGGGCTTGAATCGTTAGCCTATAACCTTAACCGCAGACAGCTGAACCTGAAATTCTACGAATTCGGGGTTGTTTATGAGCAAACCGGAGCCAATGTCAAGGGTGATGTAGTGAGGAGCTACCGCGAACAGAAACTGCTTGCCCTTTTTGCAACCGGACGCCTGGTGCCCGAAAGCTGGTACAACAGCGAAAGTTCCGCGGATTTTTATCAGTTGCGTTCATATGTCACCGCTTTGCTGGCAAAAACTGGCATCGATCAGCGGCGACTTCAGGTTTCAGAGAGCCTGCCTCCTTTTTTTGCATCAGGAAATGTTTATACGTTGAACGGGAAGGCCATTTATTGCATAGGGCGTCTGCATGACAGGTTACTGAAGCAGTTCAGCATTGGTCAGCCGGTATTTTATGCGGGTATCCACTGGGATAACCTCGTCGGAGCCGTCAGAAATCACTCGGTCAGCTACAGCGAGGTATCCAGGTTCCCCGAGGTAAGGCGCGACCTGGCGCTCGTGCTTGATAAATCGGTGAAATATGCTGATCTGGAGGCCATTGCTTTCAGAACCGGTAAGCAGTTGCTTAAAAAAGTAAACCTCTTTGATGTTTATGAGGGCGATAAAATTGAGGCCGGCAAAAAGTCATACGCCATCAGTTTTATCCTTCAGGATGAAACCAAAACGCTGACGGACAAGGAGATTGATAAATTTATGGATCGTCTGGCCATGGCGCTCGAAACGGAAACCGGGGCGAAGGTGCGCAGGTAATTTAGTGAACGGTTTTACAGGGCATTCTTCGTTTTGCGCTTAATCCGGGGTAGACTGCTCCGGTTGTTTCAGATTTTTTTCCTTTTTGGATTTCAATACTACTTTATGGCAGTTTGCTGCTGCTTTAACCGGTTTTGATGCACACGATTTCTTTCCGTTTTATCACAAACCAACCCGCGTGCAGTGTAAGGGGTTGCAATTATCAGACTGTATGGCTGTTGTGGATATCTGCCTTACCTGATTGGCGGCCAACCTTAAAATAACGATACCGGAACGCTTGTCTTTCTTGTAACATCCCGAAATATAGTCAATTGCCATCATTGACAGCTGCTGTCAGCTCCGGCCGCACAGCTGCCGCATAAGCTGATCTTTATTGACAAAATGTCAGTTTTTTACGGGATAATTGGAATCCGGTGCCTGTGAATTGCTAACTTTGCATGGAATATACAAGAGGTTAAAAAAGAATGGATATACAGTCTATCAAACAACGGTTCGGAATTATCGGTCATTCACCTTTGCTCGACCGGGCCATTGATATAGCCAGGCAGGTCGCCGGTACTGACATTACCGTGCTGATAAACGGCGAGAGCGGGGTAGGAAAAGAGGTCTTTCCTCAGATCATTCACAATCTGAGTGCGCGTAAACATGGCCCTTATATCGCCGTTAACTGCGGCGCTATTCCGGAGGGAACCATTGATTCTGAATTGTTTGGACATGAAAAGGGGTCGTTTACAGGAGCCCATGAATCCCGCAAGGGATATTTTGAAGTTGTAAACGGGGGAACCATTTTTCTGGATGAAGTTGCCGAGCTGCCTCTTTCGACGCAGGTGCGTCTGTTGCGTGTGCTTGAAACCGGAGAATTTATCAAAGTTGGTTCTTCGAAGGTGATAAAGACTGATGTCAGGGTTGTGGCTGCCACCAATGTTGATATTCCCGATGCCATCAGTAAAGGCAGGTTCAGGCAGGACCTTTACTACAGGCTGAATACTGTGCCGGTTTTTATTCCGCCCCTGCGTGAGCGGAAGGAAGACGTGGTATTGCTGTTCAGGAAATTCGCTGCTGATTTTGCTGAAAAATACCGGATGCCTGCCCTGGAACTTGATGATTCGGCCAGGCAGATGCTGATGAATTACCGCTGGCAGGGAAATATCCGCCAGCTGAAGAATATTACCGAGCAGATCTCAATCATTGAGCAAAGCCGACTGATTACCGGCGCGATTCTGCAGAAGTATCTGCCATCAGAGAACAGGGACCTCCCTGTGCTGTATGGTAAGGAGCCTCAGGGCGGGGATTTCTCGGAACGTGAATTGCTCTACAAAGTGCTGTTTGACATGAAGCGCGATATCAATGAACTGAAAAAGCTTGTTGTTGATATCATTGACCAGGGGGAGATCAGTCATGAGCTTAAGCGCGAGCATCAGCCGATCATCACCCAGCTTTACAAGGAAATTGACAAGGCAGGACAACGGTTGCACGAAGAGGAGGCTGATCCCCATACTGAGCCGATAGTGCTTGATACCTTCTACGCCCCGGAGGTTATGGATGAATCCCTTTCACTTCAGAAGAAGGAAATCGACATGATCCGCAAGGCCATTGAAAAGCATGGCGGTAAGCGAAAGAATGCCGCAAAGGAACTGGGGATTTCCGAAAGGACGCTTTACCGTAAAATAAAGGAATACGACATCCGTTAATTTGATTGATATGTTTCAGATAATAAGGAGATCGGCGGTTTACCTGATGCTTGCAGTAACGGTCACGGCGTTTCATTCATGCGGTGTCTACTCGTTTACCGGGGCATCAATCCCTCCTGAAGCTAAAACAGTTTCAATATCACAGTTCCCGAATAAAGCCGAACTTGTACAACCAAGTCTGAGTCAGACATTTACTGATGCCTTGCGCGACAGGTTTGCCTCACAAACCAACCTTGCCCTGATCCCCAGGGGAGGTGATTTGCATTTTGAAGGCGAGATCACCGGGTATTCAACAGAACCGGTCGCGATCACCGGTCAGCAGACAGCGGCGCTGATACGTCTGAAAGTTACGGTCAATGTCAGGTATACCAACAAGTTCAACGCAAAGGATAATTTTGAAACCAACTTCACCCGTTTTGAGGACTACAGCAGCAGCCTCAACCTGAACGCGGTGGAAGCCGACCTGATCAGCAAGATCACCGAAGCGCTGGTTGAAGATATTTTTAACAAGGCTGTAGTAAATTGGTAACAAGCATGAGGCTTTCCCTGTTCGAGTCATTCCTGGCTGATCCGGCGCTGCTGGATCATGAAAGCCTCCCGGCAATGGAGCAGCTTGCGCGTGAAATGCCTTATTTTCAGATCGCCCAGATGATGCTGGTCGCGAATCTGCGGAAAACGGAAAGTATCAGGTATAATTCGCAGTTAAAAATCGCGGCTGCCTATGCCGGTGACCGCGGCATACTGAGAAGGCTGATTCACCGGGTGACGGAAGCAGCCGTTCTGCAGCAAGACGTTGCAACTTCAGCTGCGCACATTGAGTCGGCGCATGCGGAAATGCCTGGTGAAGCTTTAACTGTTGAAATGCCGGTACAGGCAGAAGCTACCCCGGAATCGCCCAGGGAAATTCCTTTGGAGGAGCTGCATGACAGTGAAGCAGAAGGAAATATAGCTGCACCGGTTGCTGAAACACCTGATGAGAAGATGGCACAGGTTCCGGCGGAAGCTAAAAGTCTGCCAGCGACTGACGATGAGGAAGCGCATCTGCGCCATCTTCAGCAGATTGTTGCCCGTCGCCTGGCCGAAATAGCATCAGGCGCGCGCGATAAATCCGCCCAGGATTCATCTCCGGATATTGAAGGTGGCCGGAAGGATCTTACGGAACAGGAGAGCGCTTTTGCAAAGGATATTACTGATGAGGAAGCGCAATTATATGGCGCTGATGTGCTTGGGTCACAGGATGAGGAAAAGTTTCCTGATGATCTTCTGCTGGCAGGGATGGAAATGAATGTGTATGATCTTGAAAAGGAGATGGAACGCGAAACCGGACAGTCCGGTCCGGACAGACCCTCAGGCACCGGAACCGGGCGTGGATATACACTGGCTTCGTCAGGCAACAGCGAATTGATAGACCGGTTTATCCGTAACCAGCCCAGGATCAGCCAGCCAAAGAAAGAATTTTTCAATCCTGTGGATAAGGCACGGCAAAGTTCTGTTGATCATGAAGATATTGTTTCAGAGACACTTGCCCGTATTCAGCTGCAGCAGGGAAATCCGGAAAAGGCGATAAAAATATATCGTAAATTAAGTTTGAATAATCCGGAAAAAAGTGCTTACTTTGCAGCCCAAATTGAGAAAATACAGGAAAACCTGTCAAACGGTTGAATTTAACGTTAATAATACAAACTTACAATGGGAGCTTATATTTTAGTTTCGGTGCTTATCCTCATCGCTTGTGTGTTACTGAGTCTTGTAGTACTGGTTCAGAATTCAAAGGGCGGGGGACTTGCCTCCAATTTCGCCTCATCAAACCAGTTTATGGGTGTTCGGAAAACTGCTGACTTTCTTGAGAAAACAACCTGGACGCTGGCTATTATCCTGCTGGTTCTGAGTCTTTTCTCTATCTTTGTAATACCCCGCAATGTCAATGTTTCACGTACCACCGATACTGAACTGCGCCAGCTGATCAACGAGCAATCCGCTCCGGTTGAAGATTTTCAGGCTCCTCCTGCTGAATAAGCGTCAAAAACCTTTTGATGAAAAATGTCAGATTGTCATTGCAATCTGACATTTTTTTTGGGGCTATGAAGAATTATCTTCTGTGTATATCCCTGCCTAAAAACAGGGAAATTCACTGTTTGTGTTGAAAATCAGCCATAAAACCTTTCTTATTCCGCCAAACGGATAAGGGAAAAAAGCGGAAGGGAATACTTTGGCACAAATTATGTCAACAGGCGTTGCAAACATGTTAATGTGTAACCTTAAAAAATAACAGCAATGACACAAGTGAATGTAAGACCATTAGCTGACCGTGTTCTGATAAAGCCGGCAGAAGCAGAACAGAAAACCGCCGGTGGTATTATTATCCCTGATACCGCAAAGGAAAAGCCCCAGCGCGGGACTGTTGTGGCAGTGGGGACTGGCAAGAAAGATGAACCGCTTACAGTGAAAGTCGGGGATCTTGTTCTTTACGGAAAGTATGCAGGTACCGAAATTACCGTTGATGGGAACGACTACCTCATCATGCGCGAATCGGATATTGTTGCAATCATTTAATCAATCGGAGAGTTAATTTAAAAATATCAAACAATGGCAAAGCAGATTATTTTCAATATTGAGGCCCGCGAAGAACTGAAAAAAGGTGTTGACGCGCTGGCCAATGCAGTAAAGGTTACCCTCGGGCCCAAAGGTCGTAATGTGATCATTGACAAAGCTTATGGTGCACCCGTTGTTACCAAGGACGGTGTTACCGTAGCAAAAGAAGTGGAATTAAAGGACGGCATCCAGAATATGGGCGCCCAGATGGTTAAGGAAGTGGCTTCAAAAACTGCTGATGTGGCAGGGGATGGAACCACAACCGCCACCGTTCTGGCACAATCCATCGTTACTACCGGAATGAAAAATGTTACCGCCGGCGCCAACCCGATGGATTTGAAACGGGGCGTTGACAAGGCTGTTGCAAAGGTCGTTGAATACCTGAATGCTCAGTCGATCAGGATTGAAGAAGGAAGTGAAAAGATTACCCAGGTTGCAACCATCTCAGCAAATAACGACAGCTTTATCGGTGAAAAGATTGCCGAGGCAATGAATAAGGTAAAGAAAGAAGGCGTTATCACCATTGAGGAAGCCAAAGGCATCGAAACTACCGTTAAGGTGGTAGAAGGTATGCAGTTCGACAGGGGATATATCTCTCCTTATTTTATTACTGATACCGAGAAGATGGAAGCCGTATATGAAAATCCGTTTATCCTGATCTATGACAAGAAGATCTCGGTAATGAAGGATTTTCTGCCGATTCTTGAAAAAACCGTTCAGACCGGCCGTCCTTTGCTGATCATTGCCGAGGATGTTGACGGTGAAGCGCTGGCAACCCTTGTTGTTAACAAGATCCGTGGCTCGCTGAAGATTGCCGCCGTTAAGGCTCCGGGCTTCGGTGACCGCCGTAAGGAAATGCTTGAGGATATCGCCGTACTGACTGGTGGTACCGTTATTTCTGAGGAAAAGGGATACAGGCTTGAAGATGCCGATCTTTCATACCTTGGACAGGCCGATAAGATTACCGTTGATAAAGAGAATACTACCATCGTCAGCGGCCGCGGCGAAGTTGAAAACATCAAGGCACGTGTTGCCATGATCAAGGCACAGATTGAAACCACCACTTCCGACTACGACCGTGAGAAGCTTCAGGAGCGTCTGGCTAAACTGGCCGGTGGTGTTGCGGTAATTTATGTGGGTGCTGCCAGCGAAGTCGAGATGAAGGAAAAGAAAGACCGGTTCGACGATGCACTGCATGCAACCCGCGCAGCCATTGAGGAAGGGATTATCCCGGGTGGGGGCGTCGCTTATATCAGGGCAATTCCCATGCTTGATGATCTGAAAGGCGAAAATGAAGACGAAGAAACCGGTATTGCAATTGTTAAACGTGCGCTTGAAGAACCGCTTCGTCAGATCGTTGAAAACGCTGGTCTCGAAGGTTCAGTAATTGTTCAGAAAGTACGTGAAGGTAAGGATGATTATGGATTTAACGCCCGCACTGAGGTTTACGAAAAACTCTTCCAGGCAGGGGTGATCGATCCCACCAAGGTAGCCCGCGTAGCACTGGAAAATGCCGCTTCGATTGCCGGTATGCTCCTCACTACCGAGTGCGTGCTCGCCGATATCAAAGAAGAAAAAGAGCCTGCCATGCCAAATCCGGGCATGGGCGGCATGGGCGGAATGTACTAAGATTCAACCCTTATTGCTATTACAGGAACCCCGCGCCAGCGGGGTTTCTGCATTAATGCCCTGACGAATTCAACAGGTCCTCAATAATTATTGCCTATCTTTGTAATGATAATTCACAATCAGAGATAAACCGTTGTTCTCTTAAAAACAGGTTTTGCCATGAAGATAAAACTTATTTTTTCATCATTATTTGGTCTGCTGTTTGTCTTTTCAGCAGTCAATGCACAGGAACCCGTTTCCGCTTATCCGGTTGATAAGGATACGCAACTGATAACCTATCAGGAAGTTGTTCAACAGGCAGGAACTGCAGATGAACTTTATATCCGGTGTATCGAATGGATCAATACACAATATAAAAATCCGGCTGATGCCTGCAGGGTGCGTAACCGTGAAAGCGGGGTGATAGAGATCAATCACCGGTTAGAGATTCTGAACGATGCTGAGGGAGATAAATTGATTGCGGGCATCGTTAATTATGTGCTCAAACTTGAGTTTAAGCCCGGAAGATACCGTTATACCATTACTGATATGACACTGAGACAGTCGTCGCGTTTCCCGATTGAGAAATGGATGGATAAAAATGACTCCATGTATTCCCCCTTGTGGGACACTTACCTTGAACAAGTGAATACACAGATTAATGAATTGATAAACAGCCTGAAAGCGGGAATGCAGCCTCCGGTTATCAAGGTTGAAGAAAAGTGGTAAGACGCTTAAAAGGCTTAATCCGCTGATTTCACGAAAGCTCTTTTGACGCCCTTGTAATCAAGGGCTTTTTTGTTTCTGATATAATTGATCAGCGATTGCGCGGTAATGGTATAAAGAGAGGTTCCTTCATCCTTGTGGTCAAACTGATAACTGCTGGCGATATAGCTGCTGATGCCTGTGGCGTATGCTTTTTCCTCATCCGGTGCAGCGCCGTCAGGCAGCCTGAACTCCACTTCAAGTCCGTTGCCTGCTGCATCGGTGAGCACGGTATAAATGATGCCCGATGTCTGAAGGTCGATGGCGCGTTCACGGTTATATGCATTCAGGATCAGCGATCTGATTTCGGCGGGGGTCAGGTAAAAAAGGATAATTTCGTTCCCGAAAGGGTCGAGCTGATAAACATTTTTAATGGTGATATCCCCCTCAGGGAAATTATCAACGCGTATGCCGCCATTGTTCTGAAAGGCAATTTCGATCGGTGCGATGGCTGCCATGGCATCCGTCATCATGCTGCCTAATTCATCACTGCCGCGGATGTCGCTCAGGGCTGTGCCGATCACTTCATTCAACTCTTTGTTGTCATTGTATTGCAGGATCAGTTGTTCCAATTCTTCGTCGGTTTTGGTAAATGCCGGTATGCTGAGTGTTTCCGCATGCCTGCTTACCAGTTTTTTGTCGTAAAGTTTCAGGGTGGTTTTGGTTAAATAGCGAAGCCCCGATCCGGCCTGCATGATCAATACGTCATTAAACACGGCCGGGGTCTTAACCAGGGTATGGGAGTGCCCACCCAGGATGAGGTCGAGCGAGGGGAGGATGCCGGCCAGTTCAATGTCGGTTTCATAGCCCAGATGCGTAAGTGCAATAAAGACATCACAACTGTCGCGCAATGATGCATAAGACGGTGCCACTTTTAATCCGTCGGGAAAAGTAAGTCCTTCCAATCTGCTGGGATGCGTATCCGGAAGACCGGCATCATTGACCTGGATAAGGCTCAGGATTCCTATTCTGATGCCATTCTCAAGGGTAATGATCACATAGGGTTTAAAGCTTACAGGACTTGATGAGTCAGGCAGGATATTTGCACTGAGGAAAGGGAAATGCGCTTCATTCATTCGCCTGGCAAGCATTTCCTGCCCGTAGTCAAATTCATGGTTACCCACAGCACTGGCAGAAAAGCCTGTCCGGTTCATCAGTTCTATGATGGGCTGTCCTTTTTCAGGGAATTGGTCAACCACCGGGTTTCCGGTAAAAATATCCCCGGCAGATAGCAGGAGCACGTATTTTTCGGCCTTCCTGATGCTGTCAACCATCGCTTTAAACCGCGGAAAATTGTCAATTTTGGCGTGCATGTCATTTACCGACAGAATCACTACTGTGGTTGTGTCGCTGACGGCAACAGCCTGTGAAATTATACTTGTGGTCAGCAGAAATATTAAAAGTGCAATCCGGCTAAAACCTTTCATTTTCATCGTTATAATTTTGAAATTCAACCAAATAAATTCTCTGCATCGGGGAGAGTCCACCGTCAGGCTCTATGGTATTTCCGAAGTTATCAAATATCACCGGAAGCGGACGCGGAATGTCATGCTCCAGGGCCCTGTAATAAGCCCTTACTGCATCTATGGCCTTTGCTCCGCCAAAGAGATGAAATTCAACGTTGTTAACAAACAGGGTCATAATGTTTGAGAGGCAATATGATTCTTCAATAATACAACATTTTTCTGATTGAATGGTTGCCGGAGTACCCTTACTTTTGTTCATAAAGATCGCAGAATATAATTAAACAACTTTCCGTAAACAGAATATGTTCAGGATCGCTGTATGCCTTGTCATGAACTCCGTCAGGGTGATTTTTTGATTTTTTGTTGTTTAATATATATGCGCGAATATTGAACAAATTGTGTCAGTGCCGGTTTAAATATGTTGTTATTTGAACGGAACTGTTGAAAAGATCACGTTTACAATGTCATCAAAACGGTCGCTTATTTATATTTTTGTTGATTGTTCGGGCTGATTTCAACCTGATTCTGAAAGTTGTACACAATGATTGTAAAAAAACTTATATCCGGCTTTTCGAAGCTGACCAAGGACCAGAAACTCTCATTCATTGCCGCACAGATGCCCAACGGTGAGCACATCATCTCAGAGCTGAAGTCGTTCTGGCATCAGGATGCTTCGGTGCAAAAGATGTTTGATGAATTCAGCGAGAACACGCTTACCAATTATTTCTTTCCTTATGGCGTCGCCCCCAATGTGATGATCAACGGAAACATTATGATGGTTCCGATGGTGATTGAGGAGAGTTCAGTGATTGCTGCAGCGGCGAACAGTGCTAAATACTGGGCCGGAAAGGGAGGTTTTCACTCCGAAATTCTGTCAACTGTCAAGAACGGTCAGGTTCATTTTATCTGGAAGGGAGACTTCGGGCGGTTAAAAGAATTGTTCCCTCAGCTGAAGGATCAATTGTTGCAGCGTACATTCCCCATTACCGCGAACATGCAAAAGAGGGGCGGGGGTGTCCTGGATATGGAGTTGATTGATATGACTTCAAAGCTTCAGGATTACTATCAGTTATCGGTAAAGTTTGATACCCGCGACTCCATGGGGGCCAATTTCATCAACTCCTGTCTCGAAGAGTATGCTTCCGGACTGAGGGCTTTTGTGAATGACAGCGGTCTTTTTGAAGGAGAACCTTTACAGGTGATCATGTCCATCCTTTCTAACTACACGCCGGAATGTACGGTCAGAACCTGGGTGGAATGTGATGTCAAGGATTTTGCCGACATCGATGACAGTCTCACTGCGGAAGATTTTGTCTGGAAATTTGAAAAGGCTGTACAGATTGCCCGGGTTGATGTTCACCGTGCGGCCACCCACAACAAGGGAATTTTCAATGGTGTTGACGCTGTGGCACTGGCCACCGGCAACGATTTCAGGGCCATTGAGGCCTGCGGACACGCCTGGGCGGCCCGCGACGGACAGTATCGCAGTCTTACGGAAATCAAGGTTGAAGGAGGCCGTTTCCATTACAGCCTTACATTGCCGATTGCAATAGGAACTGTGGGCGGGTTGACTTCCCTGCATCCCATGGCCCGGTTCTCACTTCATCTGCTGGGCAATCCTTCCGCCCCCGAGTTAATGCAGATCGCTTCAGTGATCGGACTTGCCAATAACTTTGGCGCAATAAAATCATTGACAACCAAAGGAATACAGATAGGGCATATGAAAATGCACCTGTTGAATATTCTGAATATGTTCAATGCCGGTGAAAGTGAAAAGTTGCTGGCGGTGGAATATTTCAAGCATCATAAAGTTTCCCATAATGCTGTTGCCGGATTTCTGAGTTCAATCCGAAACGGTCACGTGAAAAATTAGGTTATGTCAGCTCCGTATTCGGGATATGCAAATGGTAAATTACTGATTACCGGTGAATACCTTGTAATGTACGGGGCGTTGTCATTGGCGGTGCCATTAACAGTTGGCCAGAGTATTCGGGTTGGCCGGGGCGCTGAGCCCGGTATCCTTCACTGGGAGGCCGGGGATCCGTCAGGTACCTGGTTTACAGCGAGGATTAAACTTCCGGATCTTGAGATTATAGCCTCATCGGATGAGAAAGCGGCCGCCTGGCTTACCGCGTTATTGAAAGCAACAAGGACCCTTAACCGCAGTTTTCTTTCTGATGCTGACGGTATTCAGGTTATAACTACACTTGATTTCGACCGCTATTGGGGCCTGGGAAGCAGTTCGACCCTGATTGCCCTGATTGCCCGGATGGCCAATGTGGATGCTTTCAGCCTGCACCGGGCCGTTTCAGATGGTTCAGGTTACGATGTAGCCTGCGCGCTGCATGATAAGCCGGTTCTTTTCAGGCTGAACAACGGAATTCCTGATATAAGGCAGGTTAGTTTTACCCCGTCATTTACAGATCAGTTGTACCTGATTTACCTGGGTCGTAAACAGGATTCTTCCCGCGAAGTTTATGAGTTCAGAAAAAAGAAGGCTTCCGGGTTTCAGAAAGAGACGGATGAAGTTACATCCTTATCGGATAAAATTGTCAGGTGCAATAATTTTGAGGAGTTCTCAACGCTGATTGACAGACATGAACAGATAATGTCATCTGTCCTGGGCCAGGTTACCATTAAAGAGCAACTCTTTCAGGACTTTCAGGGAAGCATTAAATCGCTCGGTGCCTGGGGGGGTGATTTTATTATGGCCGCAACAGCATCAGGATATGAATATGTAAAAAGGTATTTTGCGGCGAAAGGGCTGGAAGTTGTTTTCCCCTTCCGCAGTCTGGTAAAATCGACTGATCTGACACCCGGTAAATGAAAGGCGGCGATATGACATACAGCACTAAAGATATTCCGGCCGAAGGTTTGTCGGCTTGCTGGAAGAGTCCTTCCAACATCGCGTTGATCAAGTATTGGGGCAAGCTTGGCGGGCAATTGCCAGCCAACGCGTCCCTCAGCATTACGCTGAGCAATGCCTACACGGTGACCCGGGTGGCTGCGTCCCGGCTTGATACTCCCGGCTCAGGCCCTGAGGCGGAATTCCGGTTTGAAGGGGAACTTAATCTGCCCTTTTCATCGAGGATCAATACTTTCCTTAAATCAGTAGCCAGTCATTTCCAATATCTGCCTGATGTAAAACTCTCCATAGAAAGCGGAAACAGTTTTCCGCATTCTGCCGGCATAGCCTCCTCCGCTTCGGGGATGAGTGCACTGGCGCTCTGCCTTTGTGCGCTTGAGGCGCAGTTTCAAGGCAAGGAAGCCGGTGCTCCGGGTTTTTATGAGAAAGCATCCTCCATTGCCCGCCTTGGCTCCGGTAGTGCCTGCCGTTCTGTTTACGGAGGAATTACTGTATGGGGCAGGCATCATGATGTGCCCGGCTCGTCGGATGAATATGCTGTACCGCTCCATTTCGATCCTCACCCTTTGTTTTCAGGCCTGAGAGATGCTATTCTGATCGTGGATCCGGGAGAAAAGAAAGTTTCGAGCAGTGTCGGGCATGGCCTTATGAATGGCCATCCTTTTGCTGAATCAAGATTTGCCCAGGCCGGAAAAAACCTCTCCGGATTACTGGCTGCGCTGAAGTCAGGGGACTGGCAGGTATTTGCCAGAATCGTTGAAAATGAAGCCCTGAGCCTGCATGCCATGATGCTTGCTTCTGACCCCTGGTTTATCTTAATGCATCCCAACTCATTGTTGATTATCAACAAAATAGAAGAATTCAGGAAACAAACGGAAGCAAAGGTTTGTTTTACCCTCGACGCAGGACCAAACATACATTTGCTTTTTCCGGAAGAAGAAACCGAACGCGTTGCTACCCTCATCAAAAGTCTTAAATCGTATTGCTTCAATGATAAAGTAATTGAGGATTTGGTCGGTGAAGGGCCTAAACAATTAACCTGCAGATAATGATGAAAAACAAGACCGGAATTTTTTATGCCAAAATCCTTCTTTTTGGCGAATACAGCATCCTGTGCGATTCCATGGGGCTCACCATTCCCTATACCCATTTCAGGGGGGAGCTTAGTTTTATCAAGCAGGATAAGTATACGGATTACGATTTTGCAGTAAGTTCGAACCGATTGCTGAAGGAGTATGCTGCTTATCTCAGGAATCTCAAGGAAAATGGCACATTGCTGTGTGATTTTGATGTAGATGCTTTCGAGAAGGATATAGCAGAGAGCCTGTACTTTGAATCCTCTATTCCCCAGGGGTATGGAGTCGGCAGTTCCGGCGCCCTGGTAGCAGCGCTTTACGAAAGGTATGTCCCGGATCATATCCCGGGAAACCGGCGCCTGCCCAAGCATGATGTGTTGAAACTCCGCGAGATATTCTCTCAGATGGAAACCTATTTCCATGGAACCAGTTCCGGAATGGACCCCCTCAATTGTTATATCAAGCACCCATTACTGATACACAACAGCAAAGATGTGTGTATGGTAGGGATACCCAGAAACAAGCACGATAAAAAAGGGGCAATTTTTCTTATTAATACCGGTAGTCCCGGAAAGACAGGCCCGCTGGTCAATATATTTCTCGACCGGTGTAAACTTGATGATTTTATGACCCGGGTGAGGGAAGAAATGATCCCGTTGAATGATGCCTGCATCAAAAGCCTGATAAAAGGAGAAACCCGTCGGTTTTTCGATACCCTGCGTGATTTATCCCGTTTTCTGTATGATAACCTCGAGCCGATGATTCCTGAGGCATTCCGGAAGATCTGGCAATATGGACTGGAGACGCATTCCTACTATCTGAAACTCTGCGGCTCAGGCGGAGGAGGGTTTCTGCTCGGCTTTACCGACGATCTTGAAAAAGCCCGGACAGAGCTTCGTAACCAGGATATTGATATTATCCCGGTTTATAAAAGCCTGAATGATGCAGAATAGCACTCCCCCTTTCCGGAGTCAGTGATGCATTTTTAACGGAATAAACGGAAAGTATTGGTTTGTAGTTAATTGATTAGTGGTTATCGGGTGTAAATATGGAAAAAAAATCAGCGTCATTCAGGATAAGCGGACAGGTGGCAGATGTGGTTTCGGGCACTTTTTTCCCGGGGGAAGTGATCGTTGAAAATGGCCGCATTGCTGCAATAGAATGTGTTTCATCCGCCGAAGACCGTTATATTTTACCGGGATTGATAGATGCACACGTGCATATTGAAAGTTCCATGCTGTTGCCTTCAGAGTTTGCGCGCCTGGCTGTGGTTCACGGCACAACGGCAACGGTGTCGGACCCGCACGAGATTGCCAATGTGCTCGGTATGGAGGGTGTAAAATTCATGATTCGCAATGGTAAGAAAGTGCCCTTCAGATTCTTTTTCGGCGCGCCATCCTGTGTGCCGGCTACGGGATTTGAAACTTCCGGCGCTTATCTTGGTCCGGCAGAAGTGGAGGAAATGCTTTCATGGCCTGAGATCCGGTATCTTGCCGAGATGATGAATTTTCCGGGCGTACTTCACCAGGATGGGGAAGTGATGGCAAAGCTGGCCGCAGCCGCGAAATACAAAAAAACCGTTGACGGGCATGCCCCCGGAGTGTTGGGCGAAGATGCCCGCAGGTATGCTGCCGCCGGTATTTCGACCGATCACGAGTGTTTTACGCGAGAAGAAGCCCTTGACAAGATCAGGGCAGGAATGAAGGTGCTGATCCGCGAAGGCAGTGCCGCCCGGAATTTTGATGAGTTGATCGGCCTGATCGAAGATTATCCGGAAATGATTATGTTCTGCTCCGACGATAAGCATCCTGACGATCTGATCAGCGGGCATATCAATCTGCTGATCAAAAGGGCCCTGAAGTCGGGTTATGAATTGATGGAAGTATTGCGCGCCTGTACGCTCAACCCGGTAAGGCATTATGGTCTGGATGCCGGACTGTTGCAGCCCGGTGATAAAGCTGATTTTATCATTATAGATCATCCTGAGTACTTCAATGTTCAGGCAACTTTTGTGGATGGCATCAAGGTGGCTGAGAATGGCAAATCATTGATTGAAAGGGTACAGGAGGAGTCTCCCAACGCTTTCAATGCCCTGAAACTTACGCCCGGTATGCTGGCGATTGAAGCTGTATCCGGAAGGATAAAAGTTCAGCAGGCATTGGCCGGACAGCTGATTACGGAGAAGAAAGTAGTAGCTGCCAGCGTTGATGAGGGCATGGTTGTCAGTGACCCCGAGCGGGATATTCTGAAAATGATCGTCATGAACCGCTACAGTCCGGCTGAGCCGGCCATGGACTTTGTCTCCGGCTTTGGATTGAAAAGAGGGGCCATTGCATCAACGGTTGCCCACGATAGCCACAACATCATCGCGGTGGGTGCCGACGATGCGTCCATTGCCAGGGCTGTGAATATGCTGGTTGAGGCCAAAGGCGGTATTGCCTGTGTGGAGGGGGCTGATACACAGGCGGATGATGTGATGATTCTGCCCCTCCCCGTTGCAGGAATCATGTCGGCAGAAGATGGTTATACCGTAGCTGAAAACTATAAGTTGATCAACCGGAAAGTCAAAAATCTGGGATCCTCGCTGGATGCACCGTTTATGACGCTTTCCTTTATGGCATTGCTGGTGATCCCTGCACTCAAACTCAGTGATAAAGGGTTGTTTGATGGTAATACGTTTAGTTTTACCTCATTATTTGAATAAAACTAATTACATACGTAACATATACTTTTTTTACGAATTATTTGTGTATCTTTGCGAAAAATTTAATTCATAAGATTATGGCAAAAGAAATAGTTCTGGACATCGTAAAACTTGAGGCTGCTGCCAGCAAGTTGCGTGCAATTGCACATCCGATGCGGATCGCGATCATTGATCTGCTTAACGAGAAAAAGAAACTGAGTGTAACCGAGATTTATGAATACCTGAAAATTGAACAGGCTGCCGCTTCTCATCACCTTAATATACTGAAAAGCAAGGGCGTGCTTCTTTCAAAACGCGAGGGCAAGCAAATCCATTACTCGGTTAAAGCTTCTGCGCTTACTGAAATTGTTCAGTGCATTGATAAATGTAACGGATAATCAGCAGGAATATAATTCAGTTTATCTGATTCAATCCGGAAGAGATGTAAGTACATCTTTTCCGGATTGTTGTTTTTGGGGATTACAATAAATTTTCGGACTAATCCAGGCTCCAGTCTTCTTCCATTGTCCAGTTGGCCCTGAGTTCAATTTCCTTGGAAAAATAGGATACAGGTTCCGGTTGTAGTTTATCGAGATAATTTCCGGTGTCCCACCTGCCGTTGTTATTCAGGTCATAAATTGCTTTAAAGCGGTATTTTTTTGGTGAGAGGTATTTGAATTCAAGGATGGCGTTGCCGGTAATGCGGTGTTGTTCCAGAATACTTTCCTTATCGCCGAGAAGCTGGATGATATAGCCTTTCTCCTGGTCAGGAACCGTAATATTGATTTTTATAAATCCGGTTTCTTCTTCGCTCAGCGCTTTAAATTTATAGGCAGTGCTGTCGTTGGCCTGACCGAATACGCTGATCAGGGCGCTGTCGTTCACCTTCAGCAGATAGGATTCCGCTTCCTTCCAGGAATGGCTGATGTGCAAGCGGGTTTTCAGGGAATCGGAGAATGTAATGACAGGTTTTACTTCCAGACTATCGTGATAAAGCCTGATCCGAGAAAGATCCGCTTCCTTTACCGGATCGGCTACGGACAGGATTAACGGTCTGCCGGGTTTTATTTTTGAAGAAATCAGGTTTGGACGCATTTCAAGCGCTTTTTTCTTTACGACCGTACTCTTGTCTTTTCCGGTATTTCGCGCAGCAGGTGTTAACGCAAGATCAAGCGTATCAAGCACAATCCCGTTGTCGGAAACCTCAATCATCAGGCTGTCCGTTCCGGAACCGGGAATCCATAGGGTAAGCGAGTCGCGGGTGGCATTGTATCCGGTGAGGTTCCACTCTCCTTCCAATGAAGGATCAAGTGGCTTTATGTGCAAATTTCTGACCGGCTGCCGGAAGTACAGACCAATAACATTTTCCCTGATTACCGTGCCTTTCAGCAGGCGTTGTATCGTATCGGTTTCACGGAACTGATAAATCAGGTAATTCTTTACGTGCGAGACCTTTACGGCAGGGGCCGTTACGGCCAGGGAATCACCCTGCTCCTGATGAATGGTGTCGGGCGCCGATTGAATGGGTTTAACGTCTGCAGAATCGGCTTTTAATGTATCCAGGAGTGTTTCTTCACTTCCCGGGACAAGTTCAGCTATTTTTTCTGAAGGCAGGTCCGGTTCAACCAGGGTATCGGAAAATCCGATATCCTCGGTAGGCATATCGTAGATATAATTAGAATTAATATCCGTAAGCGCAAACATCAGGTATTTGTTACTTCGCAGGTTGTTGAGCCTGAACTCGCCGGATTCGCTTGTCCGGGCCACATAGTAAGGCCGGCTCTTATACGGAATGGAATCGCTGATGCTGTCGTACAGCATAACAAAGGCGCCCTTGACAGGCTGTAAAGTGAATGCATTCAGCACTTTGCCGCTCATTGACAGCGAGTCGATCACAGGGCCGGTTGAAAAAGTGAAGCTATAGCCAGGAATAGGGTTAGACTCGGTAATGTCAACGATGGCATCTCCGAAAAAGAAATTGTACGTCGTGTTTTCCCTGAGCGCTTCCCTGAACTTCATGGTCAGGGTTTTGCCTTTCATCAGAAAATCAGGCTGTTCCGAAAGGGGCGGGGAAACCATCAGCTGGGTGTTGATGTCTTTCAGGTTGACAAATTCGCTGAATGTGATTGTCACCCTGTCGCTGCTGAAATTAACACTCTGGTTTTCGGGGACAGACCGGATAATTTCCGGCGGGGTAGTGTCTTTTGGTCCTCCTGTGGGCGCTACCGGATTCGCACAGGCAATCATTGCGAGCGTTCCTGCCGCAAGCAGATTGAAAACCAGGTGGTTTGTATTCCGTAAAAATGACATAGTATGGGTAAACTTTTGCAAAGATGGGAAAATTTCATCAACAGACCGGAGATCATTTTGACTCACCGGTTGTAATGTTATCATTTTGAATATATACGGGAAGGGAATTTCAGGTTAATGATCAACCGATTTCTGACAATTGCTGTTTAAAGATGAGAACATGGCAGGATAATGGTTAATTTTACATTCTGTTCCGTTTTGTAAAATGAAAAAATACCGTATACCTGTCCTGGTTTTATCGATGTTCCTGTGCCTGGGTGCCGGCATGGGGCAGGTTCAGGTATTTGTTGGCGCTGGAGTGGATCACTGCTGCAGCAAACCATCCCTGCTGAAGCGGCAGTTTGTCGGAACTGCGGAAAAGCAATCCTGGAATTACGAACTGGTTTACCTCAGGTTTAACCTCGACATAGATCCCGCGTTTGAGCCGGTCAAAGGGGCGGTGCTGACCCGGCTGATCCTGACCGGAGAGGCTTCGGACGGGCTGAGGATGGAGCTGAGCACCGCGCTTACGGTTGATTCGGTGCTCTGCAATGGCGAGGCTGCAGGATTTCAGCACAGCGGGGATTACAACCTGCTGATCAGCCTGCCCGCGGAAACCCGGCAAGGGGACCAGCTGGAGGTGGAAGTGTTTTATCATGGTGTTCCTCCATCAGGCGAAGGATTCGGATCGGTGGGCCGGGGGGAGCATTCCGGCATTCCGGCATTCTGGACGCTTTCGGAACCTTATGGCTGCCGCGACTGGTGGCCGGGTAAAAATGACCTGACCGACAAGGCCGACTCCGTCGATGTCATCGTGAGATCGCCGGATATTTACCGTACAGCATCAAACGGACTGCTGGTGAAAGATGAGGTGGACAACCATATCCGCACCTGCCACTGGAAACACCGTTACCCCATTGTGCCTTACCTGATTGCCGTAGCTGTGACAAATTACGAGGTCTATGACGAAACCGCATATCCCGCAGGCATTCCTGTGCTGATTCAGAATTACGTTTACCCGGAGACCCTGGCGCAGACCATGCAGTATACGGCGCAAACGGCCATGATTATGGAGCTATTCAGTGATCTGTTCGGGATGTATCCTTTTGCCGATGAAAAATACGGACACGCCCAGTTCGGATGGGGCGGCGGTATGGAACACCAGACCATGTCGTTTATGGGACGCTTCGATTACGAGATCATTGCGCATGAACTGGCCCATCAGTGGTTCGGTAATACCATCACGCTGAACTCCTGGCAGGATATCTGGCTGAACGAGGGGTTTGCCACTTACCTTGCCGGGATGTCGTACCAGTACTTTTTCGACGGGTATTACTGGCCTTTCTGGAAATCGCAGGCCATTGAATATGTCACCTCCGAGCCGGGTGGCAGTGTTTTTTGTGCGGATACCACGAACGTGGAAAGGCTGTTCAGCCCGAGGCTCAGTTATTACAAGGGGGCATTGCTGCTGCATATGCTGCGCTGGATTATGGGCGACGAAGCGTTTTTTCAGGCCTGCCGGAACTACCTGAATGATCCCGCATTGAGGTTCAGCTTTGCCGGAACCACAGACCTGAAATTCCATCTGGAAGCCATGCATGGACGGGATCTTACTTGGTTCTTCGAAGACTGGCTCTATGGTGAGGGATTTCCATCCTGGCAGGTCCGGTGTACACGGCTGGCAGGGGAGGATTACGAAATTGAACTTACACAGCAGCAGTCCCATCCTTCGGTTCAGTTCTTCGAACTGCCGGTACCCATCCGGTTCAAAGGAGGAAACAGGGATACAACAATAGTATTTGATCACATGCATAATAATCAGACCTGGATGATTTATCCCGGTTTTATTATCGACAGCGTGAGTGTTGACCCTGAGCGGTGGCTGGTTACCGCAGGTAATACCTTCGAACTGGCCGGATCGCCCGTCAGTACGAATGTTTATCCCAATCCGGCTTACGACCGGCTGCGTGTTGTACTGACAGCGGAGCCAGAGGCGGTTGGTATTGCTGACCTTTCAGGGAGAGAAATTGAGCTGAAGTATCTCCGTGAAGGTTCGGGACTTACCTTTGATCTTAAAGAACTGGCATCGGGCATGTACCTGTTGCGGATAAAAAATAAGGATGGCTGGTCTGTTAAGAAGTTTGTGAAGCGATAGGACAGGTTGTCCGTTAAACATTAAAAATGAATATGTTGAAGTACACCAAAAGCCGGATAATTGTTTTACTTTTTTTTGCCTTAAACCTCAGCGTAACGAAGGCGCAGACCTATGATACCATTTCGAATTGGGACGGGATTGCCCGGGACTGGTATATCTCCACGGGCACCGGTGGCGTTGCTGCGAACCCTTTACCTGATGCCGTGAATAATTCTGAAGGTTGTTTCAGGGTAGTAACGGGAACGGGTTTATATGACTTTATGATCTGCGATCTTGACGGACCGGTGAATTTTGATGAGAACCCGCGGTACAGGATTAAGGTACTGGCTCCTTCTTCCGGCGGGCATGTGGTGCTGAAGTTTGAAAACTATAACAATACGGCATCCCAGGAAATACTGATGACGCCGGTGCCCGGTGAATGGACCGACCTTGTTTTTGATTTCAGCGGGCTGAGCTACAACAACCTTACCCGTATGGTGATTTTTTATGACTTTATGGGAACGGCTGCCGGAGAGGAGTGGTATATTGATGACGTGTTGTCGGAAATTCCGGGTCCGCTGACGCTGACATCGCACCTGCCCATTATTGTGATCAATACTTTTGGGGTTCCCATACAGGATGAACCCAAGGTTGACGGCCATATGGGAATCATCGACAACGGCGCGGGGAATCAGAACAACCTCACTGATCCTTTCAATCATTACGATGGTGCCATCGGCATTGAAATACGGGGGCAATCGTCACAAATGTTTCCCAAGAAATCTTATTCCTTTGAAACCCGCACCAGTTCAGGCGACAACCTGAATGTACCCCTGCTGGGTATGCCTTCGGAAAATGACTGGGTGTTGTATGCACCCTATACCGACAAGTCGATGCTGCGCAATGTGGTCACTTTTGCCATGGCCCGCAGGATGGAAGGGTATGTTACCCGGACGCGCTTTTGCGAGGTTGTTGTAAACAATGATTACAAGGGCGTGTATGTGCTGATGGAAAGGATCAAACGCGATGCGAACCGGGTGGATATCGCCACCCTCAATCCTGATGAAATCTCCGGGGATGATGTCACCGGAGGTTATATCCTGAGGGTGGATAAACTGGATCCTGATTATATCCCGGGCATGGATGGCTGGGTCTCTTCCGTAAATCCAACCTATCCGCAGGCGGCCCCTGTTACATTCCAGTATTTCTATCCGAAAAACGACGAGATCGTTCAGCCCCAGCGCGCATACATCCGCGATTTTGTGACCACTGCCGAAGCGGCGCTTGCAGGGAACAACTTCCTGAGCCGGACGGATGGTTACCTGAAGTACCTGGACCTGCCCTCCTTTGTCGATTTCATGCTGCTGAACGAAATCTCGAAAGAGGTGGACAAGTACAAGTACAGTACCTATTTTTACAAACATAAAGATAGTGACGGCGGTAAACTGTTTGCCGGTCCGCCCTGGGATTTTAACCTGGGATACGGAAATGTGGATTACTGGCCGGAGGGGCTGAGCACATCCGGCTGGTTGTATGAAACCGTTACCACGGGCAATCCCGGTATGATGTACTGGTGGAAACGGCTGATGGAGGACAGTTATTTCAGGGACCTGTCGAAAACGCGCTGGCAGAAACTCCGGCAGACCACACTCACGAACGCTTATATCCATTCCGTGATTGATTCGCTCGTGGGGCATATCGGCGGTGCAAAAGAAAGGAATTATCAGCGCTGGCCCATTCTCGGGCAGTATGTATGGCCGAACCACGACTGGCAGAATAATACCTATGCGGATGAAGTGGACTATTTTGAGGATTTCCTTTTCGACCGCCTGGCCTGGATGGATTACAATATGCCGGGAAGCAGCCTGGCCCCCTGGGCGGGCATTCAGGCGGAGGGCAACCGCATCCGGGTTCAGTTGTACGGCGATTATTTCAGGACGAACAAGCTGCGGAAGGAGTTCTTTTCATTGAACAATGCACCCGGAATAATCAATATACAGCAGGTTGAATATGTTGATGTTTCCTCCTGCGATCTCCTGCTTTCGGCCGATCCTTCGGCATTTCCTGCAATATCTGTAAATATCGGCCATGCCGCGGTGAATACCCGGGACGACATCGTCAGCAGTACACTGGCAGCCAGCGGTGTGCCGGGAGAGGGTGCAGGACCTGAGGATGTAAGTATCGCATATTCTCCCGGTTTGCTGAGTATAAGCTGCCGTACTCCTGAGCGGTTGCCGGAAAAATGCGAAATCTACAACGTCTCAGGGCAACTGTTTGCCTCCGTAAGGCTGGATAAAAACGCCCTGAACTCCATAGCGGTTGAACTCAGTCCTGGTATCTGGATATTGAGGTTAACAGGCCGGAATACACAGTTGGTAAAGCGGTTTGTTGTGCCTCATGCTTAAGCCAATATTACTTTGAGGATTAAATGAATAATAATTTGGAAATAGTTGTCTAAATAGGTAACTTTGCTTCGAAATTGAAAAATTTATGCGGACTACTTATGTATATGGAACCGAGTTTTGGGATTTCTATTATAAGCAAAGGCCAGAGGTTCAAGATAAAATTGATTGGATCATAGGTCTGGTTCGGACATTAAGAATGATTCCGGAGAAATTTTTCAAGCATCTTGAAGGAACAGATGGACTTTTTGAAATCAGAATTAAAGCAGGAAGCGATATATTCCGGATAATATGCTTCTTTGATGAAGGGAATCTTATAATTCTGCTGAATGGTTTTCAGAAAAAGTCTGTAAAAACTCCGAAAAGAGAAATAGAAAAAGCAGAACGTTTAAAGAACAACTACTATGAAGACAAATCAAGAAACTAATCTTGTTTCCTGGGACGACCATCTGGATAATAAGTATGGGAGAGTTGGTACTCCAACCAGAGACAAATATGAAGAAGAATTTGAGAATTTTAAAATTGGTATACTTATTCAGGAAGCCAGGAAACAACAAAATATGACACAGGAAGAACTTGCGCTCAAATGTGGTACAACGAAGAACTATATATCAAGAATTGAAAACAACGCCAGTGATATTCGCCTTTCTACACTTATGAGAATTATTCGGGAAGGACTTGGGGGGCATCTCAAAGTTAGTCTGGAATTCTAGGAAAGCAGAAGCACGAAAGCAGAACAAAGGCTGAATACCATCAGGTGAATGGTTGAACTGATAAAGATTGCATTATTAATCATTGTTGTCCGGGAAAAATAATAAAATTTGACCAGTATGCTTTGTAATTATGGGTTTCAGAAGAATGTAACAAGTTACGGCTTACTTTCACTTTTTCGCCACAAAGCGATGCACTGAGCCTGCCGAAGTGGCTCAAAGGCATCAGGTTGCACGAATTTATTTTTCTCATTTAGTGGTACTTAGTGTCTCGGTGTCTTTGTGGCAGGTTCTTTTCATATTTTAACCGGACAATAGTGATTATTAATATAAATTCTGCTGGCCTGAATGTATTATTATCAGTAGCGCCCGCCTGTACTTAGCCTCGGCCGCTGTTACCTGTTGGCAGTCAGGGATTATGCTTGAATTTCCCGGAACGACAATGATTTAACTGCCCGGCAACACGGGAAAGGTAAATCCCTTATTGCTGAACGTTTCAAGAAACCTGGGCAGCGCGTAGAACATCCGGTCTGCTGCTTTCAGGCTGTCGTGAAACACCACGATGCTTCCCCCGGTCGTAAAGCGCAATGCGTTATCAAGAATCTTTTCCGGGCTGGCTTCACGGTCGAAATCGCCGGTGATGACCGACCACATTATGATCCGGTAGTCTTTGCGGAGGTAAGGGATGTAAGAGGGCCTGATCCTTCCGTAAGGGGGCCTGAACAAGCTGCTTTTTACGTAATTGCTGCAGTTTTCTATGTCGCCAAGGTATTCAGGCAGGGGTGTTTTCCATCCGTTGAGATGACTAAAGGTGTGATTGCCCGTTGCATGGCCTGCATCCAGCACCTGCTGATACACCCCGGGGTTTTTACGCACATTGTCTCCCACGCAAAAAAAAGTGGCCTTTGCCCCATACTGACTGAGGATGCTGAGGACGCCGGGGGTAATTTCAGGTACCGGTCCGTCGTCGAAAGTAAGGAATATCTCCTTTTTTGCCTCCGGAATACTCCAGACCAGGTTTTTCCGGGTAAGGATGCGGAGCAGGGTAGGAGATTTTGAGAGATACATGATTCACTGATGCTTAATGAGATAATTGCTGACTAAACTTTTCAGGTCTGTGTGTGGTTGTTGCCGCCAGGGTCAGCCGGTCTGCATTACCTTCCTGTAACATTCAGGTAATTGTTGTACAGCCGCTCAAGCGCGGTTGCTGACCGCGTTTCAAGTCCGGTAAGCTTGTAATGCGATGCCACCATACTTACCCGGTTGATCACTGCCAGGGCCTGCTGCATATCAAAATCAAGCTGCTGCATTTTATGGCGCGGGAACCTGAGGTAGTATTCCATATCCTGCGTATAAAGGTCCAGCAGCCGCGAAAGCAGTTTCTCGCCCTTTTCCGGCGCACCGGCCTGCATATAAATTTCAGCCATTGTCAGCATGTAGAAATTGTACCTGATTGATTCATCAGGCATCAGCTCCTGACATCTGTCACACACACGGATGGCTTCTTCGTTTTTTCCTTCTTCGGCAAGTTCGCCCGCCAGCCTGCCGAAAATGTTTCTCAGGTTGGCAATCATGCGGCGGTTGGTTTCGTCGAGGTAAACGCCCGGATCATCCATATTGCCGTATGAGAATGTATGCATAAGCCTGTCGTAGAGAATTGAAGTGTTCACATGCCCTGAAAGGCCGTCTTCCGAAGGTTTACTCACCGGAACGAGACGGTAGGCCATTCCTTCAAGCCTGAAGTAATCCGTGAGGCCAAGGTAGGCGCTTTCGCCGGCGGTGGTGGAGAAATAGACCGGCCGTTCCCAGTTGTTGTGGGCCAGCAGGTCGAGGACCATGAGCGAACTTTTCGAAATGGCACCTTCGTTGATGCTCCAAACTATGGTGTCGGTGATGTAGGGCGCGTCTCCGGGCGGCACCGTGCCATTGTTAACGACCGTTGCTGAATCGGCGGTGATGTAAAACTGCTTTACAGGGAAATAGTCCAGCGTTCCGTAGGTGCTTTCAATCTGCAGGGCTTTCGGATTCTGGTGGATCACTCCGAACAATTCTTTAAGATCAACCGCACCCTGGATTCTTTCATCGTTGGTCAGGTAAACCACATCGCGGGTTCCGGGTTTGTATTGCTCGTAATTCAGGCTGAACGGTACCGGCGGAGAATCATAAACCTTCCGTTTCATCTGACTGATGTACCAGTCGGAAGCCAGCAGGCTCAGGTTGACCACCCTTACATCGGTGCGGATGCCCTCCACATCCTGCGCGTACCACAGGGGGAAGGTGTCGTTGTCGCCCATGGTAAAGAGGATGGCGTTGGGGGCGCAGGATTCAAGGTAGTTTCTGGCCATATCGCGGGCGGTATACCTTCCGGAGCGGTCATGGTCGTCCAGGTTTTCTGAAGCCATGATGCCGGGTACAGTAATCAGGCATGCCGCACTTACCGTAAAAGCAATCGTTTTTTGCGCGGCGAAGCGCCGGAACATCTGCACGATTGCGGCAACGCCCAGGCCTATCCAGATGGAGAAGGCATAAAACGAGGCGGCATAGGCGTAATCCCGCTCGCGCGGCTGATAGGCCACCTGATTGAGGTATACCACGATGGCAATGCCGGTCATGATAAACAAAAGTGTTACGATCAGTGCATCCCTGTAATTGCGGTTGGTGTGCCAGAAGAGACCGGTAAGCCCGAGCAGCAGCGGGAGCAGGTAATAGCGGTTATGTGCCTTGCTTTGCATGCTTTCGGGGAGGTCAGAGCGGGGGCCCAGCCTCAGCTCGTCCAGCCAGCGGATGCCGCTGATCCAGTTTCCGTTCAGGTCGTTGCCGAAGCCCTGGTTGTCGTTTTGCTTCCCGGCAAAATTCCACATAAAATACCGGAAATACATATAATTTAGCTGATAATCAAAGAAATACCGCAGGTTTTCACCAAAGGTCGGCTTATACACCACCTCTTTTTCACCATCCCTGTTTGTAATGGTTACCGGCGTCCCCTTTACCTTGCCCCACTTTTTGTAATTGCCGGCATGTGCGGCATCGGTGTTGCTCCACATACGCGGGAAAACTGTGGTGAATTCAGGATCATAAACCGGTTCATAGTCTTTGCGCCGGTCAACGACAATGTATTTTCTGCTGCGGAGGTCCTTCTTGTAAACGGGACTGCCATCTTCCCTGTCAACCACAGGTGCATTGTACCATGGTCCGTGCAGCAGCGGCCAGTCGCCGTACTGTTCGCGGTTGAGATAAGAAAGCAGGTTAATGGCGTTGTCGGGCTGGTTTTCGTTAATAGGGGTATTGGCATTGCTGCGGATGATCAGCATAAAGAAGCTCGAATAGCCGATAAGGATAAAGGTGAATGCCAAAACGATGGTGTTCCAGACAACTTTTCCCCGAGAGCGGGTATAATGCAGCGCCCAGACGATCAACGCGCCCAGCACCAGAAAATAGAAGATGGTCCCTGTATTGAAAGGAAGTCTGAAGGTATTGACGAAAAGCAGTTCCGAAAGTCCGGCCAGTTTCACAATCCAGGGAATGATCACGTTCATGATCAGTCCAAGTAAAACAACGGAAGTCAGCAGGGTGATGATGATCCCCTTTGGGGCCGGTTTGTATTTCCTGAAGTAGAATATCAGCGATATGGCGGGGATGGCCAGCAGGTTAAGCAGGTGAACGCCGATGCTCAGCCCGGTCATGTAGGCAATAAGCACGATCCAGCGCACCGAGTGGGGCTTGCCGGCTGATTCCTCCCACTTCAGCATGGCCCAGAACACAAAGGCGGTAAAGAAGGAGGAGAGGGCGTAAACCTCGCCTTCGACGGCCGAAAACCAGAAAGAATCGCTGAAGGTGTAGGCCAGCGCGCCCACCACGCCCGAACCGGTAATGGTGATCAGGCCGGCTGTGTTGAATTCGTCATTCGGGCTGATGATTTTTCTGGCCAGGTGCGTGATGCTCCAGAAAAGGAAAAGAATGGTAAAGCCACTGCTGAGGGCCGACATGGCATTTACCGTATAGGCAACCGCGGCGGTGTCGCCCAAGGCCAGCAGGCTGAATGCCCTTCCCAGCATCTGAAAAAGCGGGGCTCCCGGAGGATGGCCAACCTGCAGCTTGTAGGCCGTGGCAATATACTCGCCGCAATCCCAAAAACTTGTTGTGGGTTCGGCCGTAATAAGGTAAACCACCGATGCAGTGGCAAAAACAAGCCACCCGGTGAGGGTATTGATTTTTCTGAATTGCTTCATAGGGCTGAAATAGCCAGATAGTCAGGCCTGGCATCGGGCTGACTGCGAAGGTATAAAATTTTTGGCCGCCAACGCGTTGGATTCACGATGGTAACCGCCATGACTTACTTTTCGGCATTATGTTCATTAAGCTATATGGAACGAAACGGCCTCAGCCGGCGAAGCGCTTAATTTTGTAATTTTGCACTGTTGAATCTGGATGCAAAAATTACCATAAAACAAGCAGACATGAAGAAATTAGTATTGCTTCGCCATGGCGAAAGTGTGTGGAACAAGGAAAACCGGTTTACCGGATGGACCGATGTAGACCTGTCGGAACGCGGGGTGAATGAAGCCCGTGAGGCCGGAAAGGTGATGAAGGAGAACGGGTTCTTTTTTGACCTTGCGTATACTTCTTACCTGAAGAGGGCCATCAAGACCCTGAACCTTGCCCTGGAAGAGATGGATCAGCTATGGATTCCGGTAAAGAAAAGCTGGCGCCTCAATGAAAAGCATTATGGCAACCTGCAGGGGCTGAACAAGGCTGAAATGGCTTCAAAATTCGGGGATGAGCAGGTGCTGATCTGGCGCAGGAGTTACGATGTGCCTCCCATGCCGGTTGCTGACAACGACGAGCGCAACCCCCGCCTTGATGCCCGTTACCGCGGTGTTGATCCTGAATTGATCCCGCTTACCGAATCGCTCAAGGAGACCGTGGAACGCATGGTGCCATACTGGGAAGGGGAGATCAGGGAATCGCTGAAAACAAACGAGCAGGTGCTGGTTGCTGCACACGGCAACAGCCTCAGGGCCGTGATCAAATACCTGAAGAATATCAGCGATCAGGATATTGTCACCCTGAACCTGCCGACAGGCATTCCCTATGTATTTGAATTTGATGATCAGCTTAACCTGCAGAAGGATTATTTCCTGGGCGACGAGGAGACCATTAAGAAACTGATGGAAGAGGTTGCCAATCAGGGTAAAGCGAAAAAATAGTGTATGCCTAAACAATGGGTTATCCCTGATATTCATGGCTGTGTCCGCACCCTGCGCGCATTGATTGAGCAACTGGTAATCCCTGCAAAGGAGGATACCCTTTATTTTCTGGGCGACTTCGTTGACAGGGGGCCTGACTCGAAGGGCGTGCTGGATTATGTGATGGGCCTTGAGGATCAGGGATACAACATTGTTGCCCTGAAGGGCAACCATGAGGAATTTTTTATAAAAGCCTGGGAAGAGGAGCAACAGGCGCGGGGATTTCTTTTTCTGAAGAAGACCAACAAATCCAAAGCGCAATGGATGCCCCACGGCGGCCGCGAGGCGCTCGAGAGCTTCGGCACGACAGAGCTTTCAAAAATTCCAACGCATTACATTGAATGGATGAGGAAGCTGCCCCTTTATCACATTACAGGCAATTTTTTACTGGTACACGCCGGCCTGAATTTCAACATTGAGGATCCGTTTCAGGATACCCACTCCATGCTGTGGATAAAGGATTACCGGATTATCCCTTCCAAAATAGAAAACCGGCGGCTGATTCACGGTCATGTGCCGGTAAGCCTCGACTTCATTGATATAGCTGTAAACAGCCCGGGATATCCTTTTGTAGATCTGGACAACGGATGTTATATGGTCAACCGGCCGGGCTACGGCAATCTGCCGGCCCTTGAGCTGCAATCCATGGAGCTGAAAGTTCAGCCCAATCTGGATATGGATTGATACACCTGACGATCAGGAAGTATCCCGGCTGCCCTGATGATTATTTCCTGTTGAACCCTATGGGGGTATGTTTGTTACCAGCCCACTGGTTTCTGCCGTGAATGGATGTCATCATCCCGATTGCCTGTGCGGCATCCTCCGCGGTGAAGGTAACAATTTCATCACGGCTGAGGCTGTCGTCATGTGCCACCCTGTTGCTGTGCGTTTTAATGATTTTTTCGTAAAAATTCCTGACCATGCGGCCGTTGCCGAAACTTTCTGTCTTTTCCGCATACAGCTTTTTGAAAAACTCATCCACCATGCTGAGCGCTTCCGGTGCAATGTGAAACCTTCTTCTGGCAATCTTCCGGCTGAAAATCTCAAGCAGTTCGGCCGGTGTGTAGTCGTTGAAATAAAAGTAATTGTTGAACCGTGATTCCAGTCCTGCATTGGATCGGATAAGCTGTTGCATTTCAGCGGTGTATCCGGCAACGATCACCGCGAATTTATCCCTTTCATCATCCATACGCTTCAGGATGATTTCCAGGGCCTCTTTTCCGAAGTCATTGCCGCCTTTTTCGGGGGTCAGCGAATAGGCTTCATCGATGAAGAGTATGCCATGCATGGCGGAATCAATGACGGCGCTGCATTTAGGGGCCGTCTGGCCGACGAATTCAGCCACGAGGTGAGAACGGTTTACCTCAACCACGTGACCTTTGGAAAGCAGACCGAGGGCTTTGTAGATGCGGCCGATAAGGCGGGCCACGGTAGTTTTGCCTGTCCCCGGGGGGCCGAAGAAAACGCTGTGCAGTGAAATCTCATCCGCTTCATAACCCGTGGCGATCAGTTTCTGTTGTGTTTTAATGAAGTTGACCAGGGTAACAATGTTTTGTTTGATCTCCTCAAGGCCTACCATGGCGTTGAGCTCGGCCATAATGTCATCCAGCGATTCCATCTCCTTGTCTTCAAACTCATCCTGTACGGAGGCGGTGATATCGTCCACCGTGATGGTCAGCAGGGCTTCGTCGGGCAGGTTGTCCACATCGAGCAGCGCAAGTCTGGCCGATTGCAGATGAACGGCTTCTTCGAAAAGGTTTCCTGCCGTACGGGCGTTGCCGAAATGCTTGTCGCGCGAGCGGTAAAGGAAACCGAAATAGCGCATTACCTTGCTTTCCGCTTCGGGGGTAAGAATAAATTTCCTGTCGTGGCAGATGGTTTTGAATATCCGGGTAAGCTGTTCCGGATTGTAATCGTCGAAGTAGAAGTATCGCGTAAAACGATGCTGCAGGCCGGGATTGGAGGCGATCATCCGTTTCATTTCATCGGGATATCCGGCCACGATCACCACCAGGTTGTGTTTGTGGTCTTCCATCCGCTTTACCAGGATATTGATGGCCTCTTCGCCGAAATCGTTGCGCGCATCGGAGGGAACCAGCGCGTAGGCTTCATCGATAAAAAGGATGCCGTCGAGCGCCGAGTCGATCACTTTATTGGTTTTGATGGCGGTCTGGCCGATAAATTCGCCCACCAGGGCTGAGCGGTCTACTTCCACCACATGGCCTTTTTTAAGCAGCCCCATCGCCTTGAACATACGCCCCATCAGCCTGGCCATGGTGGTTTTTCCGGTGCCCGGAGGGCCGGCAAACACGGTATGCAGCGTGGTTTTTCCGACCGCGATGCCCCTTTCCTGACGTTTTTTCTCAACCCGGATAAATTTCAGCAGCGCGTCAATGTCGCGTTTGATCTGCTCCAGCCCGGTGAGGTGGTTCAGTTCCGCCAGCAGGGATTCAATCGACTCCGGCCTGTTAACCGGCTGAACCTCAGGCTTAGCGGGCGAGGCTGTAGTAGTATCCGAATGGGACTCCTCATAGCCCAGCTCCATTCTTAAATCATCGTTTTCCGGCTCAATTTCAAGGGCTTTGCGGAAAAATCCGGCCGCCTTCTTATGCCTGCCGTTCACCGAATAAGCCTTGCCTATGGTACTGAGCGCACTAACCGATGAAATGCCTTCAAGGGTAGCGGGTTCGGCGGCTTCCACCAGGCTGATCACCGTTTTCAGGGGTTCCTCGTTATCGGCAATCTGGCTGATCAGGTTGCTCAGGATGATGGAATTGTGCCGGTTAAGCTCATAGGCTTTTTGGAAGCACTTCAGGGCTTCGTCTTTTTTACCGGTTTCATCCAGGGCGACGCCCAGGGAGTTGTAGGCGGAAAAATAGCCCGGTTCAAGTTTAATGGCTTTCCTGAAATACGGAATGGCTTTGGCAGGTTCATTGTTTTCAGAGTATTTGCGTCCGGTTTCAAACAATTCGACCGCTTCAGGACCAAATGTATCATCAGGTGTTTCGGCGGCAGGCAGGCCTGCTGACCGGCTGCTTTTATTCCCCGAATCGACAATTTCGGGCAGTACAGAAAACACGTAAACCCACATGCCATCTGCATGAAACAGGCCGGTAATGACATTTCCCGCGCCCGCCTTATCACTGATCAGTCCTTCTTCAAAATTGTTACGGGTTGCCCAGCTTTGTGTTTTGTAGCCGGTGTTTTCCGACATAACCAGTGCCCATTTGCCATCGCCGAAAGCCAGCGAAGTGATGTCGCGTCCGTTGTTCCAGCCTTCGGCGATTTCCGTTTCCGGGAAGTCTGTAGTTGTGATGAAAGTCTGGTTTTTCAGGTTTGACCCTTTACTCATCACCACCGCCCAGCGGTCTACCCCGTACGAAAGGGAGGTAATGGCGTATCCGTCCTTTATCCCCTGCCGGATTTCCTTTTCGGGGAAGCGGCTGCTGGTGCGCCATATCTGGTCGGTAAAACCGGAATCTTTTGACAGTATAACCGTCCAGCGGTCGCCTGTGTAAGCCAGAAAGATAATGTCAAAGCCCTCGTCCCAGCCTTCCTTGATTTCATCGGCAGGAAAAGCGGCATTCGTGGCCCAGCGCTGCAGCCCGTATATGGTCCGTGATGAGTTCAGCAGTATCCATTTGTTCTGGCCGAAAGCTACGCCCTGAATCTGCCTGCCGCCATCCCAGGCCTGGTTGATTTCATTTTCGGGGAAAGCCTGACAGATATTGTAATTGTCTGATTGCATAGTACGTAAAGATTTGTTTGCTGATCAAATCAGCATAAGTCCTTGAGTTATCTTTTTCTGCCTAACAGGGTAAACAGGGCAACCACAAACAGGATAAAGCCGAAGATTACCAGGATGATGCCCACGGCCAGGTAAAAGCAGACCACCACGGCCATAAGGTTTAATATGAGCAGCATGGCAAGGCGCAGCATTCCCGCCCAGGGACCGGCAATGTGCAGGCTTTCAGCAGTGATGGCGAGGATGAGCAGGATGATGATGAGAGAAAGCGACCATAAAACCCAGTGGATGGCCAATGTGAAACCGGTGGGGATGATGCGGGCCCCTTCGTTGAAAAACCATTGGGTTTCGGCCGGGTCCCAGATTGATCCACCCAGAAGCATCAGCGCGAAAACAATTCCCGGTGAAATGATCCACCATTTCGGCCTTGCTACAGGGAAATACCTGTCCAGAATAACTGGTTTCCGGGTGGTTACAATGCCTTCATTCCTTGAGCCCGAAGCTTCCGTTTCTGCTTTGCCGCCCAGCGCGATGAACCAGTCATTCAGTGGTTTCCGGTATTTCAGGGCCATGGCCAGCAGCAACGTGAAAAGAGCTGCAAAAAACCAGTTCCAGGCCTTATTCATCATAAACAGTTGTCCGAGCCAGTTGGTGAACCTGAACACCGACTTTGTCTTTCCGGTCCTGTAGGCATTCGAAATCAGCGAGGAGGCGGATATATAGCCTTTCTCTCCATTTTGGTTGCTCACTTCGAGCCAGTTGTCGCCCGCCTGCCCGAGCACCGTAATGGTGTCGCCGGGCCCGAAAATATGAAGTGTATTCGGGCTGTGAACGCTGTCGCGTATGATCAGTTCTTCATAGCCCGCGATAAATTGTTGTCCGGCTTCCACGGCAGGGTTGCGGCGCGCTTCCATTTTGCGCCGGTAACTGCTCCTGTCTTTTATCGCGAAATCTTCTATGTTAACGTCAATGGGCTTTCCATACAACGCTTCAAGTTCCTCAGGCGAAAGCGCCCGGTTATATACCTTCAGTTCGTCCATGGCACCGTTGAATGCGCCTATGATTGTTGAAGGATTGCTTTTCCTCTGCCGTGCCCTGCCGCCGAACACCTGATTGTTCACAATCAGCCGGGCCTGCTCATTGGGGGCATCATAGATCAAAGCGATAAAAGTCCATTGATCTTTCAGGACCGGGGAGCCGTGAATGATGCCGTCCCTGCCTGCCGAAGCGCTCCACCGCTGACTGCCCCTGTGCCTGTCGGTGAGGAGACCTCTTTGTTTCTTGTCGCCGCTGCGGAGGGGAGTGAGGTATTTAAAGGTTTCTGCGGCTTTGATCCAGCAGGTAATGGTGACCACGGGTAACGCATCGGGTGAAATGTCGAGTGGTAACTCAGCCTGGCTGAACTCCATCCCGGGCCCGGGATGAAATCCGAGCGCCCGGCCAGCCTGGCCATTGCGGTCAGCAACGGCTTTTGTCCTGAGGGTTTTACCTGAAAATTCGCGGTGTTCCGGCTCTCTGGCATTCCCGTCAAGGGGATAGGCGGCAACCAGGCCTGAATCGGGCAATGATTGCGCTGAAAGGAGCCCCGGAATAATAATCAGAAAGATGTGTAAAAGCTTCAGAACAGGATGCTTCATCTTGAATATTGCCATAAAAGGTGTTTCCGCCGGGCGGTAAAGGAGAGCCGTTTCTTTCGCCACCTCAGATTACTCACAAATATAGAAAATTGATATGTAGTTTTGGTTAATTGTAATTTAGAATGAATATAAATCTCAACGGTATCACAAAACTGTGTTTTCCCGTTCCGGAAAAAATGCATTCATGAAATATGGACTTATCCGGACAGCGACTGTTTACCGGAGGTTTGACAGGGACCTGAGCAGGACGGATACATCGAAATACATTCCCTCTATGCCATAGTCGTTTTTGCTGACTTTAAGGTAATCGTATTTTCCGTCGATCAGCTGCTGCTGCCCGCCAAAGCCGAACCCCAGCGCCCTGAGCATATCATATTCGTGGGATACGGAGGTGACATGAAATGCCGTTTCCCTGCTGAGTCCGTCGCCTGAACCAAAGATGGTTTCTATAATCCGGCCGAACCTGAATTCCAGTCTGGCGGCCATCTCCTGATTCCCTTTCATACGGTGTGCATAGATCAACGGATCGAGAAATCTGATTTCGAAAGGGTTCCCGAGCAGCAGGGCCGAGCCGTGCCTGATAATGGCTTCGTAATCCTGACCTGTGACTTCTTCTTTCCTGAGGATGCTCATCAGGCTGTCGGCCAGGGGGTGGGTGGCATACGGCGCATAGCCGGTTTGCAGGGCGTATCCGTAATACAGCAGGTGGTAATCTTCCACGGTAAGGGTAGTGTCATTGGACTGCAGGCGCTGCATCAGAAAGGGATAATATGATCCGGATTCCTTTTTTTCAATGGCTTTTCTGATCTTTTTATAGCGGGGTGGTGTAAAATTGTTCTGCTGTGCCATGGCGCTGCCTGCGAAAGCAAACAGTAACAGAAAACTCAGGATCTTTTTCATACGATGGTTTTTCTTTGTTAATCAGCAGGCCCGGTGAACGGAACCCGGTTTACGACCAGGCTTCATCCTCCGTAAATCCCGGAAATTCGTCCGTAAGGCTTATCCAGGTATAGATGATTGAGTCCAGGGTGTCTTCATCCGGAACTGCAGCATCGTTAAAGTTGGGCAATTCCCTTACCAGTTCAGTGATCCGCTGAAGACTGATGGCGATAAGGTCTTCCTCAGGATGGGTTTTGTTCAGCAGTATGGCGATGGTGCCGTAATTGTTCCAGTTCAGGGGAACCATGGCGGCAAGCTGCAGCTCAATGTCTTCCATGAACTCCGGAATTTTTTCTTCCTCAAGAAAAAATCCGGTTTCTGCCATGGCTTCTTTTAACATATTGAGGTTTAACGGGATATCAGGATATGTAGAGGGAAAAAGGTAGTTATAATTCCTGAGGATGGAACCGGCAATGTTATGAATATGAGAATCATCAGGCATCATGTGAGCGTTCCGTGTAAGATTCTTCAAAATTATAAAATCCCCGGCTTATCCTTTGCCGTAGTGCCGGTTTTTTTTAAGAATTGAATTCTGTATATCAGTTTTATCCTCATGATCGGCCTTGCTGTGAATGAAATCTTTAATGAAAGCAAGCCCGGTTCAGCATGTGTTGTGATTATACAGCGTCGCGATTCTTTTGGCGGTTATAGAGTTCCTTTTCCTTAATTGATGGATTCCTGATTTTAAAATGTCAGATTATACTGAAAAACTTCAGTTAAAATTATGCTTGCACAAATTCCGTTGTGAGGCCAATTTGAGGTCAATCTTTTTAATCTGTGCAAAATGGCTTCATGCTGACTCCTGTTAGAAATGTTGCAGCAGATTTAGTCTGAAACTTTAAACTTTGCGGCCATCCGGAAAAACTTTTGCAGGCATTGCATGGTCAGTTGTGAATCTTCCAGGGCGTTATGGGTGTCTCCTTCCCGTTCAAAGCCGAACCATGCCGAGATGGATTTCAGGCTGAGGGAGCGGGGGACGGTTTTGCCGTTGGCTTCCAGGATGCGGAAGGTGTAGAAAGCAATGGTATGCAGGTCGATCAGCTTGTTGCTGAAGGGCCAGTCGAGGTTTTCACCGCTGTAGGCAAATTTCAGGAAGTTCACGTCAAAGATTACGCTTTGCCCGCAGATCACCACATCGCGCAGATCGCCCCCCTGCCTTTTGAGCAGTTTGCGGATCCACTGTTCAAAATCCTCCAGCACCTCGTAAATCATGGGCGCTTCCTGCAACTCATCGAGCGAAAGCCCGTGAATCTTTTCGGCGGAGGCTGTAAACGCCTCCTCGTTTTCGGGATACACATTGCTGAGGTAAGTTCCGAGTTCCACCCAGTTGTCGTTCAGCAAAACTGCTCCGATCTGAATGATTTCATGATAGCCCGGCTCCGGGCCGCTCATTTCGAGGTCAACAACCAAAAAAGGCATAACAGGTTTGTGTGAGGGTGACAATACTGAAAAAAAGCCCTTTCAGGCTAATGAAATGCAAATATCAGTATTTATGCAATGCAATAAACGGGATTACCTCACCTGCTTGCCGATATATCTTGAGTTCATGATGCGGAGCGCCCCCATATAATCCATTTTGAATTCCACGAGATCGCCGGTTTTGTAATTTTTTTCGTTCCCGCCCAGGTCGATCACGATCATATCGCTGCTGCTGCCGGCAAATTTTATCTGCGGATCGGCCGGGAAAAGGTGGTTGCTTTCCACATCCAGCAGGCCGATGTCGAGGATTGCCCGGCAGGCTGTTTTTCCTGATGTCTCTGAGTCGAAACTGAAACTGTGCCCTTCAACATTGGTGCCGATTTCGCCCATGGGAACGGTGGGTTTTTCGATCAGTTCAATGATTTCGGCATACAGGCGCAGCACATCGTTGTGCATACCTTCGATCACCGTGTCGTGATAGACATCCGTGCCCAGAAAGAGGGTCTCGCCCACCCTGAAATGGTTGATGCCTCTGGGCAGTATCTTTTCAAAGATCAGCGGGATGGATACCGAGGACCCGCCTGAAACATACGGGATTTTACGGTTAAACTTGGCTTCTATCAACTGCTTGTAAAGGCTGAGCTGGATCAGCTTGTCGTGGTTGGGAAGCACGCCGTAAAGGCAGCTCAGGTTGGTGCCTATGCCAACGACATTGATGTGCGGGAGCCGGAAGACTTTTTCGTAAAATTCTATCAGGTCATCGCGCATCACGCCTTCGCGCAGTTCGCCCATCTCCACCATGATAATTACCTGGTGAACCTTCCCCTGCTTTTCCGCTTCGGCCGAAAGTGCCTGTATGGTGCTCAATCCGGTATTGAAACTGATGTCGGCATAACGCACGATCTCCGGAATGGAGCGCATGGGAGGCGGCTTGATGTAAATCGTTTCAATTTCGGGCGACATCTTTTTGATGGCCCTGAGGTTGGACACCCTGGAGTCGCACAACTGATGGATTCCCAGGTTGATAACCTCCTGAAGATATAATCTGTTGCCGCAGAGCAACTTTGATACCACCGCCCACTGTATGCCTTCCTCCCGGAAAAGCTTGTTCAGATAATGGTAATTATCTTTTAACTTCTGCTGATCCAGCGTTATGAATGCCATCAGACGGTTTCTTTTTTAAGTCGCATTTCAAGGTATTTGTTGTCGAAGCCCAGCTTCTGATATAAATGCCTTGCGGGATTATCCGGTTCAACATGCAGGGCGATGTCGCCATGGGCCATATTGATGGCTTCCTGCATCAGGCTTTTCCCAACGCCTTTCCCCCGGTAATTGCGATGGGTGGCTATGTATACAAGAATATTTTCGGGAATATAACCTTCCATTCCTGTCTGATTCACCACTACAGCCCCTATTATACTGCCATTCTCCTTCGCCACCAGCGTAAATCCTCCGAACGAAGCCCTGTCTTTGACGGAAAAATCTATGGCCTTCATAATGTCCTCTTTTTTGTCGCCAAACTGATCGAGATGTTCGAACAGAAAATCGGCTACCGCATTTTTGTCGTTAATCCCTGGTTTTAATACTGCATTGAATACACTTAACTGATAATTCTTCATATAGATTGGGTTTTGTTCGGTTTGCAAGATACGGCATTTTTCCGGACCGGTAAAATAAATATTTATTTAAAATGATTACGAATATATTATTTTATTGATTGAAGGTAGATAAATGAATTCATAATATACTGTATTACAATGAAATATAATTTAAGTTAATTGGGTTGCTGTTTAAAAAGTGCAGGATCTTTTTCTTGTGATTTTTTTTGAATAATTTTTTAACTTTTGAGGCCTGATTTTCTATCTTTAACAGATGTAACCCATGATGCTGAAATCTGAAGTTTATGAAAAAGAAAAACCTGCTGCACGACCCGGCCATTCTGGCAAAGCCCGGAAAGAAAATCAGGGTTTCGGACTTCGATCCGACCTATAAGGGAATCCTTAACGGGAAAGATGAAGGGGTAAAACTCCTGGAGGAAAACGTGAATGAGCTGATCGGGCTTCAGGATAAACTTTATGCCCATAACCGCTACGCGGTGCTGTTGATTTTTCAGGCGATGGATGCGGCGGGGAAGGACGGGACCATCAAGCATGTGATGTCGGGCCTTAATCCCCAGGGCTGTGAGGTATACAGTTTTAAAACCCCTTCGGCTGCCGAGCTGGATCACGATTACATCTGGAGGACCTACAAATGCCTTCCCGAGCGCGGCAGGTTCGGGATTTTCAACCGTTCGTATTACGAAGAGGTGCTCGTGGTAAAGGTGCATCCTGAGTACCTGCTGGCGCAGAACCTTCCGGGGATTAAAACCGTGGATGCGGTGGATAAAGATTTCTGGGAAAACCGTTACCGGCAGATCAACGACCTGGAAAAGCACCTTACTGAAAACGGCACCATTATCCTGAAGTTTTTCCTGAATGTGTCGAAGGAGGAACAGAAAAAGCGTTTTCTGGAGCGCATTGAGGATCCTGCAAAAAACTGGAAATTCTCCTCCGGCGATGTGAAAGAACGCGCCCACTGGGAGGACTATATGGACGCCTACAGCGATATGCTCACCGCGACTTCCACCGAACATGCCCCCTGGTTTGTGATCCCGGCCGACCGCAAATGGTATATGCGTTATGCCGTGAGCAATATCATTATCAACCGGCTGAAGGAGCTGAAGGTGGAATATCCCGTGCTGCCCGAAGCCGAGAAAGCGAGGCTGAAAGAAGCCAGAAAGATGTTGCTGGATGAAAAGTCCGCCGATAAATAGGTTCAGGCGATACTACTCCACCACCAGCTCATCGATAAATATCCACGCCGGCTGATTGGCGCCGCGGTGCCAGTCGGGACAGGTTTTGTGGCTGATGGCTGTTACTTTGAGGAACTTTGCCCCCGTTTCCGGAAAGGAGAAACTGAAGTGCACCGGTTTTTGTCCGAAATTCCGGACCGGTTCGGGAATTTTTTCTGTATGTACGGTTCTGAAATTCTTACCGTTGTCCGAAACTTCTATCCTTACCTCCAGAGGAAGAAAGATCCAGCTTACCAGGTCGAGGAAGAAGTTGGTTTCCACCCTGCTGAAGGTTTCCGCCTGCCCGAAATCTATCAGCACTTCCATATCATACCCCTGATATCCCATCCAGTTCAGCCTGAAGTGCTGCCCGCCGAACAGCCCGTCGGTGAGCGCGCGGGTGCCGCCAACATCGTAAAGGGGAGAGACCGGCGTAAGTGAAGAAATCTGTTTACCGGCAGCCTTGTTCGGCTTTACCGCCATGGCCGCCACATTCAGCGCCTGGGTTCTGTAGGCTTCGGGTGCGTAGCCGTTTTCATCGATTGTTTTTATTCCTGTAGCCTCACAGTTCCGCACAAACTGGTCCAGGTAATCCTTCATCACAGGGTCGATGGTCCGCCGCCCATCCTGCATTTGGTAAAACGACAGCGCGGGGTGGTTGAGGCTGAGGGCGACATCGAGAAAGGCGAAATCCACACTGCATCGCTGCCGGAGTAGCCGTTTCAGCCGCACCGGATCTTCCTGCACGAGGAGCTGGGCGCTGTCCATCATCTTACGGTAACGGATCAGCAGTTCAGGTTTCAGAAACCATCCGGAGTAGAGCGCCGGATAGCCGTAGATATCCAGCGTACGTGTGGCGGCCTGCTTTTCCATCTCATGTTGGACCAGCTCAAAGTATTCAAGCATCACGTCAGCCGCAGCACCGTAAAAGGCATGGAAAAACTTTTCGCGGAAAGCGGGCTCGTTCATATCCGCATCCCAAAGCAGCCTGGAAATTAGCGCCTGCTTGTATTCGCTGAAGTCGGACCAGGAGTTGCCGCTTCCCTGCTGAAACATCATAGGAATCCCGTGCTCGCGGAAGAGACGGATGTTTGGCTGCAGCACGCTGAAGTTCGGGAAGGGACCCGTGAAGGTCTTGAACTGCACCACGTAATCCCACATGAAAATATTGTCCGTAAGGGAAGACCAGTCTTTCATGTCCTTCACAAAGTCAGCGCTGCGCGGATCCGTTGCCAGCGGCTGGCTGCGGTTGCACTCTATGGAGCAGAACATTATGTTCACGTTGCTGTCGGGCACGATGGCCGTGGGAGCGGAGCGCGTAAACTGGTACGCAAGGGTGGATATCTGCTTATCCGGGAACTGCCGCGCGATCTGATTGGCCATGCTGACATACGCCCCCGAAATGCTTCCATACTGATCGTACAGGGCCTGGCATTTTTCGCACTCGCAATAGTTGATGCAGTCGTTTTGCGATACCGACCAATAAGTACAATCCGGTTTTTTCTTCATTTCTTCCCTGAGGTTTTCGGTCAGTAGGCGGATCACATCCGGATTGCTGAGGCATAGCTGTCCGTCGCGGATTCTTTTGCCGTTTACCAGGGAGTAATATTCAGGATGACTGCCGAAGTATGTTTCGGGCGGCATCAGTTTGTGGAAGGTATGTACAAACATGCCCCATTCATCCATGGGATGTGTGCGGGCCGGGAAGTAGTATTCCGGTTTGTTCTTGTCAGGAAAGTGCGGATGGCGGAAACGGAAATCCGGTTGTGAAAACAGGGAAATCTCCGGCAGGTTGAGATCCGGTTTTTCCGGGATATAAACCTCGCCGTTGCCTGGCCAAAGGCAACCGGCATAGTCCTGTAAAAGGGTATAAACCGCGTAAATATCGCCCACCGGCCGTTTCCCGCCGAGGTACAAGTGACCGTCTTCGCTGAAAATGCAGAAACCGTCGTCGTTCATGGCTTCGAGCCTGCCGGAAGCCGCTTTTTTGGCAAACCACTCCTTACCGATAAATATTGATTTGAACCTTTTCACGGGCTTATCGGCGATCCTGACCTGCGCTCCGGAAATCCTGAAAAGGTAGTCCTGCAGTTCATCCGCGGCAAAGCGGGTAAGGGAGTCAGCATCGCGGCTGAGGATAATGGCGTAGCGCGCTTTGCCAGCCGTGGCAATCCGGTGCTGCGGTGGTTGTGCATGCAGCAGGCAGGAAAGAATCAGTGCCGGGAGGAGTGCAATGCGTTTTAGGTATTTCATGAGTCAAAGATGCAGTTTTTTTCGAAATGATGCAAAGGGACGCTGAAGGGGGGACGAGGGACGCCTGAAGGAGGGGCGAGGGACGCCTGAAGAAGGGACGAGGGACGCCTGAAGAAGGGGCGAGGGACGCCTGAAGGAGGGGCGAGGGACGCTGAAGGGGGGACGAGGGACGGCCCTTCGGCTTGTTTCGGCTACGCTCAACAACCGCCGCTCAGGGACCGGGACGAGGGACAAGGAGACAAGGGGAGAGGGAGTGAGGGAAAGCGAGAAGAGTTAAAAATAATGATGTTCGTGCAAGCCATTAATAGGATGCTCCTGACAGGTTTTCTTTTAACCTGTTAGGTGTAATAGAGATGTTTAAACCTTGATAAATCAAACCTTAGGCACGGACGGGACGTCTGCGCCAACAGGGAAGGGTAGAGAGGATGAAAGTGAAAGGAAAATGTAAAAAATAATCATTGCGTCATTGCAGCTTGCCCCGCTGTGGCGGGGGCTTTGCGTGGGAAAGGTTATCCCGGATGGTCTCGTTCCGATGGCGATCGGAATCGCCGACCACCGGGACAGAATCATAATTGAAAGGTCCGTGATTACCCATTGAAAGGTCCGAGGCACGTCCCGCCTCTTGGCGGGAAAGACGCGCGTTAACTAAAGAAAGAAGACCTAACAAGTCGGAAGAAGACTTGTTAGGTCAGGTCGTTGCTTGTTGTGGTTTGGCCCTGTGGAGAAGTCTGGAATTGCGGGGACGCAGAATAATCATTGCGTCATTGTGACTTTGTGTGGGGTACGTTATGCAGGTTTTATTCTGTTGAGGTCCGAGGCACGCGTCTGAAGACGCGCGCTAACAAAAGATTCGTTAACTGAGGAATTGCGGGGACGCAGAATAATCTTTGCGTCGTGGCGGCTTTGCGCGGGGTAGGTTATGCAGGTTTTATTCTGTTGAGGTCCGAGGCACGCGTCTGAAGACGCGCGCTAACAAAAGGAAAGGTTCGAGGCACGCGTCTGAAGACGCGCGTTAACTAAAAAAAGATGACCTGACAAGTTGGAAGAAAACTTGTCAGGTCAGGTATGCAGGTTGATGCCGGCAGGTTTAGCTGCGGGCTTCGATCATAATTTCGAGCATTTTGATGGCGGCTTCCGGAATCACGGTGCCGGGGCCGAAGATGGCCATGGCGCCCGCTTTGTAAAGGAAGTCATAGTCCTGGGGCGGGATTACACCGCCAACGATGACCATGATGTCTTCGCGGCCAAGCTTTTTCAGCTCTTCGATGACCTGGGGCACCAGGGTTTTGTGTCCGGCGGCGAGGCTGGAAACGCCCAGCACGTGCACATCGTTTTCCACGGCCTGGCGTGCGGCTTCTGCCGGCGTCTGGAACAGGGGTCCGATGTCGACATCAAATCCTATGTCGGCATAGCCGGTAGCTACCACCTTGGCGCCACGGTCGTGCCCGTCCTGACCCATCTTGGCGATCATGATGCGGGGGCGGCGTCCTTCGAGTTCAGCGAACTGGTCGGCCATTTCGCAGGCTTTCCTGAAGCTGCTGTCGTCGGCCGATTCGGAGGAGTAAACTCCTGAAATGGAACGTATCACGGCTTTGTATCTCCCATAAACTTTTTCGAGTGCCATTGAAATTTCGCCAAGCGATGCGCGTTTGCGGGCGGCGTCGATGGAAAGGGCAAGCAGGTTGCCTTCTCCGGTCTCTGCGGCACGGGTGAGCGCCTCCAGGGCTGCCTGTACCTCCGCGTTGTTGCGGTTGGCGCGGAGTTGTGCCAGCCTTTTCAGCTGTGCTTCGCGTACGGCGGTATTGTCAACTTCGAGGGTTTCGATGGGGTCTTCTTTTTCGAGGCGGTATTTGTTCACCCCAACAATGGTGTCGCGGCCCGAGTCGATGCGCGCCTGCTTGCGGGCAGCAGCTTCCTCGATGCGCATTTTTGGAATTCCGGTCTCAATGGCCTTGGCCATTCCGCCGAGCTGTTCCACCTCTTCGATCAGTTTCCAGGCTTTGCGGGCCAGCTCATGGGTGAGCGACTCCACATAGTAGGAGCCTGCCCAGGGATCCACCGCCTTGCAGATGTTGGTCTCCTCCTGCAGGTAGATCTGGGTGTTGCGGGCGATGCGTGCCGAGAAGTCGGTGGGCAGCGCGATGGCCTCATCCAATGCATTGGTATGCAGGCTCTGGGTATGACCGAGGGCGGCCGCCAGCGCCTCCACAGCCGTGCGGGTTACGTTGTTGAAAGGGTCCTGTTCCGTAAGACTCCATCCGGAGGTCTGCGAGTGGGTACGCAGGGCCATGGATTTGGGGTCTTTCGGGTTGAACTGGTTTACAATCTTGGCCCAGAGCAGGCGGGCGGCGCGCATCTTGGCAATCTCCATAAAATGGTTCATACCGATGCCCCAGAAGAAGGAGAGGCGGGGTGCAAATGCATCCACCGGAATGCCTGCCTGAATGCCCGTGCGGATATACTCGAGTCCGTCGGCCAGGGTGTAGGCCAGCTCGATGTCGGCGGTGGCGCCGGCTTCCTGCATATGGTATCCGCTGATGGAGATCGAGTTGAACTTCTTCATGTTCTGTGAAGTGAACTCAAAGATATCGGCAATGATCTTCATCGAGGGAATGGGCGGGTAGATGTAAGTGTTGCGCACCATGAACTCCTTGAGGATGTCGTTCTGGATGGTGCCGCTCAGTTTTTCCATGGGCACGCCCTGCTCTTCGGCGGCAACAATATAGAATGCCATGATGGGCAGCACGGCGCCGTTCATGGTCATGGATACCGACATCTTGTCGAGGGGGATCTGGTCGAACAGTATCTTCATGTCGAGGATGCTGTCGATGGCGACACCGGCTTTACCCACGTCGCCGACCACGCGCTCATGGTCGGAGTCGTAGCCGCGGTGTGTAGCCAGGTCGAAGGCTACCGAGAGGCCCATCTGACCGGCTGCCAGGTTGCGGCGGTAAAAGGCGTTTGATTCCTCGGCGGTGGAGAACCCGGCATACTGACGGATGGTCCAGGGTTTCATCACATACATGGTGCTGTATGGGCCGCGGAGAAAGGGCGGGAGCCCTGCGCCATAGTTCAGGTGCTCCATCTTTTCAAGATCCTCTGCAGTGAAAACCGGTTTCACCGGGATCTGCTCGGTGGTCATCCATTCGCAGCCCTTGGGCAGCGCCGCGGGATCCGCCTTGCCGAACGATCTGATCGTTACATTTTTAAAATCGGGACGCATATTTTTTAATTCAAGGATTCAAAAATTCAAAGATTCAAGGATTCAAGGATTCAAAGATTCAAGGATTCAAAGATTCAAGGATTCAAAGATTCAAAGATTCAAAGATTCAAGGATTCAAGGATTCAAAGATTCAAAGATTCAAGGATTCAAAGATTCAAAGATTCAAAGATTCAAAAATTCAATTCCGCTAAAGCGGGTATAGGATTCAAAAAAAGTGTATTCGTGCATTCGTGGCTTAAAAGATTAGCTTCGCTGAGCTCCTTTCGGTCGGTTCAAAGATTCAAAGATTCAAAAATTTCAATGCAGGTTTACAGCATGACGCCCAGTTTTTGCTGGAAGGCATATAGGGTTTCCAGCACATTGGTGCGCACATGGATAAACTCATCCACGCCGGCAGCTTTCAGTTGTTCAACCAGCTCTTTCGGGAAACCGGCCACCACCACCTGGATTTCAGGTCTGGCGGCTTTCAGTGCCCGGGCCGCGGTAGGGGCGATATCGGCATACTCCTCGTCGCTGCTGCAAAGCACAACGATGTCGGCTTTTGCCTCCAGGGCCGCTTTCACGCCTTCGTCCACGGTGTTGAACCCTGCATTGTCGGTGACTTTATAACCGGCGCATCCGAAGAAGTTGGTACTGAAGCCCGCCCTTGCCTTACGCATGGCCAGGTTGCCGGTGGCAAGCAGGAAGACGTGCGGACGGTGTCCTTCTTCCGATTCGTAAATCTCGGTTGCCAGCCTCAGGTCTTCAAAAGCATCGGCGCCACGGTAAGGCTCCATTGTTTTATATACCGGAACGGGGTCTGTAATTTCAGCATCTTCCTCTTCCTCATCGGTCTGAATCTTATCCAGCATATTTTCCGTCATATTGGGATACTGGTTGGTTCCCAGCATTACGGTGCGGCGTGCGGCAATCTCAGCGTTTTTCTGCGCGGCGCTGGCGGCCACACTGTTCTGGATAAAGCCGGATTGTACGGCTTCGGTCATGCCTCCTTTTTCTTCCACTTCGAGGAAGAGCCTCCAGGCGGCATCGGCCAGCGAAGCGGTGAGGTTTTCGATGTAGTAGGAGCCGGCGGCCGGGTCAACCACTTTATCGAGGCTCGATTCTTCCTTCAGGATAATCTGCTGGTTGCGGGCCATACGCATGGAGAATCCGTCCGGTTCCTTGTAGTTGAGGTCGAAAGGAAGTACCGTAATCATATCAGCTCCGCCCAGCGCGGCCGACATGGCCTCGGTGGTGGTACGCAGCATGTTTACATAAGGATCGTATATGGTTTTGTTCCAGTTGGCTGTCACCGAATGGATACGCATTTTAGCGCTTTCGGGGGAAGCGGGCTGATACTGTTCCACAATGCGTGCCCACAATAAGCGGGCGGCACGCAGTTTGGCGATTTCCATAAAATAGTTTCCGCCCGTTGCAAATACGAAAATCATGCTTTCCGCGGCTTTGCCGGCCGGAATGCCTGCTGAGGTGAGCAGGGCCATGTATTCATTGCCCGAGGCAAGGGCAAATGCCAGTTCCTGGGTGAGGGTGGCCCCTGAATTGTGGAAGTAGTGGCCGTTGATGGTGATCAGCCTGAAATGCGGAAGTTTATCGCCGTAGTTTTCTACCAGCTCCGTTACCTCACCGAGATCTTTCTCACGCGAAGTGTGGTAATTTCCTTTCAGCAGCACATAGCTCAGCGGGTCGCAGTCGAAGGAGCCGCAGGTTTTGCCGGCCGCTTCGCCCAAATGCTGAACCAGCATCCCGGCAAGGGCAGGGTATGATTTTGCGGAATTGAAATTGAGCGAAATTTTGCCTGTGTCTATTCCTTCGAGCAATGTTTTCAGTGAGGCGGTATTGTCAATATTTCCGGCATTGAGAGAGAGTGCGTCAGCGCCTTTGGCGATCACCTCGCGGGCAAGGGCGTTGGCGTTGGCCGGATTGGCTGTTTCAATGTCCTGGCATATGCGCCATTTGTTGCCATCCGCTTTATTGCCCCTGAGATAGGGGAACTGTCCGGGAAGGGCATCCCCGAACGAAGCAAGGCCTTCCATATCGCCGGAACGGTAATAAGGCTTCACGGCGAATCCTTCGGCGGTTTTCCAGATCAGCTTCTTCTCATAATCCGCCCCTTTCAGGTCTTCCTGAATTCTGGCCTCCCATTCGGCGGTAGTGACCGGTGGAAACTCCCCGAAAAGCCTGTCCGCCTGATTTGTGTTCTTCGTATTGTCCATTGCAGGTATATTGATTTTATACAGAAACCTTTTAGCGCCTTGTTTGTTAACCGCTTACAAAAAGCGGTGCAAAGGTATAGGTTTTTTTATCCTGCAAGCACTTTTTAGCTTTAATTTAACAGCCTGCCAGCGGATAAAAAGCTGACTTTCAATACATATAGAAACTTAAATATGAATATACTTATCAGTGGATCAACGGGTTTGACTGGGCGCAGGCTGCGGGCCGCCCTGGAGGAAAGGGGCCATACCGTTACGGCGGCCGGCCGGGCTGATTTTGCCGGCGATCCCGCTTTGCTGAAAGAGAAGGTGGAGAATGCCGGGGCCGTGATACACCTGGCGGGCGCGCCCATCGTGGCCCGCTGGAGCAGGGCTTACAAGCGGGAAATTCTCGACAGCCGTGTACTTACTACCCGTAAGCTGGTGGAAGCTGTAAATCTGGCGGAGCGCAAACCGGAGTTGTTTATTTCGGCTTCAGCCGTGGGTATCTACAGCGATGAAGGGGTGAATACCGAGGAGAATGCTTATTATGCCGAAGGTTTTCTGGCCGATGTGTGCCGGCAGTGGGAAGGGGAGGCTGCACAGCTGGATCCGGCCACCGGACTGGCAGTTTTCAGGCTGGGGGTGGTGCTGGCAAAAGAGGGGGGCGCATTGCCCAAAATGCTGACGCCCTTCCGCCTCGGACTGGGCGGGCCCATCGCCGGCGGCAGGCAGGGTTTCTCATGGATTCATATTGATGACCTGGTCAGTGCTTTTATGTTTGTGCTTGATCGCCGCCTTACGGGGACGTTTAACCTGACGGCCCCCGGGGTTACCGACAATCAGGGTTATACCTCCGCCCTGGGAAGGGTGCTGAGGCGGCCGGTTTTTGTACCTGTTCCCGCCTTTGCCCTCCGCTTGTTGTTCGGCGAAGGGGCTTCCGCGCTCACTACCGGACAAAAAGCCATTCCCGGGCGGCTGCTGAAGGCGGGGTTTACTTTCAGTTTTCCGGAGGTGGAGGGGGCGTTGAGGGATTTGCTGGGTTAAGTGTTCGGGTGTTCGGGTGTTCAGGTTTTATTCAAGGATTCAAAGATTCAAGGATTCAAGGATTCAAGGATTCAAGGATTCAAGGATTCAAAG
>JAMLHF010000089.1 GCA_023957275.1 Lentimicrobium sp. | reverse complement strand
GAATGCCGTTTTCAGACTGGTGTTGCAGGGCCTTCATTTTCAGCGCAGGCAAAGGATAATCTGCCGCGATATTGGCAAAATAGGGGGTAAACAACTTATCCACCCCCGCGAAATGCCGGGCATACACCGCCCTGAAGGCTTTGGTTGTAATCCCCTGAAAAGGGGCAAAATAAATGGCTGGCTGTAAATTCATCGGAGCACAAAATTACGCAAGATTGACACGACACGGCCTCAAATCCCGGAAACCTCCTGAAATAAGTAAAAACATTGAAATTTCCCGATATAACCATCGCAGGATAAATTTTGATATTTTTACTCCGCTTATCAATATAATCATTAAGATTATTAAACAGCCCACACAATTAACACTTATATGAAAAAAGCTTATTTGATTTCAGCCATCATTACATTGCTCTGCATTATCATGCTCAGCCCAGGTCTGAAAAGCCAGGAAATCCGGGACACCATATTTTATGACAAATTATACAATGAAGCCACGCGCGGCAACCATTACTACATGCAGGTAAAAACCATGACGGATGATGGCTTTATCCTCAGAACATATTATGCAAACGGCCAGCTTAAAACTGAAGAAACTTATAAAGGCAAGGACACTCCGCTCATCGAGGGCCCGACCATCACCTATTCGGAAGACGGGAAAATCAAGCAAATAAATAACTTCAGCAAAGGGGCTTACGAAGGGGAACAGAAAAGATACTACGACTCCGGTGCTCTTTATTATGTTGAGAATTATATGGATCAGAAACAGCATGGCGAACGCATTGTGTATTACAAAGACGGGAGCCTGAAACGGAAAGAGACCTTCGAAAATGACAAACTGATTTACGGGAATTGCTATTCCATTGAGGGAAAGGATACGACCTACTACCCCTTTTACGAGCATCCCAGATTCAAAGGAGGCGAGCAACGGAGGATCCGTTATCTGATAAACAATATAAATTATCCGCGCAAAGCCCGGGAAATGAATATTTCGGGGATAGTATATTTAACGTTTCTTGTCCGTGTCAACGGTAAAGTCACCGACGTTGAAGTCCTCAGAGGGGTCCATCCCCTGCTGGATGAGGAAGCCATACGTGTAGTAAAAAAAATGCCTCCCTGGAAACCCGGCAAGCAGGATGGAAAACCCATGAACACCAGATTCAATATGCCCATCAAATTTACCCTGGCAGGATAATATTTCTCTTTCCAGGCACAGAAATTCAATCAAGACTGCCTTGCCGGGCGAAGATAAACTGAACCGTATGAATTTTGTTATTTACGCGTTCACTGATTGAAACGGATACCGGCGGTTGGAAAACAGTCCATTTGCCGGACTATTCTGAGACGGGTTGCCAAAGTTTGCCCGGTTTTTGCAATCAGCAATATGTTTTAGGTTGTGAGAACAAGTATGTAACTGCCGGTTTCATGAATTTAAGTATCTTTATACCTGTAATATTCAGTCATTTGAACCCAAACCAATAAAGAACCGCTGTATGAAAAAGCTATTGATGATTTCACTGGCAGCCATCATCTCTTTTCAGATGCCCGGCTGCAAAACAAAAGAAAAGACAACCACCGGCGGGCAGCAGGCGGCCGGAAATATCATTATCGGCGACAACAGCCGGAATTCCCTTGACTGGCATGGCACTTACACGGGTGTTCTCCCCTGTGCGGATTGCGAAGGACTGCTCACCACCATTACATTAGGAAGTGATCTTACCTTTAAACGATCAACCATTTACAAAGGAAAGGATGAAAAAGCCTTTGAAGAATCAGGCAGGTTTACCTGGGATAAGTCCGGCGGCAGCATTAAGCTTGAAGGGATTTCAAATGCGCCGGACCGTTACCTTGTGGGTGAAAACAAACTTGTTCAGCTTGACCTTGAAGGCAAAGTCATCAGGGGCGACCTGGCCGATATGTACGTACTTCAGAAAGTGTTGCCTCCTGTGAAAGACCCTGTTCTTGAAGGCAAAAAATGGAAACTGGTTGAAATAAACGGCAAGCCCGTTGATTTCAAAGGAAAGATGCCTGATGCATTCATTTACTTTGATGAAGCGGAGCAACGGATCAACGGATTCGGAAGCTGCAATACCTTTTTCGGGAGCTATGAACTGCGGGAAGGCAACAGGGTGACCTTTTCAAAAATGGGATCAACCATGATGTCGTGCCTCAACATGGAAACCGAGCGGGCATTGCTGAAAGTGCTTGAAACAGCTGACAATTATAATGTCAGTGAAACATCCCTTCAGCTGAATAAAGCCCGGATGGCCCCACTGGCCCGTTTTGAACCGTTTACTGAAAAATAGTATAAATCAAAAGGGCTGTTGCCGGGAGTAAATTCACTTTATAAACAAACTGCTTCTATCGCGTGGCGGGCACTAAAACTGATCTATATAATGAAAAAACTTCCGGTACCAGTTCTGTTTATCGTGCTGGCATTCCTGATCACGGCCTGTGCGGATAAGGAAGAAAATCCCGCTCCGCCCTCCCCTGCCAATGAATTTATTCTGCCCGCCCCCCCGCAGTTCGGAATACCTTTCGCAAATGTTCCGGCCACAGCCGATATCGTAATGTATGAAGTCAACCTGAGGGCTTTCAGTACCGCCGGTAATCTTACGGGTGTTATCCAAAAACTGGATCATATCCGGTCGCTGGGCGTGAATGTGATCTGGCTGATGCCCATACATCCCATCGGCACGGTCAATTCGGTAAATTCTCCCTACAGCGTAAAAAACTACCGGGAAGTAAATCCCGAATACGGGACGCTGGACGACCTGAGGCGACTGACCGATCAGGCCCATCAGCGCGGCATGGCGGTAATCCTCGACTGGGTGGCCAACCATACCGCCTGGGACAACCCGTGGATGAAATATCCCTCATGGTACACAAGGGTAAACGGCGAGGTGATTCATCCGGAGGGGACCAACTGGCAGGATGTGGCCGACCTGAATTTTGACAATAAGGATATGCGCAAAGCCATGATCAGCGCCATGAAATACTGGCTGCTGGCGGCCAATGCGGATGGTTTCCGCTGCGATGCCGCGGATATGGTCCCTTACGATTTCTGGAAACAAGCCATTGATTCCATAAATGCCCTTTCCGGAAGAAATATCATTCTGCTGGCGGAGGGCGGGCGCTCCGACCACTTCAACGCAGGCTTCCAGCTGAATTACGGATGGGACTTTTACGGGAAACTTAAGTCCGTATGGAACGGACAGTCAGCAGGCGGGCTGTATGCTACCCACCGGCAGGAACAACTTTCCACGCCAACAGGGAAAACCCGGCTCCGCTTCACCACCAACCACGACGAATCGGCCTGGGATGCCACCCCCATGACCCTGTTCAATGGCAAACAGGGAGCACTGGCTGCCTCTGCCATCGCGGTTTTTATGGGCGGAGTACCGCTGATTTACGGTAGTCAGGAGGTAGGCAGAATCCCTGCTTTGCCCTTCTTTTCCAATGCGCCCATCGACTGGACCGCCAACCCTGATATGCTGGAAGCTTATCAGGAAATGATGGCTGTCTATAATAATTCTGCAGCCGCCAGGCAAGGATCCACCGCTGACTTTTCGACGGCGGATGTTTGTGCCTTTGAACGCTCATCTGAAGATGCGGGCCTGCTGATCATCGTCAATGTCCGGAACCGTGAAAGCACATTTGAGGTACCCGGCACGGTGCTTGCTGAAGCCTGGAAATTTCCGGACGGTACTCCTTTTGAGCCTTCGGGTGCTTCCATCGGTCTGGAGCCTTATCAGTATCTGATGCTGAACCGGTAATCCGGAACAGGACCCTTTTAAGCTTTTAAACGAAAGACGGGGAATTTTGCCTATCTTTGCAGTTGTTAAGTTTTGCCGGACACCTTGAGCCTCTTTTTCAGCGTTTTCCTGCAAGGCCTTTTATTCATCCCTCACCGCAGGAAAACCAACCTAAAACCCATTCATGGCAAGATCACAGCAATCCTGGAACAAAATCGAAAACGAAAAGAAAAAGCAGAAAAAGAAGAAAGACAAAGCGGCCCGCAAGCTTGAAAGGGCGTCAAACACTGCCGATGGCAACAACCCCGACAGCATGATTGCTTATGTAGATGAATATGGCCGCATCAGTGATACGCCACCCGATCCTGCAACAAAAAGTGTTATCAAAGCCGAAGAGATCGAGATCGGTGTCAGGAAAAAAGAAGATATCAGCCCTGAAGAAGAATTCCGTACCGGAATAGTTACTTTCTTTAATGATTCCAAAGGATTTGGTTTTATCAGGGATCTCCGGTCGGGTGAAAGTATTTTTGTACACATCAACCAGCTGACCGACCCTATCAAAGAAAACAACAAAGTAAGTTTCAAGGTCGAAAAAGGGCCTAAAGGACTTAATGCCAAAGAAGTAAAGCTTGTTATCTAACGCGCTTTATCACCCCTGATTAACCTGCATTCCCTTTGCGTTTATGCCATGAAGCCCGGGCCTGTTCAAGCCCGGGCTGAAGTTGTTTACAGACCAGTGCAGTACGCAGGAAATGTGTTTTCATCCATGCAACCTGACCAGATCATATTATGGGAAAATAAATGACTTTTAAGAGATTCTTTTTAAACAAAATCCGGAATTATTGCAGGCGAAAGCATGAAGTTTTATAAAAGCATGCTATCTTTGTCATAGATTGGAACTTATTTTTATCAGATTTGTTATAGAAATGGGAAGAAAAACCCTTAAATACAGGGCAAAACACTACAATGACCAAAATACCTACAATTACTTAGCCGGATCTTGCTGCATTGCTTTACCTTTGTCATGAATGAATCACAAAAAAAACTGAACAAACCTGCAACAGGCGCAACATTAAAAAACTATCGGAGTAGTGTAACAAATTTTTTTAATTAACCGAAACAATCCAATGTTCAACTAAAACCAAACAAACATGAAAAAAGTAGTCATTACCCTTTTCGCTGCATTTCTGGCATTCAGTCTGTCTGCCCAGGACAACATGCTTACCAAAGGAGAAAAGGTTCTGAATCTGGGAATCGGTCTTGGAAGCACACTCTACACCGGAAGCGGTTACACATCTTCAATTCCGCCAATCTCAGCATCGTTTGAGGTAGGTGTTAAAGACGATGTACTTGATGTTGGTTCGATTGGTGTAGGTGGTTATCTGGGTTATGCTTCAAGCAAATGGGAATACACCTATTTCGGCGGCAACTGGGGATATAAATACACCAACTTCATTCTTGGTGCACGCGGCTCATTTCATTATCCGCTGGTTGATAAACTGGATACCTATACCGGCCTGATGCTTGGTTTTAATGTTGTATCAGCCAAAGAATTCGGCGATATTGATCCGCTATACAACTACAGTGCTTCCAGCAGCGGACTTATCTGGTCATGGTATGCCGGCGGCCGCTACTATTTCAGCGAAAAATTTGCAGCCATGGCTGAAATAGGCTACGGAATCGCATGGCTCAACCTGGGTGTGGCCCTGAAATTGTAATTTTTTCCGGATATTTTTCACGGAGGCTGTCCTTTCCGGGCAGCCTCTTTTGTTTACCGGCAGTTCAGGCCGGAATGCCGAAAAAGCTATCTTTGTGTGTGGACACCAATTAACCGGATATGAAAGTCGGCGACAGGCACTACCGGACCATCTGGATGGAGGGAACGGTGGTTTATATGATAGATCAGAATCTCCTGCCATTTGAATTCAAAGTGCAGGCATTTAAACAACGTGAAGCAACCTGCGAAGCCATCCGGAAAATGACGGTGCGCGGGGCAGGGGCCATTGGTGCCGCCGCAGGTTTTGCTATGGCTCAGGGCTTTATCAGCAATGAAGACCCGGATATCGCCCGTGAGCGCATCCGCGCCACCCGCCCTACCGCCCGCGATCTTTTTTACGCTGTCGACAGGGTTTACGAGGCCGGAAAAATTTCGGTTCAGGCCGCCATCGAAGAAGCTCAGAACCTTGCCAATGCAAATGTAGAGGCGGCAAAGAAAATCGGGTTCTTTGGCGACTCGCTTATCAAAGACGGCGCCCGCATCCTTACCCACTGCAACGCCGGCTGGCTGGGGTTTGTCGACTACGGCAGCGCGCTTTCTCCCGTTTACACGGCTCACCGGAACGGCAAGCAAATCCACGTTTATGCCGATGAAACCCGGCCCCGAAGCCAGGGCGCCCGCCTCACCGCCTGGGAATTGACCAACGAAGGCGTTGACCACACCATCGTCCCCGATAATGCCGGTGCATTTCTGATGTCGGCAGGTATGATCGACCTGGTTATTACCGGCGCCGACCGCATCGCGGCCAACGGGGATGTGGCCAACAAAATCGGGACCTGTGAAAAAGCCATACTCGCTGAACATTTCGGCATCCCCTTTTTCGTGGCAGCCCCCCTGTCAACCTTCGACCACAATACCCCCGACGGCAGCGCCATTGAAATAGAACAACGCAGCCAGGACGAAGTACACTACCAGACCGGCCCCGACGATAACGGGCAAATGCACACCATCAGGGTAACCAATCCGGGATCGGAAGCCTTTAATCCCGCTTTCGATATAACCCCCGCCGCATTGATCACCGGATTTATCACGGAGAAAGGGGTAACTAATTAAAGAATCAGTAAATATGTAAATATGGAAATGTCGGGTGTTCATGTGTTCATGTGTTCATGTGCTCGGGTGTTCATGTGCTCGGGTGTTCTGGTGAGCAGTGCCTTTCATATATGATGCCGTCCCTCGTCCCTTTAACCGAATTCCGAAATCTCTCGTTATCCGGCTCTCGCCGTCTTACGAAACAAGCAAAATCCGAAATCCACAATCCGAAATCCGAAATCCACAATGAAAACCTGTACCTGGCCGGGCAACGACCCGCTGATGATTGAATACCACGACACCGAATGGGGCGTCCCCGTTCACGACGACAGAAAATTATTCGAGTTCCTTGTGCTTGACGCCTTTCAGGCGGGCCTGAGCTGGAAAACCATACTGCACAGGCGGGAAGGCTTCCGCAGGGCGTTCGATAATTTTAACGCGGTGAAAATTGCCGCTTATACCGAAGAAGATTACAACCGCCTGCTCGGCGATTCCGGCATTATCCGCAACCGGGCCAAAATCAGGGGAACCATCAGGAATGCACAGGTGTTTCTCGACATTCAGAAAGAATTCGGCTCCTTTGATGCCTACATCCGGCAGTTTACCGGAGGGAAAACCATCGTTAACCACTGGACTGAAACAAACCAGATTCCCGCCACCAGTCCTGAATCGGATGCCATGGCAAAGGATATGAAAAAGCGCGGGTTCACCTTCTGCGGAAGCACCATCTGTTATGCCTTTATGCAGGCCGCGGGCCTGGTGGATGACCACCTGGAGGACTGTTTCAGGAAAATCCAGGAAGGATAAAAAGGGCTTTTGAAATCAGATCGAATTCAGAAATCCATACAAGTCTTCATCGGCACCGATGTTGAGCTTTTTCCTCAGTCGGGAACGGCTGATAAAAGCACTGGACGGCAGAATGTTCAGGATATCGGCTATTTCCCTGGAGTTCAATCCGATTTTCAGGTATGCGCATAACCGGAGGTCGTTGTTTGACAGTCCGGGGTACCTGTCTTTCAGTATTTTATAAAACTCCTGATGCAGTTCATCAATCTGGATTTCAAAAGTATTGACCTCCTTGTTTAAAAAGGAATCCAGGATGCGATTAATCTCTTTGAATGTCATTTGCGCAAGGGCCGGTTCTTTCTGAACGCGCTCAAACTTCTCTTTCAGCGAAATCAGCATACGGTTTTTCTCGTCGTCAACCTTTGCTTTACACGCCAGCTCTACCGTTTTGGCCTTTAATTGCTGTTTCAGTTTACTGTATTCTGCCTTTAACATTTCCTGTTCCAGCGCCATCACTTCCTGCCGGTGCTTTTCGGCCTGTTCCCGCAACGATCGTTGCTCCTTAATCAAATGCTGCTTCCTGTGCTTTTTCAATGACAATTTTTGCAGGGTCAGCAATCCGTAAATAAGCAATACTGCTGTAACAAAGTAAATAAGGTATGCTAACCATGAGAGAAACCACGGGGCTTCGATGCGAAAAGGTATTTCCAGGATTTGCAGCATTTCATTGTTCACTGAAGCCCTGACAAAAAGCGTGTGTTTCCCCCTTTTCAGGTTAAACAACTCAAAGGTATTGTTTGAATCCCAGGGGCTCCATTTGCCTGATTCATCCAGTCTGTACTGATAAAGGACATTGTCCAGGTTGGGCACAATACATTCAACTTTCAGGCTGTTTTGTCTGAAAGGGATACTTGCTCCGGGATAAAAATTTGTTCTGTCATGATTCCGGCCGCTGGCTTCTATTTTTCTTACACATAAAGTATTGACATGTCCGGCCGGTTCATTACCGGACTTCAGATATTTTAACGCAAAGCCATTATAAACAGGGAAAAAAGCATAATCCTGATGGATAACGGTTGACCGGTGGGGGCCTTTAATCAGGCCTTCAATCTCAGGTTGATTTCCGGCATTAACCTTATTGACAAATTTTCTTTCCGCTTTACTGAATACATATTGAAACCGGTCAGTGGCCAGCAGTATTCCGGAGTCACTTTTCTTCAGGAAGGGATCAGCTCCTTCAAATTCTTTATCTTTGAGTATCAACCGCTCTGACGGATAGAGATCATTGTCAAGAACCGCCCTGATTACGCCAAAATTGGGAATGTTGACCCATAAAATATTATCCTTTTCAACTATCAGCTGATTGCATGAACCCAGAATGAGATCCATCTTTTTCAGGAATGTCCAGGTATTGCCGGATTTCCTGAAAATTGATATTCCGTTATAGTTACCGGTTAGCAGGTAATCCTTATAGGGCACTATGGTCCATACTCCGGGTTCATCACTGATCTTTTGAATGCTGTTCCCGTTCAGGATAAACAACCCCTTATCGTGGCCTAATAACACACTATTATCAATTTCCTCCAGACACCAGACCTGCCCCTCTGAGCCGGGTATCAGCCGGAACCTGTTATAATCCGAATCATTATTCAGGTCATCCCATGCCGACTGATACAATCCCTGATTGGTGCCGAGATAAAAGTCTCCGTTATAAACCAGGGCAGCAGAACCTGAGCCGAAATCCCCCCTGAAATCGTAAAAAGTGGTGACTTTCCGGTGAAGGTCAATGGCTGAAACTCCATAATCCATTCCCATCCATAGTTTCCCTGACGGACTGTAATGCAGGCTCAGAATGGTATTGTTCGGCAATCCTTTGTTTCTGTTGATCTGATGGATGATTCTTCCGTTTATATCCGTGATATACAAACCTTTCAGAATCGTTCCGAAAGCCAGGTACTGATCGCCGACGGGAGTAAAACTAAAAACCTTTGCTGTTTGCAGATGCTGAGATACTGCATTGTTCAAAATGCTCAGCTTCCCTGATGAAAAGAGCGCCAACCCAGAGTTTTTAGTAACCAGCACAATGCCTTGCGAATGCCGGTAAATGCCTGCAATCTCAAATCCCGCACCGGCCGGAAAGGTGAAAGCCTGCCTGAGCGAAAGGCCATCCAACCGGAAAAGACCGGCCTTTTCATCCGCGAAATACAATGAATCATTTACAGAAAAGCTTCCCTTGAATTTATAAGGTGCAGAAATTTTTGTAAAGTGCTGATTTTTATAAATGTAAATATTCTGAGAGGAAACAAAAAGTACATTATCGCTCAGTTTGTAAACATCCCAGAATTCTTCATTTATTTCGGCAATGTCTTCCTGAAAAGGATACAATGAAGTGTATTCAAAAATCCGGTACCTGTTTCTTTTCCAGATACCAAAGTCCAGATCCGATCCCGTGTAGATCGTTGAATCGTTATCAACAAGCAGCGACCGGGTAAAACCATCACTTCCTGTAAAGCTGTTCCAGACTTTTCCGTCGAACTCGAGCAAACCCTTGTCGGCGGCCATATAAACAATACCGTTCGGAGCAGATCCTATATCCCAGATTTTTCCTTTGTGCTGATATTGTGAAGGCGTAAAGTTCTGGAGCACCGGCACTCCTTTTTCCGGGACCGGTTGGGCAAAATTTGCCAGGGATCCCAAAATAAGCGCGAATAGAACAACAGCCCTGGATTTCACTTTGAATAAATATGATCTGCACATGAAAAAAAATAAGCCGTCCGGGAACGGACGGCTTAAAGATATGAAAAAACGCCAGATTATTTTACAATCAGTTTCTGGGTTTGAATATCTCCGTTATTGGTATGAATCCTCAAAATATAGATTCCCCTGCTCAGCCTGTCGGTATCAACAACGGAGGCGTTGGTGGAGATCAGCACTCTTCCGCTCATATCAAACAATTCCGATTGTTTCACATCTGCAGAAAGCCTTACCTGGTCACCGCGGTTTACAGGATTCGGATAAGCCCATACCTGTCCCGGAAGAGCCAGCTTGCGGGTACTCACCAATTCGTTAAATGTAATGTTGTCGAAATAGATGATATTGTCCTGCGTTCTTCCTGACAAATCAAAGTCAGGGAAGATCACAATCTGGTCGTACATGCCTTCTGATCCCGGAGGATTGGGATAACCTGAGAAATCAAATGTAAGCTCCTCCCACTGATTGATCAGGGTGTTGGCTACTTTGATTTCGGGCTGTGCCCAGCCGCTGGCGGCCACCAGTTTGATGCCCACATCACTGATTACAGATTTCCAGACCATGATCTTTACAATTGAATTCGTTTCATCCAGAATAAAAGCCCCCAGATCGCTGTCTCCGTGAGCTGATTCACAACCGGCCCAGGGATTTCCGGTTTGCAAAGCGGTGAACTTAGCCACGGTGGCGGATGCATTATTTCCCGTTGGATCAGGATTGTCAATTATCTCAACCGCCGGATTGACATCATTTTCAAAAACGGTCCATGTCCAGTCAGCGCCATAGCCATCCGGCTCAAAATCCACAGGATTTCTTGGGGTATCCCCTGATGATCCGCCTTGTTTATAGAAGTAAATATTATCCAGGTATAGTGATTGCGAACTATTTCCGCCGTCGAACTTCAGTTGAATAACATCCGTCAAATCAACACCGGCAAAGGCCGTGAGCGGAATGTCATAGCTGACCCACTGATTGGGCGTAATCTGCAGTGCATAAGGCGTTTCAACCGGGCCCGTGCTTATCAGGGATATATTTACCGCGGTTGCATCAGCCGTCCACATATCCAGGTGCAAAGTCTCCATTCCGCTCAGGTCAAGCGCCGAGGCAAACTGCGTTCCCTGGTAGTTGAAGTTGGCGTACTTCATGGTTTCGTTGCCCGCGATCAGCGGGAAAGTTACAACGGTCGACTGTCCCCAGTTGGGATTGAAATCAGTGCCGGCCACATTGGTGTATGCTCCGCTGAATACTGAGATCACATCTTCAGGATTACGCACCGGAGGGGTGGGCGCAGCAACCGTGGGTTCGCCGGGGGTTGCACCCTGCTCGTTGAACGTGATGTTGTCGAAATAGATGGTGTTGTCCTGGGTTCTGCCTGCCAGATCAAAGTCAGGGAAGATCACAATCTGATCATACATGCCTTCTGCTTCCGGAGGATTGGGATAAGCAGAAAAATCAAACGTAAGCTCTTCCCATTGATTGATCAGGGTGTTGGCTACTTTGATTTCGGGTTGTGCCCAGCCGCTGGCGGCCACCAGTTTGATGCCAACATCGCTGATCACAGATTTCCAGACCATAATTTTGATAATGGAGTTGGTTGCATCCAGCACGAAAGGCCCAAGATCGCTGTCTCCGTGAGCTGATTCACATCCGGCCCAGGGATTTCCGGTTTGCAAAGCGGTGAATTTGGCCACGGTAGCGGAGGCATCAATTCCCGTTGGATCAGGATTGGGGATTACCTCAACTGCCGGATTGACATCGTTCTCAAAAACGGTTCATGTCCAGTCTGCTCCGAATCCGCCCGATTCAAAATCAACCGGATTGTTCTGGGCAAAGCTTACAGATGCCATAAGCACCAGTAAAATAATCGTAGTTCTTTTCATCATTTATTTGGTTTTTGGTTAATAAATTGATTGACATTATTAAAACTGCTTATTTCAAAGAATTCAGGAATGTTGTCAGGCGTATAAGTATTAAACAATTAATTCATTCCTGCTGTATCAATTTTCTTACTGCCATTTTGGGTGTTCTGTCAATGTTGAATAAGCCCCAGTGTTTCTCGGGTTCCAGTGGTTCAGATGACCCTTTCCATGATTCATCAAAAGCTTCGAAAAAGAAAGCAAGGATGTTTTCTTTTTCAACCCAGTTCATGAGTCTTTCAAAATAGATCATCTGAAACTCTTCATTTACATGCCAGGGATTGATTCCTCTCCCGTTCGAATTGGTTGCCCAGCCGGCTTCCGTAATTACTACCGGCTTGTCAGGATATTTATTGGCAACTGAATAGTAGTTTTGTTTTGAATAGTCAAGCGACTCGTTGATGTGCTTGTATTCCCACACAGGGTAGGTGTGAATGGAAATAAAATCCACCTCAGCGGCCAGCTTTTCCAGTTTCAGGATCCAGGGTGCATAGTTTTCGCAGAAAGTAACGGGCTGATTCGCTCTTGCCTTGACCCTGCTCACATATTCCAGTACACTGCTCTCAGGAACATAATGGTCTGTCCATTCAACACACGCTTCATTGCCCACCGACAGCGAAAAGATGATGCCGGGATATTGATTGCCCAGTTCAATCAGTTTATCTATCTTATTAATATTGCTTTTGCGGTTCTCTGTAAGTTGGTCCTCAGCATACACACCTCCGTTCCAGGGGCAGTTGAAATTGTTCATCTCGGCTACAATGTAAGCCCCCAGCATTATTCTGAAGTCCAGTTTTTCCCGGCTTATAACATCCAGAACCGTCCGGGCATGCTCATCGCAGTCGAACAACCGTAAGTATTTCCAATGATCTTTGAGAAGCAGCAGATCCTCCTTTACTTCCTCATAACCGGGATAAACACCCCCGGGATGCTGACCTTCCCTGAAGCCGGAATAGCACAATGCTTTTCCGGGGTTGATACCTAATTTATTAAATGTGTTCATCAACAAATTTTAATTTTTCCGACTTATTCCATATGCCCCAATGGGCGCCTACATCTCCTTCCGGACCGACCTTCCATGTTTCATCAAAGGAAGAAAAATAGAAAACTTCAATATTCTCATCAATTGCCCAGAGATTGGTATTGATGAAATACTTCATGGCATTGAGCCTGGAAGGTTCTGCCCCTCTCAGGGCCTGTCCCTGACTGGGCCAGCCGGTTTCGGTGATGATGACTTTTTTGCCGTTGCCCGCCATCAGTGCCTGATGATACATCTGCTGCATATGTTCAAAAGAGTCGTTGAAGCCGGTACCTTCCCAGAAGGGATAGCAGTTGCAGAAGATCACATCACAAGCCTCGGTTATGGCCGGCCTTTCGGCGAATTCATAATAGGCATCAACATAGCCAACAGGGATATCCGGGATTTCCTTCTTCACATAACTGATGATTTCCAGCAGTTCATCCTCCGATAAATCGTTCCTGTAAAGTACTTCGTTACCCACCGCCGCATAATCCACGTATCCGTCGCGGGCCAGTTGAATCAGGCTCATGATTTCCTGAAGGTTCTTTTCCTTATCCGTTCCCAGCCAGGCTCCCACCAGGGTTTTCATACCGAACTCCTTTGCA
>JAMLHF010000088.1 GCA_023957275.1 Lentimicrobium sp. | reverse complement strand
AAAGGTTACATTCCTCCGCGGGCAGTGGTAATCCCGGGATCCTATCCCAAACAATTTCCTGCCGGAGAGTTCCAGGTTTCCTGCGCCCTGATCATCGGGCAGCGCAAAGCATCTACAGACCTGAAAACTTCGCTGAACGAGGCCTTGCGGGACTATGGAATACAGGCGTGAAAATTAACCATACTCTTTTAATGGAACAGATCTGCCCGAAACCCACAAACTGACCATCGTGCTGAAAAAGATTCTGATCATACAAACCGCTTCAATTGGTGATGTAATCCTGTCAACTGCCCTTGCCGAAACGCTGCACCGGGATGCACCGAATTCGGAAATCAGCTACCTTGTAAGAAAAGGGTATGAGTCGTTATTTCTCGGACACCCTTTTGTAAACCAGGTGCTGGTTTGGGATAAGAAAGGATGGAAATACCTCAATCTGCTGAAGTTAATTTTAAAAATCAGAAGAATCCGTTTTGATGCGGTTATCAACGTGCAGAGGTTTGCTTCATCGGGTTTCGTGACTGCACTTTCCGGTGCTGCGATCAGATCTGGTTTCGGCAAAAATCCTTTATCTTCCTGCTTCACAAAGAAATCAGAACATCGCATCGATAAACCGGAAAATTCTGAGCATGAAATCGACAGAAACCACCGGCTGATTGATCATCTGGTTCGCGGCCACCCAGCGCGCCCCCGCCTCTACCCGTCAGAACAGGATATTGAAACGGCCAGGCATTGGGCAAAAGGAAAATTTATTACGATTTCACCCGCATCACTCTGGTTCACCAAACAATACCCCGAACATAAATGGGTTGAACTGACCAACAACATTCCGGCAGGTATAGCTGTTATATTGTTGGGGTCTGCAGCAGACACCGGACTTTGTGCAGGGATTGCCGGAAAGTCGGTAAGAGATGACATTGTTAACCTTGCAGGCAGGCTCACACTGCTCCAATCCGCTTCCCTGATGCAATATGCCATCATGAATTACGTAAACGATTCAGCGCCACAGCATCTTGCTTCGGCCGTGAATGCACCGGTTGCAGGCGTCTTCTGCTCCACGGTGCCCGCTTTTGGTTTCGGGCCTTTATCGGATACTTCATTTATCATAGAAGCCGAACCAGGTCCCCCATGCAGGCCATGTGGTCTGCACGGACTAAAAAAATGCCCGTTGGGTCATTTTGATTGTGCTGAAACAATACAGACAAAACAATTGCTTAATATCCTTCCGTCAGATGATGAATGATAAGGAAAAAGAAGAAATTCAGAAAACAGTAAAAGTCCTCAGGAACGGGGGCGTCATCCTTTATCCCACTGATACAGTCTGGGGATTAGGTTGCGATGCCCTGAATGCCAGGGCCGTGGACAAAGTATATAAACTCAAGAAAAGGCAGGAAAGCAAAAGCCTGATCATTCTGCTGGATAGTTTTGAAGCATTGAATGAGTATGTACTGAAAGTGCCTGAAATAACGGAAGACCTCATCAGCAGTATCGAAAAGCCCGTAACCGTTATTTATGACAATGCGCGCAACCTGCCCAAAAACGTTTCGGCTCCCGACGGAACCATTGCCATCAGGATCGTAAGGGATGAGTTCTGCAAAAACCTGATTTCCGCGCTCGGACATCCGTTGATTTCATCTTCGGCCAATATTTCAGGCGAACCCACCCCGCTGGTCTTCAGCCAGATATCCCCTGAAATCGCTGAAAAGGTTGACTACTGTGTACAGCTTTATCATGATCAGTTCAACCAGGCAAAGGCCTCAACCATTATAAGGTTATTTGCCAACGGTGATTACAAGGTTATAAGGGATTAATAAAATTCTTACAATATCACTACTAATTATCTGATTTTAAATATATTAAATATACTTAAACAGTAGTTTCCGGCTCCCCGTAATTCTTATTCAACCACCCTTTGCAGTTTCATGAAATAGCTGTAATTTTGCCGCCGTTTTCCGGAGGCCCTGAACCATGTATAAAAGATTAACCCGTTACTTGCTTGTAATACTGACTGCAGCTCCATTTCTGCTTTCTGCCCAGGACAGTTTGCGCCGCCATAAGCTGGATGCTTCTTTTGATATATACACCCATCACTTGTGGAGGGGCGCCGCCAATGGAACCTCTGTCAGTCTGCAGCCATCGGTGGAATACAGTTACGGCAATTTCAGCGCAGGAGTTTGGGGCGCCTGGAGTATCGACGGAAGCTATACCGAGCTGGACCTTTATGCAGCATACAGCCGTGGCAGTTTCAACGTCACTTTGTACGATTACTTCTGCCCGGTCAATCCTGTAAAAGAATTTGAGTTTTTCGAAATCAGGCAGGGCACCACCCGTCACACATTTGATCTGAATGTGGCTTATGCCCGGCCCGAAAAGCATCCTTTCGGATTGCTTGTTGCCACCATGATTTACGGAGATGATATCAATCCTGAAACAGGCGACAATTACTATTCCACTTACATCGAACCCTCTTTCCACTTCAGGTTGTTAAAATCCGACATGAAACTGGTTTCAGGATTTACCCCGGTAAAAAGTTATTACGCAGATCGATTCGCATTCGTAAATACCGGCTTGTCAGCATCAAGGATTGTAAAACTGGCCCGGAAGGTTAACATTCCCGCAATCCTCAAACTGGCCTACAACCCTTATGCTGATAAATTTCACTTTTCTTTTGGAATAACCCTCTGATCATTCATTGCTATATGCCCCTTTATCCGATTCCGGCCAGCAACGGATGAAGTTATTCTTTTTGCCTGAAAACGCCTGTAATTACCTGCCCCATCCCGATAAGCTGAATTTTCCCGGAATCCGGGTCTGGCAGATTCATTCGCAAACCCTTGTCAAACAAGGGGTATAACGCCGGAAATATCATCGGATAAATGGTTGAACAAACCTGTATATGGGTTGTTATATGGACTGTTGAATTATTTATGACTACCCTGTTTTAATCACAAACGATGGAAAGAACAAAAGCTTTCGGAATTAAGAATACCGACAAGGAAACGCTTAAAAAATGGTACTACCTGATGGCTCTCGGACGCAGACTTGATGAGCGCGCGCCAAACTACCTCAAACAGGCCCTGGGCTGGTCATACCATGCCCCCTATGCCGGGCATGATGGCATACAACTTGCCATAGGCCAGGTTTTTGAAAAAAATAATGATCACCTTTTCCCCTACTACAGGGATATGCTCACAGCCATTTCGGCCGGAATTACCGCTGAAGAGATTATCCTCAATGGCATTTCCAAAGGCACCGACCTTGCCAGCGGAGGCAGGCATATGTCGAATCACTTTGCCAAGCCGGCGTGGAACATACACAATGTCTCATCCGCCACCGGAAATCATACCCTGCATGCAGCCGGCGTCGCCCGTGCCATCAAAAAATACGGAGTAAAGGCAGTTGCCATCAGTTCACAAGGCGAATCCTCCACCAGCGAAGGTTATGTGTATGAAGCCATCAACGGGGCCAGTAATGAAAAACTGCCTGTTGTATTTGTTTTTCAGGACAATAATTACGGAATTTCTGTCCATAAAAGGGACCAGACTGCCAACTGGAGGGCCGCTGATAACTTCAGGGGCTTTAAAAACCTGAGGATCATTTACTGCGATGGAAAAAATGTTTTTGATTCCATGAATGCGATGACGGAAGCCAGAAACTATGCCATTGAGCATCAAACTCCTGTCATTGTGCATGCATCCACAATCAGGATCCATTCACATTCCAATTCCGACAAACACGAACTCTACCGCGACGACAACGAGCGTTTTTGCGCCCAGGCCAATGACCCCTTCGACCGCTACCGGAAGACGCTGATCATTTCGGGCAGGGTAACTGAAGCAGAACTCGATGAACTCGACAAGCAGGCCAAAGAGGAAGTCTCCAAGGCACACAAAAAGGCTTTGGCAGCGCCTGATCCGGATCCTGCAAGCATTTTTGACTTTGTTGTTCCGGCCCCTTATCCCGCTTCGAAATATCCGGACGGAACACACAACTTACAGTCGGGTGAAAAACTCAAGCTAATCCAGGCGCTTAATCAGACGTTGAAAGCTGAATTCCGTCATAATCCCGATACTTATATCTGGGGTCAGGACATCGCCAACAAGGAGAAAGGCGGCATTTTTAATGTGAGTAAAGGCCTGCAGCAGGAATTCGGCATCGAACGTGTTTTCAACGGCCCTATCGCCGAAGATTTTATCGTTGGCACTGCCAATGGCATGAGCCGTTTCAATAAAAAGCTAAGAATTGTTATTGAAGGCGCTGAGTTTGCGGATTATTTCTGGCCGGCAATGGAACAATTTGTTGAGCTTACCCATGACTACTGGCGTAGCAACGGCGCTTTCGCCCCCAATGTAACGGTTCGCCTGGCTTCGGGTGGCTATATCGGCGGAGGTTTGTACCATTCCCAGACCATAGAGGGCGCTCTGGCAACATTCCCGGGTATCCGCATCGTTTACCCCTCATTTGCCGACGATGCTGCTGGGCTGCTCAGGACTTCCATCCGCTCCGAAGGACCTACCATGTTCCTGGAACCCAAAGCACTCTATAACGATCCGCTTTCCGAAACGTACGTTCCGGAAGATTTCGAAGTCCCTTTCGGGAAGGCCCGCATACGCAGAACAGGCACCGACCTCAGCATCATCACTTACGGAAACACTACCCACATGAGCCTTGCCGTGGCTGAACGCATTGCCTCAGAAACCGGAAAAAGCATTGAAGTGGTGGACATCCGTTCTTTGATTCCGCTGGATAAGGAGAGTATCCTCAATTCAGTGAAAAAAACCAACCGTGCACTGGTAGTTCATGAAGACAAGGTGTTCGGCGGTTTTGGCGGAGAAATCGCAGCCATAATTACCGAAGAGGGCTTTACTTCCCTCGATGCCCCCGTTAAACGGGTCGGGTCAACATTCACTCCGGTTGGCTTTAACCGTATCCTTGAAAAAGCCATCCTCCCCGATCAGGAAAGGATCTACAAAGCAGCCATGGAAGTGCTGAATTTCTGATCTGGTGATTTAAAGGCAAACGGGTTCGTAAACACGGGCCCGTTTTTTTTATGAGTAACCTGAACCTGCCTTAAATGCTATATTGCTGATTTATTATCATTTAAGTACAGTTTTTATCCAAAAAAATGTATTTTTGCCGGAAAGGAATTGTTTAACTTAACCGGTCTGTCATGAAAAAATTAACCTTAATCTTATTGTTAGCCACTATGATAACTGCGTGTAAAACAGGTGGAAATGAGAAATCTGCCAGTGAAAATCCATTCTTTGCTGAATATGACACCCCGTTTGGTGTCCCGCCTTTCAGTGAGATTAAAAATGAGCACTTTCTGCCTGCCATTGAAAAGGGGATTGAGGAACAGACAGCTCAGATTGCCGCCATCGTCAGTAACCCGGAACCGGCTGATTTTGAGAACACCATTGCTGCCTATGATTACAGCGGGGAGTTGATCAGGAAGGTTACAGGAGTTTTCTACAATTACAATTCATCCAACACCAACGCTGAAATTCAGGCCCTTGCCAAAGAAATTGCCCCTAAATTATCAGCACATTATGATAATATCAACCTGAATCCCGAATTATTTGAAAAGGTCAGGATGGTTTATGAAAACCGCAACGCCCTGAATCTGAACGGGGAGCAGGCGCGGTTGCTGGAAGACACCTACAAGGATTTTGTAAGGGGTGGTGCAGCCCTGGAAAGTGCGGCACAGGTCCGTTTCCGTGAAATCAACCAGGAACTGTCTGTCCTGACCCTCCGGTTCGGCGAAAATGTACTTGCGGAAACCAATGAATTTAAGCTGGTAATCGACAATCAGGATGACCTTGAAGGACTGACCCGGGGGCTGATCGATCAGGGTGCCGAAACAGCCAAAGCGGCCGGAATGGAAGGTAAATGGGTGTATACTTTACACAATCCCAGCATCATGCCCTTCCTTCAGTATTCCGCCAAAAGGGACCTGCGCGAAAAAATTTACAAAGCGTATATCAACCGCGGAAATAATAACAACGATAAGGACAATAAGGAACTGATCGGTAAGATAACCGCCCTCAGACTCGAGCGTGCCAACCTGCTGGGTTATGAAACCCATGCAGCATTTATTCTTGAGGAGAATATGGCAAAAAACGCCGGAAATGTACTTGATCTCTTAAACCAGTTGTGGACACCGGCCCTGAAACGTGCCAAAGCCGAAGTTGCCCAGTTACAGACAATCATCGATAAAGAAGGCGGCAACTTTAAACTGCAGCCGTGGGACTGGAACTACTACACCGAAAAACTGCGCAAAGAACAGTATGACCTTGACGATGAGCAGCTGAAACCTTATTTTTCCCTGGAAAACGTGAAACAGGGTATCTTTACTGTATGTAAAAACCTCTATGGAATTACCTTCACAGAGCAGAAAGACATCCCTGTTTACCACCCCGATGCCGTTGCCTATGAAGTGAATGAAGCGAACGGCGACCATATCGGTGTACTTTACATGGACTTTCATCCCCGCGAAAGCAAGAGGGGTGGCGCCTGGATGAGCAGTTACCGCAAACAGTATGTGAAAAACGGAGAAAAAGTCAGCCCCGTGATCACCATTGTATGCAATTTCACCAAACCTACTGCCAGCCAGCCCTCCTTACTCACCTTTGATGAAACCAGCACTTTTTTCCATGAATTCGGACACGCGCTGCACGGATTGCTTTCCAATTCAACCTATTACAGCCTGAGCGGCACTTCCGTTCCCCGCGACTTTGTGGAGTTACCCTCTCAAATCATGGAAAACTGGGCTTCAGAGCCTGAGGTGCTGAAATTGTATGCCAAACATTATCAGACAGGTGAAGTAATCCCCGATGAACTGATCGATAAAATACAGAACAGTGCCTATTTCAACCAGGGCTTTGCCACCGTTGAATACCTGGCAGCGTCTTTCCTTGATATGGGCTATCACAACATGAAGGAGTTCAACCTTACCGATGTCAGTTCATTTGAAGATGCCACTCTTGCGCAGATCGGACTGATCCCTGAGATCACCTCGCGCTACCGCAGCACCTATTTCAATCATATTTTCAGTGGCGGTTATTCTTCAGGATATTACAGCTATATCTGGTCGGGCATTCTCGATTCCGATGCTTTTGAAGCTTTTAAGGAACATGGCCTCTTTGACCAGGCAACCGCTGCATCCTTCCGTAAAAATATCCTGGAACGCGGCGGGACTGAAGACCCGATGGTATTGTACAAAAAGTTCAGGGGCGCCGAACCGGATATCAAACCACTGCTGAAACGCAGGGGACTGCTCGAAAGCTAAAATCAGAACATCATCTTTAACAATAAAGGCTGCATCGGTTGATGCAGCCTTTTGTTTAATTTTCAAGCCAATGATTTAAAGTGTCTGAATAAACAGGCAGGCCGGCGGTAGTTACTCATTGTCATCCCTGTGAAGCGTCTTAAACCTGAGTATATGAATGGTCACCGTAATCCCGATAAAGGCCAGTCCGGTATGCAGCCACCAGTAAGGAGGAGAAAATATAAACGAAATACTCAGCGTCAGCCAGAGAAAAACGAGGCTGTACACCTTGTTTCTCAACGTAATCCCCCTGCCCGATTTGTAATTTCTGATATACGGTCCCAGGTAGCGGTTATGAAGCAGGCGGTGGTTCATTTTTTCGGATGAACGCATAAAACACCAGGAAGAAAGTAACAGAAACGGGGTGGTTGGCAGCAACGGAAGAAAAATTCCTGCAAAACCAAGCAAGGCAGAAATTACGCCTGAAGTCATCAGGAGCGACCTGACAACAGGATTGCGTTGGGGACGGGGTTTGGGATTTTGTAAACCTTTATCCATGAAGTAAATATTTAGTATTTGATCTTCAGTACTTTAACAAGTCACTGGCACGCTCCGGCTCAAAAATCATTATTAAAATTCCATTAAAAATCACTTTCTCTATCCGGAAACCCCCGATCCTGCCTTACCTTTAAAGTCACATTAAGCTAAACAAGTCTTCGTCCCGGTAATGAGCCTGAGTAACTCATTACCGGGATGAACATTTTTTGCTGCTGCATTTCTTACTCAATGGCTGCCCGCCTCCACTGCGTTATTCAAAAAATGATTCAGGTCCTTCATCGCCCGGAATGCTTCTGTCACCTTACCTCTGAATCCTGAAGACACGATATCCTGATCGGAGATTGAATGACCGCATACATAGCTCTTATACATGAGCAGATCCATATCAGGATAATCAGCCGGGAAGTCTCTGGGTGGCCGTTTCAGTTTGTCTTCTTCCGACAGTTTCCCGAAAATCCGCTTAAACTCCCTTTCTTCGATAATTGAACGGAATGCTCCCGGATTGAAGTAAATCTCCTGCCGTATCCTTTTCAGTACTTCAGGGCCAGGCATATAGATTCCGCCTCCCACAAATGACTTTCCCGGCTCCAGGTGAAGGTAATAACCCGAACCGGTCGATTTCCTTCCGCCTCTGGCCATGAAAGCACCGATATTGGTCTTGTAAGGTGATTTATCATGCGAAAAACGCACATCGCGGTAAATGCGGAAAGTACAGTCTTTAGCCTGCAAACCACCAAGAGAAGGGTCAAAAAGCAGAATATCAGCGATCAGGCCGTTGACAAGGGTTTCAAAATCCGCCTTTACTTTGTTGTAAACAGGTTTATTCTTTTCAAACCAATCCCGGTTATTGTTAGAACCTAAATCCGTAAGGAATTCTATTATATGTTTCATTCGGCTTTGTAATTTTAGAATATTAACATCATTCTTTCCGAAATGATCAAATACATGGTTAAAAATCGGTTGTGATATCCCTCAAAGGAAGAAAACCACTATATTTAACACCGGAAAACAGGACAGTTTCTCTGGAAGTGAAACAGATTGGTTATCCTGAACGGAATTAAATTTAATCGCTGCTAATATCGGTGAAATTTACAAATATGATAAAATAAACCGGCACACAAAGTTTTACACATCTCCTCAAATGAAATTCAGATTCATCGTTATTTTATCGGGTTTACTGCTGATGCAGAAGGCTGAACTGATCGCCGGCGGAGAAAACAGGCCGGCCGGAAGCAGGTCTGCAGCCCTGGGGACCGCGTCTGTGGCTTTGAATGATATCTGGTCAGCGTTCAACAATCAGGCGGGGCTTGCGCGGCTCAGCGATGCTTCGGCAGCTGTTTACTATGAGAACCGGTTTATGCTGAAAGAGCTTGGTTATAAAGCCGGCGCTTTCGCCCTTCCCGTTAAGGCGGGCACCATCGGGTTAAGTTTCGGACATTTCGGTTATTCAGCCTACAATGAAAGTAAAATCGGCCTCGCTTTCGCGAAAGCATTCGGGAAACACATAGCCTTCGGACTTCAGCTGGACTACAATATGGCGCGCCTGGCAGAAAGCTACGGCAACCGGAACTTCATCACCTTCGAAGCCGGTGTGCTTGCTAATATCACCCCGCAGCTGGCCATTGGCGCACATATTTACAATCCCGTAAGTGCAAAACTCTCTGAGTTTAATGATGAAAGGGCGCCCGTGATTTTCAGGCTGGGTGCCGCCTATGAAATTACACCCAAATTTCTGCTAACGGCAGAAACAGAAAAAGACATTAACCACGAAGCCAATTTTAAAGCCGGAATTGAGTATAAGCTTATTCCCATGCTGCACCTCAGGGGAGGTATCTCAACCAACCCTGCTTCCAATGCTTTCGGGGTAGGTATTTTTACCGGTGACTTCGTTATTGATATCAGCACCTCCTACCATTATGTGCTCGGGTTTTCTCCCCAGGCATCCATAGCCTATAAGTTCTGATGTTATGAAAGCCCTGATCCGACCGGTCTTCGTGCAGATTTTCATACTGCTTCTCGCAGCCCACACCCTCTTTGGACAGGAGCCTGTTAAGCCGGAATCAGTCAACACCACTCAACTGGAAGATAAAATTGAACAATTATCAGGGCAAACAGACACTGAACTCGACTATTCGGAACTGGTTGATGAATTACTGCAATACATTCATCAGCCGGTAAACGTGAACCAGGCTTCAGAAAGGGAACTCAGACAACTTCAGCTTAACGACCTGCAGATTAGCAACCTGACCAATTACATCCAGAAATTCGGAGAGCTGACAAGCATTTATGAATTAAATCTGATTGAAGGATTTGACTCCGTGCTGGTTTCATCGCTTGCTCCTTTTATTACCTTCAGGTTGCAACCGGCGGGAGCAAAACCTACCCTTTCAAACCTTGCCAGATATGGCCGTCACCAGATTCTGACGCGCTATCAGCAGGTGCTTGAAGAGCAGTCGGGCTTCGCACCAGTCTCCGACTCGGCTTTGCAACTGAAACCCAATTCGCGTTATCTCGGAGGCCCGGAAAAACTTTACCTGAGATATGGATACAGTTTTTACAACAAAATCAGGTTCGGCATTACCATGGAGAAAGATCCCGGAGAACCTTTCTGGCCTTCCGCCGACAGTCTGAAAAAGGGATTTGACTTCTATTCGGCGCATTTTTTCTACTCGGGAGACAAATTTTTAAAACACCTGGCAGTTGGCGATTATCATCTTGCTTTCGGGCAGGGATTGACCATGTACAGCAGCCTGGCTTTCGGTAAGTCAGCCGGGGCCATCACCACCCGCCGCATTGCGCAACAGGTAAGGCCAAATACCGGAGCAAATGAAAATCTGTTTATGCGGGGGGCTGCAGTAACCATTACACCACTGAAAAATACAGACTTAACTGTTTTTTACTCCGACAAGAAGGTAGATGCCGGGATAGGCGCCACCGACTCACTCACGGCAGAAACATTATTCATAAGCTCATTGCAGGAAACCGGCTACCATAGGACTCCGAATGAACTGAGGGGAAAAAACGCCATTCAGCAAACCGTTTACGGAGGAAACCTGCAGACCCGGATCAAAATGTTCCGCCTGGGGGCGACCGCATACCATACTGAATTGGGTGCGGATCTTGAACGGAGAGAAGCTTTGTATAATAAATTCGACTTCAGCGGTAAAAGTCTGAATAATTTTGGTTTTGATTTTGCCGCCATCCTGCGTTCACTTACCCTTTTCGGTGAGGTTTCGGGGAGCGGTAACGGCGGGAAGGCAATGCTGGTCGGTGCGACTGCCACTCCCGATCCGCACCTGGCCATTTCAGCGATCTACAGAAATTACGGCAAGGACTACCAGAGCTTTTTCAGCAACGCCTTCGCGGAAGGAAGCCGGAATGCAAATGAGAAAGGGCTCTACCTTGGCCTTTTTGCCCAACTGCACCGCCGGTGGAGTTTGTCGGCTTATGCCGATCACTTCCGTTTTGGCTGGCTGCGTTACCGGGTTGACGCCCCTTCGCGCGGCAGCGAATACCTCGCCCAGCTCAGCTATACCCCCGCCCGTTACGCCGAAATCTACTTCAGGTACCGCTATCAGCAAAAGCAGATCAATCCGTCGGGTGGCAGCGGGTATACCGACTATCCCGAGGCTGAAACGCGGGAGAATTTCCGGCTGCACCTCAGCCTGAAAGCTACCCGGACCATCACCCTTAAGAGCCGGATAGAAACCACCCGCTGGCATATGCCCGGCTTCGACCGCAGAAAAGGATATCTGGTGTATCAGGACTTTATATACAACAAACCTGAAAAGCCCTGGTTGCTGAATGCGCGCTATGCACTTTTCGATACCGACACTTACAACGAACGCCTCTACGCATACGAGAGCGATGTGTTGTATGCATTCTCCATCCCCGCCTATTATTACAAAGGAAGCCGTTTCTATCTGATGGGCAAATACAGTTTCGGGCGCAGGCTCGATCTGTGGATCAGGTATTCACTGACTTATTATGCCAATAAAACCACCATTGGTTCCGGATTGGACCAGATCAACGGAAACAGTAAATCTGACGTCAAGGTCCAGATCCGTTTGCGGTTATAGCCCGGAAAGTAGTTTCAACGACTTATCAACAGATTTTGCAAACCCGGATTTTTGGTTATTTTTGCTCCGGGAAAATTCTAATCAACAATAATATTAATCACTAACACAACTTTTTATGTTAAAAGAACATCCTAAAGGGCTGCTGGTGGCGTTTTTCTCCAATATGGGGGAACGCTTCGGCTTTTACACCATGATGGCGATCCTGGTATTGTTTCTGCAGGCCAAATATGGCTTGACAGAATCTCAGGCAGGCGAGTACTATTCATGGTTCTACTTCGGTATCTACGCCCTCGCGCTGATCGGCGGAATCCTTGCTGATGCTACAAGAAAGTACAAATTTGTGATCCTGATGGGCATTGTGATCATGTTTGCCGGATATGTTGTTATGGCGATTCCAGGCAACCCTCTGGCCATCACACTTACCGGATTATTTACCATCGCGCTGGGTAACGGCCTTTTCAAGGGTAATCTACAGGCAGTTGTAGGACAGATGTACGACAACCCCGCTTATTCGAAGGTTCGCGATACGGCATTCATGATTTTCTACATGGGTATCAACATCGGCGCGTTCTTTGCACCTTTTGTAGCAACCGGAATCCGCAACTGGTTTCTCAGAACCCAGGGATTCGAGCATGACGGCAGCCTTCCGGCAATGTGCCATGCTTACACCAATGGAACCCTTGAAGATGTCTCAAAATTTCAGGAGTTGGCCAACTCAGTTTCAGGCTCGGTAGTTTCTGATCTCGGGGCTTTTGCCAACGATTATATCAATGCTTTTGCCAAAGGATATAATTACGCCTTTGGTATTGCTGCCATAGCGATGGTTATTTCCCTGCTTGTCTACATTGTCTTCAACAAGCTGCTCCCCAGCGTTGAGAAAGTTGCAAAAACCGACAATGATCAGGGCAAAGCCAAAACGAACATTGTCAGTTTCCTGCTTGCCGCCGGATTAATGGTGACCACTTCCGTAATATTCTATTTTGCTATGGATGATGTTGCACTGGGTGCTGCCGTCGGTCTTTTCGTCGGCTTTGTGGCCATGATGTTCCAGATATCTACCAAAGAAGAACGTCCAAGGGTGACCTCCCTGATCCTCGTGTTTTTTGTTGTGATCTTCTTCTGGATGTCATTCCACCAGAACGGACTTACCCTTACTTTCTTCGCCCGCGATTATACCGTTAAAGAAGTCGGACCTTTTACCAATATCTTCTTTAAACTCGAATCCATTCTCGCATTCATCGGCGCTGTTGCCGGTGTTATTTTACTACTCTTCAACAAGAAAAACAGCAACAGACTGATTGGCGGCGCCATGACCCTGGTTTTCGGCGCTTTGACCTGGTATTTTATCTCCAGAAGTTCTGCCAGCAATCCCATTGCCCCGGAAGTATTCCAGTCATTTAACCCGCTGTTTATCGTATCACTTACATTCCCGGTAATGGCAGTCTTTACCTGGCTTCAGAAGAAAAATATGGAACCCTCAACACCCAAGAAGATCGGTATCGGAATGATCATCGCTGCCATCGGATTCGTGGTTATCCTTGTTGCTTCTGTTGGTCTTGTTTCTCCCCACGAACTGCAGTTCGTTGAAAACGGGGTAACAAAATACAACCCCGTACCCGACTCCTCAAGGGTTGTACCTTACTGGCTGATCAGCAGTTACCTGATCCTGACCATTGCTGAATTATTCCTTAGCCCCATGGGCCTGTCGTTTGTTTCGAAAGTTGCACCTGCACGGTTCCAGGGTCTGATGCAGGGAGGATGGCTCCTCGCTACGGCTGTTGGAAACAAATTCCTTTTTGTAGGAAGTAAATTCTGGGGCCAGCTTGACCTGTGGCAACTCTGGGCAATTTTCATAGTCTGTTGTATCCTGTCGGCCGTATTTATTTTCTCGATTATGAAACGGCTTGAGGCAGCAACCAAATAATATTGTATTCCCATGAACCTGTAAGAGGCTGTCCGGGTTGGACGGCCTCTTCTTTATTTTTATATTGATTGCTGTTACTTAAACAAAAAATGAGACTACTATGTATTCCAAAATTAATGCAACTTTGTAGTTTCAGATATTGACCCGTGTTTCTGTATGAATACTTTTCCCGGCAACAAACGTTACAACAGTTACAACGAATACTTTAAGCGCACCTTCGGAAGCAGGGTGCAGAAAGTATCCATTGATGCCGGCTTTACCTGCCCCAACCGCGACGGCACAGCCGGTACCGGCGGCTGCACTTATTGCAACAACGACGCCTTCAATCCTTCGTACTGTATTCCTTCT
>JAMLHF010000087.1 GCA_023957275.1 Lentimicrobium sp. | reverse complement strand
GTGATATATGCTAAACCGGATATATCAGAGGCGCTCATCCACCATCGATTTATCCAGCAGTCCTTTGATATCGTAAAAAACAGATTCTTCATGACCGAATGCGCGTATATCTGTTTTCTTAAACTGGTCGTGTGCAACGGCCAGTACCACAGCATCGTAGTTGCCTTCGGGTTTGTCTATCAGTTCAACGCCATATTCATGCTTTACTTCGGCATGGTCAGCCCAGGGGTCGTAAACATCCACCTTGCAGGAGAAATCCCTGAATTCGTTTACCACATCTATGACCCGTGAATTGCGGATGTCAGGGCAGTTTTCCTTGAAGGTGATTCCCAGCACCAGTACGCGGCTTCCGGCAATGGTGTGCCCCTTCTTAATCATCAGCTTAATGGTGCGGTTGGCAACATAAAATCCCATGTTATCATTCAGCCGGCGGCCTGCAAGGATAATTTCAGGATTGTATCCCAGCTCCTGCGCTTTGTGGGTAAGGTAATACGGGTCAACACCTATGCAATGTCCGCCTACCAGACCGGGAAAGAATTTCAGAAAATTCCATTTGGTGCCGGCAGCGGCAAGAACTTCCTGGGTATCTATCCCGATTTTATTAAAGATCAGTGCCAACTCATTCACAAACGCAATGTTGATATCGCGTTGCGAGTTTTCGATTACTTTGGCTGCTTCCGCAACTTTAAGGCTCGATGCCATAAAGGTGCCGGCCGTTATGATACTTTTGTAAAGGTCATCAACTTTTTTAGCCACCTCAGGGGTGGATCCGGAGGTTACTTTAAGGATTTTGGTCACCGTATGTACCTTATCGCCCGGGTTGATGCGCTCGGGTGAGTAACCGCAGAAGAAGTCCTGATTGAATGATAATCCGGAAAATTTTTCAAGCAATGGTACACATTCTTCTTCAGTAGCTCCGGGATAAACGGTGGATTCATAAATCACAATGTCACCTTTTTTCAGCACTTTCCCGACAGTCTCTGACGCCTTTAATAGCGGGGTGAGGTCGGGCCGTTTGTGACTATCGATGGGGGTCGGGACAGTAACAATGTAATAATTGCAGTCTTTGATATCCTCAATGCTTGTGGTATATTTGAGATAAACCGCAGCGGCCAGGTCCTCATCGGAGGTTTCCAGTGTACGGTCGTGGCCGGCCAACAGCTCATTTACACGGGTTTGGTTAATGTCAAAACCGGTTACCGGGAATTTTTTGCCAAATTCAACTGCAAGCGGCAGGCCTACATATCCCAGGCCGATTACACAGATTTTTATCGGGTCGTTCATGATAATGTTTAGCTATTTATGAATTGAAAGTAAAAAAGTAACCGGAATCAACGTCATGATTTTAAAAGCGGGTGGTAATCGCCGGTAATTCCAACCGGTTTTGAATTCCTGATTTCATACACAGTTTTGATGCTGTTTCTTGCATCATTAAGCCTGAATCCGCCTCCGGAAAGGATATCCCTGTATGAAGTTGTGTGCAGATCGGTGAATCCGTCGCTGAATTCAAATTCTTCGCCCGAGATGCTCAGGCAGCGGAAAGTCCGTTTACCGTTTTGCACCGCAATTTCAGGAAGGTCTTTTTCATCGATACTCAGAAACCAGCGCACGCGGGCCTTTTTAAGCCGCAGAAACCCGGCAGCCCTGGATGGTTCAAGCACATGAACAGTTTGTTGTTCAACATCTCCGAAGATCCAGGATAGCATATCAAAGAAGTGAACGCCGATGTTGGTGGCAACCCCTCCCGATTTTTCTATATCCCCTTTCCATGAAATAAAATACCACTTGCCCCGGCTGGTGATATAACTCAGGTCAATATCATAAACCTTGCCGGCCGGACTTTCTTCAATTTTCTTCTTCAGGGCAATGATGGAGGGATGCAGACGCAACTGCAGAATGGTAAAGATGTTCTTTCCTGTTTCCTGTTCAATCTCGTTCAGGGCATCTACGTTCCATGGATTCAGGACAATGGGTTTTTCACAGATGGCATGGGCCTGATTGCGCAATGCAAGCCTGATATGCGCATCGTGCAGGTAATTTGGCGAGCAGATGCTTACGTAGTCAATTTTATTGGTAATGCCACGGCGAAGCTTATCGAGATGCCGGTCGAAACGCTCCGGTTCTGTAAAAAAATCCGCGTCCGGGAAATAGCTGTCAATAATGCCGACCCCATCGTATTTGTCAAGTGCGGTAACAAGAATATTTCCTGTTTCCCTGATGGCTTTCATATGCCTGGGTGCAATATAGCCGGCAGCACCAATCAATGCAAATTTTAAAGGATTTTCGTTGATGCTGATCATCTTCGGGTGTATTGAAATAAAAATTATGATTGTTATTTAACTGATGAAATCCATTATGGTTTCTTTTTCTCAAAAAAAAACAACGGATTTGCAAATATAGATAAGAATGCGTTTTGCACAATTAGCTCATTTTCAGGTAAGGGAGATTAAACCATTATCTGTGAAAATGTAATAAAGCAGGCCTTCCCGGAAATTTATTCTGCAACAGACTCTTTTCCAGGGAAGGTGACTGTATGACGGGAAACCGGTTTCAATGCAGCAGGGCCAGGGATTCTTTTATGCGCCTTGCAGCCTCGGTCAGTTCCTTATTGGAGGTGGCGTAGGAGAGCCTGATGCAGTCCGGGTTTCCGAAGGCCTCGCCGGATACCAGTGCAACATGCGCATGATCAAGCAGATAATTGCAGAGGTCGGTGCCGTTATTTATTTTAACACTGCCGTTGGATTTTCCGTAATACCAGGTTACATCCGGGAAGATGTAAAATGCCCCGTCGGGTACATTGGTCCTGAACCCCGGGATTTCGTCGAGTAGTTTCAGGAACAGGTCGCGCCGGTTTCTGAAGGTTTCGATCATATTTTTAAGTTCCTCCGATTCAGCCGGATTTGTGATAATCGCTGCAATGGCTGCCCGTTGCGAAATGCTGCTGGCACCCGAGGTAAATTGTCCCTGAATCTTGTCGCAGGCTTTCGCGATTTCGGGAGCGGCCACACAATAGCCCAACCGCCAGCCCGTCATGGCAAAACCTTTTGATACGCCATTGATGATGATAACCCTGTCTTTCAGTTCAGGGAACTGAGCTATGGATTCATGGCTGCCTTTAAAATTGATTAATTCATAAATCTCATCGGAAATAATAAAAATACCGGGATGAGCCTGAAATACTGCGGCCAGGGCGGCGAGTTCTTCACGGGTGTAAACGGACCCTGTCGGGTTGCAGGGGCTGCTGAATATAAAAACTTTTGTTTTCGGGCTTATCGCTTTTTCAAGTTGATCCGGGGTAACCTTAAAATCAGTTTCAACACCGGTTTTGATAACGACGGAGGTTCCTTCTGCCAGTTTTACGATTTCGCGGTACGAAACCCAGTAAGGTGCGGGAACAATTACCTCATCTCCCGGATTTACCAGGCTGAGCATGGTATTTGCCAAAGCCTGCTTGGCTCCGGTTGAAACAACCACCTGATCCGGAGTGTAGTCCAGGTTGTTGTCGCGCTTCAGCTTCTGGCAGATCGCCTTGCGGAGGTCAAGGTAACCGTTTACCGGAGGGTAAAAGGTGAAATTCTGGTCCAGCGCCTCCCGGGCAGCTTGCTTAATGTAATCGGGCGTGTTAAAATCGGGTTGCCCGATGCTGAGGTTGATGACATCAAACCCCTGTTCTTTAAGCTCCCGGCTTCTTCTTGTCATGGCCAGCGTCTCTGATTCGGCCAGTCTGTAAATTCTTTCGGAAAGTATATTCATAATGTTTTTGGATGGTTGTCAGTCAGTATGTTCAGGAAGGGGACAAATTTAAAGAAATTAAAATTCAGCAAACAAGCATTTTATCATAGAAAAATTTCAAAAATTGCGACCTTTGCCAGGTTCAATAAAATATTTAGTCCATGGAAATCCTGCGTGACCTGATTTTAGTCCTGATCCCTGCATTGCTTGTGGGTGCCGCCGTTTATTTTCTTTTAAAAATATATCTGAAAACGGATGAAGACCGCCGGGCAGTTGAGTATAAGACCGAACGTATGAAAATGATCAGCCCGGTGCGATTACAGGCTTATGAAAGAATTGTCCTGCTGCTCGAAAGGATCACCCCTTCGCAGCTGATTATGCGGAATATCCAGCAGGGAATGAATGCACGCGAACTTCAGCAGGCGCTGATAAGTAACATCAGACAGGAATATGACCACAACCTTTCGCAACAACTCTATATTTCATCCAATGCATGGGAGCTTGTTAAAAATGCGAGGGAAGCGCTTATTTCCGCTATCAATACTGCCTCCGAAAGCCTTAAGGAAGATGCGACTTCCACTGACCTTGCCCAGTTGATCTTTCAGGATGAACTGAACAGCGAAGGATCTACACTCTATAAGGCACTGGAATATCTTAAAAAAGAAGCCAGAGAGCTTTTCTGAGGCAATTTCATAAAGCCGGTTTCAATCACGGCCTTTTAGGGTCATTTTGTTTTCAGCGGCCGGGTCCGGTAAAAAAAAGTTCCGCAGATTCCCGGAAAGGAGCCTGCGGAACACTTATTTACATGGGCGATTCTATTTTACGTTGAACTTTTTGATTGCCTTCCCGATGCCGGTCTCAATAATCAGCAGGTAGGTACCGCTGTTAAGCTGACTGGTGTTGATGACCGTCCTCCTGTCGTTGACAATGATTTGGTTCAGCTCTTTGCCGGTGAGGTCTGTAACAATTACTGTTCTGATCAGCTCCGGGGAGTCAAGTTGCATGGTGCTTTCAGCAGGAACGGGGAATGCGGTGATTCTGTCAGAAAGACCGTTTTCGCCGATTCCCTGGGGGCCTACCTGAATATAGGCGGTCTTGACTTCAGTAGCCTGGGCTGTTCCGGTGCTTACGGTAAGGGAAATCGTATAAGAACCATTTGCATTAAAGGTATGCGATGGATTTTGCTGGGTTGAGGTTCCTCCGTCACCAAAATCCCAGAGCCAGGAAGTGATATTCCTTTCAGCCGGTACCACCGGTGCGGCATCTTTAGCCGGCCATAGCTCTCTTGAGCCGGATGGCGGATTCTGCTGAATCACATTGCGGATGATGATATTGCCGGTTGCGCCGTCAACATCACAAACATACCAGTACAAACCTGTTCCACCGGCAGGAACCTGAAGGGTGTAAAGTAAACCGGTCTGACCGTATATCTGCACTACTGCCTGTGAGGTGGTAATTGAAGGCTCTTCCGAATAGTTGTGGATATAATACTGATAGGTGCCGTTGAACATTTTGTAAATCGTCATGGTCTCGGGCCCGAATCCGGTTGTAATGTCATAATCGAGCAAAGCATAGGGGGCGGCTGTCGCATTTCCCTCTTCATTGTAGTAGATGTGATATGTATTTCCTTCAATGCCCGGGGTGTTCAGGTGCGAATCGAGGTCCTCGGGCGTGGCGCCCCAGTTGAGCACAAACCGCATATTGCCGGCTGCAAGTTCGGGTGAAAGAGAGATGTTCAGTTCCAGTGACCCGCCGTCGGGAATTACTACCTGATTGTTGGAGTAAGTAATATATCCTGACTTGGAACAAGTTACCGTGTTTGCGTTTTCGGTTGACTGGTCTGAAAATACAACCGTCAGGGGGGCTGTACCGGATGTTTGACTGGCGGAGAAATTTGCCACGAGTGCCCCTGCCGGGATGTTGGTGATGGTATAGTTGCCGTTTGCGTCAGTAGTGGCAGATTTTCCGGCTACGCTCACCAGGGCCCCTTCAACAGGATTCCCATTTACGGCATCTGTGACCAGTCCGGTGAGGGTTCCGTTGCCGCTGCTACCTCCCGTTACGGTTATATATCCGGTTTTCGTTTCTGTATCGGAATTTGTGCCATCGCCAATGGTCAGGCTTACCGTATAAGTTCCTGCTGCCGTATAGGTGTGGGATGGATTTTGCTGGGTGCTGCTTGTTCCGTCACCGAAATTCCAGTTCCATGAAGTGATACTTCTGCTGTTTTTGGCGATGTTACCGGATGCTTTTTCAGGAAGTTCAAACCGGAAATCTCCCGGAGGGGTCTCCTGAATGATATTTTTAATGGTGAGTTGTCCGTTCGCACCGTTGATGTCGCATACATACCAGTAAAGGCCTATGCCAACCGCAGGAATCTGCATGGTTTGTATAAGGCCGCTCTGGTTATATATCTGAAGAACAGCCTGGGAAGTTGTTATAGCAGGTTCTTCGGAGTAATTATGAATGTAATACTGATACGTTCCGTCAAACATCTGGTAAATGGTCATGGTTTCGGGACCGTAACCTTCGGTAACGTCATGATCGAGCGCAGCATAGGGCGCGGATGTTGCATTGCCCTGATCGCTGTAAAAGATATGATAGGGCTGGCCTTCGATCGAAGGCGTGTTCAGATGTGAGTCAAGGTCTTCGGGCGTTGCACCCCAGTTCAGGACAAAACGCATATTGCCGGCAAGCAGGGTCTGCGTCAGCGAAATATTCAGTGTCAGCGATTCACCCTGAGGAATTATTACATTATTGTTGACATAAGTAATATAACCCTCTTTGGCACAGGTAACGGTATTGGAGCCTTCGGAAGACTGATCGAAGAAGTTAACGGAAAGTGGCGCTGCGCCCTGGGTAACATTGGATGTAAATGCTGCATTGAGCGTGCCGGCAGGGACATTATTGATTGTATAATTCCCGTCCTGGTCGGTAGTAGTGCTGAGGCCGGCAATGGTCACCGTGGCTCCGGGAATGGGGGTGCCGTCAAAAGCATCGGTAACCAGGCCTGTAAGTGTGGAGGTTGATGAAGTAGTGGTTGTAAATGAAAAATCATCAACCATAAAGATAAATGCATCATCGGAAACACAATGGATTCCGACATAGATGGTCTGACCATTGTATGCATTCAGATCGAAGGTTTTCTGTTCCCAGTCAGTGGCGGGTGCTGTCAGGTAATTGGATCCGGAGATGTAAGTGAAATCAGACGGGTCGGTTCCGGTGGTGGATACGGCTACCTTATATCGCTCGAGACCGTATTGAGCGGTGTATGATTTTACCCAGAAAGAAACGGAGGTATTGGTTCCTGCCGACAGGGGAGGAGATATCAGCCAATCGTTGTTGGTAGCTCCGTTTGAAGCAAAACAAGCGGCAAGTTTTGATCCTTCGTGAGGAAGTATGGCCGCCGATGTCATAGGAGGATCAGTTGCAGAAGGATTGAATATAATAAACGACATCGGGGCATACTGATTGGTAAACTCGACGCCCTCTATCCCCCAGGTTTCAGCTCCGTCAACGTCAATCAGGGTCCATGGAGCAAAATCCAGACTGAAATCATCATATGATTCAAAGCCGTCATTTAAACTATTCATTGCTTCTGTAATTCTTTCAGCGGGCAGTTGTTGCGGCACTGAAATAGTTTCAGCCGGCTTGCCGGAGACTTTCCTGAATGTTTGTGCCTGACCCTGAAAACAAGTCAAAACGGCAACCAAAACATAGACGTAGAAATTTTTCATGAAAAATTAATTTTGAAGTTAATAATTATGTAAAAAAACAAAATGCAGATTTATAGATAGTTAAAGGATCTGTGATCTTATAGTTATGCGGGCAGATAAACGGGAATTAATTAATCTAAAATTACTAAATAGGTAATACGGATAGTTATTCTGAAGATTTTTTTTTAAAAAAAATCAGATAATGAAAAACGGGTTGCCCGGTAAGGCAACCCGTTCAAAGCAGAGTTTAGTTGTAATTAATTGGAAACCTGAATCTTTATTGTTGAGATGGTGTTTCCTGCATTGATTTTAACAAGGTAAAATCCTGAAGGAAGTACAGAAGTATCGATTCTGTTCAGGTGAATTCCGGAGTTCAATGTGCCCAGATTGGTATTCATCATCATCCGGCCGCTGGTGTTATAAATTTCATAGCTGACCTGAGTACTGTTCTTCAGTTCGAATGAAAGATTTACCATGTATGAAGCCGGATTCGGGAATGCATTGAGGTTTTGTGCAAGACTATTCTCATTGATTCCTGTGGTATTGCCCAGGGCTACGAAATCTCCACCCGAAGCAAGCACTGCATAAAGTCCGAATGCTGCGCCGTTGCTGTTGTTGGACGGATCCAGGAAGCCGGAGGCAAGCAGACTGATAGCCTGGCCATCCAGATTGAGTGAAGCCAGCGGTGCATTGAATACAGCAACGGTTGTAGTTCCGGTTTCATCACGAACTTCGAGCTGGTAATTAGCAGTAGGAAGTTCAAGATATCCGGCGAAGCTGCCATAGGCAAGATTGTCTACAATGGTTCCTGCACCGGCATAAACCTCTACAACATCCACAACCGGAGCGTCCGTTGAACCGTGAAATACCAGTACATCAGTATTAGAACCAGAGGTTGCTGTTTCACGGGCGTTGTCATAAACGTAGATATTGAAGGGCTGAACCGGGGTGTATCCCGAACTGCTGACAATACCATTGGCTACAAGGATGTATGTCCCGTTTTCCTCAAGGTTATAAGTAAACCTGGCAAGCGCGTTGGTCGTGTCGGTTGAACTGGCAGGCTGGATCACGATATCAAAATCAACTCCTGCGGGGGCATCGATAAAGGGCGATGCGGTCATGAACGCAAAGTTGTCGAGTAATAACTGATCGTTGAGCCATACATCAACTTCGGCAGCAGCGGCATCGGCTGAATTGTGAATTACCTGCACCCGCGCGGTAGGAGCGACGTATTCGGGCAGGGCAATCAGGTCGCCGCCTGAGGCCAGGGCAACATAGAGACCAAATGCCGGGCCGTCGTTATTAGCGGCAGGGTTCAGGAATCCGCTGGCAATTACCGAGATTGCCTGTCCGCCGAGACTCAGTGAGGCCAGAGGGGCAAGATATGTTGCAACAACAGCAGTACCTGTTTCGTCGCGAACATCGATAATGTAATCAAGTGTCTGAAGCTCAAGGTAACCTGCGAAACTACCATAAGCAAGGTTGTCAATGATGGTTCCGGCGCCAACCCATGTTTCAACGATATCAACAACGGGTGCATCAGTGGAGCCATGGAAAGCCATCATGTCGGTATTCATCGGATCAGTAGCCATTTCACGGGCACTGCCAAATGCATAAAGATCGAACGGAGTGGCGGGATTATAACCACCGGGGACAACGATACCGTTAGCAACGAGAATGTATTTTTCGCCACCGGTAAGATTGTAGGTGAATCTGGCGAGCGCATTGGTCGTGTCGGTTGAGTTTGCAGGCTGAATTACCACATCAAAGTCAACGCCGGCGGGTGCATCAATAAACGGGGTTGCAGTCCGGAAGGCGAAGTTATCTATCAGCAGCTGGTCGTTGAGCCATACGTCAACCTCGGCAGCAGCGGCATCGGCTGAATTGTGAATGACCTGAAGTCTTGCAGTAGAGATGTCAGTGGCAGGAAGTGCAACAAGTTCGCCACCCGTAGGCAGTGCTACATATATTCCAAATGCCGGGCCGTCATTATTTACAGCGGGGTTCAGGAAGCCTGAGGCAAGAGCCACAGCTGCAGCCCCGTTTAAGCCAAGGGTCTCCAGCGGTGCAAGGTATTCTGCTACAACACTTGTGCCGCTTGCATCGCGAACCTGAAGGCTGTAATCAGCTGTTGGCAGTTCCAGATAACCGGCGTATTCACCATAGGCGATGTCGTCAACCAGTGTGCCGGCACCTGCACCAACCTCAACTATGTCAACCACAGGGGCATCGGTAGAGCCATGGAATACAAGTACATCGGTGTTGGATGAGGAAGTTGCGGCTTCACGACCCATGCCATAGACATAGATATCAAAGGGCGTTGCAGGGTTGTAACCCGTGGGTACCACGATGCCATTGGCAACAAGTACATAAGTTTCGCCATCGACAAGGTTATAGGTAAACCGCGCCAGGGCATTGGTGGTATCGGTCGAATTAGCCGGCTGGATAACCACATCAAAATCAACTTCAGCAGGTGCATCAATAAAAGGAGATGCCGTGCGGAATGCAAAGTTATCAATCAGCAGCTGGTCGTTGAGCCATACATCAACTTCGGCGGCAGCGGCATCGGCTGAATTGTGGATTACCTGAACGCGGGCGGTGGGGACATAAACCGGCAGTTCAACCAGCGCGCCTCCCGAGGGCAGTGCAACGAAAAGACCGAATGCAGCGCCGTCGTTATTGACTGAAGGATCGAGGAAGCCTGAAGCGACCACTGCCATGGCGGCGCCTTCCAGTCCAAGGGTTGCAAGGGGGGCAGCATACCTGGCTACTGTAACAGTGCCGGTTTCATCGCGGATGTCAAGCACGTAATCATCGGCAGGAAGTTCGAGGTATCCGGCAAAGTCACCGTAAGCAAGATTATCTACAATCGTTCCTGCACCTACACCGGTTTCAACAACATCCACTACAGGGGCGTCAGTTGATCCGTGGAAAACAAGTACGTCAGCGTTGGAGGGCGAAGTTGCGGCTTCACGACCCATGCCATATACATAGATATCAAAGGGCGTTGCAGGGTTGTAACCCGTGGGAACCACGATGCCATTGGCAACAAGTACATAAGTTTCGCCATCGACAAGGTTATAGGTAAACCGCGCCAGGGCGTTGGTGGTATCGGTGGAATTGGCCGGCTGGATTACCACATCAAAATCAACTTCGGCGGGTGCATCTATGAAAGGAGATGCAGTGCGGAATGCGAAGTTATCAATCAGCAGCTGATCGTTGAGCCATACATCAACTTCGGCAGCAGCGGCATCGGCTGAATTGTGGATTACCTGAATGCGGGCGGTGGGGACATAAACCGGCAGTTCAACCAGCGCGCCTCCTGCGGGCAGTGCAACGAAAAGACCGAATGCAGCGCCGTTGTTATTGACTGAAGGATCGAGGAAGCCTGAAGCGACCACTGCCATGGCAGCGCCTTCCAGTCCAAGGGTTGCAAGAGGAGCCGAATATCTGGCTACTGTAACGGTGCCGGTCTCATCGCGGATATCCAGTACGTAATCATCCGTCGGAAGCTCAAGGTATCCGGCAAAGTCTCCGTAAGCAAGATTATCTACAATCGTTCCTGCGCCTGCACCGGTTTCAACTACGTCCACTACAGGGGCATCGGTAGATCCATGGAATACAAGTACATCTGAGTTTACGGGCGAAGTTGCAGCTTCACGGCCCATGTCATAGACATAGATATCAAAAGGAGTTGCGGGGTTGTAACCGGCAGGAACGACTATTCCATTGGCTACCAAGACATATTTCGAGCCTCCGTTGAGGTTATAGGTGAACCGTGCCAGGGCATTGGTAGTGTCGGTAGAACTTGCAGGCTGGATTACAACGTCAAAATCAACTCCGGCGGGTGCATCAATAAAAGGAGAAGCGGTGCGGAAAGCAAAATTATCAATCAGCAGCTGATCATTGAGCCATACGTCAACTTCGGCTGCAGCGGCGTCGGATGAATTGTGAATCACCTGTATCCGTGCGGTTGAGATCGGAGCTGAAGGCAGCGCTACAAGGTCGCCTCCTGAAGGCAAGGCAACATACAGGCCAAAGGCAGGGCCATTATTATTGTTGGATGGATTCAGAAAGCCGGAAGCAACTACCACAGCAGCAGCACCGTCAAGACCTAAAGTGGATAAAGGAGCGTCAAATTGGGCAACGGTTGTGGTGCCCGATTCATCGCGGATCTGTAGGCTGAAATCGAGGGTGGGGAGTTCGAGATATCCGTCGAAATCACTGTAAGCAAGATTGTCAACGATGGTTCCTGCTCCGACGCCTACTTCCACAACATCAACCACGGGTGCATCGGTCGACCCATGGAAAACCAGAAGGTCCGTGTTGGTGGGTGAAGTGGCAGATTCCCTGCCCATAGGGTAAACATAAATATCAAAAGGGGTAGCCGGATTGTAACCGGTAGGAACTACGATGCCATTGGCAACGAGGACATAAGTTTCCCCATCAGTAAGATTGTAAGTGAATCTCGCCAGGGCATTCGTTGTGTCGGTAGAATTTGAAGGCTGAATCACCACGTCAAAATCAACGCCGGAGGGGGCGTCAATAAATGGCGAAGCTGTGCGGAAGGCGAAATCGTCGATGAGCAACTGGTCATTCAACCAGACATCGACTACGCTTGCTGCCGCATCGGCCGAGTTGTGAATTACCTGCACCCTGGCCTGACTGAAGGCCAACACCGGTAACAGCGTCAAAACGAACGAAAGGAACGGAGTGTAAAGCTGAAAAATTTCATTGTTTTCAAGTTTAGGTTAATGTGAATTGATTTGTAACGGTAAAATAACAGGGTTGTTGGACTAATGTTCATTAAAGAGTAATAAAAATTAAACAAAAAAATGTTAAAAAAATCAGCTAATGTGATAAAAAAAGTTATAAATAACAATAAATCAATTAGATAATATCAATTTTATTTAATGGATAATTTTTAGGTCTTGATAAAAAATGTTTAATATAATAATTTATATGCTAAACATTGTCTTGTAAGTCTGCAGAGCTAAACAAAGTGGCCTGCCCATTGTTGTTTTGGCAAACTAATCTTACTATGTGGAAACAACTCTCAGAAACAGACCGGCGAATCACTTACTGGATGGCCTCAAGGGGAATTCTTTTGCTCAGAATCAGTGTGGGACTGATTTTTATCTGGTTTGGCGTTTTAAAATTTTTTCCTTCTTTAAGTCCTGCAGAAACCCTGGCTTCAGATACCATATCACTGCTGACTTTCGGACTTATCCCGGGAGGAACGGCCATGATAATTCTTGCCGCCTGGGAAACGCTGATAGGATTGGGGTTGATTACAGGTTTTATGTTACGCGAGACTTTACTGTTGCTTTTCCTTCAGATGGCCGGCACTTTGTCGCCGCTTGTGTTATTTCCCGGACTTGCTTTCAGCGTATTTCCTTTTGTACCTACCCTTGAAGGGCAATATATTATCAAAAACCTGATTATTATTTCTGCCGGTATTGTAATCGGGGCAACAGTAAGGGGTGGCCGGCTGACTAATGAACCTTGATTGTTTGACTTTTAATATCCTTGATATGCCTGTATTTAAGACTACCCAGCTGGTAAAAACAGATGTCCTGACCTGTTGGAATTTTTTTTCCGATCCCTCGAACCTGGCCAGAATAACGCCTCCGGAGATGGGTTTCAAAATCCGGTTTCCCCAACCAGTACCCGGGATGTATGCCGGAATGATAATACGCTACACTGTAAGACCATTTCCGGCGTTTCCGGTAACCTGGATTACCGAAATTACCCATGTTGACCGGCTGCGTTATTTTGTAGATAATCAGGTATCAGGTCCCTATCGCCTGTGGCATCATCAGCATATTTTCGAAGAGGTGCCTGAAGGCGTAATGATGACGGATATTGTCAATTATGAGTTGCCGTTGGGATGGCTCGGGGCTGCTATTGCCGGCAAACTGGTCAGGCAAAAGATCGGAAGGATTTTTGAATACCGCAGCAGCGTCATCGGTAAGGTGTTCCCCTGAACCGAAAAAGCTGCTTACCCTTATCCGGAAAACATTTCCCGGATTTTCATAGCTTTGCGCAGACTTTTCACCAAATCACCCCTGTCTGATGACAAAATCCGGAAAAACCCTGGTTCTCGGCTCACTTGCCATTTGTATTTCAGCATCGCTCTGGGGGCTGGATGGCATTCTTTTGACCCCGCAACTTTATAATCTGGATATTGTATTTGTTGTTTTTATCCTGCATGCCCTTCCCTTTCTGCTGATGAATTTTTTTCTGCACAAGGAGTATAAGCAGGCCGGCCGTTTAAGCGCAAGAGAGATTGTTTACCTGATACTTATTGCCTTAACCGGCGGAGCACTGGGTACCATGGCCATAGTAAAAGCGCTTTTCCTGGTTGAATTTAAAGATCTGTCCATTGTCGTTCTGTTACAAAAACTTCAGCCCGTCTTTGCCATCGCCCTGGCAGCTGTTTTGCTACGCGAGAAGCTGAACAGGAACTTTGTTTTCTGGGCTTCGATGGCAATTATTGCGGGATACTTCCTGACTTTTGGCTTCAATTTACCTGATTTCAATACCGGTTCAAAAACCATGATTGCAGCCGGTTATTCCCTGATAGCAGCATTTTGTTTCGGAGCAGCCACCGTATTGGGGAAGGGCGTACTGCATAACCTTTCCTTTCAGGCCGCGACTTTTTACAGGTACGGTCTTACCACGCTGATCATGCTGATAATGCTTGTGACAACCGGCAGCCTGAATGGCTTTGCCATGGCAACCCCGACCAACTGGCTGATCATAGTAATTATTTCTCTTACGG
>JAMLHF010000086.1 GCA_023957275.1 Lentimicrobium sp. | reverse complement strand
CTTAAATTTAGAAAAATCTCACTTTACACACTTTTTGGGATAGTATCGAGGGATAGGCCCCTGTTAATTCAGGAACCATCAGAGGTGCAGTCTTCATGTACCCGCCGGAATATAATAAAAGAAACCGCCTCAATGTCCTGGTTTTGCTTTCTGAATTTAACCGGCCGAAAGAATTTCAAGTTAATTAATGTACATATAAATAATACATTAATACACATCAATTATTTTATTTCACCTTCGGCAGTTCGGTATTTTCGCGCAAATTTTCAGACATCCTGAGGCGGCTTCCCGTTTATCGCAGAACCTTCCTATGGGGTAATCACACTGATGAACGCAGCTGAATTGTTGTCAACAATGGTCATATCACCAGTGTCAACCGAGCCGTTTCCGTCACAGTCAGTATTCAGATATCCTGTGCTGAAGGCAGAAGAATCATTGTCAACCGGAGTCATATCACCTGTATCAACGGCTCCGTTCTGATCCACATCCCCACCAAAGATAACAAAGTATCCGTCAGCGGTTTCAAGGAGGTTGTTGCCGAACGCTTTTTCCTGTGCATCAAATGCATAGTTGATAATTCCGGATGCAAAAGAAACCGGCATGGCCGAAACCGTTGAAATTGAGTTGCGGTGCTTTATCGTGATATAATAGTCGCCATTGAGGTTTGCCGGAACGCTCAGCGATGCAATGCCGTCGGTGTTCAGCATTACACTGGCATCCTCATATACAACCGTGGAATAGTTATCCGGGTCATTCAACGTAACGGTAATCTGGTCGGCAATTCCGTTTCCGAATTTCGGGCCGTTTTCGTCATAAGCCTGATTCATCTGACCATTGCTGTTGTATAGCCCCTGGAGAAAGACCGTCAGATTCAGGGTGCCTGACGCGGCTCCGGTCGGCGTGACATCAGCCCATGAGGTGCCAACCCTGCATTCATCCATATCGATGAACGGGGTTTCCGAATCGCTGTCCTGTCGGATAAAAAATTGTGATATACTGCCGAGGTCTGTGCCGTCGGTATTGGTAGCCGTGGCTGTTGCTGCCGGGGGTATTGCTGCTCCCAGGGAGGCCGCTGCCGGATTCACCCAGATATTAACCACGTCGTTGCCTGTGCCTTCGACAAATTCGTATGAAACAACAACCAGGACAGCATTCCCTATAGTTTGCGTGCCTGCGACCCATACGGTATTTGCCGCGGTGGTCCTGGGATTAACGCCAATCAGGTAGCCTTCTCCGTCAAGCCCGGTCCAGACCGTTGCGCCAAATGAGGAGGAGCTGCTGGCTAAACCAGTAAAATAACCTCCGGTGGCATTTAACTGATTAAGGTCTGTTACATTCATGATAAATGAATAATACACGATGTTGGATGTCTGGTTTACAAATGTTCTGAACGCATCCATTCCTGCTCCGGCGAATGAAACTTTATTACCGGCGGACGCCTGCAAACCATTGTAAGTCAGATTTCCGGAGCTGATCAGAATATCATCTCCTGAATTGACGGCATTCCAGTTTAACTGTGCCTGTAATGCTTCTCCTTCAGGGTAATCAAAAGGCTCGTACACCAATGCGCCGGCAGGTATCTCAAGTGTCGTTGCTGTTGCAGTAGGAACCACCGGATCGGTTTTGTAGTCAATGGCGGTGCCTGAATTGGTGTAGGGATAGATTTTGAAGAAGTACGGTGTTTCAGGAGTCAGGTTTTCAAAAGTATAGGCCTGTGTTCCCTGGGCTACATTTCTGATCAGCGCTGCGTTGGATTCAGGCACGCCGTCGGCCGGATCGGCAATATCATCAAAACTTACTGAACTCCCTTTGATCAGGTATGCTTCGGGCAATACTGTTCCGGTCGCATCGGTCCAGGTGAGCGGGATGGATGTAACGGTAGCTGTGCCGGCCGTGAAGTTGGTAACATGGTTGTCCGGCTCGCTGAACAGGGTGTAGAAGCTCGCTTCATTGGTCAGTGTTGTTCCTTCGGCATTGGTGGCATAGGCACAGTAAAATATCTGTGTGCCTTCAGGCAGGCCGCTTCTGAGATGGGTGAAAATTCCGGTCGCGGTGCCCCCTTCAGCCAGTTTGTTGTCGTCAATGGTAACGCTTCCGGTCGTGTTCCATACCGTTCCTCTTTCAGTCACCGGGCTGCCGCCATCAGAGGTGATATTTCCTCCCAGTATGGCTGAATTTACTGTAATGTTGGTTGCTGTTGGAGAGATAATTACCGGGGGGGTGAGGATAATTCCTCCGGTAGTAACTTCAATCACATTAGAGTTTTCACTGGTGCCATTGTCATTCACAGCCCGTACTACATAATAATACGTTGTGCCGGGTGCAAGTCCCGTAACCGGGTAACTCGTGACATCCCCGACGTTAAGGTCCTGGAAGCCGGTTACATAAATGATGTCTCCGGCCAGCGAATGACTACCCAGGTAGGTGATCACATCTATATCATAAGCATCCCATTCTGTTTCCAGGGTCGGGAATCCGCTTGCAGGATTTACAGTCACCCCTGAGATAACGGAACTTTTCCTGACAAGGGTTTGGTTTACTGTTATCAGTGGTGCCGTGCCCCAGGCAGCACCGGGATCCTCACCAATCCGGCCGATGATATCAACATTGGATGCTGTTGATTCTTTGTATAAAACGACAGCATCGTCACCATTATAGAAAGTAACGTTGGATGTAACATCTGCCAGCGCCAGGATTGCTGCATTGGCTGACGCATTTGCTATAATATATACATCCCCGTTGTCTAATGTGCCGGATAGTTCTAATGTATAAGATGGGTCAACAGCCCCGTTAGAGTATGTGTAAACGGTGTAATCGGAGAGGTCGGCGGCACTGCCTGTGCCATTAAAAATTTCCAGTGCTTTGTTGTTGCTGCTTCCTTCAATGTATTCGGAGAAAAACAGGCCGGTAGCCGGAGTGACGGTTGAGGTATAAACATCAAGCCGGTAAGATGTAGCGCCTGACACTGCCTGCCAGTTGGCCGTAAAACCTGTTGTTGTAATGTCGGTGGCTGCCAGTGCAACAGGTGCATCCGGTGGAGGGGGCGGGCTTACAGTGCCGCTGCATGTTACGGATTGGCCGGAAGCTCCCGTTGAAGTGAGGCTGATGATTTCATCATTGTAATCTCCTGCCGTTAATCCGGCTTTCAACCGCACATAAATGGTAGTTTCACCAACCGATCCGGCGATTGGCGTCAGGGATAGCGGGGATGTATAGCCCGTACCGGAAGTAAGGGAAATTTCATAATCTGCGGAGGCCGTTATGATAATGCCGGCGGTAAGGTTCTCCCCTGAAACGACAAAGGTTTGCTCTGCCGAAGGGCCGTTGCCCTGCACATAGGAAAATCCGGAAAGAGTCGCCGGATTTACAAATATGGTCGGATCTTCGGGGATTATCGCTTCGAAATCTGCAAGTCCGCGCGGAACCAGTTGCATGTTAGTATTAAACTCGAGGACCACCCCGGTCAGGTTTTGCGGGAGCGTTGGAACTGCTGTTCCGATATAGTCCAGATCGTCGTACTGTGTGCGCAAAACTCCGCTGCCACTTGCATCGGCAAGCGCATAACTCGTATTGGCAGCAAAAGGACTGCTGCCTGTAATGGTTGTATTCAGTACCCTTACGAGCCGGGCCTGATAACCGGTAGTCAGTTCAGTCAGCGTGACATCTTCCGGGGTAACCGTGTTTCCTGAACTGCTGGCTGCGCCGGGGTCGGTAACCGGGGTAAACTGCAGCATGCCGTTAAATGTGCCCAGGGTGCCGGTTATCCCTGTGATACCATCGTACAAATTGTAGGTGGTGGTAATAATCCCGGCAGGGTCATCAATTAAAATGGCGCCGGTTGCATCCTGAATGTATTTCACATTTCTTTCAGTTGACTGATAAGTAAGCACGGCTTCACCGGTCAGGCGATAGATCGTTCCATCTGTCAGGCCTGTTCTCAGAGTTGCAATATCCGCAACTTCTAGAGGGAATGAGTATAATGCCGTAGCAATCGGACTGGGGTCAAAACCATCGGCATAGGCAATGGCTTTCAGGATGGTAGTACTGCTTACATTTATTGGTTCTGTGTATTCTGTGCTCGTGTTATCCGGGTTACTTCCATCCGTAGTGTAATAGATGGTCGCGTTTTCGGTGCTTGTAGATATGGTAACATCCTGAGCCGAAAAGTAATTACCGGCGGGAGGTGTAAACTGGGGTGTCGCAACGGTAGGATTGCCTCCGGTGATTCCATAGACGGTAACATCATCAACATAAAGTCTTGAAGTGGCAGTTGGTGCAGTGGTGTATGTCAATTGGAATTTAATTCTTACAGAAGGAAATTCTCCGGTACTACTTATAATATATTCGTACTCGGATGAAGTCGTTGATAGTGTATATGTTTGATCTCCGGTGTAAGTTGATCCTCCGTCGGTGGAATAGGATGCGATAACATTGATTCCGTTGGTGTTTGCCGCCTTAAAAGTAACGCGTGTTACATTGGTAAGGTCGAAATTAGTAAAAGTATACCCGAGATTTGAAGGCGCACTGGTGTACCAGCGCATTTGCATCGACATTGCGCCGGATATGGCACCTGTTGTCGCGGCTGTCCCGTAATAGGTTCCCCACTGCTGTCCGGAAGGACCATCCAGTTTTATCGTTGTGTTATTGTATGTAGTTCCGGCAGTGAAACCTTCTGCTGCTTCAAAGCCTGTGGAGTAGATCGTTGTTTCCGCTTGTCCCCAGATAAATCCCGGGCTGAGCAAAAATACAATCAGAAAGGCTGATAGGTGTCTGATTTTTTTCATTGTCTGAAGTATTTGAGTTGTTAATAATTTCGTTGGGTTTGTTTAGATTATTGCCTCATAATCAGGGTTTTGAACTGAGGTAAGCCGGATTACTCTAATCCGTATCCTGCATTAAGGCAATGCAGAGCCGGTGAAATTAAACTGGTTGTTGTCAATGATCTGAAAATCCTGAATGTCAACGAGGCCGTCGCCATTAACGTCAGAGACTACATAACCCGAAATGAACATGGAGGCATTGGTGTTTACATCATCAATGTCAACCTGGTTGATGAGGCCGTCCTGGTTAACGTCGCCGCCGAAAATTGCATGCTGTCCGTCAGGCATTTGTTTCAGGTTGTTCCCGAAAATGGCCGATGGCTGGTTAAACGCGTAGTCGGTAACCTGACTGCTCAGTGAAACAGGAGCAGCAGAAGTGGTTTCAAGCGAATTACGGTGCCTCACAGTCAGGTAATAACTCCCTGTATACTGCGCCGGAAATGTAACTGAAGCTGAACCATTGGTGCCAAGATTGATTTCTTGAATCACATATTCCAGAATGTTATAATCCGTTGCATTATGCAATTCTAAGGAGATCTGATCGGCGATCCCCGCGCTGAACTGCGGCCCCTCAGTGTTAAAGGCCTGATTCATTGTGCCGTTGCCGGCATACAATCCTTCGAGGTAAACCGTGAAATTGAGTATTTTCTCTGTGCTTAAAATATACACATTGTAGTCTTCAGTTTCACCATATCCATATGCAGCGCATGGATCAAAGTTGCTGTTGTTCCATACTTCCCGCACACGCATACGGGTTGTTCCCGGAGCTGCATTTTCCGGAACAGTAAAGTTGATAGAGCCGGTGGCTGGTGTCGGTGGGATATTGATATTACCCAGTTTTTCCGCAGTATCAAAAACTCCGTTCTGATTATAATCAATCCACACCGAGATATTATTCCCGTTGCTGTATGTGCCCGGGCTTAACGTGATTGTATAATCTGAGCCGGGATTCAGGTCGGTGGTAAGATTGCTGTAGTAGGTGTAATATGGACTAGCCGATGCACCGCTGGCATTATTGATATCACCGAGTTGTACAAGCGAAATGTAATCACCTGCCCCTGTACCTGATGTATAGGTGGGAATACAATACTCGTAAAGTATTACATTAATATAATTGGTTTTTGTCTCTGTGTCTGATCCGTAGTCGTTGGATGCGGTGAGAGAAACAGTATAGGCTCCTGTCGCGGTAAATTCAATTTCAGGATTCTGGCTGTTGGCATTTGTCCCGTTGATGAATGTAAACGTATCCGGTGAAATGCCCCAGAGCCATGAAGTTGGTATGTTCTCTGAAAGGTCGCTAAGTGTGATGCCTGTATTTACAGGGATGGTTGTTTCAGATGCCGAGAATTCCGCAACTGGCGGATCTGTTAAGCTGAAGCAGCCGATGGTGGCTGCCCATCCGGCCCTGACCACCGTATTGTCAGAAGTAAAATTGAATGTAAGCGCTCCGTCGGGATTACTTGCGGTGAATGACCCGGGCAGGCTGGTTCCGCTGAATGTTCCCAGCAGCGGAGCGGAGGAACTGGTGCCGTTGTATATGCTCAGATAATCATATCCTGATTCAAGGTTGAATGAACTAAACGATACTGTAATCATCGCGCCCTGGGATGAAGGTAAAAAGGTAAGTGTGAAATCTTCATTATTCTGATAATTTTCACCCGGCCCGCCAGAGTCGTAAAAATCGCCGCTGCAGGCAGTTATGTTGCCATTTGTCATGTAGTATACCGGGGGGTTAACATTGATATAACCGGTTTTTGTAATCGTTTCTGTCAAACCGGATTTGGTAATGGTTAATGTGATGTCATAGGTGCCGGTGCTGTTATAGGTAACAGGAGGAGGAACCTGGCCCGACCAGGAGGATGGATTTCCTCCCGGGAACAGCCATTCCCATCCTGTCGGGTTACATTCCGAATTGTCGCTGAAAATTACACTGTTGCCGACAATCAGGTTTGTGGAATTCGCCGTAAAATCGGGAATCAGGTCTCTGACATGTATGTATGCTGTCTTTGTTTCAATACTGGTGTCGGTTCCGTCAGATACTGTCAGGGTTACATCATAATCACCCGATGCCGGGTATACAACCGGGGGCGGAGTCTGTCCGCTGAATTCTGAAGGAATACCACCCGGAAAACTCCAGTTCCATGAGGTCGGGGATGACAAGGACTGGTCAGTAAAAGTAACGGATGCTGAATTGCAGAGGGTTGTGGGAGAAGCGGAAAAATCTGCTGTAAGCGCCGGTGGAGCTATCTGAAATACCCCCACATGGTTTTTCCGTCCCCCGTTAAAATATTCGGAGATGGTCCAGAAGGTTGCATCGTCAGTGGGATCAATGGTCATTTGGGCGTAGTCTCCGTAGCGGGTTGAAGGGTCGGATTGGGTGCCTGTAGCGATGATCTCCTCTGCAAGGGTCATCTGCCCCGGAGGATCAGAAGCGTAACGTCCTGTAAAACGCAGGGAGGGGAATTGGGATGCGCTGACGATTGTATAAGCCAGGCCTATATTGCCGCTGGCATCCATGCACATATTGCCGCAAAATGCGCTGTGTCCGCCGGGCTGGGCATAGGTGCCTTCCTGATGGATGGTCCAGGGCGCACCATCGGTGCTTTGCCTGAGTTCATACCAACGGATGCCTGAATAGTTGTCTGCTCCGTTAAGATCAACCACAAAATTGAAAACTGCAGCATTATAGGTTGGAAACCTCCGGTATTGGGCCATATACATAATGGTGGCCTGCAATGCATCAATGTCGCCGCCCGATGGTTGGGGCAGGTTGGAAAAGGACCCGCCGTCGAAAAGGCCATCGAATGCCTGTGTGTTAATGATCTGTGGACTGGAAATGGTTGAATTGGCAGGTACCGGCCAGTTGACATTGATCGTCCATATTTTCAGATGGTCGGTTGATATCCCCGACCAGGCATCATCCTGCATGTATACGATGGGTGCGTTGCCCGGCGGTGGCAGCGAAGGGCCATTGCAGTTAAAGCCAAGAGGGCTGTAAAATCCGCTGGTAACGATTCCGGTCAGCGGAAAGCCCAGCATTTGTACCGATGCACTTCCGGCAATCATCTGATCCCGGTTAAGGACAAAAACCACCTGGCTGCTGCCTGCTGTGTTCTGGTCCTTATTGGCTGTGATATAGTATCCGTCGGACCATACGGAGAACTTAGGATAATCAGGGAAGGTATTGGTATTAAACCTGTAAACATACCATCCGTCGTTTACCGGATCAGGACCCTGGCTGATGGCAACGTCGAATCCGTTGGAGAAAAATTCTGTTAGCATAAATCTGTCGGCGTAACGATCATATACAACGATCGGATCTCCCAAGGTTCCGGGGAATATCGTTCCTAAAGAAGCTGCTGCCGTTAAAGGGTTGCCGTTCTTGTCCCAGATTCTGAATGCGGTATTCCAGGAGTTTACAAAATGATTCGGTCCGACTGCACCTGTAGGATCTGTAGGTGTGGACGATGCGCTGGCTGCTTCAAAAGTCAGGATGGGTGCTTTCCCTGACCTTAAAGGAGACTTTGATTGCATTTCCCAAAGCGGGTCATTTCCGGCGGGAAGGCCTTTGCCCGGAACGGAATTGTTCGAGCCCCAGCGCTTGGGATTAAATTCCTTCTTTTCGTCTTCTGCCGGCCTGAAACTGCCGTTTGCTATTTGCGCCGCAATGGAAGGCACCGAAACAACTTGTTCTGATGATGCAATCAGTGTTGGTTTTTGCGATCCGGTTGGATTTATTATACTTTCCTGTTGCGCAGTCAGAGACAGTGAGAATATTGACAGAAAAATTGTTAATGAAGCAGTTTGAAGTTTTTTCATTATCAGATGGTGGTTTTAGGAATTCCCGGCAGGTTGTTGTATTCACTGCCTTTTTGAAAAAATGACACGTTGAAATATCAATTTTTACTGATGTCACCAGGCTCCCGCGATTGTTACTGAATCAGCAGTCAACGCTGGTTATCTTTGGTTCGATAACCAGCGCTGAAACTGATGCGCCTTACTGTTTTCAGACAGTGCGGCAAACTGAATTCTCCCGGCTGGAAGCGAAGAATTTTTGCTTTAAAGATCTGGCCCGGGTTTATTCAGGTTATTCGAATTTATTCCTGGCATCGAAGGCTTTCTTGATACCGTAGCCGGCTGCCATGGTGATCAGCAGGACGATTCCGCCGCCGATGGGAGCGGTGCCCCCGCCGATGGGAGGACCGCCTACCGGGTCACCTCCGGAGTTTGAGCCCGGACTGGGCTGGGCAAGCACACTGGCAGATAAACTCAGAACCATCAACACGGTGAAAGCGGCTAAGTATTTCATGGTTTTTTTCATATTCAGCAGATTATAGTGGTTAATATTTGCTCCCCGGCCAGGCCGGGGAGCTTCGTTGAAAATTGATTAGCGGATAAACACTTTATGGTTGACAGTGCCCTTTTCGGTAATCACCTTAACGATGTAGGTGCCGATAACAGCCTGCACAGGAATGCGGGTGGTCATCCGGCTTCCCATGTTGGTGTTGATAAGTTCACGCCCGGCCAGGTCATAGATGCGTACATCTCCATCAAAGCCGGTGGTGTTTGTAATCACCACTGTATGGTTGTAACTGTAAACGGAGATTCCGCCCAATGAAGGATCGTTGATGCCGGTAGAAGCTTTGAAGTGCACCCTGAAGCGGTTTTCATTGTCACTGGTATTGTAAGTGAAATTGTAAACCGGGTTCTGGCGCAGATCCTGGATGGTATTCAGTTTCAGGTCTTCGAGCATAACGGGGGTGCTGGCGCTGAAACTTTCCATGCCGGAAGCGGTGATGCTGTATGTTCCGCCAACGCCGCACTTAAATCCCAGGTTGACCACCTCATTGCCTTCGAAGGGCAGTTCGTTGATGCTCAATACATCGCCGGGAACAATGCTGTAAAGCTGGGGTGCATTGCTGAGCCCCCACAGTTTATAAGCATCGTGCTGACCATCAAACAAGGGGGTAGCGGCTTCGTTGAACCGGATAAAGGTCGCATCGGAGTAACTGTTTCCGTTAGCGCTTAACTTGAGCAGGTTTGCAAGGTTGCTCTTGTAGAACGGAATGTTGCTGTGTACGCGGGCTGAAAGAGGAATGTTGAATTCTTCCTGATCAACCATTGCTTTAATGAAGAAACCGTTCTGTGCCGGAATAATCCCGTCGGTAAGTGCACCGGTGAATCCGTTCCATGACACATACTGGGCGCCGTCCCATACGTAAACGGCTGCTTCTACAACTGCTGTCGGAAAAATTCCCACCATGGCATTCCAGGATATAGCGCTCTGGAAGGGGTTGCCCAGCAGGTTCCAGCCTTCACGGTCAGGATCACCGCCCATATTCTGGTACGAAAGGGTTTTGGTAACGTCAGTGCTGTTGAATACGCCCGGGAAGAGGGCCATCTGAGGCTCGGTCATTTCGATGGAATAACCAAGACCCACTTCCATAAAGTCATACACAAACAGATTGACCCAGTCGCCTGAAGGCTCGTCATATTCGCGTGCCCATACGGCATCCTGGTTCAGCGGGAATACGGTTCCAAAGTTAATGTTGGTGACCGGCGATGACAGGAAGTGGAAGTCGGAGTTGGCAAAAAAGCGCTGTACTTCGGCTTCGGCCACAGTCAGGTACTCGGCGCCGATAAATGAACCGCCGTCGAGAATCAAAATGCTTGCACATGCGGCAGGTTCGGTAAGTGTCGGGAAATTGGGTACCCCGCCGGGGATGGTTACATCCGTTTCAGCGTTTGGTACGCAGGGATTCCAGTTGCCGATGTTAAACCAATTTTCATCAACAAGTCCGGTCCAGGTTGTTTCCGTGCAGGAGATAACCTGGGGTTCAACGGTAATGTCAAAGAATGATTCAACACCCATTCCGCAGCTGTTTAATCCATAAACAGATAATAATCCGCTGCTTGCCCCGATGGCAAAGTCGAGGGTAACCATGTTGCCGGTTCCGTTGATGGTCACGCCTGTGCCGCTGTAAGCCCAGACATAAGCTGTAGCATGGGTGATTTCACCAACGTTATAGGCAACGCCCATATCGCCTTCGGTGACCACGGCCGGTCCATTGATTGCGCCGGCAGCTGCTGGTATGGGAAGGACAGTGATTGTGAAGGTGCAGAATCCGGTGCAGCCGGTTTCTGAATCTGTATAGGTATACGTAATTGTATGCGTTCCAAGATTGGCAACTGCTGGATAGAATATGCCGTCAGTTACACCGTTGCCTGAGTACACACCGCCTGTGGGGTTGCCGCCGGCAAGCGTCTGACCGCCTGCATTGATACAAACATCCATATCGGCGGGACAGGTAACATCCGGGTGTGCATTTTCAATCACAATAGCGCTTCCGGTCATAGGTGTTGTTCCTCCCAAATTGGTTCCGCTGGCGGTATAAACACCGGCCAAATTCAGCCCAAAGTCAAGGGCAGCGCCTGTCCCGGGTGTCGAAGCCACTGCTACATCATCCTGATAGAGGGTGTAAGTTACGCCGATCTCAGATCCCGATAGTCCGACCACAACGCCATCTTCTCCTTCGCAGTAAGAGCCTCCGCCTGTCATTTCAAAAGCAACGGGCGGCTGAATGATTTCTTCAACCACCATGGTGATCTGATCTGAAAAAACAACCGGGGAGTCAACGCACTCTTCGGAGGAGATCATTTCAACATAAACAACATCGCCGTTTGCCGGGATGTAGGTATAGGGATTCCCGCTGCCTGCCGAAACAAAATTAACAAACCAGGTATAGGTAGGTACACCTCCGTTTACCGGGGTAGCTGTAAATGTAACGCTTGTTCCCGGTGTAACGGCGCCGGCGGGATCGGCTACAATGCTTACCGAAGGTGACAGCACCGGGTTCACGGTAATTGCAACTGTATTTGAAGTGGCGGGGTTACCGGTAGTGCATTCAAGGCTTGAGTTCATCACTACGTAAACCTGGTCTCCGTTTTCCGGAGTAACGCTATAAATGGCGCTGTTGTTACCGACCGTGTTGCCATTCAGGTACCACTGGTAGTCAGGGGTTCCCCCGTTCACCGGAGTGGCGGTGAAAGTGACGCTGGTGCCAGCGCACACTTCGGTGTCATCGGCTTCAATACTTACGCTGACCGGAAGCGGTTCTTCAACCTCCATATCGATGGTATTTGAAGTGGCATTTCCTGCCGAGCACAGAATGCTGGGTGTCATTACAACATAAACGGCATCTCCGTTAACCGGAACGTAAGAGAATGAACCTGAAAAATCGATGCCCTGGGAAACGCCGCCTGCAAACCATTCGTAGGCCGGCAGCTCGCCGCCGTTTACCGGGGTTGCGGTAAAGGTTACCGTAGTTCCTTCGCAGACAGGTCCGGCAGGATCTGCAGCAATCACTACGGTAGACGTTACCAGCGGCATTTCAGTAATGACAGCCTCTCCGGTCATCGGTGTTGATCCGAAAGCATTGGTTCCGGTGACCGTATAGACTCCTGCCAGCTGATCGCCAAAAGTAATGGCATCGCCGGTTCCGGCAACAATAACGGGAGGAACCATGGGGGCTCCGCCGAGCAGCAGTTCATAATTCACCTCAAGTTCTGAATCTTCCAGTCCGACAGGTAATCCTGCGAGGCCCTGGCAGTATGAGCCTCCGCCTGTCACATTAAAGGCCAGGGGCGGGCTTCCTGCCGGGTTCGGCGGGAGATTGTTCAGTAAGGAGGTTAATACCTGTGGGCTGCAGAAGTTTACGATTCCTGAGGGGATAACATAAGAAGTGGTTGTAGCTCCCGGGGATTGCGTAGAAAGGGCGAGGTTTGGCTGGATGCCCGGGGTAAAGGGCACTGCCGCCTGGGATGTGTTATCCCGGCTGGTCATCCTTACCCTGACGATCTTGGTACCGTTGCCGGTTGGAGAAATAATTGACGCCAACGCGTAAGCCACCGGTAAAGGCCCGGTGAGCCTGACAAAACTCTGGGTCAGGGAGGGGTTGGTAACGGAAGGAGGAGCCTGAGCCGTGTTCGTTAACTCGGTACTTCCCGGGATCATTTCGAAATAGAGCTGGGTGTTAGCCCCGTTGCGGATGGCCGGGTTGAAGTTAATCCTGTACTGGCCGCCGCCATAAGGGAAGCCGTCGGGAAAATCGACATTGTTGGTTGATTTGACATAAAGGTCAAATTCAATCACATTGGGGCTGATTATCACATCATTGGCGAGAATCACTTCGGAGGAAGCAACAGGCTGTGCCTGTACCCCGGCAATGGCGAAAAAAGCCAACAAGGTCAGAAGCACTTTCATGCTTAGGAAGAGTTTTGATTTTTTCATAATGTTTGGTTTTAAATTGACTTAGGATTAGTATTGGAAATAGGTTAATGCCCTTTTGTTACTCAGTGAGCTGTGTGTTTGAGGCTCCCGGCCGCTTGGCCGGATTGGGCGGGGTGTTCATGCCTATACCTTCTGTACTGTTGTTGTAGGTCATGATAAGGTCAATGAAATCCACAAAGCCCTCTCCGGTAAGGTCAGATGCCTGGTATCCGTAAGCGCTGTTAACATTGAGGTTGTATATCTGTGTCAGGTCGAAGAAATCAATGTAGCCGTCCTGAACCGATGGGGTGAAAGAACTTACATCACCGGAAAAAATTACATATTTGCCACCCGTCACCGGTTTAAGGTTCTGACCGTATGCCTGTGAAGCAGCATTGCTCAGGTCGAATGAGGTGATAGCCGAAGCAAATGACTCGCCACCGGCTTTTGACCATGTTTCAACGCTGTTGCGGTGTTTTGCAACTATATAATAGGTGCCGTTCAAATTCCCCGGCACCGGAATCCTGCAATGGCCGTTTTGATTGAGGCTCACTCCGTGAACAGCCCAAAGGGAGTTCCAGGGTGAACTTGTCTGAGCCAGCAGTATGGAGAGCGTATCTGCAACCAATCCCGGGAAGTTGTCCCAACTGTTGTAATCATCATCTACATCCTGTGTCTTATTGAGCAGTCCGGTTGTCGGGTTATAAAGCCCTTCGGTGAGCAAGGTGAGATTAAGGGTCTTGCTGTGAGACTCTGCCAGGGTGATAAATGTGTTGACACGCTGATCCTCAGGCCCTGTGTACGCGGTTACTGCCGTGCGGTAGGGCTGAACGGTGAAATTCCAGATGGGATTGATCTGTGTATTGCCAAAAGGCACGGAATTGGATAACCTGATCCGGCAAACCCTGGTTCCTTCGGTTGAAATAATGGTTCCGTCGGTAGAAGAAGTCTGGGTTTCAGGGAACAGGGTTCTCGGTGGGATTTCAGGAGCAATCTTTATACACGACTCACTTGCTGAAAAACCAATGGAGGCCGGTTGCTGCAATGTGTTTAATTCTGAGCCGCCCCCTATAATCGCGGGTGTAATGGTCCCCCCGTTTACAAACGCCGGATCAACCAGGATGGCCGCCTGAAAATTGGCCAGTTCCAGCGGTAAAGTGCCGGTTCGGGAAAGGTAGAGGTCAAACTCATAAGTATCATTTGCAGTCATCAGGTCGTTTTTCAGAAAAGCCGTGTATGTAGGTAACTGCGCATGGAGTGTGCCGGCTGATATCAGGATGATACCCGTCAGCATTATTTTCATACTTCTTATAAATTGCTCTTTCATATCTCTGATTTTATATTTAAGGTTTTGTGTGATCCTCAAAAAGGAACACACAGTGCCGGATTTTGTTCCGGCGCTGTGTGTTTCCGGTAACATCAATCAGTAAGTCTCGGCTTTAACAAACCGGGCCGCTTGGCCGGATTTGGCGGTGTATTCATACCTGCGCCGATTATGCT
>JAMLHF010000085.1 GCA_023957275.1 Lentimicrobium sp. | reverse complement strand
AATTTTCCCGAATAGGCCATTCCTTCCCTGATGGTGGATCCGTTTTTCCAGGCCAACGGTTGAGCTGTCAGCAATGAGTCCGGATTTTCCAGATCTGTAATGATTTCAACTATTTGCGGTTCTTCCGGCTGATTTGGTTCCGGAGGATTACCGCAGGCGTACAATAAAACAATTGCCGGAATCATGGATAAAATGCCTCTCATTCGAACAGGGGTTGATCGTTGAACTCAGGTTAACTGCTGTACAAAAGTACAAACAAAAACCAACTTCATTCACTGACCCGGCTAACCCAGGAGAAATTCAAGCCCGGACGAAGCAGATTGAAACAAAATAGAATTTTTAAACGATATCAGACTGAGACGATTATCCTGTCACTTGTTGGCTATAAGCATCTCAACCATCTTGTCGAGTAAGCCCAGATTCCCTTCTACAAACAGTTTACCAGCCTGATGCAGCGCGTAAAGGTTGCTCTCGGAGGCATCGTCCATGTCGCTGTTCGCTTCATCCAGCCCGGGTTCAAGCCTGATGAAGTTATCCGGGGTTTCCGTAGTTTCCCATATTTTGCGGAGCTGATAGCTAACCGTTTCCGCATTGCCCGACATCATGATGTCGATAATCGGTTTGATCCATTCAATCATGCCCCAGTCTTTCGCTTTTTCATAGGGATATGGTTTCCGCACTGAACCCGTCCCGAGCGAAATCATAAGCATGTCTTTTGCATGGGGTCTGTCCGGCTTCAGCGGGTCATTCAGCACTTCTGAAAATACAATGCCCCTGGCCTCGGCATAGGCACACATGGCGGGATTATTGGCAAAAACACCCCCGTCGATCAACGGGTAGGCAATTCCATACTCAGAGTTGGCCAGCGCTGTTTCGAAGTATGTGGGTGCTGCCGAGGTCGCCCTGGCCACCTCTTTTACAGGGTAGTTGTGGGTGTTTTTAACCTTTGCATCTACCTGACTGAAAAAATGCGCCCGGCGGGCTTTTATGTCATAGGAAGTGATCAGGCATGGCTTCAGCAACTCGCTGAGCCTGGTATTGCCGAAATATTCATTCAACGCTTTTTCGAGTTCTGCGGCACTGTATTTTTCATCAGTCAGGCCTCCTTTGCTTCTTAATTTTTGCAATAAGCTGATATCAAATATTTTACCCCCTTTTTTGAGATAGATATCAACAGCTTCTCCGGCAGTGAACTTCGGCCGGCCGGTGGGCCGGCCTTCCGCATCTTTCTCGGGGATAAGATAGGTGCAGGCCAGGATGCCTCCCGTACTGGTACCGGCTATAAGATCAAAATAGTCGCTGAGCCTGACATGATCGCCTTCCCGCTTCCTTAGCTGATCTTCAATATAGGTAAGGATCACTCCCGGGAGAATCCCCCGGATACCCCCTCCGTCAATAGAAAGAATGCGAACCTTTTTCTTTTCCATCTGCATTGTATTTAGTATATCTCAAAATTAATTATTAATAAGACTAAATAAAAATAATTAACAAATATTTATGATAAATAAGGCGTTAAGGTTAACACAAAACTTTTTGACTTGCCGTTCCGGCTGTTTTTACACTATCCCCAAAAGAAACATAACAAATTCCGGACGAAATAATTTCTGTTGAGAATATAAATAACAAAATTTCAGGGCTTTTGGGCGGCTGCAAACTTAAAGTCATATCTTTGCCGCAAAATCGGGCAACCAACTTTTTAACACTATAAAAATCATTATCATGAGTGAAGTTTTGTCATCAGAAAAATTGATGCAACTGGAAGACAAGTACGGTGCACACAATTATCATCCGCTGCCGGTAGTACTGGCAAAAGGAGAGGGCGCCCGCGTATGGGATGTTGAAGGAAATGAGTATTATGATTTTCTTTCGGCTTATTCAGCCGTGAATCAGGGACATTGTCATCCCCGGATTATCAAGGCATTGACCGATCAGGCTTCAAAAATGACCCTGACTTCAAGGGCTTTTTTCAATGATTCGCTGGGCGTTTATGAGAAGTTTGTGACTGAATATTTTGGTTACGACAAGGTATTGCCCATGAACACCGGTGCTGAGGCAGACGAGACTGCCCTGAAACTTTGCCGCAAATGGGCTTACAAGAAAAAAGGGATTGCAGAAAACCAGGCAAAGATTGTTGTCTGCGATGGTAATTTCCACGGAAGGACCATTACCATTGTTTCCATGTCAACCGATCCCGACTCGTACGGCGGATTTGGTCCGTTTACCCCGGGTTTCATAAAAATACCCTATAATGACCTGAATGCACTGGCCGAAGTACTGAAAGATGAAAATGTTGCCGGATTCCTGGTTGAACCCATTCAGGGCGAAGCCGGCGTATTTGTACCGGATGAAGGCTACCTGGCAAAAGCTGCAGCCATGTGTAAGGAGAAAAATGTGCTCTTTATCGCTGATGAGGTTCAGACGGGTATTGCCCGCACCGGCAAGCTGCTTGCCTGCGACCACGAGAATGTCCGTCCCGATATCCTTATTCTTGGTAAAGCACTTTCAGGAGGCGTTTATCCGGTTTCTGCGGTGCTGGCCGACGATGAAATTATGCTTTGCATCAAGCCAGGCGAACATGGTTCAACCTTCGGTGGAAACCCCGTAGCCGCACAGGTAGCCATGGAAGCCCTCAAGGTTGTCACCGACGAGAAACTTGCAGAACGTGCCGAGTACCTCGGAAATATTTTCCGCGAAGAACTGAAAGCGGTTAAATCGGAAATGATTGCCCTGGTGCGTGGTAAAGGATTGCTCAATGCTGTAGTTATCAGGCCCAAAAATGGCAAGGAAGCATGGGATGTCTGCGTTAAGATGAAGGAGAACGGTGTACTGGCCAAACCCACCCACGGCGACATCATCCGCTTTGCGCCCCCGCTGGTTATCACCGAGGAAGAACTGCGCGAAGCCATTGAAAGAATCAAAAAGTCAATCTTATTCTTTGAGTAAAACACAGTTTTGGTTAGTAACAAAAATGGGCTTCCGGTTTCGGAGCCCATTTTTTAATCCCGGCGCATTATTTCATGAAATGCCGCTGTCTGCTTATGGCAGGGAAGCGGTTTTCTTCACAAAGTCTACACCTTTTTCAGCTTCCACCTCCCTTTGCTGAAAACATACATTCCCAGCAGGGTCAGCGTACTTTCAGCGATTACAATGGCATAAAACACCCCCTTGCTTTCAAGTCCCATTTTCATGGCCAGATACCATGAAAGCGGAATTTCTATCAGCCAGAAGCAGATAAAGTTAAGCAGGGTAGGGGTGTATGTGTCGCCGGCGCCGTTCAGCGACTGAACCATGACCATGCCCATCGCATAGAAGAGAAAACCTGCGCTGACAATCCTCAGGCAACTGACGCCCAGATCAATAACAGCAGGATCTTCAATAAACAGCCGGATAAAATGCCCCGGGAAAATAATAAAAACAAGCGACACCAGGCCCAGCAGGCCCATATTGGCGAATCCGGTGATCCAGGCTGCCCGGCTTGCCCTGTCGGGGCGGCCGGCGCCGAGATTCTGCCCGACCAGGGTGGCTGCCGCATTGCTCAGTCCCCACGAAGGCAACAGGGCAAATATGATGATCCTGATGGCGATGGTATAGCCGGCCACTGCCGCGCTTCCGAATGCGGATACGATTCTCACCATTACGATCCAGCTGGCGGTTGCTATAATGTTCTGCAATATGCCGCCGATGGATAATTTTACAAGTGATGCGATAATCCCGAAATCAGGGATAAAATGGGCCGGGCTAAGTTTTATTCTTTTGTTTCCTTTGAAAAGAATATAGAACTGAAACGCGATCGCCAATCCCCTTCCGATATTGGTGGCAATGGCAGCGCCCTCAATACCCATGGAAGGAACCGGCCCCCAGCCGAAGATCAGCAATGGGTCAAGAATCATATTTATCCCGTTGGCTACCAGCAATACGCGCATCGAAATGGCGGCATCCCCCGCACTGCGGAAAGCGGCATTAATGACAAAAAGGAGCACGATGACCACATTGCCGGCAAACATGATTCTGGTGTAACCATGATTGGCGGCGGCAAGTTCGTGCGATGCCCCCATCAGCCGAAGCAGTTCATACGAATAAAAAATGCCCGGAAGCGCGAGAATAACTGCTACAAACACCCCTGCCAGTATGGCCTGAGCTGCCGCGCGGGATGCTTCTCCCGGATGTTTTTCACCGATACGCCTGGAAACGATCGCGGTGGTTCCGGCGCTGAAACCTACGGCAAGCGCGTAAACCAATGTCATCATGGATTCTGTGAGGCCAACGGCCGCCACTGCATCGGCGCCCAGCCTTGACACAAAAAAGATATCGGCAATGGCAAATACGGATTCCATCACCATTTCGAGCACCATGGGTACGGCCAGCAAAAAAATAGCTTCACCCAGCCGCAGACTGGTATAATCCTGTTCGCTGCCGGCAAGCGATTCACGGATCAGCGTGCTGTATTCCCTCAGCTTCTGCCTGAACCGTGAACCTGTTTGTTTTTCCGATTGCATAAGTAAAAGTAGTTGTTTAAGCATATAGTAGTGTTTATTGGATAATAAAAAAGCCCGGTCTCTGACAGAGGCCGGGCCGTATATTGGTAAAGGCTTTGTTTACAAATGTACGCGGGTATCCCGGCCATAAAGGCTCACAGCCACAAATGCAGTGGCAATGGGAGCAATGTATGAACGGGTAATTTTCATGAAACGTCTGATTGGTTTGCGCTGCAAAAATACAAATACTTTAATGCAATGCAAAAAAATACTGCCGGATGGTTTTCACGCTGTTTATTGAATTTGTTACTGCCTTATTAATGATGATTCATTCAATCCAAAAAACTCCAGGAACCTGAAGAAAAGAATTACCCCAGGAGGCGACAGCCTGCCTGGGGTAACCTGCAATAATGAACAAACAATTATGGTGTTGATATTCAATTGCTAAACGAATGAATATCAGGCCTATTGTTTGGTTAAGGTGAATGCGTATGCACCGAATGAACCCTGATCAACCGTAATGGTAAACAACATTTCATAGGTACCATCACAGGTGCTGAGCAATCCGGATCCCTCATAGGCAATATTTGTATAATCCCAGGCAACCGATGCTAGTACTGTTCTTTCAGCAGTTACAGTAAAGTCCAATGGATTAACAACCATCTTTAGCGGGCCCTGGTCTTCTGTTAATCCATCTAATGCTGCCAAACCGGCTACATAAATGATATACTGATTCTCAGGGTCAACTGTAAGGGTTACCGTACCGTCAACAGCCCAGTCAGCACTGACTGCACGGTATGAACCGGTAACGTTGTCAGGGTCATAGGCACAAACCACGGCTGCATTGAATGAAGCGCTTGATCTGTAGGTTTTATCACCTTGAATGGTCAGGGCTTCAAAAGTAAAGTTGTCACCTGCGCCGACATCGTCAAGCGACATGCCGAGTGCAGTAACTGCTTCGTGCATGAAGATTTTGACGTTTTGCGGGAAAGTATTGACAGTTTTTACTTCTACCCTTTTCATGTCACCGTTGTATGATACAATCAGTTTCACTTCATTTACAACATTCGGGTCAGCATCCAGGTCAAACTGAACGAACGTATTTGACGGATCGTTCACATCAAACACAGCCGGATTTAAGTTAGTAATCGAGGGTACAAAACCTTCACCTCTTGGACCTGCCGGATCTTCAACCTCCGTTTCGCAAGATGTAAAGGCGAAAACCATCGCTACCAGAAATGTTAATATCTTGGTTGTTTTCATATTATAGCTATTTTTTGTTTGTTAAAATGTTAGCGTGAACCACCTGCCCACCATACGTTCTCAGAGTAAATGTATGTTCCGTCGCCGTATGCATTACGAACATTCACGTTCGTGGTAACATCACTGGCGCCGTAGGTGAAGCGAAGAGGAAACTGGCTGTTGTTCAATGGGTTGGCAAGTATAATCACATTGTCACCCATTGCCTTGAGGCGGCGATAATCGTTGTAAGCTTCAACGGCTTCTTCTTCAAAGAACGCGATATATTTCTGATTCATCACTTCTGCCAGGGGATTCGCGTTGAATTTCGGAAGAACTTCGTCATTGAAATAGGTTTCAGCCTCCTCCGCGGTTAAACCAATATTGACTTTCTGGAAGGCGGCTGTAATCCCGTTGAGGAGCGCTGTTTTGGCAGGATCAAGATTATTCTGCCTAACATAAGCTTCAGCTTTCAGGAATTCAATTTCATGATAGCTCAGCAGGAAAGTCGGAGCGGTGGGTGTCGAAATCGCTGAAATGGCATAACGTCCCTGAGACTGAACAGGGCTACCATTTGGTGCGAGTTCAAATCCTCCGGCAGCGGGATGTGCTTCCCAGAAGATGGCTTCCCTGGGGTCGTTTCTGGCGGCGAGCTTGTCAGCTAAACTCTGACTGGCGCCTAAATAGTCACGATCGGTGTAAAAGCGATAGAAAGGGCTGTAGGTTGTAGCAGCATTGTAAGCATATTTACATTCCTCATCAGCTGAAGCGAAAGATTGATTTGCATAGGTGATTACATCAGCATATGCAGGGCTTCTGAGTGATAAACGCATGGTATAACGTGCTTTCAGGCCATAGGCAAATTTCAGCCAGCTACCGGCGTCTCCGTCATAAATGAAGTCCTGACCGCCCAATGAAGGGAAAACGGTTTCCTTCTGCAGGTTTTCTATGGCTGCATCAAGCAGCTGCATGATTTCACCATAAATTGCTTCCTGGCTGTCAAGATTAGGAGTAAATACTATGCCGGGTTGCAGTGCTTCGGACCAGGGCACATCGCCCATTACATCAGTTAGCATGGCCAGGGTGTAGGCATTTAATGCCTGAGCAATACCAAGGGTGTGGTAATTGCCTTCCTCTGCTCCGCCTTCTGAACATTTTTCAATGATCAGCTTAAGGTCGCCAAGATTTCTGTACATTGCATCCCAGGAGTTGTTGTAGGTGGTGGCACTTACAGGCTCGCCCGACCTGATCTCAGCGTTGTAGCTCTGGTTCCAGACTCCGACGCTGTGTTCAATGTAGACTGCTGCATAAAAGGCAAGATCACTTCCTGTGATATTGAAAGCAGTTCTTGTCATAACATCTGTAATGATCAGATTTGATGCAACATCGGTTGGGTCATTCACATTTTTGTTGATATCATCCATGACATCTTCTGAACAAGAAAATGCTGTAATGATGAGAAGTCCGAGAATCAGGACATTTTTTATCTTTCTCATGGTTTTCCTTTTTTTAGATTAAAACGTTACATCAATCGTAAAGCCATAACTGGTGGTCTGGGGCAGAGAGAACCTTTCAAAGGATCCTCCCATATTGGTGTTACCCTGTGAAGTTTCCGGATCAATGTTGCGAAGTGCAGACCAGATCAGGATGTTTCTTGCGTACAGCGAAATACCAGCAGTTGCGGTTTTGTAGATGTTCTTCGGGAGACGATACCTCAGTGAAACCTCGCGCAGTTTTACAAATGAATTCTCGTGGATGTAATACTCATCTACATTCGATAATACGTTTGCATAGAGATTCTCAACGGCTCTCGGATCATTCGGACCACCCCTTACAATATCGTTGGGCGTACCATCTGGTTTTACACCGGGATAGATGAATGTTGATTCCCTGTCCTCGGTAACGGCCGACATACCATAGAGGTCAAGCAGACCGTTTGAGCCTGAATACATTTCACCGCCTTGTTTCCATTCGAAAACGGCACTCAGTGATAATGATTTATAGCTCAGTGATGTTGTTCCATTCAGGATGAAATCAGGGGAAACTTCTCCGATTACATCAGGTTCCCCTGCCTGCGGGAATCCGTGATTCCAGGCGCCGGGGTTATCAACAACAACGATGTTGCCATTATCGTCACGAACAAAAGATGTTCCGTAAATAACCGGGAAGGTATATCCGATACCTGCACGAACCTGGGGAGTTACAAATCCGCCGAGGAAAATGCTCTCTACACCGGAAGCAAGTTCGTCAACCATATTGGTGAGCTTGGTGTAGTTAAGGTTGATGTCCCAGGTGAAATCCTTGGTTTTGATAGGAGTGACATAAAGTACGATTTCATGCGCATCGGTAGTTACAGCACCTCCGTTCATAACCAGTGTACTTGCTCCGGTTGAACCTGCTAGGGGTACAGGGAAGATCTGATCAGTAACATTCTGTTTTGAGTAAGTGTAATCAATACCAAATCTGTTGTTGAAGAATTTCAGGTCGATACCTAATTCGGTTGATTTGGTGTTCTGGGGTTTCAGGTTCGGGTCGTAGCGTTCATCGCTGGGAATATAAGCACTGATGCCACCGATCGGGTACGTGATGGGAGCGCCAACCCAGAAACCGCCTTCGTAATTTGGCTTAATAAAGAAGTTGTCATAATAAGTATCGGCCATGCCTACTTCCGCATATGAAGCCCTGACTTTAGCATACGAGAGCCAGTCAATTTCCTGGAGGGCACTCATTTCAGTAGCTACAAACGACAGGCCAACTGACGGGTAGAAGAAGGTCCTGTTGTCTCTCGGCATAGTCGAAACAATGTCGTTCCTGCCAGTTGCATTCAGGAAGATCATCGATTTCCATGAAAGCGACATACTTCCGAATACACCGATTGTTCTGTTGGCCCATTGTTCTTCATTGGCAGTAACAACGCTGGCATTTCCGATATGGTTCCAGCCCGGGAAATTGAAGTCCAGACCTGTTTCGGTATAGCCTTTGGTGTTTTCGTGGTTAATCTCATTACCAAGTACAAAATTGAAGTCAAAATCCTCGGTAATATTCCAGTCAAACGCACCGGTAAGCAGGGAGTTGAAAATGGTATTGGTTGTACCATAGTTATCGATGACACCTCTTGAATTATTCCTGCTGCCATATCCGAAGATATCCTGCAAGTGTGTTGTATAAGTGTCTGCTCCTGCCTGATACCGGATATTCAGGCTCTTGCTGGCATCAAGTTCAGTTTTGAAATTGATGAAAGCATTACCGAAGAAACGGTTGGTGTTTTCATTGAAGGTGTTGTTATGTTCAACCCAATAAGCATTGTCAAAACTACCTCCACGGTAGTAGATCTGCCGGGTTGGCTCGCCTGGCCTGTGGTAAGGATAACCTTTCAGGTTATAGCTTGAAGGGGCTGCAAGCACCCCGGCCAATGAACCGTCGTTGGCGCCTGATAATTTGTCAATTGTTACCGTTGAATAATTGGCTGAAAATCCTGTGGTGAAATTCTTATTAAGGTTTCTCTCGGCATTTGCCCTGACATTATAACGGGTCATACCGGTATTCAATGCGATACCGGTTTGTTCGGTATTGCTGAAACCGAGAGAAAAGTTACCTTCATTGGTAGCCTGGGATATACTGATGTTATTGGCCATGGTATAACCTGTCTGGAAGTAATCGTCCCAGTTGTTAAACACCTGAGGGGTAACCCAGGGGTTAAGGCCGGCCTGATCCAGCTGGGGCACATAGAATTTACCTTCCTGCAATCCCCACTCGTTGGTCAGGTCATTGACAACATTTCCTCCGCGTACGGGATCGTTCGGCAGATCGTTGATTTTCGGCCCCCACGACATAGATGCAGTAGGATTATAAGCGCCTCCGGTTCCCTGAGCATAAGTAGTCTGGTAATCAGGGGTTCTTGAAACCTGATCGAAGCTGCTGGTATGACTGAAGTTAACCACCGGGCGGCCAACTTTGTTGTTTTTTCCGCTTTTGGTGGTGATGAGAATTACACCGTTTGAAGCACGGATGCCATACAAAGCGCTGGCAGCCTGCCCTTTAAGAACTTCGATACTCTCGATATCGGCAGGGTTGATGTCGATGGCTCGGTTTGAAATGTCGGAGCCTGTAACACTGTTTCCTGTCGAATAGGCAGGGGTTGATGAAATGGGCATACCATCCACAACATACAACGGTGTGTTGTCACCTGTGAATGAACGGGCACCCCTGATCTGAAACTGTGAAGAGGCACCGGGCATACCGCTCGAAGGTTTGATTTCGACACCGGCTACTTTTCCCTGCAGTGCACCAAGTAAACTGTTGTTGCCGGTACGGGTAAGGTCTTCAGCACCTACATCCTGTACGGCATAACCCAGAGATTTTTTCTCCCGGCTGATACCCAGCGCAGTAACAACAACTCCTTCGATATCCATAATATCCGGATCAAGGACTACATTGATTACTGTCTGATTGCCAATGGTTACCTCTTTGGTTTTCATTCCCACGAATGAAAACTGAAGGATGCGTCCGCTGGCAGGAACGTTGATTTTGTATTGTCCACTCATGTCAGTGGTGAGACCAACGGTGGTGCCTTTTACAAGTACGGTAGCTCCGGGAATGCCTTTGCCATCCTCTGAACTGGTAACCGTACCTGTAACGGTGGTTTGTGCCAGAACTACCTGCACTCCGGCGAAAATCAGAAGTACAAGCATCAATGCAAATTTTCTCATAGTGTGTGTTTTTGATGAGTAAAATGTTAAACAATAATTGTTTAGGTAAATTTTCTGACTGGTGTTGGTTGGTTTTAAGGTGTTACTTCTCTCAGAGGACCTCCTTTTTAGGTTAGTTTTTCATTAGTCGGTGCAATTTATAATAAATTCCGGTATCTGATACAACAAAATTAACAAATAATTAATGTTGAATCATTGTTTTTCCTTTCGAAACAACGGCAACCATCAATGCTTTGACCAATCCACAAATTATTTTAATAACCCAATTAATTGACATTTAGATTGGTAACATCGCATTTTCAAGTATTCCGGGTATTCCGGCAGTTCCGGCGTTGGAATTTTACCTGCATGACAGTATTTCCGATTTATTCCGAAACTAATTTTTCATGTATCTCAGGTTTATCCCGAAAAGCAGGATAAAGACAGAGGAAAAGAACAATTCGTTTAAATCAAAATGTTCGGTTCCGAAAATGAGCAGGGGGTAGTTGAAGAGCAGGAATTGAGCAGCGAAATAGAGATAGAAACCGTGCTTCTTTAGTTTCCACATCAGGATAATTCCGGTAAGCGCGAGCAGACTGAAGCCGATCATAGGGAGGGCAGAGAAGCCGGAGAACAGGTGAGCGTTGGAGAAGTCCTGAGAAGATGCAATTAACTTAAATCCAAATAAACGGGTAATATATATAATGATCCAGAAACCTGTTATAATCAGCGAAAATGTACACAACGCCCTTAAAAAGAGGGTGTTATTGTTTGAATGTTTAGGTTGAATATGGTTGTCGCTCAACGTATATTCATTTTTAAACCTGTTTTGCCATTTGAAACGGCAGGCTAATTTAAGGAATAATGCTCCAGAATGTCAATAGGTAGTTGAAAAAAAAGCAAAATTGTTTATAAACAGTGGGTTTGAAACGGGTACTTACCTCATAAACCTTATATTCAGGCCATATCCAAGTATAAAAGTTCCTGTCAGCAGGAATGTCGTGAATGGTATCTGGTAGCCTGCGATCATCAGCAGCGGAGCGGCAAGCAACAACAGTTGGGCAATTGTGTAAAGATGAAACCCTGTTTTCCTGAGCTTCCACATCAGGATGGCCCCGGTAAGCGAAAGCAGGTTCAGAAGTCCCGTTACCGCAAAGAAGTTTTTACCGGCCGCCTGAACCAATTCAAGCATGGATTCAGCTTCAGGCACAGGCATCTGCTCCAGCGCCATGGGGATGATATCATATGCCATTATCACAAACAGCGACGATAGTGCAGTGCCTCCGCTCCCGATAAAGGAGAGAATACAAAGCATGGTAAGCGTGGATGGCCGTTTTCCGGTATAGAATTGTTGTTTCTTGTCTTCAGGGGTTTGTTCCGTCATAGTGATGCTGACCTTTTTATTTTTCAGAAAGATGTTATCCGGGAAACTGTTTAAACTTTCTGATCATTTGGCAATTTATTTTTTCGTGATCCTTTGACAATGGCCGGTGCGAAGGTATTAAGAATCATGAGACTGATAAGCGCTGCACAGCGATGTTAAGGCAGCCGTTTTCTGAATAATCAATCAGGACAGCCGTTTACAATTAATGAAAAGCGCCGTATCAGCCTTCGAGTTTGCCGACCTCCGCTTCTACCTCGTTGAGAATTTCGCATGATTTCACCAACGCTTTCATTTTGTTATGATCGTTATAAAGCGGCCGGTCGATGTCGAGAAATTCAACATGGCGGCGGATTACTTCTTTGGCTTTGGTAACGCCCCTGCCGAAGGCATATTCCCTGAAATCAAGCGCCTGCGCTGCAGCCATAAATTCAATGCCGAGGATGCCGTAGGCATTGTCGAGGATCATGTTGTTCTTAAGGGCAGTGTTCATGCCCATGGATACAAAGTCCTCCTGGTCGGCAGCCGCTGGAATGGATTGAATGGAGGCGGGCATACTCAGGATGCGTTGTTCCACGATCTGCATATCGGCGGTGTACTGACTGAGCATCAGGCCCGAAAACATGCCTGCGCCTTTGGTGAGGAATGCCGGCAACCCCACGCTGAGCGCCGGGTTGTTGAGGCGGTTCATCCTGCGTTCCGACATCACGCTTACCATGGTAATTACCGATCCGGCCATATCCATGGGCACGGCTACGGGAGTTCCCTGGAAGTTGGCGCCGGAGAGCTGCAGGTTCTGATCCGGGAAAAAGATGGGGTTATCTCCCACGCCGTTCAATTCAATTTCAACCTGCGATTTTGCCCAGGCAATGGCATCGTGTGCTGCACCAATTACCTGAGGAGTTGAACGCATGGAATACGCATCCTGTACCTTGCATTTGATACGGTTCTCTGCCAGATCTCCGCCCTCAACCAACCGGCGGATGGCGTTTGCACTTCTTACGGCCCCCTTGAATCCCCGGACTTCATGCAACAGGGCATTGTAGGGTTTCATATTTGCTTTAAGCGCCTCCAGCGACATGGCTGCGGCAATTTCGGCCTGCTTCAGCCAGTTGTTGGCATCGTAAAGAAAAATGGCACTCATGGCGGTGAGCACATTGCTCCCGTTGATGGTGGCCAGGCCGTCGCGGGCTTTCAGCCCCGGGATGGGGATGCCTGCCTTTTCCATGGCTTCCTTTCCTTCCAGCAGTTTTCCTTTGTAAAATGCCTTCCCTTCACCCATCATCAGCAGGGCGATCTGCGACATGGGCGCCAGGTCACCGCTGGCTCCGACCGATCCTTTCTGGCATACATAAGGGGTAACGCCTTTGTTCAGCATTTCCACCAGTGTCATGGTGATTTCGGGCCTTACACCTGAATTTCCGTGGGCATGCACGTTGATGCGGCCCAGCATGGCCCCCCGCACATGCTCGGCAGGCATGGCTTCGCCGATGCCCGCGGCATGGTTGTATATCAGGTACTTCTGAAACTCCTTTACCTGGTCATCATTGAGAACTACTTCCGAAAATTCGCCAATACCGGTATTGACGCCGTACATGATTTCACCGGCAACAATTTTTTTCTCCAGCATGGCCCTGCATGCCTGTATACGCTGAATGGCTTCGGGATGCAGATCAACCTGTTTTCCGTGCCGTGCGACGTCAACCACATCCTCAATGGTCAGTCCGCTGCCTTTGATAATAAGTGTCATGATACCTCCGGGAGTTAGTTTGTTTCATCAAAGGAATGCAAAAGGACGGATTCTGCAAAAAAAAATCCGGAATAATTTTTAATTCCGGATCTTCGGGTTAATTATTTCCGGCATTATGCAGGAAAATCAATGCGCACATTTTTCAGGAAGTCAATTGATTTCTGAATTTCGGTGTACATGATGGTATCGTCTTTAATAAAGGGAACTGCACTTCTGTATTCCGAAATAAAGGCGTTCAGGAAAGGGGAGGTGGCGGTGGCATCCCTGAATTCGAGGGCCTGCGATGCCGCAAAGAGTTCAATGGCCAGCAACTTTTCGAGGTTATTCACTACCCTCAGGGTTTTGGTGGCGGCATTGGCGCCCATGCTCACATGGTCTTCCTGTTCGTTCGACGAGGTGATTGAGTCGACCGAGCATGGCGTTGCCAGTTGCTTGTTCTGACTGACGATGCTGGCAGCGGTGTACTGTGGGATCATAAAGCCGGAGTTCAGGCCTGGCTTCGCCACCAGGAACTCAGGCAACCCGCGCTGACCGGCAATCAGCCGGTAAACCCTTCTTTCGGCGATGTTGCCAAGCTCGGCGAGGGCGATGGAGAGGAAGTCCAGCGCAAAGGCAATGGGTTCACCGTGAAAGTTTCCTCCTGAAAGTACCAGATCATCGTCGGGGAAGATAGTGGGATTGTCGGTTACCGCGTTAATCTCGGTTAGGACGACACTTTCAGCATATCTGACGGTGTCTTTAACGGCACCATGCACCTGGGGAATACAGCGGAACGAATACGGGTCCTGTACTTTTTTACCGGGCTGGCTGATCAGACGGCTGCCGTTCAGGATATTCCTGAAATTACGGGCTGTTTCGATCTGGCCCTGATGCGGCCGGATGGTGTGCAGCTGCTCCATGAAAGGATCCGGCCGGCCATTATAGGCTTCCAGAGAAATGGCTCCTGTGATATCGGCGAATAAAGAGAGTTTTTTGGCTTTCAGCAGGATATAAACGGCGTGGGCTCCCATAAACTGTGTGCCGTTGAGCAGGGCCAGGCCCTCTTTCGACTGCAGCTGTAACGGCTCCCAGCCAAATTGTTTCAGGACTTTTTTAGCCGGAAGTACTTTCCCCTTAACCGATACTTCACCCATGCCCAGCAACGGCAGGCAGAGATGAGCCAGCGGGGCCAGGTCGCCTGAGGCGCCGAGTGACCCCTGTTCATAAACGACCGGGAGAACATCATTGTTGTAAAAATCGAGCAAACGCTCCACGGTTTTCACCTGCACACCCGAGTTGCCCGACGAAAGTGCATGGGCTTTCAGCATCAGCATCAGCCTGACAATATCATCTGATACTACATTGCCGGTGCCGCAGGCATGCGACATCACCAGGTTTTCCTGTAGTTTGCTGAGGTCCCTGGCTGAAATCTGAATATTGCACAACGATCCGAAACCCGTGGTGATGCCGTAAATTGGATCGCTGTGGTTTTCGAGCTTGCTGTCGAGATAATCGCGGCAGTGCTGAATTTTAGTTTTCGCTTCCTCCGAAAGGATGAGTTTCGCGTTGTTCTGAAGAATCTGTTCAATGGTTTCCAGGTTCAGCTTTTGTGAACTGATGGCAAAAGTATTCATAAGAAAATGGAATAAGTTGTTGACGGAATTTGTAAACTGATGAAAAGTAAGGGATTATGCCCTGGTTTTCACAGTGAGGCCTGCCCGGTTGATTTTTACCTTGAACTTCAGGTTCCAGTCAATAATCATAATCAGCGGATGTAATTCATCAATTCGCCGGCTTCCACAGATTGCTGTTCGCCGGATGACATGTTTTTCAGAACGGCCTTTCCATTGGCCCTTTCCTCTTCACCGACAATAACCACCCAGGGAATCCGGTGCACATCGGCATAAGAGAATTGTTTTTTCAGCTTGGCCGGGTCGGGATATACTTCGGTGTTGATACCGTTTTTTCTTAATTCAGCAGCCAGGCCGATACAGACTTTCTCTTCTTCCCTGCCGAAATTGACGAACAGCACTTTGGTAGTTGCCGATGCCCCTGCCGGGAAAAGGTTGAGTTCGTTCATAACATCATAGATGCGGTCGGCCCCGAAAGAAATTCCTACTCCCGAAACCCCCGGAAGTCCGAATATTCCCGTAAGGTTATCATAGCGTCCGCCTCCGCTGATGCTGCCCATGGCTACCCCGGTTGCTTTTACTTCTATGATGGCTCCGGTATAGTAATTCAGCCCGCGGGCAAGGGTGAGATCCAGCTCAACGGGCGAATCTATGTGCATGATGCCTGTAAGGTCGAGGATTTCGCTGATTTCTTCAATACCTTTCGGGCCGTCAGCAGTGTCTGAGAGCAGCGCTTTCAGTTTTCCGAGTTTTTCTGTATTAGATCCCTGCAGATGAAGAACAGGTTGCAGTTTTTCAATGGCTTCCCTGC
>JAMLHF010000084.1 GCA_023957275.1 Lentimicrobium sp. | reverse complement strand
GCCGAGGCTGCACTGGGTGCCGATTTTAACTTTGAAGCCAACAGGTATCAGCCGTTACCACAGGCAGAAATTGATGCCAATCAGGCGATCCCTTAAGGATATTGCTGAGAAAAACACTACAAACATTTTAACTGGAATCTCAATCAATCAACCTAATCAATAACCCTAAAACCAAAGTAAAATGAAAAACCTGATGAAACTGCACACCCTGCTGCTTATGCTCTTCGTAAGTACCGCCCTGATCCTCGGATCGTGCAAGGACGACGACGATGACATCGTAGAAGGCGACAAGACTGAATTGAATGCTTTGATTGCACAGGCTGACGCTATTGCTGCCGCTGCCACTTCTGCCGACTATCCGCAGTCAGCCATTGATGCATTCAAGACAACGCTTCAGACAGTAAAAGACGCCGTTGCCACTCCGCTTACCCAGGAGCAGATCAACAACCTGATTGTTCAGCTTAATGCTGCAATGGAAACCTTTGATTCTCAGGCCTACGGGTATATTGACGAATCACTCTACCTGAACGCCGGCTGGCATTTTGATGAAGGTTCGGGATCTACCGCAACCGCTTATTCTGCCACCCAGCATGTAGCCACCTTCTTCCGCGGCAATACCGTAATTCTTGGCAACGATGCCATGATGCCCAGCTGGACCGACGGAGTAAAAGGCAAAGCCGTTTATTTCAATAAGGGCGCTCACCTTGAAGTTCCCTACACCAACTCATTCCTGCCTGCAAACCTCACCATTTCGGTATGGGTGAAACCCGACGAACTCTATGAGCACAATTACATTGTTTCACAGAATTACTGGAATGGTTACAAACTGCAGACCCAGGGCGGCGGAAAACCTTTCTTTACCTATAAGAAAATCGACGGAGGTATCATTGATGCCGACAACGAAACCGACAACTCCATCAAGGTTGCACAGTGGAACCACATCGTGGTTTCGGTAAATGCAACCACCAAAGAATTGAAATTCTATGTTGATGGAACCCTCACCAAGACCTGGACGGAAACCGACAAAAACATCGGGCCCCTGCTCCAGACACTTGAGAATGCACAGCCTTTCATTATCGGCGGCGTTGCTACCGATGCTGAACTTGCTGCAAACTTTATGGAGTGGACTACCGCCGAAAACCTCGGTTACTTCAAAGGTGCGATCGATGAACTGAAGATCTACAACATCGCGCTCACCGACGGACAGGTATCCAAACTCTATAACGACGAAAAACCGTAATTGGTTGGTTGGTTAATATAGTGTGTTTGAAGGATGGGCCCAACCGAACCGGTTTGCCGGAGGCAGGTTGGGCCTTCCTTTTTTAATCCATTGATGATTTTACGATGAAAAACAGATATCTCATTCCCATTTTAGCCCTCCTGGCTTTTCAGGGGTTCTCCCAGACCGGACAACTGAACATCAGCCGCATAACCCAGATGCCCGATCTGCCATCTCCGTTGTTGATCCGGGATTGGAATGAAGTTACCATCAATTACGATAATTTCGTTTTTGATATGCAAAAAACCGGACAGTATCTGCCGCTGTCACGATTGGGAACGCAGGGTCAGTTCAATTATCCCGACAATATTCCGGTCTTCCTCGATTCTTACGTTGGTGCCAATGGCCACCTCAACCAGGCAGAAGCCATTAACATCATGCCAGCCATTATCGGGGCTTCGCTGGCGGGTGTAGATAAAAGCAATCAGAACGGCATAAACTGGGTGGCGAAGACAAAGGATTTTTTCAATTCCAAAAACGGGCAGAACGTTTATCTGAATAACTATTCCACCACCTCGGGCGGCGATTGGTGGTACGATATGATGCCCAACGTTTACTTTTATCAGCTGAAATCATTGTATCCTGATGCCGCTCCGGAATTCAGCGGTCAGTTTACCACCGTTGCCGACCGCTGGTTATGGGCGGTTCAGCAGCTTGGCGGAAGTACCACGCCGTGGACGGTTCCGTATATGAATTACAGGGCCTTTAACCTGGCAACCGGATTACCCCTGACCACCGGTGTACCCGAACCTGAGTCGGCCGGAAGCATCGCCTGGCTGCTTTACAACGCTTACACAGAAACGGGTGATAGAAAATACATGGAAGGTGCTCAGCTTGCACTGGATTTTTTGGCAGATTGGGAGACCAATCCTTCCTACGAACTTCAGCTTCCCTACGGAACGTTGGCTGCAGCCCGCATGAATGCTGTGGAAGGCACGAATTATCCGCTGCAGAAATTCCTTAACTGGTGTTTCGACCGCGGCGCTTTGCGCGGATGGGGCTCTATTATCGGTAACTGGGGCGGTTACGATGTTTCGGGATTAATCGGCGAAGCCAACGATGGCGGCAACGATTATGCATTTATCATGAACGGATTTCAGCAGGCCGCGGCACTCGCGCCTTTGCCCAAATACGATAAGCGTTACGCAAAAGCCATCGCCAAATGGATACTGAATGTTACCAATGCCAGCCGGCTGATGTATTGGAATGCCCTGCCACAGGACAAACAGGATTCTTACACATGGGCGTCGGCCAACGATCCGGAAGCCTGTATTCCGTATGAATCGATGAAAGAAGTCTGGGGCGGCAAAACCCCCTTCGCCACCGGCGACGCCATCCGGGGCGGTTGGGCAGCCACCAATCTCTCGCTGTATAGCGGATCGAGCGTGGGATACCTGGCAGCCGTGGTCAAAACAACCAATGTGCCTGAAATACTTCAGATTGATCTGAACAAGACCGATTTTTATGGTCATAATAACCTTATTTCTTACCTGTACTTTAACCCAACGGCAAGCAGCAAACAGGTTCAGGTTAACCTGCCTTCGGGCACATTCGGCCTGTATGAAGCCATTACCGAAATCGTTTCTCAATCTTCATATACCGGCTCGGTGCAATTGACCATTCCGGCAGGAGAAGTCAGGCTTGTGCGCTTTTATGAATCAGGTCTGGTTCCGGAAGACAGTGAAGGAAAACTTTACGTCGGGGATGATATTCTCGATTATCACTACCAGTATGATTATTCCGAAAACCTGCGCGTAAAAGCACTTTCAACGGATCAGAACCCTGTGATTACCAATGCTGAATTCACCGCTTATTGCGAGCCGGGAAATACCGTACAGGGCCATCCGGTTCATTTTGAGTGGTTTCTGGATGATGTCCTGATTGAAGGTCAGAACCAGTCGCAGGCCGTGTTGACTGCACCTGCCGTGGAGGGTGTGGTTGTGCTTAAGTGCAGGATTACTGCCAACGGACAAACCGCCGAAGATACCCTTCATATTCAGGTTGTTGACAGAATTCCGGCTCCTCCGGTGGTAAATGGCATTCAGGCTGCAACGCCTTATACGGCCGTCGGGGAAATGAATTCATTTACCGCGCTCGTCGATCCGGCGCCCGGTGAAGTGCTGGAATACGAATGGAGCGTTTCGTCCGGCTCGCTGAATCAGACGGACGCGAATCCCGTCAACTGGCTGGCACCGGGAACTCCGGGAGCCGGTACCATTTCGGTCACCGTGACCAATCAGGATCAGCTATCCACAACCATTTCCGTGGGATTGCTGGTAAAAGACACCACCCTTGGTACGCAAACGCCGCTGATCTGGTATCCTTTTGATTCGGATAACAGGAACATGATATCCGACCGCTTTCATGCAACCGTAAGCGGGGCAGTGAAAACGGAAGATCCGCGCGGAATGGCATCTGCAGCCTACCGGTTTACCGCAGGTTCAAACATTATTTATACCGACAACCATGCCGACCTTAATTTTGAGGACGCTGTAAGCCTTAGCTGCTGGGTAAAACTGGAACAGTTTGGTTCGGAACGGTTTATCGTTTCACACGGCTCCTGGCAGCAGCGCTGGAAGCTGTCGGTTACCCCGGAAGGCTTTTTACGCTGGACGGTAAAAACCAGTACCGGGACATCGGATCTCGACGGATCGGCGCCCATTGAGCTGAACCGCTACTATCATGTTACGGCGCTTTATACCGGCTATTCTCTTGAACTGTATGTGGATGGCGTTTTGGATGTATTTAAGCTCTTTTCGGGCACGATTCAGCCTTCAACAAAGCCATTGACCATCGGACGCATGGACAACACGGAAACGCTCTATTCCCTTCGCGGAAGCGTGGATGAATTCAGGTTGTGGGACAAGGAAATTTCCATTCCTCAGATTGAAAAGTTGAAAAATCAGTGGGCAACGCCATTTGGATTTGAAGAGAATGACCCGGTGGCTCGAATTTATCCTAATCCTTCAAACGGGGATTTTGTAATTGAATTAACCGGAAATGAGAAGATATCCGGAATTACATTATTGGCTTTTGATGGAAGGGAAGTGTTTGTTTCTCCTGTTAAAATGGACAGTGGCAAGATAAGTGTTCACGTTTCGCAGATTGCATCAGCTTTATATGTACTCAGCATTAAGTTGAGCAATGGGAAGATGGTGCAGCGAAAGGTTTTGGTGAGGTGAGGGTTTGATCCCGAATCGTCGGACCTCTTCCCGGGATTAGAGAAGTTGAGGTCAAAGGTGTTCTGACAGAGCGGTACCTAAAAATATAATTTGAAACCTGCCAAGCCCCAATAACGACTTTCCCAAATGATTTTCTCATTTTAGAATCAAAACCTTGCCTGATTTTATACATGTGCCACCATAAAAATGGTAGAGATATACCCCTGACGTAACATTGCTGGTATCCCAGACAGTTTTTCCCCCGGCAATTATTATTTTATCCGCTAATCTGCCGTATGCATCAGTAATATACACTATTTGTTGTATTAAGTTATTACTGATAAGATCCTCCTTTAAATCAAAAACCACATATTTATTTGCCGGATTAGGATAAACTGAAAATTGATATGTGTTTTTAGGCTTGTTTATTCCTAAAGTATTTATGTTGCCCAGTGAATCGGTTTTTAACAGGAAGGGTGCAATTTTATCGTTTGAATCTTTAAAAAATCCAGTAACAACATAGCCTGGTGTATTTGATAATGCAATGTCATTAGGCCAGGTATCTCTGGAGGATAAGAACAAATTAGTCCACAAACTATCACCCGTTAACGACATACCGTGCAGTATAATCTGTGTTTCTTGCATGGTTGGAGACGATACAGCCCCGGTTGCAACGAATTGATTATCTGTATTCCGGACAAATCTATATAATGAGACCCTCAAAGGGTGAAAAATGAGTGATTTTTCAGAAAGTAAAGTACCATCCGGAAGAATATTCACCAATAAATTATCTTCCCAATAAACTGAACCACTTTCAGTGTGGGCTATTCCAATTAATTTATTTCCGTCGGTATCCATATCGGTCAATATCCATGGCATTGGAGATGAAGAAATGGTGTCCCCGTCCTGTGTGAAGGTATAGAGATCACACATTGGAGTACCAATTATCGAAGTAAGAACAGATGCCATTACAATATTATTGTTATCCATTTCCAGGATTGCAGGCGAATAAGCGAGGGAAAACTGCCACCCAAAATGGGCTAAGGCCACCGATTGCCATATTATATTTCCGGCTGTATCAGATTTATATAAGCAATGCTCCTGCAAACTATTTATACCAGTAAACAAAAGACTATTATCCTTGCTTATTAAAAGTTGCTTTATTTCAATTTCAGGGGCAAAAATGCGCAACCATACTATTTCGAAATCATACGAAAGCTTTATAAGGTTGGCCGAATCAGAATATTTAGGAGCCAAATAGAGGTTTCCCATATTATCTTGTGTGCAGGCACTAATGTATCCAAGAGAACTTCCCGTGTTACCTATATCAATCTGCTTTGACCACAATGTATCGCCATTCAAATTAGTACGTAGGACAAATAAATAATTATCCATGTCACCACTGTTGGCGAAGCCCAGTATTGCATAGCCATCGTCGTATGCAATTACTACATCTCCGACAGCCTCTTCCCAGTATGGGTAGTAATTCCCGAAATTCTGGGCAGAGGTATAAATGGTTATTAATAAAAGGGGAAGGAATACAAATTTTTTCATAGCATTTTTTTAATGGTTTGACAAAATTAATTTTCCACTCCTCAAGTACTTCGTGCAATTCAACGTATACAAATATACACCTGCTTGTAATCCCCGGGTATCCCAAACCAATTTTTCGCCAGTAATCGGAATTATAGCTACCCGCCTGCCGGTAAGATCACTTATGAAAATCTTACCCGAAGGTAATGGTTTTTTTAATTCAAAAACTACGTAATCATGAGTTGGATTTGGGTAAACTATGGCAAAAGTCTCTTCCATTTCGTTAATTCCAATGCAGGTTTCAACATTTATGTCAAGAGTTTCACTCCAGGCACTGCTGCCGCAATCGTTAAAATTAAATACCCTTAAACCGGCAGTACCTTTAAAACTTGTATCCCAGATTACTGTTGCCATTGTGCTATCCTGATCGAGAATGCCGGCAGTAACAGGCGTTATCTCCCATACATAACCATGCGAATTCACGGCTGGCTGTGTGTTATATGTGCTTTGTATTGTAGTTACAGTACATACATCTACAGGTCCTTCAGGCATTGCAGGAATGGCCGGGGCATAAAAATCGCAGTCCTTTATCTCGAAAAACCAGGCATCGGTATCTAATGGAGTAATGGAGCATTGCACATTACCGCTACTGTGCGGAGTCCGCGAAGAGATTATATACCGGAAATCATTTATTCTTGCTACCGAATGATTATTCAAATACTCGTCACCTCTGCCTCCAAAACAATGTTGACCAAGCAGCACACCATTGGAATCAATCCTGGCAAGCCAAACATCATTAGTACCTGGGTTCGAATTGTTGCCTGATACATCACCATCGTTGGATGTTGTATGACTAAAAACCAGAATATCCCCGTTACTACTATTAAAAATTGCATATGGAACATCATACCCTGTTCCTCCAAGACATTTTTGCCAGATAATCTCGCCTTGGGTATCTATCTTTACAATCCATATATCTATTGTACCACCTGGCCCCGATGGGCCATGATGTCCGGACACATCCCCGTCATTTGAACGAGCGAAAGCAGCAAAGATATATCCATTATTCACCTCCAATATTTTCATTCCACCTTCATAATAGCTTCCCCCATAACATTCCTGCCAAACAATATTACCTTGCATATCAAGCTCAACCAACCATACATTGCCTATTTCTCCATGTGGATTGCAGGTAACCATACCCCCGGGCCATTGTACCGCACCAATCATCAAAATATTACCTTTTTTATTGATTATCATGGAAACCCCATTATCCATTCCTTCGTTGCCCAATGTTTTTTCCCATTCTATATTCCCATCAGCATCGCATTTACACATCCAAACATCAAACTGTCCAAAATACTGACTGATATCCCCTCCGTCGCTGCCCACACGATTGGTAAAAACAAAGCCGCCATCGGGGGTAACAACCAGATCTTTGGGTTCTTCATAGTAAGGAGAACCATAAGTCTGCTCCCACAAAATATCGCCCTGTCCGTTAATTTTAATCACCCACACATCGTTAAAACCATAAGTTCCGGAAACCACATCACCGTCAACAGACCAGGTAGAGCCATATATATAGGATGCGGTATCGTTAATGGTTACAATTTTATGCGGATTATCCGCATCTGAACCACCATAACATTTTTCCCATAGAATATTATGCAGGGAATCTGTTCGGATAAGCCAAATATCTGAACTGCCATGATAATTCGTAGTTCCATTATCTATATTTAACCCTAAGGCAAGGAAAAATCCGTCAGATGTTTTTGCAACAGTATGATAATGAGTAGTGGTTTCATCTCCTAAACACTGTTGCCATACAATGTTGTAATTTTGTGCGTTAATAATAATAAAGCAGTAGAGGAGGATTATTGTAAATATAATCTTTTTCATCGGAGAAAAGAAAAATGGTTCATCCCGGAATATCCCGGGATGAACCAGATGAAACATTATTGAACTACCAGTTTGCCTTGCTTGTTGAGGGTACCGGCTTTCAGAGTATAAATATAGATACCCTTTTCTACCTGCCGGGTATCCCATACCTGTTGTCCGACATTTCCCGTTACTTTGAACGAAACTATTGTCCTTCCATGCATGTCTGTAACCAGGATTTCTCCTTTACTAACATTAAAAGGAAGTTCGTATTCAAAGGCAACCCATGAACTTGCCGGGTTGGGATTGGCTTTTATTGAAATACCATTCTCATTAATAGCGTTATCCACATAGCTGGTTTTAAGCGATGCCCCTTCTGCTCCGGGCAAACATTTTTCGAAATGGTAACCATGTCCGTACTCAAGCAATGCCCTACCCATCATTGAAGCTCGACTTGCACCGTTTTCGGCTGTTTCTAAAAGCATTTCAAAAGAAGAATCGTCAATGGAGAAAATATTTTCCCCCTGCTGAATCATTTGAATTTGCCATAAAATAAATCCTTTGTATTCGTTGAATTCATCGAGTTCATTGCCTGTCAGATTGCGAACGGCTGGTATAACATCCAGCATGGCTGATACAGCGCTGTAGTTCTTTTCGGTTAGGTAAGAAGCAACAATTTCATAATCAGCATTCAGATTGTTCAGATTATCATACCAGCTACGCAAGTAATTATAATCCATATATGAGTCATTGAGACATGACCGGATAAGGTCGTTGGCTGCTTTTACTTTTTCAGCTTCATACTTTGCCATATCCTGTTTAAGAACTGTTTTGTAGGTAATCCCCCCTGCCAGTTGCTTCAGAATGGATATCATGTATTCTGGAAGTGGCTGCTCCTTGTTTTCGAGATATTCTATCAGGGTTTCTTTCCGCAATTCATCGGGATTGGCAGAAAGGATTTCAAATAATACGGACTCGGGCAAGACATCGGTTTTATCAGCAGCTAATTTTAACACTTCTTCTGACAAATGCGGTGAATCACCAAGTAGTTTTGCCCTCAGTTCCCACATATCCTGTGGCCAGGAACTTGAAACTTCCAGCTTTAACCCTTCAGTATCACCCCCATCCTTCAAATTATCAAGCAGAAACTTAACATTATTGTAATCGGCTATGTTTGTAGCATAATCCAATTCACGTTGTAATTTCTGGCTTTCATCCAGCACAATGGATTTGGGATTAATACCACCAAAATTAGAAGGGCATTGGTTGACAGCGGTTACATAAACCGGAACCACATAAACAGGTGTGTAATATTGCGGTGGACTTGTGTTATAAAAATAATTGATTATCTGCCTGCCATCATTTCTGAAATGTCCATACTGAAGTGGATTAGCAGAAAAGGTATTCTTTGCTTCAAGGTTCCGTGAACCCTGAAAAGAATGGATCATTGGTCTATCATCAACATTCTTTTTAGCAACAATAAAATCAATGGCATTATTCTGGTTGGTGTTGCACATAAATTGAAGACCATTATCGTCAACATCTGGATCACTTCGGTTCAAACCCTCAGCATAATTGCCATAGCTTAGGCCGCTAAAACTATTCCTGTAAATAACATCTAGCAATGTTTTGCTGTCTTTACACCTTATACCAACGTAAAGCCCCTGAGGCGCACCTTCATTTTTACTGAAGTTATTCTCTTCAATGATGTAGCTATTGCTCTCCACCATATCAATCCCAAATGAAGGAGCACCTGATGTACTACAGGTGCCTGCATCACCAGTATTCGGCCCTAATTTGAAGTTGCATAATAAAATGGAATGGTTTTTAACATTATTCACCTCAATGCCGATTGAATTATTAGTAAAATCTGCTCTGTTAACTGAGAAAGTATAAGACAGATTTGAGCCATTTCCTGCATAAATTGCAGAATAAAAGCCGGTAAAAGTGCTCCTATTGTAATCACAAGTGTCTATTCCGGGATTGATGCATATTGCTTCAACCTTGAATCCGGCACTGTAGGCTGCAATGGCCTGATTAAATTTTGCAATATTGCTTGCAGCGGAAGATAAGCTAAAGTCACATCCTTTAAATTTAATACCATTCACCTGGTTTAAATCCACATGTTTGTAGAAAGTATGTGTACCATTGTAATCCGCTGTAATCTCGAAGTTACAATCACTAAAAGATGAATTATAATCCATCTCCCTTTCATTTATAGGATGAGAATTTCGGTAAAGCAGGGCATGAACTGATTCGGCATTGTTTCTAAAGGTAGTACCGGTAGCATGAACAATACCGCCTGTTTGGCTGTAATGACCTGGATTCCAAAGGTCAAGGGCTCGGACAGCGTTTTCTATAACAGCATCAGTTAGAACAACACGTCCTTGTTGGTAATTCCCGTTGGCATCAGGCCATTGGTTGGCTGAAGAATTTCCGTGAACTTCGATACCTTGCCAGGGAGCATTACAATAATTTTTTAAAACAGCATTGTTGACAGTCAGCTTAGCACCGCGTTCAACAATGATTTTCGAATTAGGATGAGCAGTAATTTCACAATTTTCGATATTTAGAATACCATTGCTTTTTATAGTAACCGTACCAGTAAGCGTTTGGTTTTGATTCCAGTTTACAACCTCGTTCTCGGTTATTAAAATATCATCGTGAGAAAAAGCCATTCGTACTGCTGTAAAAGCATTAACTCTACCATACCCTAATTCATTTGAATGCCCTGGATTATCAGGATCTGCATTGTTATAATCATATGGTCCAACCTGCTCGCAACTTTCTCTTAAAATCGAACGTACTTCAGCAGCAGTAAGGCATGGATTAACAGATAACATTAAAGCAGCAACACCGGAAGCCATTGCACTCGAAATAGACGTGCCGGTCCCAGGGCCAGTTATTGTACTTAGGGGAAGTTTTGTTACTTCAACACTCATTCCAGGAAATGCAATTTCAGTATCGATCCCAGTATTTGAACCAGAATGAGGATTCCATGTAGCTCTTGTGTCATTAATTGTAGTAGCTGAAACTGCTATGACCTCCTCTTTACTTGCAGGCCAGGAAACAGAACTTTCTCCTTCATTGCCAGCTGCTGCAATTAATATAACATCATGAGAAACGGCGTGATCCAACGCATCGTTAATGTCATCGTCAAACCAATCCTGCCCTCCCCAGGACATATTGATAATTCTTGCGCCTTTTTCTACTGCATCGTAAATGGCTTGTGGCACTTCAATTGTCTTTAAGAGATATTGGCCAAGGCCATTTTTACTTGCAACTCTCTGGATCATTAGTGTTACCGGTGCATTACTTGGTCCATAACCACCAGCAATACCACATAATCCATGTTGATTAGCAGTTTTACCGGCTATAATTGAAGCCATAGTTGTACCATGAGAAACATGTCCAAGAACAGGTTCTGTAGTGTAATCGTCACTGTAATAATCATAACCTAGCTGGTTGTCAGGAGTAAAATCAGCATCAGCCCATGTTAATCCATCATCTAATATTGCAACAATAATGTTAGGATTCCCAACTGAGTATGACCAAGCATATTGTTGCGGATCACCCCATGTATTTTCCCAATATGAAATACTGGTTTTTTCCAATTCCCAATACAATGGCAAAATGTGATGTTCATCATCAGGAATAATAAAATCTGAGAGATAGGAAACCTCCCTAAAATGTCCTAATTTTACAAAATCAATTTCTGCCATTGATAGTAGAGTGTTATATGAATCTAGGAAACTTGATGATTCAGGAAGATGAAATTTATACCTATTATTGGGATAGACATATTTCTTTGTAAAGCCATATTGGCTTATCAGCTTATCACTTCCAACTGTTTCTTTTGACGACTTAAATTTAATTATTACATCCAAAGTGTCAACAATTATTGATTCACCATCAATTAATTCATTTAATGTCCCATTTAGCTTTAGAAAATTATGACCTCCAAGCACAAAATTCGTCTGTGCATTAGTAAATTCAGTTCCAAGAAAAAAGATCATTAATAAAATTATCCATTTTGTTTTTGTTTTCATTTGTCCAAGTGTTTTTTATATACTTTTGACAGTACATAATGTTTGTGATTGAGTTTATTATACCGGCTAACTCCCACATGTGCATTAAAATAATATCAAACCTTTTTAGGTGGATATCTAATAGAATATCCTGAAATCATATTATGATGGTAAGATTTGACGTTAAAAATGGCTCTCATTATATCTTCGTTTTTATATGTTATTTTACAACCCCAATATACGTCATCAATAAATCTGAAGTCAATAGAGAATAATTAATACAGGCTAATTTGAAATGGTTCTAAATAATGTTTTGATTTTATTACCTTAATCATGCTTATTTTGAGAAAGATAATTATATTTTCACATTACATGTACAAGATTTTTGAATACTATTGTCCCGATTAGCGTAATATATGGAATAGCATTCCAGATATTGGCGTAAAAAATGGAATAGAGGGTCGATTTTTCAGACAATGATGTATCTTTGTAAAAAAAGGAGCTCAAAATATCCGGGAAATGAAAAACAGAAAAATTGCGGATTTAATTGTTCAACGTCACTCATGGAAAACAGGACGAATCATCATTTTAACCGGAGCGCGGCAGACCGGCAAAACCACATTGATAAGACATTTATTTCCCGATTATGAATATATTTCAGTGGATGACCCGATCATGCGTGAAAGATATTCACAGCTTGCCGCTTCCCAGTGGAATGCACTTTACCCAAAAGCTATACTTGATGAAGTTCAAAAGGAGCCGGGCCTGATTGAAAGTATAAAGTCGGTTTATGACCAATGGGAGACACCTAAATACTTCCTTCTGAGGTCAAGCCAGTTATTATTGCTTGAAAAAGTAAAAGAAAGTCTCGCTGGCAGATGTATCATCATTGAGTTTGTCCCGCTGACTTTGCCTGAATTACGCACAAAATCATGGAATGATCCGGTAGAGGATTCCATTTTCCAGAAGATATTGATGAATACACAGGAAGGAGAATTTCTGCCCTCATTTCTATTGGATAAAAAAATGGCAGAAAAGCAGATAGCGTGGGAACACTATCTTGAATTTGGGGCCTACCCGGCTGTTTCGGATGAGGAAATGGGGACAGAAGAAAAACATGTTTGGCTTCAAAACTATGTTCGCACCTATCTTGAGCGTGATATCCGCGATTTGGCATCATTCCGCGATTTGGAACCTTTTGTAAAATTACAACGCTATCTTGCTGAAAACACAGCCAGTCTGGTAAACGCCGCGGCGATAGCCAATCAATTGGGACTAACTTCAAAAACCATTCAACGCTACCTGCGGTATTTTGAATTAAGCTATCAGGCAATTGTTTTGCCAGCCTGGTCAAAAAACCCGGGTAAAAGATTGACTAAAATGCCCAAGATCCATTATATGGATAATGGAGTTGTGCAGGCTGTGCTTCAAAAAAAGGGCGGCATTACAGGAGGTGAGTTTGAAAGTCTGGTAATCGCAGAAATTCATAAGCAAATTGCTACAATCAGCGCTCAGGTGCAAACATATCATTTACGAACGTACGATGGGAAAGAGGTTGATCTTCTGATTGAAATGCCGGATTACTACCTTGCATTTGAAATTAAAAAAGCGGATCGCATTACTGCTCATGACGCCAGAAATCTGATGGGGCTGGAAGAACTGCTTAACAAACCACTGAAAAAAGCATTTTTGCTATCCAATGACCGCGACACAAAGGTTTTTAATGATAAAATAATCGCGATTAACACAACCATGTTTTTGGGGTAAATCGGATCACAATTTTCGACAGAGACCTGCTTAATTTTTTAAGTTTCCGAATACTGAAAAAAATGAAAACCCCATACACTATCTTTCGCTCTTCTTTATTATTTGTGGTATTTGTGCTTGTTACATATACACTTTCTGCTCAACCGCTTTTGCTGAAAGTATTGGGAAATGAGAAGGATGGGTTTACTGTGGGTGTTGATCATAGGGGACAATTACTGTTAACCAACACCGAAGAATTTTCCCTTCAGTTGTTCAACCTTGACCTGAGCACTACCGCAGATTTACCTGGCTGGAAAGGAAAGCAATGGGAAGGAAATGAAAACCGTATCACATTAAAAAGAGATTCCTACATTCCTGAATTTGATGCCAACCTTTCGGTGAAGGTTACCTATGAGGTAGTTAATCCCGGCATCGTGAAAAAGACCGTGGAACTGTTTCAGCCTTCCATGCCGGGCATGTATTGTATTTTGCAGCAAACATCCAGACCTGCCGAAAAACCGCAACGTTATGTCAGTTTCGAATACGATAATTTCCCCGGAGGGTTTGTGCATGAAATCTATCCCGCCGCCGGTTTTATAACCCCGGGAAACGATGTTGTCGGATTTCTGACCGATGCCGGTTATAAAAATCAGTTTACCCGCAACACCCGTCGCCGTTTCAGCGGAAGAGGCGGGGGATTTGTCGGCATACGGCGTTTACCGGATGTCAATCTGTTTGCCGTTGCTACTCCGGCGGAACAGGCGGGAAACAACCATTACATCCGGCAAACATTCGGCGAAATGCTCAACCTGGATGCCGGGACGGAAACAATGCTACCGGTAACGGACAAATATCGTAAAGAAGGCAACGCAGAAGTACAGTGGAAAGACGGACTGCTCTCCATTACCGGCCATCCGGGCGGCAGGGCAGGAGTGGAGTTTATCACACCCTTTGAGGATCAGAAATTGTATACTATTTCCTTTCTCTGCAAAGGCAACACAGGCGTGGCGGTGAAACTTTTCCGGATGAAAAACGGCCGGAAAACCACCGAACTGGAATACGGGGTGAAGTACATCGATAACTTTCCGGCCAAGGAGGAGGAATGGACTCAGTTTAAAGGAAGCATTCTGGTGCCCTATATTGCAAACGACAGCGTTTCCATGTTTATCGGCTCTCAATCGGGCAAGGAATTTAAGCTTCAGATAAAGGATCTGCAATTTACTGAACATCAGCCACAGCAGGAAGCGTACAATTTGCTGCCTATGGGCGAAAAGGTTGTGAAAACCACCTATGTTTTTGTGGAACCCCGGGAATCGCACCAGCAATTTATGATCTCTGCACAAACGCGTCTTGCCGAAGCGAAAGGTTTTCACGGTTCACAGTTGGAGAAAATGTTGTACGCCAATTTCAATATGCACACCTGGATCACCGATACCCGCGACTTTACACCCTTCAACGTTCCCAATATGAACTATGCGCCGGACATGTACAACCGCGATGCTTTCTTTTCGGTTGTATCGACCTATAACCGGGAGTTGAACCTTGCCATTTGGGAGCAGTGGGGAAAAACACAGACGCCTGCGGGAGGCATTGGGACCATTATTACCCCGCTGATGGGTTCGGTGGAAGCAAAGGACAACGAAGCCACCATTCATTGGCTTATCTGGGCCATGCTGAATAAGCGAAGGTTCGGGGCTGAGCTTCCACACGAAAAAATTCAAAAAGCGGTTGATTATGTTTTGAATGAATTTGATGCCGACCGGGACGGGAAATGTTTCGCGCGGTTTCCAATGAGTCAGATCGACATCATTGATTTTGATCCCAAAACCGACCGGCTTGCCGTTAACCAGGGAATGCTGGCCATTGCCCTGAGAACGATTCAGGAGCTGGGATTTGATGTACCGGATGAACATATCCGCAAAGCCGAAGAGGAGTACCGGAACTTTTACGATCCGGAGCGCAGGCACCTGATGTTTGACCGTGAATTTCCGGATATAATTTCCCTGACGGATCTTGAACCCGAGTTTTTCTCACTCTGGCTTTTCAACAGACCCATACTTACGGATGAAATGGTTCAGAATCACCTGGAACAGATGCCGGTGCTGAACAAAGTACCGCAGTCGCCGTATCCCGAATACGGAACCACGGCCCCTATTCTTGTCAGGAAAACCAGGGATAATAAAGGCTATGCATTTCTTTCAGGCGATTATCAGCCTTTCGGGAAGTTTGGTGAAGAAAACTACAGCGACGGCTCGAGCGACGGATATTATTACAACGGCGGAAGCTGGTTCAGGGCTGAATATTGCGCTTACGTTGCCGGTCTGAAACATGGCTGGGAACCGGCCATTAAAAGAATGGAAAACAGAGTGTGGGCGGAGATATATCTGCATCCCGGATGGCCTTTCAGTAAGGAATTTATCCCGACAAAATGGACGACAACCGACAGTTGGTGGCCATCCACAAGGGGCTTATGCTGGAATGTATTTATGCTGATGGCGAATGAAGTGGCGGGATTGAGAACACCGGAGATGGATCCGGATTTTAGATGAGGTTGTGCTTCGGCTGGTCTCGTTCCGATAGCGATCGGAATCGCTCGACCACCGTCGCTCAGCAACCAAGGTGGAGGTTAAGGTTGAGGCTGAGGTAAGAAGTAAGAAGTAGGAAGTAGGAAGTAAGAGGTAAGAAGTAAGACTGCAAATCCTGCGAGGTACTCAGATTTGGCAACGCAATGGTAATCCAGAAAAACTTTACTTCTTTGAGCGGGGCTTTTCAAAAGGAACTGACAAGGAGACAAGGAGACGGGGTGACAAGGGGAAGGCGGATTTCTGATTTCTGATTTCTGAATTCGGATTTAGGGGCACTGTTGTGATGGGGAAGATAATGTTGAGGCTGAGATTGAGATTTGAGGTAAGAAGTAGGAAGTAAGAAGTAAGACTGCAAATCCTGCGAGGTATTCAGATTTGACAACGCAATGGTAATCCAGAAAAACTATGCGTCTTTGCGCGGGGTAAGGATGCGGAGGTTGAGGTTGAGGCAAGATGCTGGATGTTAGAAATCAGAATTTCATCTCAGGCACATCCCCATCCACAA
>JAMLHF010000083.1 GCA_023957275.1 Lentimicrobium sp. | reverse complement strand
TGTACGAGTGGAACTCCACCAATTACCTGACCTACCAATACTTAGGAAATGCCCATTGTAGTACCTGTTTCCTCCAGGAAGTGCTGTAAAGCCAGTTGAGTTGGTAGCGTTTTTATTGGGACTTAACCAATGTTCATTACCTGTTTCTTTCAATTTACCTCCAGTAAATTCATCCTTAATCAGAAAGTTTGCAAGGGTATCCCAATCGGCTCTGGTTGGTACATGCCATCCCAAAGGAGCTATATTGCGCCAATCATACACAGCGTACCAATTATACAGTCTGCCATATGTTTCGGCTAAGGTTGGATCATTATTATAATTGCAATAAGCGCCAGCTAAGACTTGTTCCCAATGCCCATCAACTTTTGCATTTATTATTGAATCACCATTTCTGTATCTTGTAACCTTTAAGTTCTCAACCATCCATGTCTGGGTTCCAATGGTTACAGTTCTATAAACATTACCGTCAATGTCAGTTACTGTATTAACCGGATTGTTTGAATTGTCTTTATCAACTTCTTTATTGCAACTAATGATTAGAAGAAACATGAAACAGATTAACTCAAAGGGATTAACCCTAATCCTAGTTTTCTTTTTCATAAAATTGGCTTTGCTGTTTAACATTGGCTATTGTACAAAAACTTTTCTGTTCACAATCTCGTCATCCAAAATCAGTGAGAAAATGTAAATCCCTTTTCCAAAAGGCGTTAGATCAATATTAATTTTATAGTCATTAATACCTTTTTCAAGTATTTTATTACCCAAACCATTAAAAATTTCAACTTTTTCCATCAGGATATCAGATGAAATATTGATATTTGAGGTTGTCGGATTTGGAGAAATAACTATATTTTCAATTTCCAGATTATGAATCCCAAGGGCGCCCACTATAACTTCCAAGATTGACGGATTACTTGTACACCCCATAGCGTTGGTTTCAGTACAAATAACTTGACCGGCTCCCTTTGATCCCCACTGAACTGTTATATAATTAGAAAATGTACTTAAAATATTTCCATTGATTACACTGAAGTTATAATTTGAACCGGAATTTTGCGTGACAGAATATGTCTGCACTGACCATTCGAGTACCTCGGCCGAACCTAAAATTTCGGGTTCAGGAACATCTAATACTGTAAGTGTCGCAGTATTTGAATATACCTCACCAAAGAGATTGGTTACTTTACAGTAATATGCACCAGCATCTGAAAGCTGAACATCATTAATATTGTAATTGTTATAAATTGCATTATCAAGTGCGACTCCATTTTTATACCATTGATATAACAATGGAGCTGTACCATTGGAAGTAATGCTAAAAGATATCAAAGATTCGCCTTGACAAGAAATCTGACTATTTGGTTGAATAAAGACGATTGGGGCAAAGTTATCATTACCAATATCAATTACCTCTTGTTCAGATAATGCTCTATGATAAATCCTTAGATCATCAATAATTCCATCAAATCCAGAGTCCCAACAATGGTGGTTCCCTATTATAAGATCATCCAATTGATTTATTGGTGCAATTACCGTTGATAAATTTACTGGATTTGTAGAAACAAGAATACCATCAACATATATAGAAAATTGTTCACTGTCCATCAATCCAGTTGCACCTGAATAGACTCCAACAATATGATGCCAAGAGTTGTTTACATAAGTACTAGTAGTTCTTTTCCCGCATTGACTATCTCCCCCATCTGCTATGTATCCAATTTGACCTTCATAACTAACATCTGTCGAGTCATCGTAAATATATAACGTCAATCCTATGCCATATAAAAAACAATCACCTCTTCCAGATAAAATAGTACCACCCACTTCTGTTTTGACCCAAGCCGAAACTGAATATTCTGTAATATTTGGCTGGTTCAGGTTTAATTTAATATAATTGTTATTCGAATCATTAAAATCATACGCACTATTCTCGTTCCCAAACCTATCCGCTGTAGGTGTCGCTCCATAAACTATTCCATTATTTCCATTCCCACTTTCATCGTTGGCATTACCATTGAAAGGGTACCAACCAACAAGTCCCTCATTTGAAACTTGTGCTAAAACATTGTTCAATCCAATCATGGATAGCAAAACAAATAGTGTAAAAATCTTTTTCATAATATTAACTTTAAGAATGGCAACTAATATAGTCAAATATATTAGATTTTAGGCTATAGTCCTTAAATTACTAAATTTCAATTTCTACAAAACCATTGTAAATATATGAAATATATTTATTCAGGAAAGGGGAAAATATATGGTTTGTAGGGAAACCAAAAAAAGTGCTATTTTTACAGGGGGTAGGGGTGCCGATCAACCTTTAAATGAAAGGAAGGAAGGAAATAAGTGATTGCTGCGGTGTACTTTTTATATGCAGTTTATTGACAATTTCTATAATATAAACATATATATATATTAATATTATTACATTATATACTAATATAAGACAATGCCCTTTCATAACTTTTGCAACACCATGCCCACTTTCCGAAGGCTTCATTCTTTGGATAACTTTCTTTAAATTCTCCTGTAGGTTGTTTTGTTTTGAAGTCAATACATCTGGTTTGCCTCTTTTCAAATACCTCAAAGTAATCAACTCCGGCATGAAGTCGTTTGTAGATATAGAATCTATCATTCTCAAATACCTGTTCAAACAGTTCGCCTTTCTGTTCAAACCGCTGCGGTAATTTTTTAATCTGTAGTTGTGCCTTCATATTGCCTGTTTTTGCGTTTGCGTACTGCCATTTTACGCACGATCTTTTGTTTTGTTAACGATTATACCATATCAGGATAAAATGCCTATTTTTCTCCATTTCAACGCTTTGTAATATTGATCCGGGGTAATATCCAAACCGTAATTTATCAGGCAATCTGCTGACAATACAATCAAATCATAATAAATTTCATCTGAAGTTTTGCCCGGATTCAACCAAACATCAGGATTCAGCCGGCCTGCGAATTGCTGTTGTATTACCTTCCATATTTCGGCCTCTGCGGTGGCCTGTGGCGCACGATCTGCCGGGGGTGGCACTACCTGTTGCGGCAATGTTTGGGTGGCTGAAATCGCTTCTTTTACATTCAGTTTGTAATATGTAAATTCATGATCCAGCACACGCCTGAAAAGGCTTTCAGCTTGGTGCCTATCCTGTTGCTTCACTATTATTTCATCATGAACGGATAAAAACGGAATTTCCGCTTCATTCAGGGCTTGCCATACCCGGCGCATTGTATGCACTTCGGTTGACTGCAATAGCCAGGCAAGGTTTGAATGTCGCTTGCTGCGGTGGGGATTCTTAGGTTCATCCGCACGTTTATAGCTGTTTATCCATGTAATCCAATCGGCTGCGCCAAACAATTCAGAAAGGCTGTCGCTGGGTGGTGCAAAAAGTATTTCAAAAAATCGCTTCTTTCCTTCATCCCGCGTAACTAATCCGGCGGCCTGCTGAAGTTTAATATAAATATCTTCTCCCTGCTCTATCCATCTGCTGTACTGGTTCCCGGGGATATGCTCCGTTAATGCTTTCCCTAATAATAACGGCTGCATTGTGGTAACGTCCAAACCTACTGTCGGGGATCCGTCTATTAACAAGTTCGGCCGGTGTGTGCGGTGGAAATTGGTAATCGGTGTATGCACGCGCCCGGCAAAATCATCAATGGTAAAAAACAATTCAGGTAATTCATCCCGGTAACGAAGGAAGGCGTTGAAATAATCTGTCGAAGGCGCGCCCGCCGGCATTGATACGCGCATTAAATTGCCGCGCATCTTTTGCGAATGTTCACCCATCGGCCGGGCTTCGCCTCTGTGCTTCCTTAATAAATACAAATCAATCAGCCATTTGCCGGGATTGATCGCCCGGTATAGGTACATTATACGTCCGGTCTGCGGGCTTTCTCTCTGTGTTATTTCCAGCTCCCCGGCATCCACAAGCGCGGCAAGCTCCTGCCGGCGGTTGAATGTGGGATATTTGAAAAACCCGGTTTCAATTAGCTTCTGCGGGATATGTACCGCTTCGCCTTCATCTATGCCTTTTAACCGTGTCTTCATGAATTGCAGCGTCCGAACGTATGTCATAAAAGCGCGCTGCGGTATAGTAAACGCACCCGGCTGAAGGCCTTTCAGGCTTGTGCGGTTCCTTGTGGTGGTTTCAGTCTTCATTGGTTTGTTACTTGTTAGGTGTAAACTTTTGTAAACCTTTGTAAACAGTTTACAGTAAAATTTTGTATTGTGTTATTTAACAGTCTCTTAAGTCCCTTTCAGCTGTAAACTCGGTTTACACTTTAACTGTAAACTCGCTTTACAATAGTTTACAAACTGTAAACCAAAGTTTACACTAAATTTTATTTATTATATTGATTATCATATAATTAAATAGTGTAAACTGTAAACCACTTAAAATGGTTTATCCTACGCTTCAGCTTGGTTTTTCTTTATTATTTTATCAACGTTTGTGTGTGTCATGCTCATTTTTTGGGCAATGTCCCGCAAGCTCATCCCTTTTTTATGCAGCTTCAGAATTTCGGCATCCCGATCAGTCTTCTGATTAAAATCTTTCAGGTGGTGTTCCTCCCTCCCAAAATCAGAAAATTCATATTGTGTAAAATTTCCAGCCTTACCAATTGAGCAAACTATTACATGGTTTGTGTCGTATATGGTTGCGCTAAATCTGCCGGGCTTAACTTGCTTCAGGTACCTTGCACCGGGATCGCTCGCACTTTCTCCAATGGCAAAGGCTGAATCCGTGAAATTTATAATTTGTGAGCTGCCGGAAATATCATTTCGGGTAATCGGCCGCGAAGTGTCCCGCTTCGGGGTGTGTGCTAATACCAATATAGAAAGCTGCAGACGTGTTTTAAGTCTCTTAAGCTGCTTCATCAGCTTCAGCGCGTCTTTCGCTTTCTCCTGTTCATCCTTAAAAAAAGTAATGTTATCAACGATCAGGATTTTCGCACCGCTTCCAATAATTGCCTGTTCGATTTGATTTATAATGAAATCATCAAACTTCCCTTCGGGTATTTCGGAATCCGGGTTTATTTCAGCTCTGTAAAAATTTGTACTGAATTGATAATGATCCTCCCATTCATTTGAATAACGGCTTTCAACTTGCTTCGCGCTTAGTTCAAAATCACAATACAAAACTGGTTGCGGTGGTAACTCATTTTTAAAAATCAATATTTTTTTACCTTCAGTAATCCCCGCTGCAATTTGGTATGCAAGCAATGTTTTTCCAACTCCTGCGCTTGCGAATAATATTACTATTTCAGACTGGTACCAAAGGTCGCCAAACAGTTTGGCCGGTGTTATTTGATTTTTCGCCTCCTCTATCCAGTCATTCATCGGCCGGACTGTCAGATAATTATTTTCAGGTGCCCGCTTTGGCTGTGCTGGTTCCGGATTATACTCCCCTCCCATCAACTGTTCATGCTGCTCCCAGGTGGCAAATTGCGGAGCTTGCAAATCAGTATAAAATTTATTATCTTTATGCTGTGTTTCAACCGCTTGTGCTTCGCCCTGACCTTGCCCGGTCGGGGTTTCTTTTCCGTTATACATTGGCCGCCCTCCTTTGTGCTTCCTCTAAGGTGGTGCGCCTTGTTTCACTAATCCATTGATCAATTTCTGATTTTTTGAATAAAACGGTTTTTCCCCGCTTGTGATATGGTATTTGCTTAAAGTGTACCCACTGATAAACTGTCTGTTTTGCCGGTTTCTGTGGTAGGTAGTCCCGGAGCTGATCAATTGTAAGATATTCCGGTTCCGGTGGTTTAACCGCAGCCCAGTGTCCCTGTTGACGGTTTCCTCAATTGCTGAATTTAGTATATCCTTAAACTCAGTAATCGGCATTTGAAATAAAAAAGCCTGTTCCATTTTAGCTATGTTTGATTTACTTAGCAAAAATAATTCAGGCCAAATGGTGTAACCGGTTGCAACCGGTTGCAGAATTTATTGAATCTTATTAATACTTTCTAATTCAGTTTATTATGAAGTTCTTTTAATATTCTTTCTGCTTCCTCTTTATGTTTGCCGGGCTTAACAAATGGCAATACTTTAGTTATACGATCCCGCCGGTATTTCATTATTCTATTATTATCATATCTGTCCCATTCATTGAAGTAATTAAGTGTTTTTTTGTATTCATCGTACAATTTCTGGCCGCTTGTTGTAGAATCAAATCCATATTTTAAAGCAATTTTTTCAGCTTTTTTATCTGGATCGCCTCTTGGATCAAATAAGACTTCATCATTCAAATAAAGTAGCAAAGCAAGCTCAGTGTGGGAAAACTCATTTTTTTTAAGTATTTTAATGATTGATTGATTTACTTTAGAAATCAGTCCGCTAAAGAAATGATAAAGCAATGAAAGTTCACAAAAATCATCTATTACATTTATAAAATACTGATTCTTAATATCATTATCACTGTATTTAATAAATCGTATTTTATTTTTTACTTTCTCAATTTTGACAAAAGAATCATGTAAATCAGTCAGTAAGTCATCTTTTTTTCCTTGTTTTATCAATTCCTCTGAGTGCAATAATACCTCTTCAATATATTCATCATTGCTGTTCAGCCTTTTCAGTAATTTATCGCTATCAGGTGTAATGCCATACTTTTTTTTAAAGTAGGTCAAAGTTTCTTCAATAGCCTTTTCTTTTAAATGTTCTATATTTGTCATCACTTAAGTTTTAGCCCGGATTTTGGCCTGCAAGCCTCCGGGCTTTTGTTTTACAATTTTATCCTGTTCACTGCCTCAATCTTTTTTTGGTCAATCAGCTTGGCATAAATCTGGGTTGTTTTCAGTTCCCGGTGGCCTAACATCTTTGAAACAGTGTAAATGTCTGTTCCTAAAGTGATCTGAAGGGTGGCAAAGGTATGCCGGGCTGAATGGAATGTAATATGCCGGGCTATGCCTGCAGTGGCTGCCCATAACCGGAGGTCATTGTTCATGTGATAGCTGTATTCAATCCCTTCAAATACCTTGTTATTATCGCTTGCACGCTCTCCCATGTACTGCAATGCATCTTCAGTAAGTGGTAGCCTTTCCATGCCTTTGGTCTTAACAATCCTTTTATAAATGTATGTTTGTCCGTTATCGGTGCTTATGTCCTGCCATTGCAGGGATTGAACATCTGAATATCTTAATCCGGTCAGGGCAGAAAACATAAAAGCACGCTTTAAAATTTCATTGTTGCAATGGGTTGCGGCCAATTTGCGGAGTTCATCCAAAGATAAAAATTCCCGCTGTGTTTCGGCTTTCTTAATATTATCATGCCTTGCCCTTAAATCTTCCGCAATCAGGTTTTCTTTAAATGCCTTATGCAATACTGCCCTGAAAACAACAAAATAATTTGAGGCTGAATTTACGCTCAGGGGTTTGCCGTTCTTCCGGTTATTTGCATTTATCAGGTATTCCCGGAAATCCTTAACAAAGCTATCAGTTAGTTCTGACAATCTAATGTTTTGGTTATTTGTAAACTGAAGAAGATATTGCTGGCAGCCCTTATAAATACTTGCACTGATTTTTTTGCTGCTTACATAATTTTCAAAGTATTCAAACAAATAAATATTGCTTTGGGGCTTGTTGTATTCTCCCCGCTGAATTGCTGCCTCAATTTCTGTTCTTTTGGCATTGGCTGCGGTCAAACGTTCATCATTCAACTGCCTTTCTAAATCGGTCTTTGGCCTTACTGTGATATAACTATTAAGAAATATACGCCTTTTTAACTTTCCAGTTTTTGTATCTTCAATTCCGGGGTACAAATCGAGGTACAAACTTTTTCTTTTTTTGTCTGAAAGTAGCCTTTGTCTAAGGGTTACAGAAATTTCTGATTTGCTTTTCATGGCCATTATTTGTGTTTCGAGGTACAAAAATCAATGTTTGAGGTACAACGAAGGTACAAATATTGTAATAACAAAGCAAATAAATAACAAAGATATTTTTATATTTGTGTAGTAAAATAATTGATAAACAGACAGTTTACAAAGGTGGGATTATTGTTTGGTTTTTGTCTGTTATTGATGTAAAGAAAGAGGGTGCAAATTTACAATAAAAGTTTTAGGATAAAAATTATTTTGCCCATTGGCTAAAATTATGTAAATAAACAGGATAGCTTAGTCCTGACCGGCAAAATTAAAAAAGGCTGCAGGGAGTATCAGGCGGGATTAACTTTGAGCAAAACCTCCTCAATGCGGGTTTCGGATGCACGCACGATGGTAAAGAGGAAATTACCGGCGCTTATCTCCTCGTTTTCGGCCGGAATGCTTTCGTGGTAAGAAATGATAAATCCGGCAAGTGTTTCATAATCATCCGATTCCGGAAGATCAAGGCGGTATTTCTGGTTCAGGTAATCAATTTCATGACGGCCCGAAAAGAGGTAAGTATTCTCGTCGATCTGTTTTTCGGCCAGTTCTTCCACATCATATTCATCGTCAATTTCGCCGAAAATCTCCTCAATAATATCTTCAATCGTCAGCATGCCCGCGGTACCGCCGAATTCATCCACCACCAGCGCCACACTTTTGCGTTCGCCCATAAACATATTCAGCAGGGTGTTGGCGGGCATGGTTTCCGGAACAATCATCACAGGTTTGGTGATTTCCACTATGGATGCCGGTTTTTTGAAAAGATCGTAAGAGTGGGTGTATCCAATGATATTGTCGATGCTTTCCTGGTAGATAAGCACTTTGGAATGCCCTGACTCGATAAAAAGCTCGTTCAGTTTGTCAATGGATTCATTCTGGTTCAAAGCGATAATCTCATTCCGGGGAACCATGCATTCACGCAGCTTGATGTTGCCAAGGTCCCTGGCATTCTGAAACATCTGTATTTCCTGATAATCATCGCTCTCCTCCGGCTTACTGGCAGTGGATTCGCTCAGAAAGTGATCGAGGTCAACCACTCCGAATGCGTAGTCAGGCTGGGTGATGTTCACTTTGAAAAGATATTTGAGGATCAGTTCTGAAAGCCCGATGAAAAGGAAGATTACCGGATAAAAGAGAATATAGAACAAGTAAATGGGGATGGCAAAAAAGCTCAGGGTACTATTCGGATTGATCCTGAAAAGAACTTTCGGCAGAAACTCGGCAAACAGCAGTATAATCAGGGTTGAAATCAGGGTCTGCGAGATCAGCAGCATTGCATCTGCCCCGGCTCCTGAGGGCAGAAGCTGCCTTATCGGTTGTTCCAGGATACGGGCTATATATATACCGTAAATTACAAGGGCTATGTTATTCCCCAGCAGCAATGCACCGATAAAGCGGGAGGGTTTTTTAACAAATTTGGAGAGTATCCTTGCCGGGAGGAAGTCCTTGTTTTTGTCAACCTCAATCTTCAGCTTGTTTGCTGTAACAAACGCAATCTCCATGCCGGAGAAAAATGCCGAAAACAGAATTGTTATAACAACAGGAATAAGTAATTCCATTTAGTTTTAAGAGACAGTTTTATGCAAAGTTAATAATTATTGGAAGTATTTCATCATCAGTTTACTGGTCTTCATTGATATACATTTCTCCCCTGGGCTTTTTGATTATCCAGTTATAGAATTTTTCATCGGCTTCCATGCCCTCGCCATAAAGGATTTTATCGGGGGTAGTAATGGTAACCATCACATCCGAGTTCACCCTTTTGGTATTCTGATCCCAGATAAGATGTTCCGTATTCAGTTTTTCATTTTTCAGGTAATTGGTCACCACCACATTGCGCCGGGCTTCCATTGTTTTGGCCATTTCGTTGTTGATGCCGTAATCGGCGGTAATTTCAGTCCTGACCTGTTCAGGATTCAGCGAATCGTAAAAAATAACCCTGAACCCTTCCGGAAACCTGATCAGGGCCCCTTCGGGGGATTCATAGCGACGGAGCACAGGAGCGGTGAGTGTGTATTTGATCCTGCCTTGTTCGCTTTCCGAGATGCTTACTTCCTTTGCATACATCGTAGCCATAGTGTCAGGCTGATTGAGCCTGGCGACTTCACTAAGGTCGTTTTTACAACCGAAAAGCGCTGCCACCAGGGTGAAGGTGGCAACGCTTTTGAGCGTAATTATAAAAAGGGTGTTACGGGAAAGGGATTTCACAAATCAAGACTTATTTGGCTGCCCTGATGGTGGTGGTTTCGTTTATCCAGCATCCAACGGTATAGGAACCGCCTTCGTTCAGGTCACGGAAGAAGAGGTCGCTTGCCGGAGGGAAGTGTTTTGAGTACTGACCGATCTTGTTGTTTGCTTCTGCTTCAACCGATGGATCAACGCTTCGGGCTTTAACATATTTGTCCACTGCTGCCCAGAATACGGTTTTTCCTCCCATGTCATCCTCTGTGCACATCGATGAACTGGCGGCATAGAGGTCTCCGATAAGGATGTATGCTTTGCCGTAGTTGGGGTCAAGTTGCAGTATTTTCTGCGCGTTGGCACGGGCCTGCGAATAGTTGCGTTGGTTGAAGTTGATGTTGGCAAGCAGGTTCAGAGCCCTGATCTTATCGGTATTGTCCTCGAAAAGATTGGCGGCTTCCTGCATGTACTCAGCGGCCTTGCTGATGTTGTTTTTCTCCAGGTTCAGACTGCCCATAAGGTAAGCTGACTGGGCGCTGGGCTGCAGTTTGTGCAGTTTTTCGGTAGCATTAAAAAACAGTTCTGAATCGGTGCATTTTTTGCGCTCAAGTACGTTGGTGATCTTGGTCAGCAATTCAATATCATCCGGCTTGTCAGCATATTTCTTCTCATAAATACCAATCAGGTCGGGGCAGGTAGCAAACGGTTCAAAGGTCGATTCAATGTTGGCTTTGATGTTTTCCCAGTTGGCCAGTTTTTTGGGATTGTCCTGATTCAGTTTGAGGTTATGATCAATGATTTCACTGATCTGATCGTAACCGTCAACGATGGCTGATTTATCCATTTTCTGAAGGTCAACCATAGAGATAATGGCCCTGAAGTAATAGACCAGGACGGCTCCCTCTGACTTCTTCCCTGATAATTCTACCGACTTCTTCAGCACAGGATAAATCTGTTCTGTTTTATCGGTGCGGTAAGTGAAAAGATCGATGCCTTTACGGCCCAGCACATAGCCCTCGCGGTTAAAATACCGGATGCGCTGGTCATAAACCATCATCAGGGTATCGATCAGTTTTTCGCGCAAAGCAGGGTCCTTGCACTCATCAACCTTCGTGCTGATGATTTTGGCGCCATCAATGTAAGTATTCTGGCTGGCAATGGGGCAGTTGAAAAACACCCAGCGCCAGTGTGGTAAGGCGTCTTTATAGTTTTTTTGTTTATAGAACTCCCGGTACAACGACAGGTGCATAACACAGTTTGTTGAATCTGCACCATATTTTGGTCCGGCAGTTGTTGTCTTTTCTTCAGAATCATCATCGGTCTGCGCCCTGGATACCCCGGTAAAACCAAGGCTGATCATCAGGAGGAAGATTAATGCTTTTACACCCTTTTTCATGACTTCGTAATTTTTATTGTTAATCATATTTTCTGATAATAAACCACCGCTCAAAGATAGAAAGACCTAAAGTGAAACGGACAAAGTTCTCTTTTATCAGATTTTCAGTTGTTGTTCCCCTTGTTCCAATCTCCGCTGCAAGGTTTATGGTTGATCTGGTACGAGGGAGTGGTAGTCCAAGTCCAAAACTTATGCCAAACTCATCAATCTTTTGATTTCTAAGTTCCAGGAAACTGTTCGAATACCTGAAACCTGCCCGGTAAGTTATACGTTGAAAATAGTTTGAGACTGTTGAAGCAGAAGGAGTATACTGTCCTCCGACCGAGAATCGCATACTGTTTTTCAAGGAATCCGGTTGATCAAAGTAACGATATTTTTCCCATAATTGCAACTGGTAATCAGCCCCGACAAGCCATTTATCGGTTTTTGCCAGCGAAAAACCGAATCCTAAATGAGCAGGTATCAGGATATCACCCTTCACAGAGGGTTCGTTCAGTACGGTATCAACCACATTGTCCACTCCGGTGCTTGAAATAAAATAGCGGTATCCCAATCTGTTCTCGGTAGCGCTGATTTTGCTGTTGTTTCCTGCAACTACTCCGGCGCCAAACTGAATCCCGTTACTGAAATTGTATTTGTAATACAGACCGTAATTCAGCATCAGGTCATGTATTTTGGTAGATGTCAGGATTTTGTAGTTCATCCTGAATGCGGAGTCGGGGAAAGTGGTTGCACTTGATTTATCTACGGTTCCGAACAGGTAAGTCAGGTTAAATCCGGCGCTGAGGTTACGGGTGATTGAGAGGCTGTTTCCCCAGTAAAATTTGTTAATTCCCCCGCTTCCCTCGTACTCGCGGGTATAACTACCCAATATATCATCCTCCTGCCTGTCTGTCATATGATACCCGGTTCCGCTGTAAGGCAGCAGCCCGAGACTGCTTCTCCACCAGCGGGTGACCGGAAACCCGAACAAAAGGTATCCCAGAGAGGTAAAGTTTGCCGTTTGACTCAAATTCTGCGTAATCAGTTTCGATTGCCGGGTGTAGGCCCCTATATCAAATACAAATGACAGGGTGTCAAATGAAGTGTAGGATGCAGGATTGGCGGTATTGACAAAAAATGGTGAACTTACCCCGTATGAGATCCCTCCCATGGCCATGTTGTATACACTGCTGTTGGGCATCAGGTCGCCAATGCCAAAGCGGGAGTAAGGGGAACTGATCCGGTTCTGCCCTGAGGCCTGGATGATGCAGAGGAGTAAAACCAGTGTCTGCAGCAGTGTAATAGCGCGTTTATTTTTCAAGATTGTAGTCGAGTATTTGTTTCAATCCGGTAATCACCAGATTGGGGGTTGCAAAGATGTTATTTTTCAGTTTTTTTTCAAAATAAAACATGTCCCCTCCCGTAAGAATTATCTTCAGCTCAGGATAAAGGAGCCTGTAATCTTCAATTATTCCGTCTATTTCAGCCCTGATACCATTGATTACACCGGATAAAATGGATTCATCAGTTGTACGGCCTGTCAGGTAATTGATTTCGACAGGATTCAATAACGGCAAACGTTTTGTAAAATTATGCAGGGCCCTGAAGCGGGTGGTGAGTCCCGGAGATATGGCCCCGCCCTTGTATTCTCCCTGATTATTGATGAAATCGAAGGTTATGGCAGTACCCATATCTATTACCAGCAGGTCGGAGCCCGGAAAAAGGTGCCTGGCGCCGGCCACCGCTGCTATCCTGTCCCTCCCGAGCGTTTCAGGCGTCAGATAGTGATTTGTGAATGGCAGCGGGGTGTCGTTGTCCAGGTTAATCCACCTGAAACTGCCCAGGGCTTTCATGTAAGGTGTGGGATCCCCTGCAACGGAACTGATAATGCCGCCTTCCGGATTGTATTGTTCAGGAAGCAGTGCCTTCAGCTGTTCAGGAACCGGATTATCGGCGGTTTCGAGCAAAACTATCCGCCCGCCTTCATATACAGCCAGTTTCGCCCTGGTATTGCCAAGATCAACAATAAGTCTTACGGATGTGTCGTGAAGGCCTGAATTCATGCTGTTTTTTGGTGATCAGCACAATGGGTGCCGCTGCCGCTGCCGATGTTTATGAACGGGATTGCAAAAATACCTGATTTTCAGGGCAGGGAGATAAAATTTTTTAAAATATTTGTTAAATTGAATATTTCTTGCTTACCTTTGCAGCCTCAAACGGGGTATCGTAGCTCAGTAGGTAGAGCAACGGACTGAAAATCCGTGTGTCGCTGGTTCGATCCCGGCCGATACCACCGAAAAAGAACCGGCAATCGCCGGTTTTTTTGTTTAACGCGGTTTCTTTCTTGCCCCATCCCCTGGAGTTTCAGACAGCGCAAGCCACAATTGGTTATTGAGTACTGCCAGGTAAAGCGTTACTTTTTTTCAGGTCCTTTAAATCAGCACTGCTGGTGCCGAAGCCGTTGAAAATGGCGGAGAAGTGAAATACCGGATCCGGTTATTGCAACATTTATCAAATCAGTCTGCCAGAATCAGTATTTTGTTGTTTTGCACCTGAAGGGTCCCCCCGTTGATTTCCAGATATCGGATATTCTTGTCCGGGTCCACAATTTTAATCTTTCCCTTTTTCAGGGTTGCAATCATAGGCGCATGGTTGTGCATGATTTCAAACGACCCGGATTTTCCCGGCAATTGCACCAGGGAGACTTCGGCGTTGAAGAGGGTGGTTTCGGGGGTAATGATTTCGAGTTTCATAAACAGCAGCTTGCAGAAGCGAATTTATTTGGCTTCCATCATTTTCTTACCCTTTTCGATAGCTTCTTCAATGGTTCCGACCAGGTTAAAGGCCGCTTCGGGATATTCGTCCATTTCCCCGTCGAGGATCATTTTAAAGCCCTTGATGGTATCCTCTATGGCTACAAATGTACCCGGGATTCCGGTGAACTGGGTGGCCACATGGAAGGGTTGCGACAGGAACCGCTGAACACGGCGGGCGCGTGAAACCACGAGCTTGTCTTCATCCGAAAGTTCGTCCATACCGAGGATGGCAATGATATCCTGGAGTTCTTTGTACCGCTGAAGGATTTCTTTTACCCTGAGGGCTGTACGGTAATGTTCTTCGCCAACCACATCGGGCGAGAGGATGCGCGAAGTGGAATCGAGGGGGTCAACGGCAGGATAGATGCCCAACTCGGCAATTTTACGGCTGAGTACGGTGGTGGCATCCAGGTGGGCAAAGGTGGTGGCCGGTGCCGGGTCGGTGAGGTCGTCGGCGGGCACGTAAACCGCCTGCACCGAGGTAATGGAACCGCGTTTGGTGGAGGTAATGCGCTCCTGCATTATGCCCATTTCGGTTGCCAGGGTGGGCTGGTATCCCACCGCCGAAGGCATGCGGCCTAAAAGTGCTGACACTTCAGAACCTGCCTGGGTAAAGCGGAAAATATTATCTACAAAGAAAAGGATGTCGCGGCCGCCGGTTTTTTCATCCCCGTCGCGGAAATACTCGGCCATGGTGAGTCCCGACAAGGCAACCCTTGCACGCGCTCCGGGAGGCTCATTCATCTGTCCGAACACCAGCGTTGCCTGCGATTTCATCAGTTCCTCACGGTCAACCTTGCTGAGGTCCCATCCCCCTTTTTCCATATCTTCAAGGAATGCGTCACCATAACGGATAACGCCCGATTCAATCATTTCGCGGAGCAGATCGTTGCCTTCACGGGTACGTTCGCCTACGCCCGAAAAGACAGAAAGGCCTGAATAACGTTTGGCAATGTTGTTGATCAGCTCCATGATAATCACGGTCTTGCCTACTCCGGCGCCGCCGAACAAACCGATTTTTCCGCCCTTTGCATAAGGTTCTATCAGGTCGATCACCTTGATGCCGGTATAAAGCACCTCGCTCTGGGTGGTAAGGTTCTCAAACTTCGGGGGTTCACGGTGGATGGCATAGGTATCTTTTCCGGAAACCGGGCCGAGACCATCGATGGGGGCGCCGATTACATTGAAAAGCCTGCCTTTCACATCTTCACCCACCGGCATGGAAATGGGCTGCCCTTTCGAAACCACCTTCATCCCGCGGTGCAGACCGTCGGTTGAGTCCATGGCAATGGTTCTTATGGTGCTTTCACCGATATCCTGCTGACATTCCAGCACGATCACGTGCCCTGTGTCGCTGGTGACTTCAAGGGCATCGTAAATATTCGGTAAAACGGATTTCTGATCAAAGGACACATCCACTACGGGGCCAATAATCTGTGATATTCTGCCAATTACGGGTTCGGCCATGATTTGTTTATTGAAATATTGAAAGTGAGCAAATTTAACAAACAATCGATTTATACAAATGTTCAGGTATAAATTATCCGGGACTCAACACCGGAAATGTCCCGGCTTTGATTCAGGCCAATCTCAGGGAATACCGGTTACGGACGGGAAGATGCGCGCGTTTATAATTTTTGGAAGGTGGTAACGTTTTAATTTTTTGTATTTTGGCTGCCCGGTCTCAGATAATGACGAGGTTTATTTTCCTGATCAGGCCGGTACTACAGAAATTTTATCAATAAATCATCATAATCTATGCAAAAAATCAGTTTGAATGCCTTGCTTGTTGTGGCGGGGCTATTGTTTGCGGGCCCCCTTATGGCCTGTACGAATTTTCTGGTGACCAAAGGTGCCAGTGCCGATGGTTCTACCATGATTACCTATGCTGCTGACTCACATGTGCTTTACGGAGAGCTGTATTTCAGACCGGCAGCAGATTATCCCGAAGGTACCATGCTTGATGTATATGAATGGGATACCGGGAAATACCTCGGGAAGATAAAACAGGCAAAGCATACCTGGTCCGTTGTAGGTAATATAAATGAACATCAGGTGGCCATCGGTGAAACCACCTATGGCGGATTGCCTGAACTGGTTGATACTACCGGAATCATTGATTACGGCAGCCTGATGTATATCACCCTCCAAAGGGCAAAAACCGCACGTGAAGCCATCCGCATCATGGGCGAACTGGTTGCCGAATACGGCTATTACAGCTCGGGAGAATCTTTCTCGATTTCCGATCCCAATGAAGTGTGGATCCTTGAGATGATCGGCAAGGGGTCGCCTCAGGTGGTAAAGGACAAAAGAGGGCGCACCCGTACCGTTCATAATAAAGGAGCCGTGTGGGTAGCCATGCGCATTCCTGACGGTTACATCTCCGGCCATGCCAACCAGGCACGTATCACCACTTTCCCGCTGAATGACCCGGAAAATTGCATCTACTCACCGGATGTTATCAGTTTCGCCAGAGAGAAGGGCTATTATACAGGCGCCGATCAGGATTTCAGTTTCTCTGACATTTATGCACCCCTCGACTTCGGAGC
>JAMLHF010000082.1 GCA_023957275.1 Lentimicrobium sp. | reverse complement strand
TTGCTGTGAAAGGTTCTGGCTGAGTAATCCGGAAGTGCGGGGATGCAAAGGCAGTACCACATGAAGTTGCCGCCTGCGGCTGATGCCGTCAAGGGCTTCAAAGATGGCATTCAACCGTTCGGGGATATCGGTGTTGTTGTCGCGGTGAATGGTAGAAAGCAGGTAGTTCCCCGTTTCAAGGCCCAGGCCTTCGAGTATCCGTGACTTTTGCTCAGCCAGTTCCGCAAAGTGAAGGCTGTTGTCGTACATCACATCCCCGCAATGATAGATTTTCGGGTTGTCAATGGTAAATGGAGGCCGGGCCGTGGCGTTAAACCCTTCGCGCAGCAGGTTGGCAAACCCGGTGGCCGTCGGGCTGAACAAGAGCGTGGAAGCGTGGTCGCACATGATGCGGTTGATCTCCTCGGGCATGGATTTATTGAATGAACGCAGCCCGGCTTCTATATGGGCAATGGGAACATGCATCTTGGATGCCGCGACCGCGCCGGCAAGTGTCGAGTTGGTATCGCCGTAAAGGACCAGCATATCTGGCTTTTCCTTTGACAGGATTTCTTCAATTCCCTGTATCATCCGGGCTGTCTGAACGCCATGCTGTCCGCTTCCGACCCCAAGATTATAATCCGGTTTCGGGATGCCCAGTTCATCAAAAAATACCTGCGACATATTTTCATCGTAATGCTGACCGGTATGCACGATAATTTCGGTTATACGGTCAGCAAATCCATTGGCGATGGCCCTGCTCAGGGCTGCAGCTTTGATGATCTGCGGGCGCGCACCGATAACTGTGACTATTTTTATCATAAGAAATATGCTTTTTACGGAGAAAATAGTGTTAAGGACAAAGATCGGGTCATCAGACCAGTTTTACATCTGTCCTTCATCCGCAAAGCTATAATATTTTTCGTCGCCGATAATAAGATGATCAAGCACGGGAAGATCGAGCAGCTGCCCGGCTTCTTTCATTTTGCGGGTTAGCCTGATGTCGGCATCGCTGGGCCTGAGGTTGCCCGAGGGATGGTTGTGGCATAAAATAATGTAAGCCGCATTCTGGTCAAGCGCCATTTTAAATATCTTTTTCGGGTCGGCCACTGTCCCTGCCTGCCCGCCTTCGCTTACCGACATCACGGATATTTTACGGTTGGCCCGGTTGAGAAAGAGCACCCAGAACTCCTCATAAAGGCTGTCGGCAAGATTCGGATAGAATATCTCAAACGCATCCCGGCTGGAAGATATGGTCTTTTTTACCGGTATTTCTGCCGCCCGCCGCCGCATGCCAAGCTCAAGGGCAGCGATGATACTTAACGCCTTTGCTTCGCCAATCCCGTTGTGCCTGGTCAGTTCTTCCGCTGACAGCCTGGAAAGTCCGATAAGATTGTTATCAACCTGCTGGAGCAGATCGCGCCCGAGCTCAACGGCAGAGCGGGTTTTTGTACCAGATCGCAGAAGGATGGCCAACAGTTCGGCATCGCTCAACGCTTCTTTTCCTTTACTGATAAGTTTTTCGCGGGGTTTATCATCTTCAGCCCAGTATTTGATGGGCACCCTGACCTTATTATCATCCATATCTTCTGAATTACATTAAAATAGCTAAACATGAAATATAATTCCATAAAGATAATAAATATCGAAACATCATAATACAAAAAAGCCCCCGCACTCACGTACGGGGGCTGTGTGTTAATCTCTGGTAGTTATGCCATTTTATTCACCAGGCGGGTAAGTTTCGACTTAAGGTTACCGGCCTTGTTTTTATGGATAATGGTTTTCTTGGCAAGTTTATCTATCATGGAGATAAGTCCCGGGAGTTTTTCCGAGGCTTCGGCTTTATTATCGAGCGCCCTGAACTTACGAACGGCATTGCGCATGGTCTTTGCATAATACCTGTTGCGGATACGACGGGTTTCGTTAGCCCTGATTCTTTTGAGTGACGATTTGTGATTTGCCATTTTGTTAATGCTATGTTAGCAGTCCGTAGGGGAATCGAACCCCTGTTACCAGGATGAAAACCTGGCGTCCTAACCCCTAGACGAACGGACCGTTAGGTATTTCCTTAGGGACTGCAAATGTACAACTAATTTTGAAACCTCCAAACAGTGAATTATTTTTTTTAAACTTTTTTTTGATGCCAATCCCGGGTAGATTTTTAATTATTTCGTACAATCTTATTTATCAGCTATTTACAGAAATAAGACACTTATTGTCTAAATTCCTCATGGTCGGCCTGGAACCGGAAGCCCAGCCTTTTTCCTGTTCTGAGTTTCATGTTTTCGAGGGAAGCCTGCATTTCGAACACGGTAACTTCCTTTACCTGGTCGTAAGGTGGGGTGAGCAGGTCGAAGTTAATGGTATACAGAACAGATGATTCTACAATCTGCCGGGCCGACTCCTTCGTCATTACCGAAGAGGAAAAATTATTGAAGAGCATGCCGATTTCCCTTTTCCCCTCAATAAAATAATGATTGTCCTTATTTACAAATACCCGGCCGATCATATACCCTAGGTCATTGATGCGGTTATAGCGGAATGAATCGGCAAGAAAATTGTAAATGTTGATGACCCCGCAATAGGAACGTTGCTTGTCATCATGAATATAAGTGGTTTTCATCACTTCATGCATACGCGAAAACTCAAAAATATTGGTATGCATCATAAAAATAAGCACATCACCCCCAAACCGCAGTTCAAGTTCAAACTCTCCCCTGTCACGGTATTCAAAAGGTATGGGCTGCTGATTGCCATTGTATTTTTGCTGATAATCGGCCACCATTTCAAGAATCACGTTCTTGAAAAGCCGGAATGTGTTATGGGTAATCTGGTAAACATCCTGTTTAAGCTGAGATTTCCGGCGCAGGACTTCAAACAGACTATTGTCAGGCTGATTTGCTTCCATATTTGCTGATTCGTTTAGGGACTGAATGAACGGTTTGACTTGCTATGCAAACCTACCGAATATTATCTGAAACACCAACGGAAGGGTCAAAAATCATAATTGAAATGCACGATCCGGGTTAAAATTGGAATCAGCGCAGACTTCCGGCCACCGCCATTGCCACTTTCTGCCCGTCCATGGCCGATGAAACAATCCCGCCGGCATACCCGGCCCCTTCGCCGCAGGGATACAAACCTGATAACTGAGGATGTGTAAGTGTGACTTCATCGCGCGGGATGCGAACCGGAGATGAAGTTCGCGATTCCACGGCAGTCAGAATCGCTTCCTCTGTTAAGAAACCTTTCATCTTATTATCGAAGTCACGGAATGCCTGTTTCAGCCGGCCGGAGATGAACGGAGGAAGGATTTCATTCAGCGGGAAGCTTTGCAGACCAGGATGATAGGAACAGTCAGGCAGGCTTTTTGAAGCAACATCATTTATAAAGTCTGTCATACGCTGGGCAGGCGCTTTCAATGTTCCACCGGCAGCTTCCCATGCTTTGCGTTCAATTTCCTGTTGCAACCTCAGGGCTGCAAACGGCCCTTCCGGACTATATGCCTGCCAGTCGGAAGGCTCAACAGCCACAGCGATTCCCGAATTGGCAAACGGCGAGTTCCGTCTGGAATTGGACATCCCATTGACGACCACTTCACCGGTACCTGTTGCCGCAGGCACAATAATACCGCCGGGGCACATACAGAAAGAGAAAACGCCCCTGCCCTCAACCTGGGTAACAAGGCTATACGCTGCCGCCGGGATATGAGGACCGCGGTCAGGGATACGGTATTGGATGGTATCTATCAGCGCCTGAGGGTGTTCAATCCTGATCCCCAGCGCAAAGGGCTTGGCTTCTATCGTGAGGCCCTGGTTGTGCAGCATTTCATACACATCACGGGCGGAATGCCCCGTGGCAAGGATTACAGCCCTTGAAAAAAACTCCCTGCCTTGCTGGTCAGTCACCCCCCGGATCTTTCCTTTATGAGTAATCAGCCCTGTAACCCGGCAGTTAAAATAAAACTCTCCACCCGACTCAAGAATGGTCCTTCTGATGGCGGAAATGATGCCCGGCAGCTTGTCCGTGCCTATATGCGGGTGCGCATCGATCAGGATATCCTCCGGCGCGCCGTGTTCAACCAGGATCCTGAGTACGGATGAAACATCTCCCCGCTTGGTGGAACGCGTATAGAGCTTACCGTCGGAATAGGTGCCAGCCCCACCCTCTCCGAAACAATAATTAGAATCCGGATTCAGTTTTTCTCCGCGGTTCAGTACCGAGATATCAAATTTCCGGGCTTTAACATCTTTCCCTCTTTCCAGAATCACAGGCTTATATCCTTGTTCAATCAGGGTCAGGGCTGCATACAGCCCGGCCGGCCCTGCACCGGCGATGATGACCGGGGGCCGGGTTGATACATCCGGATAGGCTTTCCGGATGATCTTTTCCTTAAAAGGCAGATGCTCACCAATAAATACCTCGGCCTTAAGCCTGAAAACAATTTTCTGACGCGCGTCCAACGAGCGCTTGAGGGGCCGGATATGATAAATCCGCCCCTGAGGTACACCCAGCAATGAAGCGGCAATATGCTTCCAGCGCGCAGGATCTCCTGCTTCGGCCGGATTCAGCTTCATCTCAAGGATTTTTCTCATGGAAATTACAATATCTGGCTGATCGGAAGTAATGAAAGCAAAACCTGGACAGGCAGCAAAAAATCAGAACAACCTTCAGCGAATTACTCAAAAGTGAATGAAAGCAGGAACAGTTTGGAGTTCAGGCGGTCAACTGCACCAGTGTAGATATTTCCTTCCCTTTTCAGAATATCATTCAAACCGTATGACATCTTCAGTTCGATGCCGAACTTGAAAAAAGTGGTGTAAAAATCGAATCCGGCGCCCAATTCGCCGTAAAGATCGCTTCGGTTCAAGGCTACATAAATGTTGTTATTCTCTTCCTTTTTCTTTGAGTCACTGGCAAGGTCAATGGCATATTTGGCGCCGGCAAGCCAGTATGGCCGGACATTATTCAAGCGACTGCCTTTATATTTGATGTGAAGGGGAAATTCAACAAAGGTTGATTGCATTTTTTTATTGACCAGTATCTGATCTCTTTCTCCTTCGAAATTGGTGATGATTGAATATTCAAGGTCGCGTTCGCCAAAGGAAAGTGAAGGGACAAAACGCAGATCGAAAGACTCAGCCAGTCTCAGGTTCGAAACGATGCCGATGGTAAACCCGAAGGCTGGCTTATGTTCAAGCCCGGCTAACCTGGCAGAATCTGAATACAGATCGGGTGTCTGGAGTGATGAATAGGTAATATTCTGGAATCCGGGTGTTGTTCTGATGGAAAACAACATCTGGTTCATACCCAGAATAAACCCGAAATGATAAGGGGCCAGGTCATATGCGGGCAGATTGCGCACCTTAAGCCGCTGGGCGTGAACCCCCGGACTCATCAGGGCAATCAATACAATGGCTAAGATTATGGTAATGGCTTTTCTACGCACAGTTCAATTTTTTGTTCATAACGTTTTCAGGCTGACTTTATTTTATCCCTGTCATCGCAAAACCAAAGCGGGTCAGCCGGTTTTCAATCCGGAATCTGTCAGTAATTCCAATGCCTCGGTCATCAGCCGCTGTCTGTTCACAGGCACAACACCCACAAACTCGCACACCAGGCCTCCGGCCAGATTTGAAAGCGCCGCTGTGAGCCACGAAGACGCCCCGAGTGCACGACACAGCGATGCAACACTGATCACGGTATCTCCGGCGCCAGAAACATCGGCGATGTTGCGCAGGTGCGCAGGAACCAATACCTCATTGGTTTTCCCGTCAGCCTTTTCATTCAGATATACACCGGCCTCCGACAAAGTAACCATTACCGAACGGATGGACTGGCTCTCCTGCAAATGCGAAACTGCAGAACGTATGGATTCAATATCTCCGGAATCAATGTCAATTTTAAGTCCTTCACGCAGTTCCTTGAGATTTGGTTTAAACAGATCAACCCCCCGGTAAGCGTCAAAATGTTTTTTCTTGGGATCAACCACTACCGGAACTCCCTTTGAATTTGCCAGTTGAATGACATCTTCTATCAGGCTTCTTGTCAGCACTCCTTTGTCATAATCCTGAAATATCACTACAGAAACGGGCAATCGCTGCATCAGCTCCCTGATTTTATCAAGCAGTCTTTCAGCTTCCCGATCATTCAGATCCGTGTCCATTTCTTCGTCCACCCTGAGCATCTGCACTTTATTGCCGATAATCCGGAATTTTGTGGTAGTGATTCTTGAATCGCTCTGCAGAATGCCTTCTCCCGAAATTCCGTCATCCTTCAGCAACTGCATAAACTCCTTTCCACGCTGATCTTCCCCAATAACCGAGCAAAGCACCGGTACCGCGCCCAGGGCCCTGATGTTCAATGCCACATTGGCCGCGCCGCCCAGCAGGTTCTCGCGCTTGTTAAGCTGTACCACGGGAACCGGAGCTTCGGGCGAAATCCGTTCCACTTTTCCCCGGAGATAAGCATCGATCATTACATCTCCCAGGATCAGTACATGCTTTCCTTCAAAATCCCTGAAAAGCTTTTCTATGGTCGGTCGGTCGGTTTTCATCGGTTTCCTGTTTATCCCGGTATTATCTGAAAAGGCTTGCAAAGATAAGTATTCAGAACCAATTGGCGAAGCGGGTAAAAACAGCATCAGGAAATGTCCTGCTACTTTTCAAAAAACATTTCATTAAAATTGACCAGGTAAACTTCGGTGGTCGAGCGGGTCAGCGCTGTGTACAACCACCTGACAAAGCCGGCGTCCACCATTTCCGCAGTCAGGTAGCCATGGTCAATAAATACGGCATCCCACTGCCCGCCCTGGGTTTTATGGCAGGTAAGCGCATAGGCAAACTTGGCTTGAACGGCATTATAAAACTGACTGCTTTTCACCTTTTCAACCCTGGCTTTTTCAGATGTAATCTCAGTGTAGTCAAGAAGAATTTCATCAAAGAGTTTCTGCATCTCCTCCTGGGGCATATTGGGCGTATTCGTGTTCATGGAGTCAAGCAGCAGTTTCACGTCAATTACCTCTTCTTCAGGATAATCAACCAGCTTGATGCTCACATCCGCGAACCTGTAACCGTACATTTCTCCGATATGTCTTATTCTGCGCACCTCCGCCATATCGCCATTGGCGATAAACCCGGCTTTCGCTCCCGAAGGCAGCCAGAAATAATTGTTCCGGGTTATCATAATGATATCGCCGGCCGAAAGTTCCGTTTCCCTGAAGAGCAGCCGTGCGCGTACCTCATTGTTAAAAAGGTTGGCGCGTTTGTTCGACCGTGTGATGATTGCCGTGTTTTCAACCCCAAACCTTGAGTAGCATGAATTGAGGGCATCTTCGAAGGAAGCGCCGTCAATCATCCGGATATCTTCAAACCCCCGGAGGTGAAAAAACGGCAATTCCGGTTTCTCAGGGGTTAATTGCCGCCTCAGACGGGTGGCATTGGTAAGTATTCCGCTTTCCAGCGATTGACGAACGACTTCGTGCAACTCATAAACAACAGTATCCAGGTGGTACTGATTATTCAGAATATCCTCATCCAATGCCGGACTTTCTTCATTGCCGACAGGAGGTAACTGCGCCCGGTCGCCGATCAGAATCAGCCGGCATCCCTCACTGCTGTAGACATAAGTAATCAGGTCGTCGAGCAGGTCGCGGTGGCCATAGATGCCGGATTCCCCGGCTCCCCCCGGGCCGGGAATCATTGAAGCCTCATCAACAATAAAAAGCGTATATTTATGGGGATTGGCCGAAAGTTCCATCCTCAGTTTGCCATCCTCCGCAGAAATGGCTTTATAAATCTTCCGGTGAATTGTCAACGCCTGCTTTCTTGAGTAAGAAGCCAGCACCTTGGCAGCCCTTCCGGTGGGGGCCAGCAATACGGATTGCAATCCGGCAAGGGGGAGTATCCTCACCAGCGCGCTCACCAGTGAAGTCTTACCGGTACCGGCGTATCCGCGAAGCAGAAAAGCGGGCTGCCGGTGAGGCTTTTGCGGCTCAGTGATAAAGGTACTCAGTAACTGAACCAGCGTTTTCTGACCTTCCGTAGGCTCGTGCCCCAGTTCATTCAATATATTGCCGGCCATCAGCCGTGTATCCAATTCAATCATATTGTTTTTTCCGTATCAGAAAGGATAACCAATTCCAAAATTCCAGGTAATATCGCGCAACTGAAATTTTGATATGCTGAACCACCGGCTATCTGTTAATTTTCCGGGGTCATAAACCGGCAATCCCCCGTCAATCCTGAAGATAAAAAAGCTGAAATCGAACCGGAGACCCAATCCTGTATCCAATGCCAAGGAAGCAGGTAATTTTTTCAAATCCAGCTTTCCGCCGGGGAAGTCTTCATTCTCCCTGAGCAGCCAGATATTTCCGGCATCAATAAAGAATGCGCCATTCAGAAAGCTATACATTGGAAAACGGTATTCCAGGTTCGCTTCAAGCCAGATATCACCAACCCGTTCGAACCCGGATTTTACAGGGGTGTAGTACTCACCCGGGCCCACAGACCTGATTGGCCAACCGCGCAATCCATTGGCTCCTCCGGCAAAAAAGCCCTTTTCAAAAGGCAGTACGGATGAGTTTCCGTAAGGAACGCCCACCCCCAATGCCGCCCTGTATACCAGTTGCTGTTTTGCCGTCAAAGGCTTATAATAACGGAAGTCAAAATCTGTCCTTATATACTGGGCAAATCTGATCCTGAAAAGGGTAAAGTTCCCATCCTCATCTACGGGTGCATTTGCAATATTGCTGTAAAGATTAAGAAGATTCCCGGCAGATTCGAAATTAGCCCTGAAATAGAAATAATTTTTCTTACTGGAAAGATTCTGATTATTAAAGATAAAGGAATACTTCAGGGCCATCACCAGGTGATCGGTGTATTGATTCAGGTACCGCGGATCTTTAAAATCCTTTAGAATGGCATTGAAGGTGCTGTCGCGAACAATGCTCACCGAACTCAGTTCAACAGGTGAAAAAAGATGCCGGGTGGTATTGCTGCTATACCAGTCATAGCCAAAGGAAGCATAACTCACATACCTGGTATAATAACTTCGCTGCTGATAATTAAGACCAAGGGCAACGGTGGTTTTCGCCCTGTAATTCCGGTTGATTCCCTCTATCCGGAAAGGGCTGAGTAATGTTGGAAAATCCAGACCTGTTTCAACCCCAGCCTCAAGTGAATTAAAGATTCCCGCCCGGGGTTCAATTCCCAGCCCGAGGTCCGGTTCTACCTCGAAAGCGCCACGCAACTTTAACCTGAATGTTTCCGCCCCTCTGAAAATATTCCTGTTGCGGTAATTCAAACTGCCTCCCAATCCAACAAATCCTCCTGCATTGGTGGCCTCTACTTCAGGATTAATCATATTCACCGGACTTCGTACCATTCGGATATCACAGTCGAGCAGCGAAATGCCCTCAGGTTGCAGTTCAGGCGCAATTTCGGCAGGATTCAGGTTCACGGACACAAACCTGCTTAAACCCAGGTTCTGAAGGCGATTATAGGTGAGATTAATTTTTTGCTGGTTAAAAGGGGTTCCGGGTTGAATAAATACAGCCCTTGATAATGCGGCAGGCCGTATACGCAACCTGTTTTTGTATATCAGGTAAAAATCGGGATTTGGCTGAAGAAGCGAATCGTTATTTTTCCTGTATGCAAGAGTATCATTTTTCGGTAAAGAATCGCCGACCATTTCAGCAAAGTTGGTATTCACGAAAATATTGCTGATAAAATAACGCTGGTGGGGACGGAATGAAGCTGAATCCATCAGACCGGAAGGTTTTGTCCTGACATTCTCAACCCTGACTTTGATGTCTGCTTTACCCTTTGCTCTTGTGGTATCTACTTCAAAAAAAATATATTCCCGTGAAAAAGCATAGTAGCCGGCATCTTTCAGTACCCGGGTGATGCGTTCGCGTTCATCCCGCATCAGATAAGCATCGTACTGCTTTCCCGAAGTAATCAGCGAAGCCGTTCCTTCAGTATTAAGAAAATAACGAAGGCTGTCGTCCGGAATATCAAAAACCACTTGTCCGAAAATAAACGGATCTTTGGTTTTGGTCTGATAATTTACAAAAGCCCTGGCCCCCCTCAATTCTATCCTGCGCTGCACTTCTGCGCCAAAGTAGCCTTTGTTGTTAAGATAGACCCTCATAGGAATGAGGGAGTTGTCAATCAATGCAGAATCGAGCAATACGGGAGCTCTTCCAAGGTTATTCCGCATCCACCGCTTGAATTTCCGGTCTTTTCCACCGGAATTCAGATCATAAACCAATACCCCGGGCCTGAATAAACCCAGAAATTTCCGGTTTGGCTTTGGCTGAGCAAAATTAAGAAGGTCGTATGTGTCTATACCCGGCCTGTCCACCTTAACACTGTGCCCGGCCATAAGGTAACCACCCCTTTTCTGAACCTTCCTGGCAGGACTGCAGGAAGCAAACAGCAGCAATAATGCCGTATAAAATGTTAACCGAAGAATTGAGGTTGAATTATGAAGCATGGTTAAGTTCTGCATGCAAATTTAATGTAAATGTGGATTGACAGATACATTGAACAGATGAATAACGCATCTTATATCAGGTTCAGATTTCTGAAAATGTTATACCTAAAACTCTGTCAATGATTTCTATATCCAGAGAAAAAAATCAAGCTATAACTCAATTTCATGCAAATCAAAGAGATAATCAAATATAAAATATTGTGTATACGCTACTTATCTTATTTTCACTTTTTTTAGCTTTTTTTTCATTGCGCTATTGCCAGAATCAAAATTGTGATTAAATTTGCAGCCTCATTCGACGCATACATTATCAATGTAAGCAGAAAATCGGGAGCATAGCTCAGCTGGTTCAGAGCACCTGCCTTACAAGCAGGGGGTCACAGGTTCGAACCCTGTTGCTCCCACAAGTTTAAAATCCTTTAGATCAGTTAGTTGCAACTTTTTGTAATTAGCTGATTTTTTATTTTCAGCTACTTTTTTTACGATTTTTGGGCTGTTGTGTAAACCAGGACGTAAACCAGGGTTTCACATATGGACGCTTTTGTATCAGTGGTTTGCTACAAATCCAAAACACTTTCCAATGGCGAAAGTCCCCTAATGTTGCAGGTTTTCCTTCACGGAAAGCGCAAGTATAAAAGTCTGGGCGTATCAATCAACCCAAAATATTGGGATTTTTCAAGAAACAAGCCTAAACCAGGCTGTCCGGATGGTGAACTTATTCAGAAGGTCATTCTCGATAAGGTCTCATCCATTCATAAGTCTATCCTCCAGTTAAATGCAGAACAGACTGATCTGACTCTTTCCAGGCTCTTTACTGAAAATGAAAAGCCATCCAAACGCCAGACTGTTGGTGAATTCTACCTGAATCTTATTTTCCAACTTCAGGCTGATGGAAAAACAGGCAACAGAAAGGTTTATGTCGGGAGCTACAACTCGATTAAAGCATACTCAGAAGGGAATACCGATCTTCAGTTTTCAGACATTGATGCGGACTGGTTAAGCGGTTATGAACGATGGCTAAGGTCCAAGGGGAATAAGGAAACCACCATCAGCCTGATGTTTCGGACCCTCAGGAGCATTTATAACAAGGCTTTAGAGGCCAGGTGTGCAAGAAAATCGGATTACCCTTTTGACAGGAATAAGATCAGCAAATTTGATGTCAAAACCAGGAAGAGGGCTTTAGCCAAGGCTGATATATTGAGAATCATGCGCCTTGATGTATCAGCAGAAAAACGTTCCATCCGTCTGTCCAGGGACCTTTTCATCTTTAGTTACCTTACCGGTGGAACAAACTTTACCGATATAGCCAATCTTAAAACACTGAATATCAGCAATGGGCGGATAATATATTTGAGGCAAAAAACAGGGAAGCAAATCAATATTCAGATAAACGATGAAGCGGCTGAAATTCTCAACAGGTATAATTCCGGAGTATGCCAAAGGGGTTATCTTTTTCCAATCCTGGATGCCCGGATACATAGAACAGCTCAACAGAAAGAGGATCGAATCCATAAGTGCCTTTCGAGAACCAATAAGGGCTTGAAGTACATCGCAAGGCTGGCGGGCATTGATTTTAGTCTGTCAACATACGCTGCAAGGCACTCTTTTGCAACTGTGCTTAAGAATTCAGGGGTGAATGTTGCCCTCATCAGTGAAGCGTTGGGGCATTCAGACCTAACCACCACTCAAATTTACCTCGATAGCTTTGAAAATAGGCAGATTGATGATGCTTTAAAGAATTTGCTGTAAACATGTCATACCAATAATATCAAGTAACGATCTTTGGGGTTTGAGCAAGAATGCCTTGAATAACTGGCTTACATTGCTCCGGAATGGATGGCCTACTTTGATCCGGAATTTTCATTTTGCTCAAATAGCAGAAGGATGCTGCTTCAATCCCTATCGCGATTTGCATTGTTTTTGAATATGTCATACATTTGAACCTGAGTTACGTGTATTTTCCAACTAAAGTTTGGGTTAGGTATTTCTGATTGGACTGTTTTACATGATCCGGATATTCGGTTAATGAATTTTTATATTTTAGTTTATCCGGTTAATGTCAGATAGATTGAATATTGATTGTCACATGATTCTTATTTATTTTAATGAATACTTAGGGTAAAAGCTAAGTTAATTGTCTTATAGTTGTAATTATCAATTTTCTAATTAATTTTCGAATTACCATTGGCAAACTAATACTAAAAATTATGAGAATTATTATTCGAATCGTTGTAAACGTTCTATTGTCACTCCCACTCAATTTATTTGCTCAATTAACAGCAGATGCTGGCCCTGATAAGGTACTCTGCTTTGGAGCAGATAATTTTGTTCCTGTTCAGCTTGGCAGTAATCCCACTGCCGTAGGAGGAACAGGACCCTACACCTATAAATGGGAGACCCACTTTTTTTACCAGATGGGGAATTTTACAATTACTCAATTCGCATCGGATTTTCTGAATGACACAACCTCAGCAAATCCAATTGTAGAATGGGGAACATTTAACCATACCCCACTCTATTTTAAACTCACCATTACCGATGCAAATAACCAAACCGCCATTGATTCAACCATCGTAAACTTCTCATCATGGCTTTTTACAAATGATTACTGGGAATTCCACATTCAGCAGGGAGAATCCATTTACCTTAATTATGGTGCAGGTGCCTATAGCAATTATCCTCCTTACGAATATTTATGGAGACCTGGTCATGGAATAACAGATTCTATTCATGAAAGTTTCTGGGCGGCACCTGACACTTCCATTGTATATAATGTGACTATTACAGATGCATTGGGTTGTCGAATAGATGAAATGGCAAGATACCATGTTTATGTTACACCTGTTTCTACAGAAAATATTTCAATAAACAACACCATCCGAATATTTCCGGTTCCGGCCAGTCAAAAGCTAAATTTCAGACTAAAACAGCAACAAACAGAAGAACTATTATTGTTGGTTTATGATCTGACAGGCAAAATGATTTTGAATCAAGTTTTTGAAACAGTCAATTTCAGTGTTGACATCAATGAGCTAAAGCCAGGAACCTATATTTACAGATTATTCGGGGGTGGTGAGTTGATAGGGTCAGAGAAGTTTGAAGTTCTGTAACCTATTAAAATAATCAGAGTCAGTAAGATTTCAAACAATGATATAGCGTATAATGCGAAAAGTCATTTTTTTGCTTAATATCCTGGTTTTTAGAACCGGGAATAGCTCATCGGTTTTTACTCAACAAGCAATGAATATTCCATAAAATAGGCGATTTTAGGCTACAATTTAAAGAAATTAAGTAATTCAGATATTTGAAAAAATTATGAGCCGGATAAAACTTATTGCTGTTTGTGGATTTATCATTACCAGTATTTCCTGTGCAGCACAGACTTCGCTAGAGTGGGCCCTGGGGAGCCAGGGCAGCGGTGAAAGTCAGATATCTGTAAGAAAAATGCTGACAGATAGTTCCGTCAATAGTTTCTGTTAAAATGTTCATACAATCTTCTGGCAATTAACAATTAATGATATAAGCATAGGCGGGTAGTGCGACTTGTGTTTTATAATTTGTGATTTGCTCATTTACAACTTATTATAAGGCCAAAGTAGATATCTAAACGATCAAAGCGGTAAAAACCACATCGGGGGTGGTTCAGATATACCAGTTTCATCCGTAACTTTTTTGGAATTTATTACCCCTGAACAACTGACCAATCATACTCTGGAATGAATGACCTGGTTTAGTAAGAATTTATCACTGTGTTCCGGCGGTTTTTATGAAATTAATGGAATAGGGAGTTTTTGTTATAACTTTGTCAATGTGTTGCTTTGTGGGTTTAAATTATTGATATTTAACCCATTATTAATAATTCCTGATGAAAGAGAATGAACCAGAGGGTTTTAACAAGGAGAGGGATTCTGTGAAGAACCTGGAAATGACATTTTCCCCAGAAATCTGGCGTTATCCTGATGGTAATCAATTTTTGGTACAAGACGAGGATTTTCAGGAAGTTCTGTTTAAGATGATTAAGCTTTCTGAGGTGAGAAAGGTTTGGGTTGAGGTGGATAAGAATGATGAATGGGTTTGGGAGGAGTATCCGGATTTCAGGAAGCATAGGACGTTCTACCGCCTTCAGATGTATAGCCATCCCGATGGCTACAGGTTTATCAGCAGCTATACAGAACTGTCAAATGGGTTAACCTTCGGGGTGAATGGTATTTACACTACGCTTACCTTTCCTTCAAAGCAGCAAGCGTATGAACTTTTTGCCAGAATTTATAAAACCAGCGTCGCGGAAATTCAAAAACTTGAGGGTTTCCCGCCTGAAAAGTGGATATCAGTCATGGTGGATAAGAATGGCCATATTGAAATGCGACAAATGCCCGAATTTAAATTAAATGAATAAAATGCTGAACCCCCGTTCTAACCATGAACATTGGCTGATTCCTGCTTATGGTATAAAATACAAATGAGAATCGCAAGGACTAACCCGTTTTACGCATTAAGACCTACTGCTACTATACTCTTTTCTGGAAGCCTTAACACTCAACCTAAACCTCAACCTTGGTTGCCGAGCGACGGTTGGTGAGCGCAGCCGAACCAAGCCGAAGCATAGCCTCAACTTTATTTTCTCCCCCCCAACGCTCAATCCGCGCAGAGTTCTTATTTTTACAATTCCAATCAATATCTGCTCAAATATGTTTCCATACAGGATCGGCATGGGTTACGATGTTCATCAACTGGCTGACGGACTTCCATTCGTACTGGGAGGCGTCAGGATAGATCACTCAAGAGGAGCCGTCGGGCATTCTGATGCCGATGTCCTGCTCCATGCGATTTGCGATGCCTTGCTGGGGGCCGCCGGGCTCCGGGACATCGGTTATCATTTTCCTGATAATTCAGATGAATACAAAGGGATTGACAGCAGAATTCTGCTCAAACACACCATCAGGTTATTGAGTGAAAATGAATGGCAGACCGGCAACATCGATTGCACCATAGCATTGCAGCGCCCTAAGATTGCCGGTTATATTCAGAAAATGCAGGAGGAGATCGAGGCCATAACGGAATCCGGACCGGGAAGTGTATCTGTAAAAGCGACAACCACTGAACATCTGGGCTTTACTGGCCGTGAAGAGGGGGTTGCCGCATGGGCTGTTGCACTGATCTATAAATCCGGTTCAGCGTATCGCAATTACTGATAATTTCTTAACCCTGTCCACATATTAATTTAACAAAAAAAGCTTATCCGGTCAGCCATGATCATAAAGTACATTCCTGCGCATCAGATTGACAAACCTTCATGGGACAAGTGCATTCGCTCAGCAGTGAATGGAAATATTTATGCATATTCGTGGTATCTTGACCTGATGTGCGACAGTTGGGACGCATTGGTTGCCGATGACTACAACGCAGTTTTTCCACTGACTTTCAGGCAAAAGGCGGGCATTACCTATCTGTACCAGCCATTTTTCACACAACAACTCGGCATTTTCTCCATCAACCACCTTACGCCGGAATCAGTAGAGCAGTTTTTACAGGCGATACCCGCAAAATTCAGGTTTGCGGAGATTAATCTCAATACTTTTAACAAAGCCGATGAAGTTCGGTGGAAAATCAAAAAGAGCATCAATCATGAACTGGACCTGATTGAGCCCTACGAACAAATCAAACGGGGTTATTCCGAAAATACCCGCCGCAATATTGCCAGAGCAGCGAAAAACGGCATAACCATATCAACAAATGTTAAACCCGAAGAGATAATTACTCTTTTCAGAAACAACAAGGGCCGCAATATCAGCCAACTGGGGGAATATGATTACAGACGCCTGTTACGGCTGATCTATCAATGCCTTCATGATCACAAGGCTATTTGCTACGGGGCCTATACCAGCAACAACACGTTCTGCGCGGGAGCCGTTTTCGTTTTCAGTCACCGGAAAGCAGTTTTCCTGTTTTCAGCTGTAAGCGAGGAAGCCAGAACCTCTGGCGCCATGTCATTTCTGATCGACCGGTTTATTCAGGATTCAAGCGGCAACCACCTTACCCTTGACTTTGAAGGCTCAAATGATGCCAATCTGGCAAGGTTTTACCGTAGCTTCGGGGCTAAAGTTATCACTTACCCCTCACTCAGATTCAATCGCTTGCCCTTGCACCTGAGCATGCTGATGAAGATTGTCAAAATGCTGAGAAAGATTTCCCTGAAAAAATAAATCATAAGAATGTCCTGCAAGCCTACTTTTAACACAAAGAGGCCGTCTCATAATCGAGGCGGTCTTTTTTTATTTTAAGATTGGAAATAGATGAAAGACAGATTTTTTGATCATAATTTTCTCTAATTGGCT
>JAMLHF010000081.1 GCA_023957275.1 Lentimicrobium sp. | reverse complement strand
TGTAGCGGTTTGGTTTATGGTTAACGATGGGCATCGCTTTCGTCCGGATCGAATGAATACAACCCTGCCTGGAAATAATTACGGCCCGGTAGCAGATTGAGTGATAAAAGGTTACTTATCGGTTGAAATTGCAGGCTGATAATTTGCATGAAATTCTATAGAAGACAAGGGCTGCCTTTGCGGGCAGCCCTCTTTTCTGAATGAATATCTGAATTATTTCTCTGAATTGTACATCAGCAGAATTTCAGCTTCAGTTAACGGTTTGTGGAAAATGCGCACATCGTCCAATTGGCCTTTAAAGTGATTTGCATCCGGGAAATCATAACCGCCCCAAGGCTCTGTGTCCCAAAGCGTTCCACCGCGGGAATGTACAAAACCAAAAGCAAGTTCAGGCAGGGTTTCCGGAGCTGTGCCATTGTATTTCAGTCCAACAATGCCGGTTTCAGGATACGGATTACCATCATCGTCAAACCAGAGGTCGTGATCCTGCATAATGACCTTCTCCCCATTCAGGAATATCGCGCGCTCTTTTGAGTTACTATTGTATACATAAACAATGTGAAACCACTTGTCTTCAAGTTGTGAAGGCAGATTAGCATCTTCCTTGTTTACAACTGTTCCTCTCCATCCGCCATTGTCCAGGGTTTTCCCGTCACCATTATATGACAGGTCTCCACCGGTTCCACTGGTGCCATCACCAAAGTCGAATTGCACAGGCATTTTAAAACCGTTAAATCCACCAAAAAGCTCAAATTGAAAACCATGAAATGCAGCAAGGCCCATAATAAAATGGCCGTGGCCAGCCTGTTGGGCTTTTGCCCAGAAGCTGAGGGTGAAGTCGTTTGTATTCATCAGTGCATCAGCTCCGGGAATTTCCATTATAGAAGTTGTGCCATTAAAAGAGGCTGCTTTACCTGATGCAACTTTTCGGGAGTCAACATAAGTAATATCAATGGAGACAGCAGCATCATACGAACCGACTTTGTCTATTCCATCACCATTGAAATCCCAGTAAGCTATCATTCCGCTCGGGGCAAAGAAGCCATCGGTTGTAAAAATGCGTTCGATGGCCGTGCCCAGTGCTTCGCCCTCAGTTGATTTAATTCCTGCGCCAAGTGTCAGTTTGTGCAATGCTCCCGAAGCGAGGCTTTCTGAAGGAACAATGGTAATGGTTTTACCGGAAGAGGTTATTGTAACAGGAATATTTGCCTGATCGTAGTCACGCATCAGGGTAATGTTTGTGGCTGTTGCCGTAGCGGCATCCACATCCGTTGAAAAGGTTGCCGTAATCGTTGGCTCAGCGGGGACATTGTTGGGAGCTGTGGCACCATTCATGTCAATATCGCCCGTTTTAAGTTCCGATAAGGTAAGTGCAGTTTTGTCATCGTCTTTTTTACAACTGCTTACGCCCATTGCAAGCATAACTGCAAGGAATATCACGCTGAGTGAAAACCAGTTTTTTTTCATTTTCTTGGTTGGTTTTAAAATTAATGATTGGTTGGATTGATAACTAAATTTTTTTTACCAATTAGGGTTTTGTATCATAGCGCCCTGCGACAGGTCTATTTCATTTTGAGGAATGGGAAATAACTCATGTTTTCCCGCCTGAAAGCCAAGGGGGCCAAGCACAGTTGCGGCTTTTCCTGTCCGCACCAGATCCCAGAACCGGTGACCCTCTAAGGCAAGTTCATGGCGGCGTTCCATGAGGATCAGTTCGCGCAGGGTAGTTTTATCTGTGGTAGTGATATCCGGCAAAATATCCGGATTTCCTTCGCGGGCTCTTTCCCTTATCTGGTTTAAATAAACGAGAGCATCGATTGGTTTATTGTTTTCGTTGAGGGCTTCAGCGGCAATCAGCAGTATATCAGCATAGCGAAGTAACCGGCGGTTGTGGCCAAACTGAGAAGGAACATCATTGCCAGGGGTCCAAACTTTACGATTATAACATTCTGTTTCTAGAATATTACCCATATCATCCAGCGTAACATCCGGTGTGGTACCATCACCTAATATTTCAATACCATCAATCACATCGCCCAGATCAATGATTGTACCTTTCATACGTGGGTCGCTTTCTTCGAAATCATTACGCAGGTCAGGGGTAGGTCGGTTAAATCCCCACCCACGGTTAGGCGTGCCACGGACGCCTTGCACATTGGCATATTGGTTTCCCGGGGCAGCTTCCTGTCCAACGGCGCCAATTTCAAAGACCGATTCTACCCCATGTTCACCAGCCACACTATTTGCATCGGTGAAAACAGGCTCCAAATCATACTGGGCGGAGAGGATAACTTCCAGTGCGTATTTTTCAGCGTTGGTATAATCCTGCTGAAACAGTGCCACTTTGGCCATCAAACCTTTGGCAGCTCCTTTGCTGGCGCGGCCAAGCTGATCGGTAGTATAAGTGCTTTTTTCCGGAAGGTTTTCCATCGCGAAAAGCAGATCTTCCTCAATCAGGTTGTATACATCCTCGGCCGACGCACGTGAGAGTTGCAATGGGGGCGTCAGCGTAGTAACCAGTGGTACCCCGCCCCAAGCACGAACAAGCTCAAAATAGTATAACGCTCTCAGAAAGCGGGCTTCACCAATATACCGATTTTTCAAAGTAGCATCCATCTCAATATCTGGAACTTTCACAATGACAATGTTGGCCATTTTTATTCCCTGATAAAGCGTTGCCCACCAGGAACTCAATTCGGCGCCCGTTGTGGTAAATGTAAAATCATCGTAAGGTCCGATGGTTGATGCAGCATCATTGGGGTTGCTGCCTTTACGGGCATCGTCCGACATGATGTCAAGAATAGGAAATGTTCCCGAATGCCAGCTGGTAAAGCGCATTGGCGCATACACGGCATTGGTGGCCAGCAGTGCATCCTGTGCCGATACCGGAAAAGTTTCCTGGGTAAGCGAACCCTGAGGGCTGCTATCGAGAAACTTTTCGCATGAAGGGAAAAGGGTAGTTATGGCAAAAGCTGTAATAAGCAGATATTGTCTGTTAAAGTTTTTCATATTCTTAAAAAGTTAAATTCAGACCAAACGAATAAGTAGAACTTACCGGGTAAATGCCCGAATCAATGCCATTGTCAATCGGACTCGAACTGCCGATTTCAGGCGTGTATCCCGTAAACTTGGTTAGGGTAAAAACGTTGTCGCCTTTTACATATATCCTCAGCTCTTTGATGTTGAACCTTTTCAACAGGGATTCGGGAATGGTGTAGCCAAGTACAACATTGCGCAGGCGCACGAATGAACCATCCTGAAGGTAGAATTCTGAGGGTACATAATTGTAGCCGCCAAAACTCGGTCGGGGTTCTGTATTGCTGGTGCCTTCTCCATTCCATGCATTGTTCACATGATCTTCGTAGTTATAGGCATCTGGTCGGACTATTTCTTTGGCATTCAGTATTTTATTGCCAGTTTGTCCTTGAATGTTAAAGGAGAAGTCGAAATTTTTGTAGCCCAACTCAACATTAAACCCAAAAATGAATGTTGGAATAGGAGAGCCAATGTTGGTCCTGTCGAGTCCATTGAATTTGCCGTCACCATTCACGTCAACACGTCGTAAATCGCCAATTCCAGCCTGGGAATCGTGAGGATAATTGTCTAACTCGGACTGGTTTTGGAATACTCCATCAATTTTGTAACCCCAGAAAGAGCCAATGGGGAGGCCTTCGCGGCTTTCGGTGGTGGCTCCTGAAACAAAGCCGCCATAAAGCAGGGAGTCAATGCCACTGTTGCCGCCGACTTTCAGCACTTCATTGTGCAGGGTGGAGCCCAAAATGCCAAACCCGTAATTAAAATCGCCAATTTGCTCTCTCCAGTTCAGGTTAAATTCAAAGCCACGGTTAAGCATTTCACCTGCATTGTACCGCACCTTTTGGCCCAGGCCGTTGCCCATATGGCCGGGGGTAGAAAGCTCAATCAGGATGTCGGAAGTTACGCGGTTGTAGTAATCAAACTCAGCGGTAAAGCGGTTGGATAACATACCAACCTCCAATCCAACATCAGCCTGAGTAGTGGTTTCCCATTTCAGGTCAGGATTTCCGCTTTTGGCATAGGTAACTGCCGGATAAGAGATGTCGCCGAGCCCAAACACGCCCAAAAGGTTTTGGGTAAGGGAAAAGCGATTGCTGTAATCAATCTTTTCGTTTCCAATTTTTCCCCAGCTTGCGCGAAGTTTAAGGTTACTAATTGGGCGAATGTCCTGCATGAATTCCTCGTTTGAGATATTCCATCCCACGGCAAAGGCCGGGAAATTGCCGTAGCGGTTTTCTTCGGCAAATTTTGATGAACCGTCGCGGCGGAAAGTCGCCGTAAAGATGTAGCGCGAGTCATAGGTGTAGTTTATCCTGAAAAGGTAGGACAACATGGAATAATACATGTTCTGGTCCACGCCGTTGTTGATGGCGCCCAGCTTGTCAATCTTATCTTTTACATAAACATAATTTCCATTGATGTACCAGAAGTCAGAGCCATCGCGGAGTATGTCTTCACCCGAAAGGTTGAGGTACTCTGAGGTGATTTTCTGCATAGTGTAACCCGCCAATCCCTGGAAGGAATGTTTGCCAACATTTCGATTGTAGTTCAGGGTATTTTCCCATAAAAGGGAAAGGTTGTCACTTTGCCCTTTATATAAATCGCTGTAAAGGTTGTTTTGCATACTTGCGGTGCCGTCATAATTCAAAACGGCAAACGCCGGAGTAAAACTTTCAGCCTTGCTGTATGTACCATCAACACTCAGACTGGATTTTGCCGTAAAATGTTTGGTTATGTCGGCCTCAGCATACACATTACCCACACCTCGTATGCCCTTGGAAAAATTATTGGAGTAGGCAAGGTCAGCCAGCGGATTCCCAACACCTGGCACGGCCGAAAAACTGTCATCTTCACGATAGGGATGCAATACAGGCAAAGCACGATAAGCCTGAAAAGTAACATTTGGCGCATTGCGTTGCTTATAAGGCGATAAACTTATGTTGTTGCCTACCCTGAAAAAGTTATTGAAATTGTAAGTGTTATTCAGTTTAACGGTAATTCGCTCAAAGCTCGATTTATCAACAATACCATCCTGTTTAAAGTAACCAACGCCAATATAATACTGCACAGCATCAGTTGAGCCACTGGCAGATAACTGGTGATTGGTGATGATGGCTGAACGAAAAATCAGATCTTGCCAGTCGGTGTTGGGAACGGCATCCACGTTGTTGTAACTTCCCGGCCGGATGCGGTTGGCAATGATAGCGTACTCACGACCATTCAACAGATCAATCTTTTTCGCTAGATTTTGTAGGCCGATTTCACCCGAATAGGTAAAAGTAGCGCCAATTTGACCTTTTTTCCCTGACTTGGTGGTAACAAGGATAACTCCATTCGCTCCCCTTGAACCATAAATCGCAGTGGCCGATGCATCTTTCAATACTTCCATGGAAGCAATGTCGGCAGAACTAAGGAAAGAAATATTATCCGTAATCACGCCATCTACCACATAAATGGGGTCGGCATTGTTGAAGGTACCAATCCCCCTGACCCTTACCACAGGCGATGCACCAGGCGCACCGGAAGGCGAGGTTATCTGCACACCGGTTACTTTGCCTTGCAGAGCCTGAACCGGATTCATAGCAGTGATTTTTACCAGATCTTTGGATTTTACGGAACTCACCGCACCGGTAAGGTCGCTTTTACGGACTGTGCCATAGCCGATAACCACCAGCTCATTGAGCATTTGTGCTTCGCTTTCCAAAGCAACGTTGATGGTATTCTGGCCACCAACAGTTATATCTTTAGTTGTGTAACCGATAAAACTGAATTGGAGAACGGCCGCAGGGCCAGGTACACTCAGGATGTATTTCCCGTCTATATCGGTAGTGGTTCCCGTAGATGTACCTTTTAAAAGCACATTCACCCCCGGAATGGTGGTACCATCTTTCGAATCGGTTACTGTGCCCGTGATGGTCCGTTCCTGCGCAAAAGCATAGGTCCCAAGGGAAGTAAACATAATGAGCATGTACAGTAATTTTTTCATGGTCAGCGTGTTTGGTTAATACTTAATTGATCATTAATTTCACAGTTTCAGCTATATGGTTGTTGTATGTTAAGGTTAGCAGATACATTCCAGACTTCAGGTCAGAGGCCTGAATAATGATCTCACTGACCCCCGCCTTTCCCATAAGGCTCTTATTGCAGTTAACAACCGGAACCCCCAGAAGATTTGTAATTCTGTAATGGACTTCACCTGCCGAGGGCAAAAAGAATTTTACTTTTATAGTTTCGTTACCGGATGGGTTGGGATAAACGCTCAATTCAAAGAGGTTCTCATCATCTTCCACTATTCCGTATGGGTCGCTGATAAACCCGGTTTGCTCAAGCATCGGGGCAATTTCGGGATTTGCCATAAATTTGTTCCAGAGTAATCCCGAGCGGTGGTTTTCAATCATCACAATTATGGGGCCCTGGTCAATGGCAAGGTAAGAGGTGGCCCACCAGTTCCGGCTCTGGTTAAAGGCGTCGTAAAAGCCCATCCATCCCCAGGTTTTGGCGCCCAATTCCCTGTAGAAGTGCTTCAACGCATCCAGGGATTCAGCCGGTGTATAAGGCATGGACGAAAGCGCGGCGGTAGGTGTAATGGTTCCGTTGTCGCGACCCTGAACGGGTTCATGGGCCATATAGCCATCAGGGTCGTCACTGGCTGTAAGACCCCAACAGTTGGGGCCATAGCCGGCATGTCCGAGTGGATTCTGCGTGCAGTATGCCCTGTGGATCAGTGTGTGGTTGCGGTTCAGGTTGAAATAATTGGTAAACTGATCTTTGATATTGCGCGGATCGAAACCCAGGAATGAATAATGGGCAAAAAAGAGGGGTCCGCCCCTGTCCCATCCTACATCGAGCGTATATCCATAGAATGACCTACCGTTTCTGTAATACGACATACCCGCCCAACCGTTGTTCCAGTATGAGGCAGGCACCGCATGGGTGGGCGAGGCAATGGCAAGCATATAGATGATTGCAGCTTCGTTCCAGCCCCTGACCTGCATATTCATCTGCCAGCCATAATCCGGCGACCAGTGCCAGTATAGTACGCCTGAGTTGCTGCGGCTGTACCAGTCCCATTCCACCGATTCCCAGAGAGTTGTTATCCTGGATGTAATTTGTTGTTCTTCGGGTGTTGGCAGGTCAAAGTACTGCCTTGCTGTAAGGAGTCCCTGCACAAGGAAGCCGGTTTCAACCAGGTCGCCGCCATTGTCAAATTCGCTGAAAGGAACGGTGGCACCTGTATTTCCGTTGAGCCAATGCGGCCAGACACCGTGAAAGCGGTCGGCATTTTCAAGAAACGTAATTATTTTGAGCATCCTGTCAATTCCCTGCTGCCGTGTGATATAGCCCCTCTCAATACCCGCAAGCAATGCCATTATGCCAAAACCTGAACCACCCGTGGTAACCACATCACCCGATGTGTTTCTTTCCCTCGCCATCCCCGATGCAGGGTGGGCAAAATCGTAGAAATACCGGAAGGTATATTCCTGAACCATATCCAGCATTTCATCGTCCGAAAAAATTCTGGTGGAAGCTGATGCCGGTTCTGACGGAACCGAGGGCTCATTGGATGCATTCAGTGCCCTGATACGGTAAGCAGCGCTTACCTGTGTACCCAGGGGCCTGACCCAGTCGATATGCCGCGTGGTATTATCATCTGTGACATAGACTGTTTGCCATGTATTGCCTCCGTCAGTGGATCGTTGTACTTCATACCCGTTGATATAGGTTTCAGGATTGGGAAGCCAACCGATTTCCATATGGCTGTCGTAACCCGATGCCGTTACCCCAGTAGGCTGGGAGGCCGGGGGAGAGGTTCCGTCACCCTTAAAAACCCGCATATCGTCCACTAAAAGGGTATGGGTAACGCCATCGGTGATGCCCTGTGCAAATCCTATGGTTTTGATTTTGGTAAAATCTACCGGATCCCCGTAATCAAGAAACAGGCTCATCGGTATGGCAATCCTGTTCCAGACGCCCGGGGAGAGGTTGCCGCACCAGGGCGAAAAATTATGCTTGGTGGTTTTTGTATTGCTGACATCCTCCATGAAAATACGCGGAAGATTAGTGCTGTTTAAACCTTCAACCGATCTGAGCCAGAATGTCAATGTATCGGTGTCGGTGAGATTTTTTTCTGTCCAGTTCAGTCCGGCTGCAATGGCCACCCAATCACCCCCTGTTAGGGACTTCCATTTAAGCCGGAGGCTGTTGGTGCCCTGTACAGCCGGAATATTAACCTCAACCGGAAACCGTCTCAGTTCATTGCCCATTCTTTCAAGCTCGCTGGGAGCGGTCAGCTCCATCCAGCTGTATTCATAATAGTCGCCTGAAGGGCTATCCTGAAAATACAGGTAAGTCTGGGCTGTTACAGAACTGCAGAGGAGCCCTGTCATCAGCAGGAGGGCAAATGAGATAAGTTTCCGGTTGAGAGGGTGTTTCATAGCTGCATGTTTGGGTTATTTTCTGATTTGTGCTCCTCTGATGGCATAGAAGAAGATGTACAGATAGCAGATGGCCGGGACAATAAATGCCCAGGTATAACCAAAATTGTCGGCCACGCCTCCCATGATGGGCGGAATAATGGCTCCGCCGAGGATCAGCGAATTGATCAGGCCTGAAGCGCTGCTAAGCTCTGCATTGTCAAGGTCTTTAACTGCCAGCGAGAAAATATTGGGAAACATGATTGAATTGAACAGTCCGATTGATATAATGGTCCACAAAGCGACATTCCCTGTGGTGAAAGTGGTGAGCAGGTCGAGTGCTGCGGCAACCAATGCAAAAATGGCCAGTGTTTTTGCAGCCTTGCCTGTTCCGATCTGCATAATGAGGAAGTTGGCAATGGCCACCCCAAGAAATACGCCTCCGATATTCCAGTTCCATCCGGTGACAAATGCGCCGGAAACAAGTGCAAGTATCAGGACGGGGATGGCATAAGTGATTTTTTTTGACAGGCTGATGCCTGAAAACATAAATGAACCAAAGAAACGGCCAACCATGGCGCCGCCCCAGTAGATGGCCGCATAGGTTGACGCTTCTTCACCGGTCATGCTGAGACTTTTCTTCAGATAATTCACGATCAGACCTGCATTTCCTACTTCAGCGCCAACGTAAGTAAAAATGGCCAGGGCGCCCAGCACAACATGGGGATATTTGAGGATGCTTTTCTTTTCTTTTTTTTCTGTGGCAATCACCGGAAGTTTGATTGACATCAGGATTACAGCAACCAGAATAACACCGATGCCCATGATAATAAAGGGCAGGGGGACTTTTTCTGCCGCTTCCATTGCATAGTCGGGGCTCAGCGGATTTAATCCCCTGAATATGGCCACGGAGATCAGCCAGGGAGCGATCATGGTGGCAATTGAATTCAATGCCTGGGTAAGGTTAAGACGGCTAGATGCCGATTTCTCAGGTCCGATTGCGGTAACATATGGATTTGCAGCAACCTGCAGAAATACAACCCCTGTGGCCAATACAAAAGTACCCAGCAGAAAAATAGGAAACGATGGCAGTTTCGAGGCTGGTATATAAATAAAACTACCCAGTGCCATCAGCACCAATCCGGCAATGACTGTGGATTTGTATCCGATCCGGTCAATCAGTTTACCTGTAGGGACAGACATAATCGGATAAGCAATGAAAAAGGCGGAGGCCAGTAATTGGGCCCCGAACTCGGAGAGACCAAAGATTTCCTTGATGGGAGCTGACAACGTTACAATAAATGTAGTTGCAAATCCAAAAATGAAAAAAATGGCTCCAAAGGCTGACATTCCTACTCTGAAACTGTTGTCCTGTTTACTCATAAAAATTTAGTTTTAGGTGAATTTGAGTCTGTATGCTGAAGCACCCATGCCGAATAACAGATGCCAAGCGGATTAATTTATAAAGTTAAAACAATTCTCCAATCGGTAGTTTCCGATCCATTATTTCTCCTTTGAAATTGCAGTCTGGCAAATTCATTGACAAATAAACAGATCTGTAAACAAGATGAATAAAATTTAGTAGCCCGGGTTTAGTTAAAGGTATTTTTTGTTTGTGTATTTGATACACTAAGCAAGAGTGTAAAAATACATCAAGTATTGATTATTTACAATCCTTTTTAAACATTAATGAAAATATATATGAATATTTGTCTTAATAAATTAATATACAGTCTGATAGGCTTAATGCTATAATATTTCAGAATAAAAAGAAGCCGGATGCATTATTTACATCCGGCTTAGTCATAATCATAGCGGTTGCTATTTTTCGAGTTTATTCGATGATGTTGCGGCCCATTCGTTCACACCACCTTCATAGACTTTGACATTGGGGTAGCCAAGGATTGATTTCAGTGCGAAGTAGCCTTTACCAGCTCTTACTCCGGTTGGGCATACAAGGATTATGGTCTTGTCTTTGGTTGCACCTGCGGCATTGAATATTTTTTCCAGTTCCGCTTTGGATTTGTATGTACTGGCTGCCGTCATAAGTGTGGTATGATCCACATTTACTGAGCCCGGGATTCTTCCTTTGTTGTTTTTAGGGTCTTTGCCGCTGAATTCAGCGTTTTCGCGCAGGTCAACAAGAATTACCCTGGAATTTCCGGAAGCACTTTGCACCTCTTTCATGTCAGCGTAGATGGCTTTATTTATTGCCGGGGTGAATGTTGCCGGTTTAACGGATGAAGGATTCTTGGTTACGGGTTTCCGGCCGGCCTTCCAGGCTACCAGACCGCCATCCAATACTTTGACGTCAGGCGCTCCCAGGTATTTCAGCACCCAGTAAAGCCTTGAGGCATACTTTCCTGCACCTTCGTCGTAAACGACAATGGTTTTCTTTTCACTGACGCCTTTGGCGCCAAGGATTTTTGCAAGTTCTGCCGGAGTGTTCAGCAATCCTTCGACTCCACCGGCTTTTTCCAGACTTTTATAAGAAACATTTACTGCATTATTGATGTGAACCTTGGCATATTCAGTCTCAACTTCTGCCGAAACCACTATATAGTTAGCATCTTTGAGTTTGGAATTCAGCTCGGCAACGGTAATAAGGTCCTGGGCTATTAAAGCCGTGCCCGTTATAATCAGTGCGATTAACGCTAATAGGAGTTTTTTCATTGATCTTTTATTTAAAATTTAACCTGTAATTGAACAACGATTTCGTCGGTTGGAATTTCTACCGGTGACTCGGCGCGGTAAACATAATTTAGCTGCAGGCGGGTCCAGTCGTTGAAGAAATAGTTTACACCGAAAGTCATATTACTTTCCTCATATCCGGTTGCGTTGCCTGAATCGAAGAAATCATACATAAACACCGGCTCAACATTCCATTTTGTCATATAGGCCAGGGTGACGTATCCTCCGCTTCTTTCTTTTCCCAGCTCAATCAGGTTTCCGCTGCAGCCGCCACCGAGGTCGCGGTTGTAATCTCCTTCATCCATGATGTACTCGCCCAGGAGGGTAAATCCGCGGTATTTGAGTTTAAGTTCACCACCGATGGTAGTGCGGGTATCCTTGTCATTCAGGTATGAAGGGTATCCGTAACGGAAGCTTCCGCCGATATACAGGAATTCCCAGGGGTGAAGCACTACCCGTCCGACAATGTCTTTTTTCTTGTTGTTGTCAAACTTGAGCAAACCCCCGCCATTCATAAGTCCCAACTGATAGGATATAAATGTGGTATCATTGCCGCCGAGGAGCATAGCGCCCATATCACGGAAGGGCGCAACCATCTGAAGGGTGGCGGTTGAGCGATAAACAGTCATTAAACCATTGCAGGCAGTGTTTGTTTCCAATCCGAAAGGAGTTTTAAATGCTCCCACCGAAATCCGTGCCATGTTAAACCTGTCATAAGTGATAAAAGCGTCGAGCAGGTAGGGATTTGCGGAAATAAACGGGCTGAGTTCTGCAACCACATAATAGGAGAAGTCATAGGGGATTTTTCCCATTGCCCCAATGCGCGCCCTTTCGAAGGTGAAACTGTTTTTTGAAGGTTCGGTGAAGTGGTGTTCATATTGAGATTGAAGGAAGCCAAACATTTTCAGTCCCTCATCTGATGGTGCACCACCGCAGCCCTGGGCAGATACCCGGTTGGTCGCAAATGCACCGATGATTGCTATAGCGAGAAGACACTTTTTCATGATTGCTGGTTGATTTAGTTACCGGTAACGATTGGCAGGTTCTTCGACATGGTGGGTTTCCACTTGTTGACCGATTCACCCCAGGCGTTGCTGGCATTGTTAAATCTGTTCATCCCCCACATTATGCTCTTGGCGTTGTATCCTATTACCCTGAGGTATGCGGTAATGGCTGCAGAAGTCTGGCCTGTGTAGCAATAAGTAAGGACCTCTTTTGAGGGGTCGAGGTAATTAACCTGGCCTTCACCGACGAGCAGGGGATTAATCCTGTATGCCCCGTTAACATGACCAAAACCTGTATAGTCCGTTTCGCTGAAGTAGTTGTTAATAAAGTAATTACCCGGGTTTGCAAGCACATCCGCCGGTTGTACGGATTTAAATCCTTCTTCTAATACTGCACTTACGCGGGCCTTGAGAATATTTGCCGGAATGGTATCAGCACTATTGAAATCCGGACTTTCAAAAGTAAGATTGGTCGGAGCTGCTGTACTTACCCAGTTTGCATTGCCTTCTGCAACACTACCAATATTGCTGCTCCAAATATCAAGGGAGGAATTCCAGCCGCTCATTCCCCATTTCAGGGCTTGTGCATCAGGATAACCCGAAAGGCGAAGCAGGGCAACGGCATGCGTAGCTGTCTGGCCCGATTTGCAAACAACAAGGATGGGCTTATCCGCTTTTGCGGCTTCGGTAAGGATGTCCTTCAGGTCTGACCTGTGTGCATTCAGGATATGTCCTTGTGCAAACTCGTCGGCTGTACGGATATCAATTACGTATTTTGCTGACACATCTCCATCAGCCGGAGCGCCCATTACAAATCCACCGATGATGGTGTTGATATCAAGGTTGTTGGCAACCAGATAGGTTGTAAGTGCTTTCTGGGCATCAAAGGTTGATTCATCATTGTCTTTTTTGCAACTTGTTAAAATAAGTGCCGGGACAAAGGCAAGAATCAGGAAAAATCTCATCAGTTTGTTCATGTTGTTTGTTGGTTTTTAGTGTGAATTAATTTTAATTTCAAATTGTATCCTGCATCAGCATCCGCCGCCTGATTTAGGTGCTTCATGGTTGCCTCCGCCAAGTTTTTCAAGGCTTTTTTCATAGATATCGGGATAGGTCAGTTCCCATCTTTTATATCCTTCTTTCAGGGTCAGGATATTTTGATAACCGAGTTTCTGTAATGTTTGGGCTGCAAGAATTCCCCTTTTTCCCTTTTGGTCATAGACCACGATTTTTTCTTCCGGAAGCGGCATATAAAGGCCCACATTTTCCCAGAAAGTCGAGTCGGCAATGTTGAACTCAAGGCTCCCCCGCGGAATGTTGATTGAGCCGGGAATAAATCCGTAATAGTGCTCTTCCGGCTGCCTGACGTCGATAAGGGTATAGATTTCTTCGCCGTTCATCAGTTCATGGAGTTCATCGGCTGTGATCAGTTTTACCTCAGTCAGTGCTTTCTCAACCATTTCGTCGGCTGAGGCAAATTTTTCCTGTTTGCTGCATGCCGCAAGCGTGAAGAGGAATGCCAGTGCAAATACTATTTGTTTCATGTTTTCAGTTGTTAAGCAGGTTGATTTTTTGTTTCAGTTTCTTCTTCAGGTTCATCTTCATAACCTGAAATCATGGCTTTAATATCAGTTGTGATGCGGTGGCCGGTTGTGGTCATATAAACATGCACAATCACGAAGGCAACCATCAGAAAGGCTCCCATGGTATGGGTTATGACCGCAATCCAGAGGCCATCAGCGTCAATGGGATTCTGAGGGTAGTGATAATACATATAGAGCAGCCCGGTGATGGTTTGTACGGGGAAAATCAGGATAAGCAACCCAAAGTAGGTAAAGCGTTGTAAAGGGTTCATCTTATTGGTCATTGTTCTTCTGGACGGGTGTTTTTCCCCCTTAAACATTCCATAGGTATAATACCGGATTTGCCTGATGATATTTTTGCGGGTAGGGATGAAGTTCTTGTACTGACCGCTCACAAACATCCAGAAAATGGTGAAAATGCCGAGTAAAATGAAAGTGATGGCTGATGCATTGTGCAGCCTTACAGCGGCTTCGAATCCGAATATGGTGTAGTTGCCGTGAATCTCAAAACCGGTAATGGTGAGAAGAATCACAATAGCCATCTGTGTCCAGTGCCAGAAGCGTTCGAAGCGGGAAAATATTTTGACTTTCTGCATGTGTTTATTATTTAAGGGTTAACCTTTCTTATATATAAGCCTCATCAGGCTGTGAACCGCCACTCCGACAATGGAAAGAATAATCAGAATAAATCCGGTATAGTCCACACCTTTGGCATAATCTCTTCCCGGAAGATAGAATCCGGCCAGGTTTGCCAGTCGTCCTTCTTCACTGCGGGTATGGCAGTCAGTGCATTGAAGGGTTTGTTCCTTGGGCGACACCTGGTGGTTCAGCGGCCAGTACATTTCTGTGGAAACAAAATCATGCTGTCCACTGTAATATCTGCCTGCATACTCCATTCCAAGCTGAATGGCTGTATCCCATTTAAGATCTTCCCAGAAAGCACCTTCTCCTTTCTTTTCAGCAAATACCTTGACATTGACGATTTCTTTTGTAACGACATCATAGGCCTGTTTGCCACGGTGAACCTTCACCGGCCAGATTTTGGCATCCGGTTCCTCATATTTACCCATCAGGGTGTTGATTTTAACCGGTATCTCCGAAATGGTATCGCCATACAGGTAGTGATCAGCTGTTCCATTAAACCAGAAATATTCCGGCCTGACGTGGTCATCCCATACAAAGCGGCCTTTAATGGAAAGGTAGCTGTATTTATGATTTACATCATATTCTGTGATGGGATTGCCGTTCTCATCTGTACGCCCTGCAACAGACCAGTCCCAGTACATCACTGTGGGATTAACCTTGGCATAAACCGGAATATGACAGGTCTGACAGGCAACTTTATGATTGTGAAGGTCGATGACCTTGTCATTGTGAGGGGTGCTGGTATGGCAGTGTTCGCAGGTAGCCCGGTTGTTGTTTTCTGATGACACACTGTATGCCCTGCCGGTGATATTGTGCCTTTCGGTAAGGTGGCAGTCGTTACATGACATGTCCTGACCGGATTTTGCCATGTGCACATCAACCTCGCGTGAGCAATCAAGCATGGCTTCTTCCAGGTCTCCGTGCTTTACATTGTTTCCGCCTCCGCCATGAAAATGGCAGAACCCGCAGTTCTCCTTCAAGGGTTTGCCTACATTCATGGCAATGTAATTAAAATCGGGAACCGGAAACTCGGCGGTTGCATTTTCAGGGGTAGATGGCATTCCGGCACCACCTTTTCGTTTTTTGTAAGTATTGGTATTGTCATGGCAAACCAGACAGTCAAGGTTAGTCGGATCTTCAAAGTCAAAAGTTTTATCCTTCCATCCATATCCTATATGGCAGCGCATACATGATCCGTTATTGCTTTCGGCGGATGCACAATAGTTATTGATCAGGTTTTTTTTACCGATGCTTACCGTTCCTCTTCCATTGGGGAGCGCAGATTCGCGTTCCCACCTCCAGTGTGCCGAAGCCATCAGTTCATCATCGCGTTTGTTGTGGCAGGAAAGGCAGGCGGCAGTGAGGTCCTGTGGGCGCTCAAAATCCTGTTGAAGAATTTCAAATTCTGAATGATCAACTTTTTTTTCAATATCCGCCCTGTTCTGATAAATGAATTTCTCTGGTTTGCCGCGCCGGTTGCCGAAATGGACAGTGGCAAAAATTACCAGGGCTGGTAAAACCAAAACGACCAGGAATGTTGTGAGTCTTTGCACCGATTTATTCATAGTATATTGTTAATTAATTAACAATGCGAAAATAGGCCGAAGAGGATTCATTGTTTGCTTTGGAGCCTCCAACCTGAACATGGATTTGTACGAACCTCAACAGATAAATCTTTGATGCAGATCAAGTTTTTTTTTGTTTCTTTGCATAAACGACAAAGATCTAACTAAGGAGATATTTGTAAATGACTGAAAATCAGACTTCTAAGCAGCATAGTTGCGCAATTGGATCCAGCTCTGCATCTTGTATGGAATTGCTCAATAGTCAGGAACTTGAACTGCTTGATTCAAAAATGGTGGAGGTAAGTTACCGGAAGGGAGAGATTATCTGCAAACAGGGAGCACCGGCCACTCAATTGATGATTGTAAGGGAAGGGCTTGTAAAAATTTATATGGAAAGCAATACCGGTGAAAACCTTGTTCTGCATATTATGCCTGAAATGAATATCATCGGGTTGTCTTCTCTTTTTGAAGGCAATAATACTTATCAGTTTTCTGCCCAGGCATATCTCGATACCCGGATACAGGTAGTAGATACGGCAACTTTTAAACAATTGATCCGTTCCAACTCCTCGTTTTCACTGAAAGTAATTGGTCTGCTGGCCGAATATAATACAGTCATCAGCGGCCGGTTTTATTGCCTTACCCAAAAACAAACCTATGGAAGGTTTGCTGATGTGTTGCTCTGCCTTGCCAACAGGATTTATAAGCAGCAGAAATTTCCGCTTCACCTTTCACGTAAGGAACTCGCTGAGATTGCCGGCATGTCGGTTGAAAGTGTCGCACGGATTCTTACGCGTTTTAAGGAAGAGCAGTTGATAGAACTTGAGTGCAAGCATCTGAACATTCTGGATTATAACAGGATGTTTGAAATCAGCCAGAAAGGTTAATATCTGTTAAATCATAAGCAAGGCCTCGTAAATGACCAGAATGATTTTTAAAGTGGTACTGAGATTTTGCGCAGTTGATTTAACACCGTTGCATCATAAATTTTAG
>JAMLHF010000080.1 GCA_023957275.1 Lentimicrobium sp. | reverse complement strand
TTAAAAACACACTCAAATTGAAATCTTTCTATGCGTTAGCGAAGAATCTCATGCTTTTTCCCGAACAATAGTGCAAATTAAATTTCAATCCGGAAGGGTAATTTTCCCCGAATCCACCCAATCCGCTGCATTATGCCGAACCAACACCATCCTTCAGGCGAACTGATCCTTTCCATGCCGTTTACCGTTACATCGGCCGAAACCGATATGTACGGAAGGGCAAGGCTGAGCGCACTGATCAACCTGTTCATACAGTCATCCATTCAGTCGGCCGACCGGCTTGGGTTCGGGTTCAGCGATTTCAGTCCGCAAAAACTCTTCTGGGTGCTCAGCCGCATATCCGTTGAAATCACCGGTCCGCTGCAATGGACGCAGACCGGGGTGGTGGAGACCTGGCCCAAGGACATCGACAAGTTGCTGTATATCCGCGACTTTATCATGCGCGACAGCCGCGAACGCGTTCATGCCAGGGCTACCTCGGGCTGGCTGATGGTGGATATGGAAACAAAACGCGGCAAACTGATCGAACTGGAAGACCCTACGCTGTTTTTCAGGTTGAAAGAGCGGCACGGACTGATGCACAGACCGGAAAAACTGGGCCCCGTGCATGGCGAAACGGTTGCGGAAATTAAAGTTTCGTACTTCGACCTTGACATCAACCGGCATGTCACCACCACCCGCTATTTCGACTGGATGATGGACACCTTCGGTCACGAATTTCACAGGAATAACTACCCGCAAGCCGTTTCAGCCAACTTTATCAAAGAGATCAAACCGGGGGAAACCATCCGGATAGTCCGCAACCAAACGGGAGCCAACAGTTATTGTTTCGAAGGAATTAACCTGAGCCGTGACAACACCGCCTTCAGGGGTGCCATCACATTTTCGGATACGAAATAAGTGATGATGGCACCGGATGAAACAGTGCCATCGGTGTAGTGATATTATGTCTGTCTAAATGTGGGACACAATATAAGCGGCGACTTTACTCATTAAAGCCTGAATGAATTTTTCACTGAAACCCTGAGTTTGCAGGTGCGCTTTCTGCCCATTGTCAGAATAATGTCAAACAACCACAGCCATTTCCATTAAGCGAGGCAGCCATGATCATTTGATTCAATCCCGCTAATTGCAAAATGACCAGAATCTCCTTCTGTCAATATATACGAACGGTAAAACTCAAATATATTGAGCTATTCCACAGCCAGATTTGATTACCTTCGATTGGGTCAGGACAGATTTCTGTTGATTATCGCGAATAAACAGAAATTCATCCTGATCATATAAAACTTACTATAGATAAAGGTTCAGGAAACTGAGTTGACAATGCAATTTCTTTACTTAATATCACGGTATAAACTTTTTTCTATCTGAGAAAGAAGCTCTGGCTGAATCTATGGTATTTTTACAGACATTATGACCCGGACAAGGGATTACTAAGGGGATAACCGGCAATCAGATAGGATACATGAGGAACAATAACAATAATAATTTCACCGACAGAAAAGTTGAACTAAAAAAAAATCGGTATTTGTTAAAATGCTTTCATGGAGTTACGCGTTACAGTAAGCAACTGATTCTTGTCCGAAATCTGCCCGGAGGATGATAAACCGTGTCGGGACATACTCTTGGCGTTTATTCAACTTATACATAATAACCGCGATCAACTTCTTCATACCTCTTAATTATCAACCATATTCATTAAATTTTGCTTTCCGGATGCAGAGACAAAGTGAATTTATTATTATAGTACTGATTATCAGCTGAATTATAAAGCTTTACTGCGTTCAAAGAGAAGACTAACAATCCTGATTACAAAAGCCTTTGTTCGGCTGACTATGAAAAAGAACAGTAAATAAAAAAATAGAATGGACACCCAAATCCAATTATCAGACGCTGTTTTGTATAAATATCTGTTTAAACGAAAAGATAAATACTAATACTGAAAGCCGGATCAACTAATTGTTGATACCTTTAATGATAAATAATTGGAAATTAATAAGTATAAAATATGAAAATGTTTTGCTTTTAAGCTAAATTCGTTGTATATTAGTTGAAAAATTGGAATTCTTTACGGAAATACTATCAACATTTAAAGCAAGAATAGCTACCATTAGTATAATAGAATAAAATAATCTTTAGGAAATGATAAGCTATATGAAAAAGTTTATTGCCCTTTTCCTTCTTATAATTCCGACTTCAAATTATTCCCAAAACAATTCTGTACATTTACTTCAGAAGATAGGCGATGATAAAAGTCTTTCTTCTGTTTTAACAAATATGGTTCAGATCTATGAAAAAACCGGAGCTTATGACAGTCCTGCTTATGCCCATAGAAAATTAATCAGTTTAAGCCAATTGCCAGGATTTGAAACGAAATTATCTGATTCATACGGACACCCGGGTTTCGTTTATAACAGCATTGAATGCTACAGTAAAACTTTAGAAAATTCTTCAGAAGCTTTAAAAACATCAAGTGCTTTGGGCGATAGCATATCCATGGCCACTGATATGAATAACATTGCAGCGATTTATCTTCATTGGAAGAATTACAAAATGACCGAACAATATTTCAGAAGCGCCCTGGCATTGTATAAGCGCAATCGAAATCTTGCAAGCACCGAAACAACAATGGCCAATCTGGCTAATGTCCTTCAGCAGGAGAAAAAATATAATTCTGCGCATTTGCTTTACAAGAAGTCGTTTATAATTGCGTATGGGAAAGGAAGCGAAAGAAGTGCTGCTGCCAGGCTTAACAATAACGGAATGCTGCTTCATCAGAGCGACAAGTCTGATTCAGAGATCATCTATCTGAGAAATTCACTTGAAACCGGCAGAGGTTTAGTAAGTTCATATTCTGTTTGCAGCTCTCTTCAGAAACTTGGAGATGTATATCTTGACATAGGTGATTTGGAATCTGCCCAAAAGTACTTATTGGAAGCGATTGATTGTGCAGAAAGCCTGAAAGCATTACCAGTACTTGAGAAAACATACAGAAGTCTTGGATTTCTTTACGAAAAAACCGGCCAGACTGATTTGGCTCTTGGTGCTTTAAAAAAGTATCAGTCTATCAAAGATTCTCTATTCTCAATTAAAAGTCAAGTAATGCTTTCTGAACTGGAAGCAAAGCATAAAAATGAAATTCAACACAAAAAAGTTGAACTTCTTGTGCAAAAAAACAAATTATTTGAAACACGGTTAAACAGAAACCGCATTGTACTTTTCGGCCTGATCGGAGTAGTTGCATTGACGCTTCTGGCAACAGTTGCGATTGCCGTATTATACATTCAGAAGCAATGGTCCTATAAAATGCTGGTCAGCAAAAACCTGGAAATTACTCTTCACAAAGAAAGCGCAGATAAAATATCTATACCGGGAGTTCAGACACATATAAACGATGAAGAGAAAAACCGTTTACTGATAGAAATAAACAGACTTGTAAAAGAGGAACGCATATTTGCCCGTAAACAGTTAAGTTTGACGGATATGGCCAAACTACTCAACACAAATACAACATATTTATCAAGGTTAATCAATGATCATTACAAAACAAACTTTCCGAATTTTATAAATAAATTCAGGGTGCGGGAAGCCCAAATTATGCTGGCTCAGGAAAAATTCCGAAACCATACTTTTGAAGCCATTGCAGATGCAGTTGGTTTTCATTCTAGATCTGCGTTCAATGTTGCATTTAAAAACATCACAGGCGTTACACCAGGAAATTTTATTAAAAATCTTGAACCGGCAAACTTCCTGAAAGAACACGGGTATAGTAAATCAATATTTAGCAATGATATTGAACAGGAAAAGTAAACCCCTGACTTATTGTCCTGATTTATAAAACAGGGCAAACATAGTTTGCATTACCAAAAAAACAATCATTAATTTTAATTGTGTAAATTATCATAAGTCGCTACAAATTACTGATAAACCAGATCAAATAGAAAGAATAAACATTTAATTTTCTTATACAATTTGATTTTCGCTTCCCTGCAATATTTTATGAAATAGAAAAAGATGAAAAATAAATTATTAATCTTTCTGCTGTTCGCCATTTGCCATGCAGAAGTAATTGCTCAAAAGAAAGTCATATGCCACAGCGTCGGAGATTTTCAAGAAGGAATGGCGGCCATCCAGGTAGATGAAAAATGGGGGTTTATTGACACCCTTGGGAATGTTGTCATACCGCCACAGTTTATCTCCAGCTTTATTGTTAACAAGGCTCCGTCATTTTGTGAAGGGTTGGCAGCGGTTATCGAACAATCATCACAACAAATGATTTACATTAATAAAAAAGGTGAAATCGCCTTTGACCAGAAATATATCAGGGCTTATAATTTCCATGAAGGTATTGCATTTGTCGAGCCAACTGTTTTTTCTGACTTTAAAGTGCTGATCAATAAGAAAGGAGAGAATATCACCGAAAGGTTCAGATGTTCCTTCATCTCCGATTATAGCAACAACAGGGCCAGAATCGATAACCGGAGTTTCATTGACAGGAAAGGTAAAATAGCTGTAAAACATCAATATACCGCTGTGCAGAGTTTCTCAAACGGCCTGGCTGCAGTTCAACTGAATTATGGAAAGTGGGGTTTTATTGACACGCTTGAAAATGTGAAAGTTCCGTTTCAGTTTACCCATGAACCAAAATCGTTCAGCGATTACAGGGCATTTGTGCAGGGGTCGAACAATAAATGGGGAGTAATCGACACCACCGGAAACCTGATCGTTGAACCTGTTTATGACCAGGTTTTCCCGTTTAGTTCAGGCATTGCGGTGGTTAGTAAAATGGATGACAAATGGAAGAATACATTTTATCTTATTGACATCGACGGAAAGGTAGTCCGTGAATATCCCCAGAATGTGAACAATAAAGAAACCATCACAATATTATCCGGATTCAACGAAGGTTGTGCAGTAGCTTCAAAAGGGTATAAAAAAGGTTTTATTGACACAAAGGGCAATGTAACGGTGAATTTCCTGTATCGTGAATTGAGGCCTGTGTCAGGCGGAATGGCCTATTTTGAAAAATGGGATGAAAAAACAAAAAAAACAACCAAAGGCTTTATTGATAAATCAGGTAAAGAAATGATTGTGCTCGAACAACCAAAGTTTTGATGTTCATTTTCTGGCACTTATATGATTTCATGTTGATTAATCCCATTATAAACCCCTAATATAAAGATATGAAAAGATTCATCATTTTATACTCAGGCGTTTTATTCGCCATAATGCTTATTCCGGGCTGTGGTAGAAGTGGAATTGATCATTATGCCTATGAGCTGGCTGCACTCCATTGTGAGATTAAGAAAGTAAACAATGAGTTGCGAAACACAAAAATCGCAGGTCCGGAATTTTCACAGATAAAAGAGCACCTCAAAGACCTCAGAAGCAAACAGCGGGATCTTTCTGAAGAAGCCCTCGCAAAGGTCACTGATAAAGAAGATCTGGAGAAATTCAACACACTTTTTAATCGGTACGTTAAAGAATGCGAAGAGTAAGACAGGTTAGTTAAGTGCCTTTTGGAAAAACAACATAATTATTCTGTTACAGTTTTCCGAATCAACCAAATTCATTTACCATGGAAAAGAAATCACTTTTAATTCTTATGCTTTTACCGGCATTCAGTCTGTTTTCGCAAAATTGCATGATCAGTTTCAGCGGTTCAGGGGAAACAAATGTAATCGACAGTGTTATCGTTTATAACTTTCAACAGAATATCAGTCTGACTCTACAGGGTAATGACACGTTACATCTGGTTGAAAATCTGGGAATAGGGCAGCCTTCCCGGCACAAACCCATAAATATCTATCCCAATCCTACCGCTAACAGTTCCCGGTTGGAAATGTTTTGCTACCGGGCAGGAAAGGCAGTGCTGCAGGTTTACAATACATCGGGTATATTGATTTATCAGGAAGGACTCCTGGTTCAGCAGGGTGATAATACCTTCACTCTTGAAGGGCTCAGGCAGGGTAATTATCTGATCAGAATTAATAGCCCTTCAGAGGAATACTCGGGGCAGCTTATTGCTGCCGGCAGCGGCTCCGGACCGGTGAAGCTGACAAAAAACTCAACGGTCAGTTTCAAATCATTGCCAACAGATGACAAGAATGCGGGGTCAATTATACAAATGCTCTATCATTCCGGAGAAAGGATACTGCTTAAAAGCTTTGCCGGACCACACGTTCATATTAAGAGCATGATACCTGTTGGTAATGAGTTAGTAGACTTCGAATTTATTCCATGTGTGGATGGCGACGGGAATTACTATCCGGTCACGACCATAGGTACACAGGTGTGGATGGCTGAGAACCTGAAAACAACAAGTTACCAAAATGGCGACCCAATACCGAATATTACCGAAGGCCCTGAGTGGATAAACCTAACCACAGGCGGGTATTGCGCTTATGGGAATAACAACAGTGCCGCAACTGATTATGGCTATTTGTATAATTGGTTTGTTGTAAATGATAACAGAGATGTATGTCCTGCGGGATGGCATGTACCGCAAGATAGCCAATGGATTGTTTTAACCGACTTCCTTGGAGGACAAAGCGTTGCAGGAGGTAAACTCAAAGAAACCGGAACAGCTCACTGGGAAAGCCCGAATACCGGAGCCACCAATCTCTATGATTTTTCGGCAGTTGGTGGGGGGTATCGCTGGCATAATTCTGATGCTTTCAGTAGTATTAACACTATAGGTTACTGGTGGAGTGCTACTGAAGGCGGAACCAATGCAACCTCGACAGCATGGATCAGACGTATGCATGACCATAACATTGCTGTTGACAGAATCAACTACGACAAAAGATATGGGTTTTCAGTAAGGTGTTTGAGAAACTAACGATAGATTCATGACATCCAATGGATTGCCGTAAAAACAACTTCTGATGCCCTGTAGCAAGGGAATCACTTAAAAATTAAATCTCATTTATCATAAAGCATAGCATTGAAATCACAATTTAAACACCGCGAAGGAAACCATGACCATATCTATAAAAAAAATGGCTGCAATGCTGTTCGCAATCTTTACAGCAGTTTCTGTTCCGTTGCATGCGCAGTTTGCGGGAGGCAATGGTTCATCAACCGACCCATACCAGATTGAAACCCATGAACATCTGAACGCTGTCAGAAATTACCTGAACAACCTGAATGTACATTTTATAATGCTGAACGACATTGACCTTTCAGCGGCCTGCGCGCCCGGAGGGGATTATTACAACGCCGGAGAGGGTTGGATACCGATTGGCAGCTCCACAAGCAGCGCTTTCAGAGGTGTTTTTAACGGGAACGGGTATAAAATCAATGGGTTATTTATCAACAGATCAGCATTACACCAGGGATTATTTGGATACACCTATGGTTCCCTTATATCAAACTTAGGAATTGAAAACGCAAATATTACCGGAAGTACTAACTGTGGGGGTTTGGTCGCGGTGAATTACAATTCTTCTTCAACAATAAACAATTGTTATATAGTTGGAAGTGTTTATGGAACTTTAATTACTGGGAATATTGGAGGTCTGGTAGGGGAAAATGATGGAAGCATTGTAAACTGCAATTCCAATGGAATTGTCAGCGGTGGCAGCTATACAGGTGGCCTGGTGGGCCAGAATGATGGTTCTGTTGAAGATTCATACAGCTCAGCCAATGTAACCGGAGGTTCATCTTCTGATGCGGGTGGATTGGTTGGGTATCTGACCGGATCAATATCTAACAGTTACTGTACCGAAAGCGTTATCGGAGGCGGGAATACTGGAGGGATGGTGGGCCGTGCTTGGGGAAATTCTACAATAAGCAATAGCTATTGCACAGGAATGGTTAGCAGTAATGGTACAAATGTCGGTGGTTTTGCAGGAAGGATATTTGGGAACACAAACATCAGCAACTGTTACAGCAGGGGAAATGTAGTCCGTTCAGGAGGAACAAATACGAATTTTGGTGGCTTTTGCGGGTTAAACGACAACAGTAAGGTGATTAATTGTTATTCAACAGGGAGTGTGAAAACTTCAGCCGGAGCAAATATCGAAGGTAAAGGGTTCGCCGGAAATATTATTACCGGCGACAACTTTTTGATGTCCGGCAATTACTACGACATGACTGCTTCCGGGCAAACATCCGCTACAGGAGCTACAGGCAGAACAACCGATGAAATGACTTATCCATATGCTGCAAATACATACACAGGATGGGATTTTACAGATATCTGGGTTGAGGATTTAAGCAGTAATATGAATGACGGATATCCTTACCTGTTTTGGCAACCAGATGTGGTGATTACTTTACCGGAGGTATCCACCGCTTCAATATCTGAAATCACCCACAATACTGCCGTGACGGGTGGTAATGTAACGGCAGATGGCGGAGCTCAGGTTTCAGTCCGTGGAGTGGTATGGAGTACTGCACCAAATCCGACTGTTCAGCTAAACATTGGCATGACCACCAATGGCACCGGTATGGGGGCGTTTTCGAGTAACCTATCCAGTCTGAATCCCGAAACCACCTACTTTGTAAGGGCTTATGCCACCAACAGCGAAGGAACCGGATACGGAAGTTCGCTAAGTTTTACAACACTCTCCTTCTCAGGACCATTGGAACCGGAAGGTACCGGAACCGCGGAGGATCCATACCAGATAGCCTGTTTAAACAACTTATACTGGCTCTTCGAAAGTGAAACAGCATGGGACAATGACTTTGTCCAAACCGGCAACATTGGAGCCTCTAAATCCAATTTACGGAATAAGGACAATGGCTGGATTCCCATTGGCAATGAAACAACCCCTTTTACCGGAACTTACGATGGCAATGGATTTACCATAGACGGTTTGTTCATAAACCAGCCTGGCGCGTATTACTACCTGGGATTGTTCGGCAACATATCGGGGGCAACCATTGCAAATCTGGGTGTCATCAATGTGGATATTACCGGAGGCTATTGTGTCGGGGCATTGGTTGGATCAAGCAGTTTTTCAAATATATACAACTGTTTCAGTTCCGGTAATTTAACCGGCAATGACTGGATAGGTAGCCTGGTGGGAACAACCTACAATACAACCCTGAGCAATTGCTTCAGCACTGCATGTATTGAAGGGGTCAGTTACGTTGGCGGACTGATTGGGGTCAATGAAGGCTCTTCAACCATCAGTAACAGTTATAGCAAGGGCAGTGTGACCGGAATCTCATACATTGGCGGACTGGTTGGAATGAATAATTTCTCAGCAATTGAGAGTTGTTACAGCGTAGGATCGGTCAATGGAAGCTCAGAAACAGGCGGGTTGGTCGGTTTTAATGATAATTCAACCGTCAGCGATAGTTACTGGGACATTGAAACATCCGGCCAGGCATCAAGCAATGGCGGGAATGCAAGAACTTCAGCCGAAATGACTTATCCTTACGCATCAAATACTTACACTGGGTGGGATTTCACAGATACCTGGGTTGAAGATGTAATCTTAAACACGAATAATGGATATCCCTATCTCATATGGCAAACAACCGGAGGAATTCCATTACCTCAGGTTTCTACTGCTCCAGTCACCGGAATCACCACAAACTCAGCAATTTCAGGTGGCGATGTAAGCAGTGACGGCGGTAACGCGGTAACCGCCAAAGGGATAGCCTGGTGTAGCGCTTTATCAATCTTTTCAGGGATATCCCCGGAATTTATCTCCGCCTACCCCCTGTCATCGGAAGCCATCAACGGAAGCAACAACAACGACAATCAACTGACGCCCGGCACCATCGTTCTTTACAAAACCAACGGGAACAGATTCGGTAAGTTTATAATCACTTCATACGGTATAAATCTGGAACTCGCATGGATCACATACAATTCAGACGGGAGTGTTTATTCTTCGGGTGAAGACTTCGTTATACATGCGAGTTATTGGGCTGATCTGGATATCGGGCAGGAGACCTCAGATTATAGCCTGGCTGATTTCTGGTGGTCGTTACAGAATGAGACAATCAGATTCCTCTACCCAGAGAACGGCGCACTTTTTGGAGTTTATCTTCTTGCCGGAGATAATCTGTCTCTCTATATAAACGAAGGATATACCACCGAGGGCGATGGCACAGGTTCGTTTACCAGCGGCATTCCCGGGTTGTCGGAGGAAACTGCATATTATGTGAGGGCTTATGCCATCAACAGTGCCGGAATAGCTTATGGTACCCCGGTGAAATTCATCACTGCTTCTTTTGAAAGCAGCATTATAAACCTGACTATCTTCTTAGAGGGGCTCTACGATCCCGGTTCACAGTATATGCGCAAAGCTATGGGAGGGAATGGGCCCCGTTTCCCCTGGGAGGTGGCCGATCAGATCAGTATCAGCCTTGCCGAACCATACGCGCCCTACAACGTGATTGCTGGCTCAGGACTCATTAATCTTACTATCGACGGCAACTGCACTGCATATTTTCCTGTTTCGGTTTCCGGCGACTACTATCTTATTGTTAACCACCGAAACAGTATTGAGTCCTGGTCATCCACTCCGGTTTCAATCGGCGAAACTCCTGTAAGCTATAATTTTTCTGATGCAATCGGCAAAGTCTATGGTAACAATACCATCCTGAAAGGGGAAAAATACTGTCTTTACGGTGCTGATGTTAATCAGGACGGATGTGTTGATACAGCCGATATGACACCTATAGATAATGATTCAGCAACTTTTACCACTGGCTATACAAGTACTGATATCAATGGCGACGGAGTTGTAGATACTGCGGATATGACCATTGCAGATAATAACGGAAGTAGTTTTACAGTTAAGGTGCGTCCCTGAAATCAGCCTCCATTGAATCCTTAGGATGCATCAACCTAAAACGTCTGCTTAAGGATAGCTTATAGTCAATGACATCCGGGCAAAATTTAACCTTGTTGTGCACAGTTGGGATTTGCAGGACGGGGGAACATTTATGAGATGCCTGTTTCTATATTATCAAAATGATTAACCTCCTGTTTCCAATTAATTCAATGTCTCCGCCGGCACTTCACCGGTAAGGGTCTTCAGAAAAGCCTCAATATCGCTGATCTGCTGAGGGGTGAGGGTTTTGTTGAGTTCGGCCCTGGCCATGATGTCAATGGTTTTATCCAGCTCCTTCACACTGCCGTCGTGCAGGTAAGGCCAGGTTTCGGCAATGTTGCGCATGGACGGGACTTTATACAGGTCGCGGTCGGCTTCGTTTTTGGTTACCTGCATCCTGCCGGTATCGTCCACATCGCTGCCGGTGTATTCCTTGTGTGTGCCAAAAAGCGGATACTTCTGGAACATGTTGCCGCCCAGCAAAGGGCCGTTGTGGCAGGCGGTGCATCCCGTCCCGATAAAGGCGCCCAGCCCGTCCAGCTCCGCTTCCGTAAGCGCCTGCCGGTCGCCCGCCAGAAACTTGTCGAAACGCGCCGGGGTCAGCAGGGTCCTTTCGAAGGCGCCGATGGCATTGCGCATATTGGTGAAGGTGACGGGATTCTTCTCTTCAGGGAAAGCGGCGGCAAACATCTCAACATATCTGCCGTCAGCGGCAAGGCGGTCCATCACCACGGCCTCGCTGGGCATATTCATTTCGGCGGGGTTCATCACGGGACCTCCGGCCTGTTCTTCCACATCCTTGTTACGGCCATCCCAGAACTGCAGAAAATGCAGGGCGGCATTCAGCACCGTGGGTGAGTTGCGGGTGCCCGGCATGCCGTTGTCGCCGGGACTGGTGGGCAGGTTGTCCACCCCAAAGGTCTTCAGGTCGTGACAGGTGTTGCAACTTTGTGTCTGGTTCAGCGAAAGGCGGTTGTCGTAATAGAGCGCCTTGCCCAGGGCTACCTTCTCCGGGTTAAGCGGATTCTCAGGATTCAGGGCCTCAGCCGGTAAAGGTTTAAAAAAGTTATTTGCCAGGGTCATCAGGCTGTCTGCCTTCCTTTCAAGATCTGTTGCCTGATTACTTTGCCTTTGTTTACAGGCAGATACGGCCAGCAGCAGCGCTGCGCACACAAAAATTAAAGTTCTTTTCATAAGCCGGGTTTTATCTCCGTAAAAATACAAACTGAACGGGATAATGCCAAATCAGGGATAAATGGCCGATACTCCGGATAGTTATTTCCGGTGACCGGTTTGTTATTTTTTTTACACATCGGTGATACCGGCCGGGATTCCGCAATCAATTTAATATACCGGCACGATGCTTTTCAGGGTGGTTTGCGGAAGCCGGATCAATCCCTTTTTTCCCATACCACCGAATTATCTTTTATTCAAAAACCCTGAAGTATTCATCAAACAGATAAATCCTGTTGCGCTGACCACCGGTTATTTCGCGAAGGATTTTCAATCTTTCAAAATCCTCAATCAGTTTATACGCTGAAACCATGGATAAACCGGTAAGTTGCGCCACTTTATCCGGGCGGATAACCGGGTCCATAAAAAGTAACTGCAGTAAAACCTGAGCCGATTGGAGTTTTTTCCCGAGTGTGATGATGCGATTGGTTTCACAGTCTTTTTTCAGCACCAGGATATTTTTAAGGCCCGAAACCGCCTTATCACAGGTTTCTATAATCCCGGTAATGAAAAACCTCAGCCATATCTTCAAATCACTTTTTGTGCGCACCAGCATAAGGTTATCGTAATACAACTGCCGGTTCCGGTCGAAAAAATCGGAAAGATAAAGTACCGGCCTGTTCATAATGCCTGCCTGTATCAGGTACAGGGTAATCATCAACCGCCCTATACGCCCGTTGCCATCCAGAAACGGGTGGATGGTTTCGAACTGGTAGTGGGCAAGGGCAATTTTTAAAATATGGGTAAGCCCGGTATTCTCGTTGTGCAGGAAATTTTCAAGATCACCCATCAATGGATTTACCTCCTCCCAAACCGGTGGGATAAAAACAGCATCCATCAGTGAGGCCCCCCCAATCCAGTTCTGGCTTCTGCGGAATTCACCCGGCAATCTGTGCTCCCCTCTTACCCCACTTAACAAGATTTTATGCGCCATTTTCAACAGGCGCGAAGACAATGGCAATGTACGCAGCTGCTCAATTGACCGGTTCATGGCCAGAATATAGTTGTTCACTTCACGCCAATCGTTCCTTTTTTCAGGCAAAATCTCCTCTTCCTTTAGCAATGCATCTTCCAGACTGGTATTGGTACCCTCTATCCTGCTCGATAACGTAGCTTCCTTAACTACATGCAGCCTGATGAAATGCTCCACATCCGGAACCAGCTCAGCATAAGCATTCAATTCTCCGAGTCTGATATTTGCCTTCTCAAGAAGAAGTAACAAATCCGTTTCGTCAAATTGGTGAAACCTGTCAATCTTTTCAGGTTGAAAGGCTTTATATCCCTTTACCTGAATGAATTCTCCTGCTTTAAAGTTCATATTGTCTATTTTAAGTTCAAAGTTAACTAAAAAATGTATTATTTAACTTTTGAGTCGCTAAGATTAACTAAGGATTTTTAATTAAGCGCATTTTTGCTTTGGGGATACATAAAACACGGTTCATCAATAGTTCAGCCCTTCCGGGCTTCAGCCCGGGGAAAATGCAGATCCCAGAACCAACCGGCTTTAGCCCAGAGCCGGGAGAAGCCTGATTAGGGGCATTTCAGTGCTTACCGGTTTTTACTAATGCCTGCCTGACAATAAACTTTTGCCGTCTTTTGGGCTAAAGCCCCTGCGTTTGTCAGCTCCTTGTCACCACCGGCTCAAGCCGGGGGTAATGAACCGGAATTGATATTCTTCAGAAACTCAGGATATAAAAATAATTGAGTTTAAGGCCACCTAACCTATGCTTGCGTTGGTTGGCCCGAAGTCCAGATTCAGACGTCGGATTTCTGATAAAAAGTCGGAAAATTCTGTTTGCTTTACTCCGGGCTTCAGCCTGGGGAAAAAACAGATCCCCGAAACAACCGGCTTTAGCCGAAAAGCCGGGAGAAGCCCGGCCAGGGGAGTTTCCGGGCTTGCCGGTTTTTGCTAATTCCTGCCTGCCTTTAGCCGCCTTTTGGGCTAAAGCCCCATCGTTAACCAGCGCCCTATTACCCCCGGCTCAAGCCGGGGGTAATAAACCGGAATTGTGGATATTATCATACTTATGATTTTGAATACACTCAGGCACATCAAATGATGAAAACCCTCTTTGCCGGTTTTCCGGATATGCTTATATTGTTTTCTGAAGATTCTGCGTATTTATTCATAAATTGCTCCCGGTAAGTCAACAGGTTCAGTAAGATCAACACCATACAGATATGCCATTCTGCAGCAATTGCGGCAACACGTTAAAGGCAGGTTCAAAGTTCTGCAGCAAATGCGGCGCCCAACTCAGTGCACCTGGTTCAGGCGCCTGCCCGGTCTGCCAAAAGCCGGTTTCCGGAAACGAAAAGTTCTGCGTCCATTGCGGTGCTTCCATCGGCAGCACCGTGAACGGCCCCGCGTCCGCCCCTCCCCCGCCGGCAGCCCCGACAGCCGGATACCCGCAAAACGCCATACCCCCTGCACCCCCTGCCTATAATGCCCCGCCGGCTGCTCCTCCGGTAAAGCGCAAAAAGAAAGGCGGATGTTTCCGGAAAACCTTGCTGCTGATCGTGTTGCTGGCCGTTGCCGGGTTAACCGCCCTGTATTTTCTGGGCGATGATCCCCCCATCCCCGGCCAGGATAAGGGCGGGCTGACGGGTACCGATATCCCGGGAATTGTTTCGGTTGACGATTCCGTTCCTGAAGAAACCGTCACGGAAATCGCGGCAGAAACGGGCGATCCGCAAAAGGCTGCTGAAACGGTACAAGAGGCCTTTGCCCGTGGCGATACCATCCTGCTGAAACAAATGCTTACACCCCACAGTCAGGAAATCTACAAGGACGCTTTCAGAGAAATCAAGCCTTACATGAGTGAATATTCCAAAGCGTTCAAAAACAGGAAACTCAAAATATCCACACCCATTTACTCATTGTATGAGTTTACCGGTGATGACGGGCAAAAATACACGGCCGAATTCGCCCTGAGCGATGACGGCCAATGGAAACTGGTAAGATTCTGAAAACCCGTAATTATGAAGAATATCAAGATATTTGCCCCAGCCGCACTGATCGTTACCTTGCTGGCATTGTGGGCCTTGTTTGTCGGGTATGGCAATCAGAAAAACCATCCCACCCTCAATAAATTTATGGTAAAGGCTTTTCTCGAAAAGAACAACAAGGGCGGCTTTTCGATGAATAAATTCAAACTGTATGAGTTCAAGCTGGATAAGGTGAAACTAAGGGGTAACTACATCAGTAAACCCGGGCTGTTCAATCCTTCCGAGGTTGACCGTTTCCATGAAGATATGGCCAACTGGCTTTACGGCGAAACCACCTTCACTGAAGAGGCGGGTGAAAAAACGCCGCTCGAATGGATTGCGCACGGCGGCTACTCGGCCGATGTGCCCGAAGTGCCGGCCAGTTTCCGCCATTTTTACGATCCTACCCGGCCCGATGGTGCCCGGCACCTCACCGACGATGTAAACAGCAAACTGATGAACTGGATTCAGAAAAAGTTCACCAATCCCAATACCGACGGTGTTACATGGGCAATCGGCAAGGCGGGTGATTTCGGAGCGCTGGAGCATAACTATACCTGGGAGAACGGCAAGGCTTTTTTAAAAGGAGCCCTGGAAGAAAAAAATCAGGAAAAGCGCAACGCCTTAATGGCCAAAGCATGGCGGTCGCTGGGCGAAACCCTGCATATGATTGCAGACAACGGCTGCCCTTCGCATGTGCGCAACGATGCCCACCCTTCTATCCCGTTCCGCATGATGTCGTACTTCGGAAACCCCGATACCTACGAAGAAATGATGGCCGAATTCCAGACCGGCAATGATGGCGGACTGGATGAATTTCAGGCAGGGAAAGCCGACCCTGACCTGGCGCTGAAATTCGAAAAGTCAAACACCATCAGGGATGTGGCGCACACACTGGCAACCTTTACCAACGAAAACTTCTTTACCACCGAAACCATCTCGGGCACCGACTGGAAAGGCAATGTGGTGAAACCCATCACGCACCCTGATTATGTTTACAGCTCTCCCAAACTCAGCGCCTCCGGTTACTCAGGAAATTACTACCGGCGTCAGGTGGGCAACAGGGAAGTGCTGCTTTGCACCGATACCTGGTTTTTCAACAAATATCCCATCTCAAAAACCTATCCCTACCTCGACGAAGCATGCGTTAAATCGCAGGCTTCCGCGCTTGTCCCCGCCATCAGGGAAGCCGGGCTCCATGCCATCAGGCTTTTTATTCCCGGACTGAGTGTGAAAATCACTTCGCTGACCGACGACGGAAACATTACCGGTGAAATCATCCACAAAACCGATCAGGAATACTCCAAAGCCATCAGCTACAATGGACCTGTGGTAATCAAAACAGCCACACTCGATGAAGCCGGGAAATTTGAAGCCCGCAGCGGCCGGTTTTCCGGAAAAATCACCCCGGTGGACAATGCCTGGATTCATGCGGAGATTGAATTCGGAGGCGTGACAGTGAAATCGGAACAAAAGAAAATATCTGCCCCTCCTCCGAAACGCGAACCTGTAGTTGCCGCAAACTATGAACTTGACTTCCGGATTTACGCCTACATGCACTATACAAATAGTCATGATTTGGATGATCAGCAGTTCAGCAAAAGTGACTTTAAACTGATTGAAAGTCCCGGAAACGGTGGCAGTTTTCCGGGATTCCAGATATCAAAAGGCGGCAGTTTCAGCGGGAAGCTTTTTAACAGCAAACATGAGGATGGATGGGTTGAAGGCGCCTACAGCAATCAACGGCTCAGCTGGCTGAAGGCGCACATGCACTTTACCTGGTTCGAAACGGAGAACAGTAAATCAAGGGAGCAATGGATTGACGTGGAATTGCGCAATATTCCCGTCGACGAGATCGGCACAAGCGATTATGGCATCCGGTTTCACCGCAGGGGCTGGGATTGCGACAACCTGCGTCCCGATCCTGAGTTTGAAAAAAGCATTGTCAAAATCAAACACCGCATAAAATTCTATCCCTCGGGCCGTGAAGTTTCATTCGATTACATTGACTACGGGAAATCGGAAGTACAGGGC
>JAMLHF010000008.1 GCA_023957275.1 Lentimicrobium sp. | reverse complement strand
TGGCGCCATCCACCTGTACACGGGCGTCGTACCATATTTTGTACTTCTGGTCCTTGCTTTCCAGCACAAGTATCCCGTTCCTCTCCTCCGCTTTCAGCGGCGTACGGTTCACTCTGGCACCATACTGATTGTAACGCACCGTGGTGTCGGTTTCCTGTCCGAGGGCATAACCACCTGTTAACCAGAAAACAGCCAGTAACAGCATTAATTTTGGATGATTCATTTTTCTCATACTTATGGTTTTTAAAGGTTCTGTATAAAAAAGGTGAGGCTTTCGCCTTTTCCGAGATTCAGTTTTTTCCTTAAGCGGTAACGGGCAATCTCAGCGCTTTTTGGAGATATACCCATCAATGAAGCGATTTCCTTGGATGAAAAGTTCAGGCGCAACAGTACCGCCAGCCGTTTTTCCTGTTCTGTCAGGTCAGGAAAGGCATTGGCAAGTTTCTGCCTGAAATCTTTGTGGATCAATTCTATCTGCGCATATAACTCTTCCGTTTCATCACTGAAGTTCATCTTCTGTTTAACCATAAGGGATAAGTCATTCAGCTGTTCCAGTAGCTGTTGCTGATCCCCGACCAGCCTGATTTCATCGATTTTCGCGGCAACAGACTGCAGAAACTCCCGCTGTGAAGAGATATTCAGGGCGATGTTGATATATTCACGGCGTTTGGTTTCCAGTTTCTGGCTCAGCAGGCTGTTTTCAAGATGCACAGCCGTAACTTCCATTCCGCTCAGTGTCTTTTGAGCCTGGTAATAGTTATTTTGCTGATGAAGTAGCTCATTTTCAGTTTTAAGCCGCAGTTTTTGCTGACGGAATACCAGGAAGATCAGTATGATAATTGCCAAAGCAGCCATTGCCAGGATGGCCGGAAGGATGAGATCAATTTCCGTTGCATTTTCAGCAACGGCAGTTATGGTATCCGGCCGAATTGGGGTACCCTGTACTTTGCCTGAAAACACCGGTAATTTAAAGACATTCTGGACAAAGAAAAGGGCGATATAGGTAAGGAAACCGGCTGCCAGCGGGGTAACCACCCAGCCGGCAGCAATTTCACCAAGTGCCTTTAATTTTATTTCGCGGGCTCCTTTCACCAATCCGATTCCGATCACCGAACCCACCACCACCTGTGTGCTTGAAACCGGTACCAGCGGAATTGCCGGTAACCCCATCGACATCAGGAAAGCGGATAGTGAGGAAGACGAAAAGATAAACAGCACCAGGGCCTGCGATAAAACAACCACAATGGCGGCCTCGGGACTGAGCGAAAGGATGCCGTTGCCAACCGTGTGCATAACCCTTTCGCTATAGGTAAATATTCCGAGCGCAATGGCCAGCCCGCCCAGCAAAAACAGCAACTGAACCCCGTCGAGGGTGAAAAGGCCGAAATTAAGAAAAACGTCCGGGGCGGCATTGACGAATACCCCCATGACATTGGCAATATTATTGGCCCCCAGACTGTAAGCTCCGAAAGCCCCTGCCACGATCAGCGAGATCCGGATATAAGAGTCAAGTTTGATCACATGGATTTTGGTACGCCGGAGAAATCCCCTCAGAAGCAGGAAAAGCCCTGCTGCAAAGGCCATTCCCAGGATGGGGCCTGATACCCATGTGGATACAATCTTTGTAAGTACGGTATAATTGGTGGGCAGACCTGCAAACATGCTCCAGCCGATGATCGCCCCGACAATTGCCTGGCTGGTGGATACCGGAATGGCATATCGGGTCATCCAAAACACTGTAAGCGCGGCGCAAAGCGAAACGGTGAATCCTCCGGCCAATGCGTCAACGGCTCCGAGGCTTGAGAGGGTATCGGCCGTGCCCCGGCCCTGAAAAACTGCGCCCAGGACCACAAAAATACTGGCAATGATGGCAGCCTTCCTGAAACGGATCATTTTAGATCCTACCGCCGACCCGAAAATATTCGCCGCATCATTGGCCCCAAGGGACCAACCAAGGAATAACCCGCTCGACAGAAAGATCAGCAGCAACATCCGGTTACCTGATGTTAAATGGTACGTTTAATAGCCATAATCGACAATACATCGGCTGTTTTCTCAGCAGCATCCGACAGTATTTCTATATGTAAGGTAAAATACCTCAGATGAAATTTTTCGCTGAGCTTTAGGTTGGGCATCTCATGAAAAACCCTGCGTTTGATTGCATCAGCCAGCTTGTCAGCCTCTTTCTCATATAAATATACCCTGTGCAGTTTTTCTTTGACTGATTCAGGATCTTTGAAATATGCCCTTGCCGCCGGTATCACCGACTCTATGGCAGAAACCGATAATTCGGTAAGTTTTACCAACTCCTGGTTTAATTCGGCCGGAATAAACGGAATCTCGACATCAAACTGAAACAGGTTCGTCTTGGCAAGGTCAATAATATTATCAAGCTCTTCGAGCAGTTTCAGGATATCGCCCCTCAGCTGCGGCATAAGAGATTGCGTATAAAGCAGGTTTTCCGTTTTCCGCTTGATGATATCCGCCTCAGTTTCAAGTGATGAGAGCGTTTGCAGGTTGCTCAGAAAATTTTCCCTGTTGCCGTAGAGGTAATTTCTGACCCCCTCTTTGAATAGAATTGCCCCCTGATCAATAATATTCAGGAAGTTATCTATCAGTTCAATGGATTTTGCGGCATGTTTGAACAGAAACATAAAAAATCCGTTTAAAGACCAATCAAAGCTAAGAAATCCTGTGAATTTTAAATGTAAATTGTTGTGTACTTATTTTTACAGTCAATCTTTGATGTAGAGGAAAGTAAATATTTTAAGAAATTAATAGACAGTAGTATAAATTATAATATGTAGAGGTTGGTATTAGATTAATTAATTATTATTTCATTCGATGTAGAGATATTGTTTGGTTAATTATTTCCTTTTTTATCGAGATTACCTGGCTGAGGTTCTGCCATATCCGGATGGGTGTTGGATAATTAGCCTGAATCTTGGCTGATTTTGGAAGTGAATTTTCACAAAAAGAGGTTGAAAAATATTTTCCGGGCATTTTGTTTGTATGGATCAGACTGAACTTTAAAGTTAAGCCTTAACCCGGCAAAAATGCCCGCTGCGTTCATGCCTGCAGTGATAATATGTTTAATTGTTTCAGCCTAATTTATAGATTTTGAGTAATATATCAGTGCTTCGGTTGAACGGGGAGAATATTTAATCAGACAGCGGCAAATCTTTAGGATTTGTTAACATGGTGAATCCAAAATTCCACTAAATTTGTAAATTGGAAATCCGGGAAGATTATTCCCTCCTGCCCTATAAACATCTGAAGTTTCAACCATTTAATCCAATATTTTATGAAGAAAAATTACACGAGAATGTTCATGCTGGCATTATTACTGTTTGCCGGTTTTGGTTTCACCGCTGAAATGGCAAATGCCCAGGTTACCATTACACAGTGGACTTTTGAGGGCGATGTGATTACACCCAGCACCGGGTCGGGAACCGCCGCACTGATTGGCGGAACTACAGCCACCTTCGCAACAGGGTATACCGGAACAGGTACCGGCGGGCGGGCCTGGAATTCAGCTGCTTATCCCGCGCAGGGTACCGGATCAGGTACCGCAGGGGTTGAGTTTCTGGTTTCTACCTCCGGCTACAGCGCCATAGCCCTTAGCTGGGATGGCCGTCACAGCAATACTTCTGCCAACAGGCTCAGGGTTCAGTATACGCTGAACGGAACCGATTGGGAAGACTTTGAAGCCAATGAAGGTAACGCCGTCAATACCGCCGCGGGAGTAGATAAAGGTTTTGATAACGGACGCTTTATTGCGGACGCAGGCGATACCTGGTATCAGAGAAGTGCTGATTTCTCAGGTATTTCGGGCGTTGAGGGCAATGCTGCATTTGGAGTCAGAATTGTAACCGAATTTGTTGACGGTTCTGAATATGGTGCCGCGACCTCAACCTCATCCTACAGTCCTAACGGAACCCTCCGTTACGACAATGTCACGTTCAAAGGGGTAGGCAGCTCTCCGATGATTACTGCAACGCCTTCAAGCTTATCAGGATTTACTTACCTGGAAGGTGCTGGTCCTTCTGAAATGCAGATTACCACCCTGAACGCCTTCAACCTGACCCCGGCATCAGGTGCCGTTACAATGACCCCTTCAGCTGATTATGAGTATTCCGTTGATGGCGTTAATTTTATAAGCGATCCGGGCAATGTGGTTTACGAGAACGGAAGTTTCCCCGGTACCGGGGATGTTCCTGTACGTATCCGTTTGAAAGCCGGATTGCCGGCCGGTAGCTATTCAGGTGTTTTCACCGTTACCGGCGGCGGCGCTCCCGAACTTCAGATCCCTTTAAGCGGCAGTGTTTCAACTTCCACTCCTGCATCCATTTCGGCCTACATTCTGCCAAAGTTTATCGAAGGGGCCACTCCATCCAACATCAACAGGGTGCCGTTTGCCTATCATGCCACACTTTCGAACCTTCTGCCTTCCTCAACCTACCGTTTTTACAATAAGATTGTAAGTGGATCCGATGGTCCTGATTACAACGGAGCAGGAAATTGCATTTTCGTGAATCCCTCTACCGGGGAATTTGTGCGTACTACCAGTGCTTCCATGACAACTCCGGGTCAGTATGGTGAGTTTACAACAGATGCCAATGGTAGTTTCAGCGGCTGGTTTATTACCGAGCCTACCGGCAATGCCAGGTTTAAACCGGGCAATGAATTATTTATGCGCATTATGCTTAATGACGGTGCCGGCGGAACTGCTGAAGCCACCCGTCTTACCATTACCGAAAGTGTTAAATCGCTGGGTTTCTATACCAGCGCTGCCGACTCGACCGGAACAGCCATCCGCGGAATCAGCAATTTTACTCCGAAAAATTTTGTATTTATCTACGACAATACCGCCGGAACCGGTCGCCCGCTGTATGGCACCCAGGTAGAAACCACCGGGGTAAGTTTTATTGCAGGGACCTATGCGGAATTTTACGCCAATGATGTGGCAGGTACCGATGGCGCCTGGGGCGGCATTGTGCCGAATATCAACACGGAAGGGGTAAAACGGGTTGAAGAACGCAGCCTGACGAACGGGGCCATCGTCAGCAATTATACCGATGATGATGGTGTATGGGGTACTGTGGATACAAAAAATCCTGCCGGAGGCATTGATAATGTGCTGGTAATCAATACCACCCTTGGAATCGGCGCTCCTGAAACCCAGTTTGGTAAAATTTTCACCTATGGCAAAGAGCTCAGCATTCAGCTGGATCAGGTGATGAACGGAAGCATCCGGGTCATCAACCTCTACGGTCAGGAGGTACACAGTTTTAGTATTAACGGCAGCAAAGCCACCTATTCCCTTGACTTACCCGCAGGTATTTATATCGTCAGGGTTATTGGCCGCGAGGGTTCATTCAGCACCAAAGTCCTTCTTAAATAGTCCATGAATTGCTTTTTTTGGAAAAAGTCCCTATCCGGAAATAATTTCCGGAAAGGGCTTTTCTTCAGATAAAGTATTGTTTCCATTGAAATTACTATCAGCTAAAACGAACAATTATGAAAAATCAGAACTTACAGTCCGGAAGAGCAATGTTACCAAGGCTTATTCTGGCAACAGTCATTTCGCTGATGACAATTATTTCAACCGCTCAACCGCTTTTGATTGAGGATTTTGATTACTCAATCGGTGCACTTCTGACGGATAATGGCTGGACCGCACATAGTAGTGGTGGAAGTCAGTCAATCGATGTTACTAATGGATTGATTTTTGACGGATATGCCGGATCAGGGATCGGCGGTGGGGCAAATCTGGATAATACCGGAGAGGATGTACACAGGACTTTTCCCGAACAGACTACGGGGGTTATTTATGCAGCAGCTGTTGTGCAAACTCAGGGGCCTAATTCAGCCGGCTATTTTCTTCATTTTGGTCAGAGTACAATAGGTACAACATTTTTTACAAGGATATATATAAACGCTGCAGGTGATGGAATTGGCCTTGGCCTCGGGAATACTCCTCCGGCTACTTTCCTTCCTATCACTCCGGGTGTTCCTGCATTGATTGTAATGAAACTTGAAATAGCTACTAAAACTTCAAGTTTTTATATTTTTAATACATATCCGGCAACAGAACCTCCGGTTCCCGATGCGACTGTAACAGAAACTGCCAACTTTTCCAATGTCGGATCCATTGCCCTCCGACAATATAATGCTTCTCAACGTATAATCGTTGATGGCATCAGGGTTGCCACAACATGGGCAGAAGCGGTTGCGCCGTCTTCAGGAACCAATCCGGCGATCTCAGCATCACCCGGAACCCTTTCCGGATTTACATATACTGTTAACAACGGACCTTCCGCATCGCAAAGCTATAATCTGTCAGGTTCTAACCTTACCCCGGCCAATGGGAATATTACCATTACCCCACCGGCAAATTATGAAATTTCCCTGGATGATATCAGTTTTTCACAGTCCGTTCTTAATGTGCCGTATTCTGCAGGCGCCCTCAGTGCCGTGCCTGTTTATGTAAGGTTAAAGGCCGGATTAAACGGCGGAACCTACACCGGTGAACAGATTATCAATGCGGGCGGTGGTGCGACTAATGCTGTCGTCATATGCAATGGTAATGTGGAAGCGTCCGCCACAACTACATTGCCCTATACTGAAGATTTTTCATCAGGTTTCGGACTTTGTTATACAAAAAGTGTTGCAGGGCCCTCACAGTTCTGGAAACACAGTACATCCGGAGAATATGCCTATATGAACGGTTTCAACACCGGCGTGCTTGAAGAAGATTGGCTTATTCTTCCAGGAATCAATCTGAATGAAAACTTCAATTGCAACCTTTCATTTGAAAGTTGGATGCGTTATGGCAGCGATGATGCGGATAATTATTTCAAGGTGTTGTATTCTACAGATTATCCGGGTGTTGGAGACCCCACTTCATCAACCTGGAATGAACTTACCTTTAATTATCCGGCTGAGGAGCAGGTTTGGACACCTTCAGGAGCTATTGATCTTTCTTCCATAATGGGATCGAATGTTTATATTGCTTTCAAATACCATTATAATGCAGGGTTCTATCGCCTCTGGCAGGTCGATAATGTCTCGGTAATGCCAGGAGATTTACCTGTGATCACAGCGACACCTGCCACCCTCAGCGGATTTACCTATGAGATTGGCAACGGGCCTTCATCTGCTCAAACCTATGAGCTTACCGGAGAAAATCTGGCCGGAAGCGGCAATATTGTTGTCACTGCACCTGAAAACTATGAAATTTCATCCAATGGCAGTGACTTCGTTTCGATGCTTGAATTCCCGTTTGCGGGAGGGGTCGTCACCGGACAGCCTGTTACCGTCTCCGTGAGGCTTAAAGCTGATCTTGCAATAGGAAATTACAACAATGAGGTGATTGTACATTCAGGAGGGGGTGCCGCTGCTGCAAACGTGACCTGCAATGGTACGGTTACCGATCTGGTTCCTTATTTCAGCGTAGCTACAATACCTGCATATATTCAGGGAATCAATGGAACGAATTCGCAGCGGGTTCCTTATGCATTTAGTGCTACCATCAGTAATTTATACCCAAATACCACCTATCGCTATTTTAATAAGATAGTTCTTGGTACTGATTCGCCGACAAGCAATGGGGCAGGGAATACTATTTTTGTCAATTCCGATGGCAGTTTCTTGCGAACCACATCTACCAATCTTGGGAATCCCGGAGAATATGGAGAGTTTACAACGGATGCGAACGGAGAATACACAGGATGGTTTATGATCGAACCCAGCGGTAACGCCAGGTTTACCCCGGGTAATCAGCTTTTCATGCGGATTATGCTGAATGATGGTAATGAAGGGACATCTGTGGTGAACCGGGTTACATCTGCGGAAGCTGCAACCGTAATCAATTTCGGAAATCAGAATCTGCCTGAGATGGGAACCGGAATCCGGGGAATCTCCGAAGCTGCAGCGGGTAATCTTGTTTATCTATATGATAACATGGCCGGTACCGGAAGGCCTGTTTACGGAAGCAGTATTGAAACTACCGGCGTCGATTTTGCTGCTGCGGGTACTTATGTTGGATTTTACACCGGACAGGTACAGGGAGTCAACGGCTCCTGGGGCGGTATCGTTCCCAACCTGCTTCCCGATGGTATTCGCCGGATTGAAGAACGCAGCAATGCCGACGGAAGCCTGGTGGCCGTGCATACTTCCGAAAATGGTGTATGGGGAATCTACGATACCCGGAATCCCTTCGGAGGAGAAGTTGATATTCTTGTAATTGATCTATTGCCCTCAGGTGATCCTCTGCTGACCGTTTCTCCTGCTACACTCAGCGGATTTAATTATGTGGAAGGCAGCGGACCGTCAGAGGTTCAAACTTATCTGCTTAGCGGAACCGATCTTGAAGGCAGCGGAAATATTGTGGTTTCTGCACCTGAAGATTATGAACTGTCAGCGGATGGAGTAAACTTTACTGCGTCCCTGGAATTTCCGTTTGCCGAAGGCGTGATTACCGGCCAGCCGGTAACCGTTTCCGTTCGCCTGGTGGCCGGACTCCCCGCCGGCGATTACAGCGGACAAACCATTCTTAACGCCGGCGGAGGCGCAGCAGATAAAGTGGTCACCTGCAACGGCAGTGTTACCGCCGCCGTGCAGCCGGGAATTTCGGGTGTGATCCTGCCGCAGTTTGTTCAGGGAATCAACGGGTCCAACAATACCCGTGTACCTTATGCATTTTGGGCTACCCTCGAAAACCTGACGCCTGAAGCAACTTACAGGTATTTCAACAAGGTTGTGCTTGAATCGGACCTGCCAACGGCCGATGGTGCGGGCAACTGCATCTTTATCGCCGCTGACGGAACCTATTCGCGCACCACCAGCACCTCCCTGGCAAATCCGGGTGAGTACGGCGAATTTACCACCGATGCTACCGGAGCCTTCACCGGATGGTTTATCGCAGAGCCGACCGGTAACGCGAGGTTCACGCCGGGTAACCAGATTTACATGCGCATTTCGCTGAATGATGGTGCCGGTGGAAGCGATGTTGCCCATCGCCTCACCACTGCCGATTATGCTACCGTGCTGCAGTTCGGAACTGAAGCTGATCCCACTTATGGAACGGCCATCATGGGCATCAGTGAAGATACCCCCAAGGATTTTGCATTGCTTTATGACAACACCGCTGGCACAGGCCGCCCGCTTTATGCAGCCCATATCGAAACCAGCGAAGTGGACTTTGCTTCCATCACTTCTTATGCGCCTTTTTATATCAGTGAGGTAGCCGGATCTGACGGATCATGGGGCGGAATTGTACCGAATGTGAACGATGCCGGTGTGCAGCGCGTGGAAATCCGCAGCGGTGAAGACGGAACCATTGTACATACCTATGAAGTTCCTTCAGGGGTTTGGATAGAAACCGACACACGCAATCCTTCCGGCGGACTTGACAATGTACTGCTCCTTGACCTGATTTCCATCGGGATTGACCGGCCGGAAAACAGCGGCCTGGCCATATACTCCTATAACAAGGAAATCAGGGTGCAGACGGAAAATACCGGTAAACTCAGCCTGATGCTTTACAACCTTCAGGGTCAGCAGGTTTACAGCGGTCAGCTGCAGGGCAGCAATCATTACTTCCTGAACCTGAATATCCCGTCAGGAATTTATGTAGCCAGCATAATCAGTGACTCCCGACAGTTTAGTTATAAACTTATTGTGAGGTAGTTATTGATGAATGTTTTACAGGGCGCAGCATCCATCCGGGTGCTGCGTTTTGTTTGTGCCCATACCCGGCTTTTAAAGCACATGTTTTTCAGCGTGATAGGATGACCTTACCAAAGGTCTGCTTTCAATGTGCCTGAATCCCTTTTCTATTCCTGCAATACGATATTTTTCAAATATTTCCGGAGTGATGTATTCTTCAACCGGCAGATGAGCGCGCGTAGGCTGGAGATACTGGCCAATGGTCATAATACTGACCCCGGCCGACAGCAGATCATCCATTGTTTCAAGCACTTCGGCCCCGGTTTCACCGATTCCGGCCATGATTCCCGATTTAGCTGCCGTCTTCGAATCAGCGATGTGTTTCAGCACTTCAAGGCTCCTGTCGTAACGGGCGGCGCTTCTGATCAATGGCGTAAGCCGGCGCACCGTTTCAAGATTGTGCGATATGATATCCGGCTTTTCCGCAATCACTTTATCAACATCCTTCAGGTTGCCTGAGAAGTCAGGGATCAGCACTTCAATGGTGACTCCCGGGTTAATGGTCCTGACCTGCCGGATGGTTTCAGCCCAGTGTGCCGCCCCGCCATCAGGCAGATCGTCGCGGTCAACCGAGGTAATGACACAATGCTTCAGCTTCATCAGCCTGATTGATTCAGCTACCCGCCGAGGCTCGAGGGGATCTGCAGAAAATGGCCTGCCGGTTTTGGTGGCGCAAAACCGGCACGAACGGGTGCAGATATCCCCCAGTATCATGAATGTGGCGGTTCCGGCATTCCAGCATTCACCCATATTCGGGCAGTTGCCGCTGCTGCAGATGGTGTGAAGGTGGTTGCCTTCAACAATTTCTTTGACCCGGGTAAAATTTTTTCCTCCGGGCAGCCTGATTTTTAACCAGTCAGGCTTTTTAAGATGCTTTTTCCTCTCTTCTGCCATTGCTGAAATCCGAATCGCTGCAACAAATCAAACATTTTAAAATAATTCAATAAGGGGGCTTTTTAAGATTTTACAAAGTTACCAATTAAGTATGTGACTATTTGAATGATTGATTTTAATTGTAATTTTACCCCGTTGCCGGGAAATTTTACCCTCCATCCGACGTTCTGAGGGTCAATATTAAATTCATAGTTACTTATGGAGAACCAGCTTTATCCGCTAAAATTCAAACCTGTACTCAAAGATAAGATCTGGGGAGGGACCAAGATCCGGTCAGTACTTGGAATTGATTTTTCCCCCCTGCCCAATTGCGGTGAAGCCTGGGTACTCTCGGGCGTGGATGGCAATCAGACCGCGATTGTCAATGGGTTCCTTGCAGGAAACGACCTGAATGAACTGGTAGAGATTTACATGGGCGACCTGGTCGGGGATGCTGTTTATGAGAGGTTCGGTGATGAATTTCCCATCCTGGTCAAGTTTATTGATGCCGCGGATTACCTTTCCATTCAGGTTCATCCGGATGACGAACTCGCCGCGAAACGCAACATCGGTTACGGCAAGTCGGAAATGTGGTATATCATTGATGCCGATCCGGATTCTGAACTGATCAGCGGTTTCAGCCGGAAGGTGGACAGGGAAACCTACCTCACCCACCTCCATAATAAAACGCTGCGCGATATATTGAATGTGGAGAAGGTAAAGAAGGGTGACGTTTTCTATATGCCTGCCGGAAGGGTGCACGCCCTGGGACCAGGTACCTTTCTGGCCGAAATACAGCAGACATCCGACACTACTTACCGGATTTACGACTGGGACCGGGTTGACCACGAAGGTAAATCGCGGGAGCTGCACATTGAGGAAGCCCTGGATGCCATTGACTTCAATGTTTACGACGATTATAAGTCAAAATATAAACCGAATAAGAATGGGTCGGCCAACCTGGTGACAAGTCCGTTTTTCACCACCAACCTGATCAGCCTTGACAAGACCCTGGGCAAGGATTACAGCGAGCTGGACTCGTTTGTGATTTACGTTTGCGTGGCCGGTTCAGTGACCCTGGTTCACGACGGAACCACCGAGCCCCAGATTGCCCTTTCGCAGGGAGAGGCTGTGCTGATTCCTGCAGGCATCGACAGGGTTGATATAATTCCTTCGTCACCTTCGGAGATCCTTGAAGTTTATATTGCCTGACAGGCATGATTATTGAATTGAAAGCTGAGAAACAAACAAAACGACATGAAAAAAATTATTTTCTTCTCCCTGATGCTCACTTTTGTGATGGGCGCTGCAGCCCAGGATGCTGAAAAAAACCTGAAAAAACTGCCTGCAGTCAATGTTAAAACTTTGGATGGCAAAGTATTCAATACTGCTGATTTAAACAATGACGGCAAACCGATGATCGTCAGTTTCTGGGCATTGTGGTGCAAGCCCTGTATCAACGAACTGACTACCATTGCCGATGTTTATCAGGACTGGGTTGAGGAGACCGGTGTGAAGCTGGTGGCCGTGTCCATCGACGATGCCAGGTCAACCTCTAAGGTAGGTCCTACCGTAAACGGCAAAGGCTGGGATTACGAAGTGCTGCTGGATGCCAACGGCGACTTCAAACGCGCGATGAACGTGAATATGATTCCCCACACATTTTTAGTGAACGGCAACGGAGAGATCGTTTGGCAGCATACTTCCTTCAGCGAAGGCAGCGAACTTCAGCTGATCGAGATGGTGCGTAAACTCAACCGCGGAGAAGCGGTAGAATCTCACTGATGCCCGGAGATAAACAACCAATCTCAGGATCGAAAAGTTTAATAACCGGAATAACCCTTTCAATCTGAATCCATTGAAAACAACCTCCCTGACCATGTTTGCAGCAGCGTTGCTTTTGCTGGCTGTTCCCGTTGTTCGTGCCCAGAATTTCCTGGAAGGCGGTCGCGTAAGCGGCAATTTTCAGCTCGATGCGCAGGTTTACCGTGCCGACTCGGCCATCGGGGCTTTTGAGGTAGCTGAAAAAATGCGCATGAACTCATTTGCCAACCTGCTTTATACAAACGGGAATTTCAGTGCCGGACTGCGCGCTGAAAGTTACCTCAATCCCATCCTTGGGTACGATCCCCGCTATAAGGGTAATGGTGTACCTTACTGGTTTGGTTCCTGGAGAAACGAGCAGTTTGAGATCACCGTGGGAAATTTTTACGAGCAGTTCGGCTCGGGTATGGTGCTCCGCAGTTACGAAGAACGGAACCTTGGTTACGACAATGCCTTGAAAGGCGCCAAAGTCCGGTTCAGCCCGACCGAAGGTGTTGTTTTGAAAGGTCTGATCGGTACCCAGCGTTATTTCTGGGAACAGGGACCGGGCATCGTTCGCGGACTTGACGGTGAGTTTGCGCTGAACGATATTTTCGATAAGGAAGCGAAATACAGGACAAGGGTAACACTGGGAGGAAGTTTTGTAAGCAAGTATCAGGACACTGAGGAGATTTCGGCAGGGCCTGATGAGCTGCTGATCCTTCCTGCCAATGTGGCTTCGTGGGCGGCCCGTTTCAATATTTCAAGGGGCGGATTTGCCATCGACGGGGAGTATGCAAACAAAATGAACGACCCCTCAGCCATGAATGATTATATCTATAAAAACGGGGAGTCGCTGCTGTTGCAGACCTCCTATTCCACCAGGGGACTGGGCGTTATTGTTTCGGCCAAGCGTACCGATAACATGAGTTTTAAGTCGAAACGCACCGAAACGGGGAGCGCGCTGGATATCAATTATCTTCCGGCCCTCACCCGCCAGCATGCCTATGCACTCTCCGCCATGTACCCCTATGCCACCCAGCCCAACGGCGAAATGGCGCTTCAGGGGCAGGTGAATTACAAAATCAAACGTGGCAGTAAAATCGGGGGAAAATACGGTACCGATATTGCCATCAACTACTCCCGCATCACTTCCATACAGCGCGATCCGCTTGAAGGCGACACTGTTCCCGGCGGGGCGGGAACAGCGGGATATACCTCACCCTTCCTGGCTTTCGGCAATGAACTCTATTTCCGGGATTTCAACATCGAGATCCAGCGGAAGTTCTCTGCCGATTTCAAATTGCTGGTATCTTACGTAAACCTGAAGTATAATATTGATGTAATTGAAGGGCATCCGGGCGATCCTATGGTGAACGCGCATATTTTTATTGCCGACGGTACCTACCGCCTTACGGATAAAAGGGCCGTGAAACTGGAGTATCAGCACCTGCTCACGAAAGAGGATGAAGGCGACTGGCTGCAGTTCCTGATCGAATATACCGTGGCGCCCAAATGGTACCTTACGGTTGCAGATCAGTACAATTACGGTAATCAGGACAAGGACAGGAGGTTTCATTATCCGGCGGTTTCGGCGGGCTATACATACGGATCAAACCGTTTGACGCTTACTTACGGCAAGCAGCGTGAAGGCATTCTTTGCGTCGGCGGTGTCTGCCGCAATGTCCCTGCTTCCAACGGATTAACCATTACCCTGACCAGCGCTTTCTGAGTGTAAACTGAAAAAAACAAAACAATGAAAATCAGCATAAAAGCATTTATAGGAATGGTTCTGCTGCTCTCGGGAATAGCCCTGATCAGTTCATGTGATAAGATTGAGGAACCCTTCACCAAAAAAACGGGGTCGCTTGATACGGCAGCCTGTCCGGTACCTGAATTTCCTGCGGTAACAGCGGTGCAGAAGCGGGTCCTGCTGGAGGACTACACGGGCCACACCTGTGTAAACTGTCCCAAAGCAGCCAAACTGGCGCACGATCTTAAAGAAGTGCACGGAGATAAGCTGGTGCTGCTGGCGGTGCATGCCGGGTATTTTGCCAATCCCACACCCGGGGGTGATTTTACCTATGATTTCAGGACGGAGGCCGGAACTGCCTGGGACGTTTTTTTCGGGGTCGGGATGGTAGGAAATCCCAATGGTATGGTTAACCGCAGGGGACATCCCAACAACCACATCATCACGCCGACCGCCTGGGGCGCTAACGTAACCGACGCCCTGTCAACACAGCCGCTGCTTGATCTGCAGATGATCAACGACTATGACGCTGCGGAAAGGAAGCTGTGCACCCATATCAAGACCAGGTTTATCACTACGCTTGACAGAAACCTCAGACTGGTGGTGGTGCTTGCCGAAAACGGCATTGTGAAGCCGCAGAAGAACAATGATCCCGGCTCGGGCGATACGCCGGTTATCGAGGAATATGTACACAATCATGTGTTGCGTTCGGCCATTACATCAACCTGGGGAAGCAGCATTGCCGTTGCGGGAACGCCGAATCCCGAATCGCTGGTGAAATCATTCAAATATATCCTTAAAGAGGAAAATGTGCCTGAAAACTGCAGTGTGATTGCTTTTGTGTATGATGATGACACCAAAGAGGTGCTTCAGGCGATCGAGGTGGATGTAATTTAACCCTGGTTTTATCCGGGCCCGGCCAAGCGGAATTTGAATTCCGCCTGACATACCATCGGATTTGCAATTCAACAATAAGCTCCTGTGCCGGCTTCCCGGTATCAGACTCTTTTTACCAGGTCCCCGGCTATCCGGAATTTATCTCCCGCCGCCACCGGCGGGGTGCACTCCGCTTCCGGATGATTGGATGTAATTCCGCATGATACATCATTGAATTTGCCATTCAATGAAATTCCTTGTTTTTTACAAATTATCCTGTGTTCAGGGCTGTATTGCAAATGCCGCCCAGCGGTTTCTTCATGAAAAGAGAAAAAATCTTTGGTGCGTTTTTGTGCTTTTGTGTCCTTTTCGCGTTCGGGATGGTGGCAAACATTTAAAGGTAGGTTGCAGAGCTCAATATTCCGTTGAAAATTTATAATAAATTGATTTATAGCGGATTATGAAAACCTGCTTAGTGATGACAAATTATTCATAATCAATTGATTGCTGCCAGCCCCGCCACTTTTGCGGGATCTTTGCGTCCTTGCGCGGTTCTTAAATTTATCGGACTATTGAGCGTCAATACAGGCACATCACATAGCGGAAGTCCCCGTCAGTTTGATTTAATCTTTTATTTTTCGTTTCCTATCGCATTGAATATTAAAGTTTTTACTTTTGTCGCATAGGCAGAAATAATTGTCCCGGTATAATTTTTCCCGATTGTATTGCGTTGTCTGTTTATACATATTTTCACTACTATATGACTAAAAAGCTTTTAATCAGAGACTTGACCTTACGCGACGGACAGCAGTCGCTGTTTGCCACCCGCATGACCCAGCAGCAGGTCGACCGGGTATTGCCTTTGTACCGTGAAGCCGGCTTTTATGCCATGGAAGTGTGGGGTGGGGCGGTACCCGACTCGGTGATGCGCTACCTGAATGAAAATCCCTGGAGCAGGCTTGAAAAGATTAAGGAGGGCGTTGGAGATACCACGAAGCTCACCGCCCTGTCGCGCGGAAGAAATCTCTTTGGTTACAATCCATATCCGGATGATGTGATTGACGGGTTTAACCGGAATGCCATCAGATCCGGTATCAGCATTATGCGGATTTTCGATGCCCTGAACGATACCGACAACATCGGATCGACCATCAGATCGGTGAAAGAAAACGGCGGCATCGCCGATTGTGCCATCTGCTACACCGTTGATCCTTATTTTTCGCGGTTCAAAAGGCTGAAAGCGCTGCTGCAGGCCAAACCGCTGCAGACGCATATCTTTACGGACCAGTATTACATCGATAAAGCGCTGAAGCTTCAGGGAATGGGAGCCGACATGATCTCCATCAAGGACATGGCCGGCTTGATTCCGCCCCTGAGGGCGGGCAGGCTGGTGAGGCTGCTGAAGAAAAACCTGGATATCCCGGTAGATTTCCATACCCATTGCACGCCGGGTTATGGCCTGGCTTCCACCCTGATGGCCATCGTAAACGGCGCGGATATAGTGGACACCAACATCATGTCGTTTTCGGGCGGAACGGCAGCCGCCTCGTTTGAGATCATCCAGCTTTTCTGCGACCGCATGAATATTGAAACGGGGGTAAATCGTGAAGCGGTGGTGCAGATAGATGCCCTGCTCCGCGAAATCAGGCACGAACTGGCTGAATATGATCAGTATAAGGAATTTCCGAAGGAGTTCAATATTGTTACGGACAAACTGCCCAGGGATATTGATGAGCTGTTTGAGCTGGCCATTGCCTATGCCAAGGCGGACAAGGAAGATGATCTGCTGAGCGCCTGCGGAAGGATTGAAAGTTATTTTAATTTTCCGGAGCCGGATGAGAAGGTGAAGGAGGCGGAAGTGCCGGGAGGAATGTATTCCAATATGCTGGCACAGCTGAAGCAGCTGAAGCTGGAAAAGCTGCTTCCCCGGACGCTTGAGATAATACCTTCCGTGCGCATGGATGCCGGCTGCCCGCCCCTGGTGACGCCAACCAGCCAGATTGTAGGGGTGCAGGCGGTGAACTGCGCCATTGATGAGTCGAAGGGGCAACCCATGTACACCACAAAGTCGATTCAGTTTGTCAACCTGGTGAAAGGGATTTACGGCAAAACGCCTGTTCCGGTTGATCCTGAATTCCGCTACAGCATTGCGGGCGTTCGCGAAGAAACGCCCTATGATACCCGGTTTTACAAGCGTCAGGAAAACCCGGTTTTCCATGAATACGGCGGGGTGAAACTGGCTGCTGATGAAAAAGAAGAATTACTGCTTGAATTGTTCCCGGCCGTCGCTTCCGATTTTCTGAAGCGCAGGGTGGAGCAGGCTTACCTGGATGAGATTCACCGGGTGGAAGCCGAAAAGCGCGCCGCGTTTGAAGCCGAAAAACAGGCTTATGAGCGCCTCTCTCCCGAGGAAAAACAGCAACGGTTGCTTGAAGGGTTGTACAACTACGACTGGACCACCGAAGGCGCGGATACGCTGGGACATTCCTGATTGTCAGTTAACGAATTTCTTTTCAGCGCCGGCGCTGTTTCTGCAGTACGGGCGTTTCATTGCCCATGTTGTACACCGCCTCACGGACATAGCGTCCGTTCTCATAGTATTTCCACTTGCCGTGCCAGCAATACCTGAGTTCTGCTGCGTCGTAAATCATCAGTGCCTTGCCTTTCTTCTCCCGGCGGCCGTTGTCATCATAATAGGTAACATTCATCCTGCCATCTTTAAATGCCCTGAATTTCAGCCATTTCTTCCCGTTTTCATTGAAATAGCGGTTCAGGCCGTGCTCCCTCCCGTTTTTGAAACGGAGCTTGTTCATCGGCTTTTTCTGCGCATCATCCCAGTAGTAGATCCAGCGCCCTTCGCGCAGGCCGTTTTCGTTATACCGGTTGGTTTTCGCCCTGAACGGCCATCCTCCGGTGGCATTTGCGGAAGCCGGTACAATCAGCAATAAGAGGAACAGGCGGCACATCATAGGCAGGCAACTACTTGTTTATACTGAAAAAGTAGTTCAGTTTCACCGGAACCACTGCTCCCCGGGTTTTTCCGGGTTTCCAGTTTTTCATCTTTTCTATGGCTTCCGTAAATTTATCGGAAACAGTAACTTCAGGCGAGCCTGCAATTCCAGCCGGTGTGATGCTGCCATCGGGTTCTACAATAAAACTTACGTAGATGGTTGATTTACCGTGTTCTGAGTCAAATTCCAGGTTGGATATGTAATTTCTGAAGTATTTCAGCAACGCATCATTTCCTCCCGGGTATTCGGGCATTTGCTCCGCTTTGTAATACACCTCACGGCCCTGGTAAACGATCTTTTCGGGCAGTTCCATGGGTTTGTCGGGCGCGGTGGGATCAAGTTTAAACTTCACAGGCATATTGAACCTTACCGGAACAGCCACACCGTCTTTTTTCCCGGGCTTCCAACCGGGCATTTTCATTACAGCCTCTCTGGCAACATCGTCTAGTCCTCCGCCTATACCTCTCAGAACCTGAGCATTGCTTACGCTTCCATCGGCTTCAATCACGAATGAAACATAAACAGTCCCTTCGATTTTTTCCTTTTTCGCGGTTTCGGTGTATTTGGTATTCGCGCTTATAAATTCAGCCAGCTTTTCCATTCCACCGGGGAATTCAGGCGTTTCATCCACCACGTTGTAAACTTCCCTGCCGTCAGGGAGTTGACTGGTTGTTTTCACTTCCCTTGGTTTAGCCGATTCACTTTTAAGGCTGAACTTCACAGGGATGTTAAATTGCACCCTTACCGTTTTTCCCCGCTGCGTGCCGGGCGTCCAGGCGGGCATCGCGTTTACCGCGTCCAGGGCAATTTTGTCAAGCCTGGGGTCAACGCCCCGGATTACCTTCGCGTTGCTGATACTGCCATTCTTTTCAATCACAAAGGTGACATACACGGTCCCTTCGATTCTTTCTTTTCTGACCTCCTCAGGATACCGGATGGCCGAGGAGAAATATTTTGCCCTGGCTTCATCGCCGCCGGGGAACTGAGGCGGGTTTTCCACTACCATAAAGACTTCTTCCGAAACGGCATCGTCCGAATCGCCCGAAAGGGCAAATCTGACCGGCATCACCATGGACGACCTGACCGGTTTCCCGTTTTTTTCGGCAGGGTGCCAGCGCGGCATCAGGGCCATCACCCGGAGTACCTCTTCATCACAGCCGGTACCAATCCCCCGGATAATCTCCGGAGAAGTGACCTTTCCGTCAGTTTCAACGGTAAATCTGCAAAGCACCGTGCCCTGAATATTGTTCTTCCGGGCTTCCGACGGGTAGCGGATGTTCTGCTGCAGAAATTTCAGCTTGGCAGCTTCCCCGCCCGGATATTCCGCTTCTTTCAGGGTGGTGTCTTCCGCAGGGCCTGCCACTCCCTGAGCTTCCTCAATGCCGGTGTACAGGGTGTTTGCGTTTTCTGCAGGGTCCTGAATGTTCTGCTCAGGGCCAACGGTTTCAGTGGAAGAAGTTCCCGGTTGTATCATGGCTGAAAGGATGGCAAAAGCAGCCACCAGCATCATGCCGGTAATGATGGCTGTGAGGTTCGGTTTTCCGGGTTTTAGGTGATTGAGCATGATGATTCGTTTTTTGAGGTGCGCACTGAATGGGTTGGTTAAAGGATTATGATTCTGAATTCCTGTATAAGCGATGATCAGGTTGTTGTAAACCTCTTTATCACTGCTGATCTGAATGGCATCGGCATCGGCCTGGTATTCGTGTACTTGGGATAAAAGTCTGTGGTTCAGGTGGGCAAACGGGCTGAACCAGAAAAAGGCCCTGAAAACCATGGATAGTAGCCGGTCGATGCTGTGAAACCGCTTCACATGACTGAATTCATGCCTGAGCAGCAGATCGGTGCCGGGTTGTTCAAGGCTGCTCCCGGGGAAAAATACCCAGCGAAAAAATGAAAACGGACTCGTTGCCTGATCGTCGATGTATATTTTTCCGTAGGCAGTAATCCTGACGTTTGCTTTTCTTAATTTCTGCAAAACAGACAATACCGCGATCATTGCGGATAGTAAAAGGATCACAGAAACTGCATAATATATGATTTCATGAAGTGGCGGTAATGAAGGAGGAGCGGTTTCAGATCCGGGCTGTATGGTGACCATTCCGGATGGCTCCGGCAATGTAATCACATATACCGGTACTGCGGTGTCGCCCTGATGAATAACGGGCTGCGGGATAAGCGGTAGCAGCAGCGGCAGGACGATGGTGGCCAGCAATGCCGCACGCATTAATGAAAAGTTGCGGCCGGGGCGTATGGCATAGTAATAAACACCCAGCATCAGGGCGTTAATCAGGGCCGCTTTGATCAGGTATATAAAAACCGGTGTCATGGCAGTTGCTTTTTCTGATGGATCTGTTGTTCTATCAGTTGGCGGATTTCCTCCATTTCCTTCAGCGACAGGTCGTGTTCCCCGGTAAAAAAGGAGACCATCTGCTTGTATGAATTGCTGAAGTAGCCATTCAGCATTTGCTTCATGGTAAAACGGGCATACTCGCGTTTGCTTACTTTCGGGAAATAGCGGTGCGATTTCCCGATGGCTTCATGATCCACAAATTCCTTTTTTTCGAGAATGCGGATAATGGTTGAAACCGTATTGTAGGCCGGCTTCGGCTCAGGAAAATATTCCAGCAGATCATTCACATGGCCTTTGCCGATGCGCCAGAGTATCTGCATTATCTGCTCCTCTGCACGGGTAAGTTCTTTCATGGTTTTCCGGTATAACTAATTTATTAGTTGTTCAGCCATACAAAACTACAACTAAAAACTTAGTTTGTCAAGCGTTTTTTTGAATTAAAATTATCATAAGTGTAAAGCAAAGTAAATCAGGCATATAATAGAAGTGTGTTAATCCTGCTAAAAGCAAACAATCGGGATACAGGTGAGAAATGGTCAGGCGCTGGGTTGGTTCTGATTATATGGGACGCTTGTGCAAGGCAACCCGATTAAGATGTTATCTTTGCAGGCTGACCGGTTTTCCAATAAAAATGGCCGGCTTTGCGACTATGGAAGAACAGAAATATATCCGCCCGACCTGGGACGAGTATTTTATGGAGGTGGCCAATACCATCGCCAAACGCGCAACCTGCGACCGGGGCCGGAGCGGATGCGTGATTGCCCGCAACAAGCAGATTCTGGTTACCGGATATGTCGGTTCGCCGAGGGGATTGCCGCATTGCGATGATGTAGGGCATTTGTTCAAAAAAGTGGTTCACGACGACGGAAAGGTGACCAATCATTGTGTGCGCACGGTACATGCCGAGCAGAACGCCATATGCCAGGCCGCGAGGCTGGGGATTGCCCTGGAAGGCGCCACGCTGTATTGCCGTATGACCCCCTGCCGGACCTGCGCCATGCTGATCATCAATTGCGGGATTGAACGGGTGGTGTGTGAAAAGAAATATCACGCCGGACAGGAATCCGAAGAGATGTTTCGTGAAGCGGGAATTATACTTGATTATGTGAGTGAGGATACGCTGAAATACGATAACCAGTAATCCATCCTTTCGCCCGGTTTGCTTCCGGTCATCGCTGTTTGTCAGACAATGGCGGGCGTTTCGTTTTCATCCTTGTTTCTGTCGATCTGATTTTTGAGAAACGGCAGAACGCCGGGGATTACCTGGCTCAGTGGATTGTAGAAGATCGATTTTTCCTTGCTTTCAGGCTTAATGATGTTGTGACCTGTGTCAAATACATTGAGCAGGTGAATGATGATGGCGAATACAAGCAGGGATTTGATCACACCGAAACCCGCGCCTGCCAGGCGGTTCACAAAGCCAAGCGCGGCGATCTCCACGATTTTTTCAACCGATTTTCCCAGGAAGTGGACAAAGATGACCACCACGGTAAAACAAAGAAAGAAAGCGATCACATACATATAAGGCGCCTGAGAGCCGGTGGCATTGCACAGAATCTGCTCGATGACGCCCGCATACCGGAGCGAAAGATAAATACCGAGGATAAATCCTGCCAGCGAAGCCAGTCCGACGATAAACCCTTTCGAGAAACCTGAGATCGCTGCGATAACCAGCGATATAAGTATTACAATATCAATCCAGTGCATAAGGCGGACTTTATTTCAGTTTACGGGTAAGCTCGGTCGCAAAAACAAACTCATTGAGTTCCGGATTATCGCTTTTCAGGATGGTATCCTTGTTTCCTTCCCACCAGAGTTTCCCTTTGTGCACATAAGCGATTTTGTCGCCGATTTCAATCACGGAATTCATATCGTGGGTATTGATTACCGTTGTGATATTGTATTCCTGCGTAATTTCGCTGATCAGGTTATCGATCACGTTGGCAGTGAGCGGATCGAGGCCGGAGTTGGGCTCATCGCAGAACAGATACCTGGGGTTCATGGCAATGGCCCTGGCGATGGCTACCCGTTTCTTCATTCCGCCGCTCAGCTCGGCAGGGAAGAGTTTGTTGACGTTCTCGAGCCGCACCCGGGAAAGACAGAAATTGGCCCGTTCCCGCTTTTCTTCCAGGCTTTGATCGGTAAACATCGAGAGTGGGAACATAATATTTTCTTCCACATTCATCGAATCGAAAAGCGCTCCGCCCTGAAACATCATGCCGATTTCCTGCCGGATCACCTTCATTTCATCAAACGACATCTTCGAGAAGACCCTGCCGTCATATTCTACATTTCCCTTATCTATTGTAAACAGCCCGACCAGGCATTTCATCAGCACGGTTTTACCGGATCCGCTCTGCCCGATAATCAGGTTGCATTTACTCTCCTCGAACCGGCAAGAAACATTGTCGAGCACCAGGTGTTCGCCAAAGGATTTGGAGACGTTTTTAGCTTCGATCATGACAGCAGGAGTTGGGTGAGGATAAGATTAAAAACGATGATGGCGATGCTGCTGTGTACCACCCCTTTGGTGCTGGAAGCGCCGACCTCCAGCGCGCCGCCTTTGGTGTAATAACCGTGGTATCCCGAGATCGAAACAATCAGGAAGGCAAATACCACCGTTTTGATCAGGGCGTAAATAATATCGTAAGATTCGAAAAATGCCTTGATCCCGTATACATATTCACTGGTGGGCACCAGTCCGGTGAGGATTCCGGCAAGCCATCCGCCCATAATAGCCATCACCATACTCATGGTAATCAGAATGGGATTGATCAGCACCACGGCGATTATTTTCGGAAAAATAAGGTAAGTTGCCGGGTTGATGCCGATGATCTCAATGGCGTCGATTTGCTCGGTTACCCGCATGGTTCCCAGTTCTGAAGCCACCCTTGAACCGACTTTCCCGGCAAGGATCAGGCTGATGATGGTGGGTGAGAATTCCAGCACCACCGACTGCCGTGTAACAAAACCAATGGTATAAAGCGGAATAAAGGGGGTATCGATATTGAACGCCATCTGAATGCAAAGCACGGCTCCCATGAAAGTGGAAATAAATGCAACAATTCCCACTGAATCCAGCCCGAGATTATCTATTTCCACCATTATCTGGCGGATGTAGATCGATTGTTTTTCAGGCCGTTTAAAAACCTGACGCATCAACAGTATATACCTTCCGATGTGAAACAGAAATCCTTTAAGCACGGTATTTTCGTTTGTGCTAAATTAGATAATATTTTTCAATGAAGGTTACACAAACTGATGATGTGATCCGGCTGGGGGATGGAAATTGCTCAGCAACAGTGTTTCCGGATCTTAAAGCATAAAAAAAGTGCAGGACGAACGCCCTGCACTTCAGTGGATTGAATCAATCTTTTACTCGTCGCATACCACAGAATGTGCGGCTACATATATATTGCCGGACAAACCGTTGATGGTGAATGTGTCGGAGGTGACACCGTTCAGATTCCCGTGTTTGAAGGGGAATTGTCCCGGCGCCGTGGTGTATTTGTTCTTTTTCTTTGGAAGGATGTCATTACCGACAAACAGATGGGTTTCGTTCAGCACGTATCCGTCGAAAACAGTGTAGGTTACAACGGCTGTCGGCGGGGCGTAATTAACCGTTAGGGTTCCGACGTGGGTTCCGTTACCGATATTGCATTGTCCCGCGCCGGCATACATGGGCCATGAATAACTTCCGGCGCCGAGCGGGCCGTTTGACCATCCCCAGTTGTTGGATTGAACACCGGGAATGCTGATAAAGCAGGTGGCCACGGATTCACCAAAAGCATAAGCTGTTTCACATCCTCCGAGCGGGGGAGGCGGAGGGCACTCCTGCCTGCAATAGTTCAGGTAGTAACCCGAGGTCTTTGAAGGACTCTTGCCCCAGATATCAAGGAACCCGTTGGTGTCAATATTCCTGATTCTGGCATAGGCAACCACCACAAAACATTCAGGCAGTTCGCTGAGGGGCATGGAGTACTCCCAGTAGGTGCCGTAATTGGCGTAGTTGCCGGGTCCGATGGGGAGACCGAAGGGGGCGTTGACTGAAATAAAATAGACGGTGTTGGGCCCGTTATTGTCGACGGTCACACCCGGAAGGGCTGCCAGTTCCTCCGCAGTTCCGATAAACAGTGCCGGAAGGTTGATAAACCATCCCGGCTCACTGAGTTCGAACTTCACAAGCAGGTTGGTGGCGTCGTTCATCACTGTAACTGTTGCGGGGGCAACAGTCTGTGCATCATTCACCATAGGGGCGACCAGCGGGGTTCCGCAGTAATCCATTTCTGTTACAGTCTTCAACTGGCCTGCCAGCGGAGCAGTGCTTTCCGTATTGTCATTATATTCGGTTTTCTGGCACGAAACGAGTATAAATGGCACTGCCATCATAAGAAGCAGCGCGTGTTTGATTCTGGTTTTCATTGTGCAATTTGTTTTTTGGTTAATAATTATGGTCAGGTTTAAACAAAGAAAAAATGATTATGTTCCGGCATTAACAAATCTTTAACAACTGAAAGTGCCTTGTGGAGTGTATACTATTCCTTCAGGTGGGCAGAAAACGGATAGGTCTGTAAGAAAGGGGGCTAAAGATACGAATATTACAAAATCAAAGTCAATAGTTTGGCATCTGTTTTTGTTAATATAACCCATAGATTTTCATAAAATGCTGTTATTCGTTGTAGTCCCCGGATTAGTTATATTATCTGTAAATATCGCAGGATTACTTAAAAAGTATCAGTTTATTTCCGGATTCAAGAAGAGATAAGGTACCTTTAAATTGAACAGGACCTGCAGGATGAAAGCTCAGTGAAGTATATTCATGCAATAATCCCGTTTTAAGTTATTAAAATGGTGTTCGCCATGAAGGATTTATTATTTTTGAAGTCGCTAATCATTTATTAAAACAATGCTATGAAACTCAAAAGCAGTTATTTTTTTATACCCGTTCTTTTGTTTGCCCTCAGGCAGCTCTGTTCAACGCCGACCTACAAGCAGAATAAGTACAAAAAGGCCAGGCGCAGCAGCAGGGATTGTGGTTGCACCATCAAACCCGCCGACCGGAATGTGATGCTGAGTTACAATGAGCAGAAATAAGTTAACAGGGGATTCCCTGTCAGCCTGCCTGCCTGCCGGATGCTCTCCGATGGTAGTTCCCTGGTTTAATCAGCATCATGTGATGTTGTGGATAACAAGGACGCGCCGGAGCAAGCTGGGCGACTTCCGGAGCGGAAGTCCATCCCGTCCGCCGGTAATCTCAGTGAATCATTCCCTCAATCCTTACAGCTTTCTTATTACACTTTTGCATGAAATGGCGCATGCCGAGGTTTTCCTGAAGTACAAGCGTCATGTGCAACCGCATGGAGTGCAGTGGAAGGATGCCTATCGCCGGCTGAGCCTTCCATTTCTTGCCCACGGTATATTGCCTGATGATATCCGCGGGGCTTTCGGAAATTACCTGATCAATCCCGCTGCTTCCAGCACTTCTGATGTCAATCTGGCTGCTGTACTCCGGAGATATGATCCTCCCCGGGATGTCACCCTGATTTCTGAATTGCCGGAGGCGGCTGTGTTTGCGTTGCCCGATGGACGGGTATTCAGAAAAGGTGACAAGCTCAGGAAGCGTTATAAATGCGAGTGCCTGAACAATAAGCGCATATACCTTTTCAGTCCGTTGGCCGAAATTATACCTTTTAATCCGGAGCAGTCCGGCACTATTGTCTGAAACGGTTAAAGGCTTTCATGATCATTGACTAACCAACCATCAAGGAGATGAATAAAAACAATTTTTGCATCATTATGGCGGGAGGCATCGGCGCCAGGTTCTGGCCCCTAAGCCGCCAGCATCATCCCAAGCAGTTTATTGATATCCTGGGCAACGGCGAAACGCTGATACAGGCGACCTTCAACCGGTTCACCAGGATTTGTCCGCCTGAGAATATTTACATTGTTACCAATGAAATTTATAAAAGCCAGGTTCTTGAACAATTGCCACTGATTCGTGAGGAGCAGGTACTTTGCGAGCCTTCCAGGCGAAATACTGCCCCCTGTATCGCTTATGCAAATTACCGCATCCTTCAGATAAATCCCGATGCCAATATTGTTGTGGCTCCTTCAGATCATATTATTCTCAAGGAGGATATGTTTATTGAAGTTATCACGTCGGCGCTTAATGCAGCCAGGGAAAACGACTGGTTGCTGACACTGGGCATTCAGCCGAGCCGTCCCGACACAGGCTACGGATATATTCAGTTTGATGAGTCGCGGAGTTATGCTGCCGACAGCAGGATCAGGAAGGTGAAAACATTTACCGAAAAGCCCCAGCTCGAAATGGCCATGCAGTTTCTGGCCAGCGGCGATTTCCTTTGGAATTCGGGAATTTTCATCTGGAAGCTTAAATCCATCCTTGCCGCGTTTGATAAATACCTGCCCGAGGTTGACCAGCTTTTCAGGGCTGGTATCGGGAAATACAATACGGCTGAAGAGGAAGCCTTTATCCGGAAAACCTATACCATCTGTAAAAGTATTTCCATCGACTACGGTGTGATGGAAAAAGCCGACAATGTTTATGTGCTGGCTTCCGATTTCGGCTGGAGCGACCTGGGCACCTGGGGATCGCTTTATGAAACCCGCCTGAAGGATGAGCAGGGCAACGCCGTAGTTGGTCAGAACGTGATGATGTATGATACCCGGAATTGCATCGTAAACATGCCTAAGGAAAAGTTGGTAGTATTACATGGACTGGACGATTACATCGTTGTTGAAGACGAAGGGGTGTTGCTGGTTTGCCGAAAGGGTGACGAGCAGCAGATCAGGCAGTTTGTGAATGATGTGCTTATAGAAAAAGGTGAAAAGTATGTATAACTCAATCAATAAATCAAAATGAAAAAGCTGTTTGTTCTGTTTTTTGTATTTCTGGCTACCCTTGGCCGTGCAGATGAAGGGATGTGGTTGCCGTTGCTGATTGACCGGCTGAACTATGTCGATATGCAGAAAGAGGGGTTGAAACTCACCGCTGAGGAAATATACAGTATCAATCATTCGAGTTTGAAGGATGCCATCATTCAGTTCGGGAACGGATGTACCGGGGAGATGATCAGCAGCCAGGGGCTGGTGCTTACCAACCACCATTGCGGTTATGGGGCCATTCAATCGCACAGTACCATTGAACATGATTATCTTGCCGATGGTTTCTGGGCGATGAACCTGAAAGAAGAATTGCCGAATGAAGGGTTGACCGCACGTTTTCTGGTAAGAATTGAAGATGTAACTGCACGCGTGCTCGAAGGGCTGAATGATCAGATGACTGAGCGTGAACGCAATGCTAAAATTTCTGAACTTTCGAAAGCCATTCAGTCGGAAGCCACGCAGGGTACCGGTTATGATGCCAGGGTTGCTTCCTTTTTCAACGGGAACGAGTTTTACCTGTTTGTATATGAGGTATTTCGTGATGTCAGGCTGGTGGGGGCCCCTCCATCATCCATTGGTAAATTCGGGGCCGACACCGATAACTGGATGTGGCCGCGTCATACCGGAGATTTCTCTCTGTTCAGGGTATATACCGGCCCGGATGGCAAACCGGCGTCGTTCTCAGATGAGAACATTCCTATGAAGCCAAGGCATCACCTGCCTGTTTCGCTCGATGGTTATGAAAAGGGCGATTTTGCCATGATTATGGGATATCCGGGAAGTACCGACCGCTATCTTACCTCCTGGGGCGTTAATCTTGCCATTGAAATCAGCAATCCCACCATCGTAAAGATACGTGGGAAAAAGCTGGATATCATGCGCAAGGACATGGATGCCAACCGGGAAGTTGCCATCAAATATGCATCGAAGTATGCTGGTGTTTCCAATTACTGGAAGTACTTTATCGGTCAGACCAGGGGCCTGAAGAGGCTGAAGGTGCTGGAAGACAAGCAAAAGATCGAAAATGAATTTCAGGTATGGGTGAATGCTGATCCCGTCAGGATGGAGAAATACGGGAAGGTACTCAGCGATATCGAAGCAGCTTATAAAACCTACGGAGAATATACATTGCAACGCTGGTACTTTATTGAATCGGTGATGCGCGGTGCTGAAGTGATGACCCTTGCCCAGTCGTTCACCGGATTGGGAAATGAGCTCGGAGAAAAAGCCCCTTCACAGGAAAAGATTGACCGGATGAAGGAGGCGCTTGGCAAAAGTGTGGAGCGGCATTTTAAAAACTATAACCGTCCGACAGATGTAAAATTATTGTCGGCGATGCTACAGATGTACTATGAAAATGTGCCCGTGCAGCAACAACCGGAGGCTTTCAGACAGATGGTTGAAAAAAACAAAGGCGACTTTAAGGTTTTGGCTGACAGGATTTTTGCCAGATCCATTTTTGCCGATGAGGCAAAAGTCAGGGCTTTTCTGGAAAAGCCCGGCCTGAAGGTGCTGAAGAAGGATCCAGCCTACACACTTTCAGTCATGATGGTTGAGAAGTTTCGCGAAAACCAGAAAAATCTTGAAGAAGCCAATGAGATGCTTGAACGGGGCAACCGCCTTTTTGTAGCAGGATTAAGGGAAATGCAGCCCGAGCGTAAATTCTATCCCAACGCCAACTCAACCATGCGGCTGACGTATGGCAAGGTACTCGACTATTATCCGGCCGATGCAGTTCATTACAACTACTTCACCACCCTGAAGGGCGTTATGGAAAAGGAAGATCCCGACAACTGGGAATTTGTTGTTCCTGCAAAACTGAAAGAGTTGTATGAGAAGAAGGATTTTGGCCCTTATGCCATGGATAACGGGCAAATGCCGGTAGCATTTCTTTCAACCACCGATATCACCGGAGGGAATTCGGGTAGTCCGGTAATCAATGGAAAAGGGGAGCTGATCGGTCTGGCCTTCGACGGCAACTGGGAGGCCATGAGCGGCGACATTGCCTTCGAACCTGAATTGCAGAGAACCATCAGCGTGGATATCCGCTATGTACTTTTCATCATTGATAAATACGCCGGGGCGAAGAATATCATCAACGAGCTCACCCTCGTGCCGAAAGGACGCAAAGCTGAAAAAGCAGGCAGCAGCGAAGAGATGCCCGTGGAGGCTGAAATAGAGAATTAAAAGGTCAGGATAAGCAGCCCGGGAAACCGGGCTGCTGCTTTCCGGCATAAATTATAAAAGTTCCGTAAACGCTGGTCCTGATGCCCCTGGAAATTGAACGCAAATTTCTGGTCAAAAATGATTTTTACCGGTCACTTGCCGTGCCGGTCATCTACCGGCAGGGTTATCTGGCTATCCTTTCCGAAAGAGAGGTCAGGGTCAGGCTGGCTGGTGAGAAGGGCTGTCTTTCTGTGAAAGCAAGGGTTAACGACACCACCCGGCATGAGTTTGAATATGCCATTCCGGCTGAAGATGCCGCATTTATGCTGGACAACCTGTGTACAGGTTTCAGGATTGAAAAGCTGCGGTATCTTATTCCTGATAATGATCTTATCTGGGAAGTGGATGAATATACAGGTGATAATTCCGGTCTTGTCGTAGCTGAAATTGAACTTCCCGATCCCGCTTATCCTTTCAGTAAGCCTGTATGGATTGGCGAAGAAATTACCGGGGATGACCGCTACCTGAATGCCGCCCTGGCGTTGAATCCTTATAAAAACTGGCAGCATGGCTGATTTTTCTCCGGAAGGGGTTTATCGTCAGATGCTCGGGGAAGCGGTCAGTGAAAGGGACAAGCTTGCCGGGAAGGCGCGTCGCTATTCGGTTGCAAGGCTGATCACATTTCTGGCTTTTGTTGCGGGTGTTTATCTCTCCGTTTCTTCATCGCCTGTCTGGTGGATTGCATCTGTGGTTTTACTCGCAGGCTTTATCATCCTGATGATCAGGCATGGCAAAGTGCTCGAAGCCCAGAAACTTAACAGGGCGCAAATTATGGCGCTGGAGCAGGAAGTTGAAGCCTGCAAAGGAAATTACACCTTATTTGAAGGCGGTGCTTCATTCGCGGATTCTCATCATCCCTATGCCACCGACCTTGACCTTTTCGGTGACTTTTCACTGTTTCAGGCACTGAACCGTACTGTCAGCCCCCTGGGCAAGGAGACGCTGGCCGCATGGCTGAGAAATCTTCTGAACAACCCGGATGAAATCAGGATGCGGCAGGAAGCGGTAAAGGAATTGTCGGCGATGCCCGGCTGGCGGATAAAGTTCAGGGCGCTGGGAATGGTTGCGGATGAATCGGAGAATGACCTCGGATCTTTTTATCAATGGCTTGAAACGCCTGAGCTCTTTTCATCCCCTGTGTTCAGGGTCGCCGTTGTACTGATCCCGGTGTTGTCATTTGCCATTTTGTTGCTGCTTTCGGCTGGTTTGATCAGCATACAGCTTTTTCTGCTTTACCTGCTGATCCCGTTATCATTGACGGGTTTTTATACCAAAAGGATCAACAGGCGGCACGTGATGCTCAGCCGGAAGGTAGACCTGCTGCAGAAGTACGCTTCGCGTTTCGCGATGGTTGAGCAGGAGCCTTTTACCAGTGCGCAGATGCTGAATTATAAAGGCAGGCTTCAATCAGGGAACAACGGGGCAGGCAACAGCATAAATAAATTGGGCAGAATTACTTCCTCCCTTGATACCCGCCTGAATTTTCTGGCCGGTTTTGTGCTGAATGTGCTTCTTTTGTGGGATATCCGGCAGATCAGAAGACTGGAGGAATGGCAGCGCGCGAACAGGAGGTCGATACCCGTCTGGTTCGGAGCACTGGCTGAAACCGAAGCCATTGCAAGCATCGCGGCTTTTGCATACTGCAACCCCGCTTATATTTTTCCTGAAACAGCTTCCGGAAGTTTAATGCTGAGCGCCGAAGAGGCAGGTCATCCGCTGATTGAAGCTGCCGGCCGGGTTAACAACAATGTATCACTACAGGGGAAGGGATATTTCAACATCATTACCGGCGCCAATATGGCCGGGAAAAGCACCTATCTCCGCACCATAGGGGTGAACCTGGTGCTGGCCATGTGCGGCAGCCCGGTGTGTGCCCGTTCCTTCACCTTTTATCCTGCAGGAATTTATACCAGCCTCCGGACCACTGATTCGCTGAGTGCAAGCCAGTCCTACTTTTTTGCAGAATTGCTCAGGCTGAAAGAGCTGATCGACAGGCTGAATGCCGGTGAAGCGTTGTACATTTTGCTGGATGAGATCCTTAAAGGGACCAATTCAGCGGATAAACAGGCTGGGTCAAAAGCCTTGCTCAGGCAACTGATCGGTATGGAAGCATCAGGTTTTATCGCGACCCATGATCTTGAACTGGGAAGGCTGGCCGAAGCGTTCCCCGAGAGAATCATTAACCATAGTTTTGAAGCGGTGATTGACGGCGAAGCGCTGCATTTTGATTATAAGCTGAAGCCCGGTATTGCCCGGAATATGAATGCCACTTTCCTGATGCAACGGATGGGGATAACCATCATTAAGGAAGAATAACCGGAGTAAAAGGAATCCGGCAAAATGTTGAGTACATGGTGCGGAAAAGGAAGAAAGGCCTTCAATAAATTAAGCTGATTTAACTTAAAATATTCAAATACCTGAACATAACATCACAAATTTGACCAAATTTGTGAACAAAACTTTATCTATTTTAGTATCTTTGTTATCTGACATTATTAAAAATGATTCAAAGGCATTTAAAGGCAAGGATTGAAAAGGGGCTTTTTAAATTGGAAGTCATCATAATATGTGGTTCCCGGAGAGTGGTAATAAATCTTTCTTTCAAAACAAATTATCAAGGACCTGAAAGGTACGTGCTATCTCAATTGCGCGTTGTTAAAAATCCAATCAGCACTTTCAACTACAAATTCCGGACTACTGAAGGATTTTCTCGGAAATTATCGCATGGTTGTGTTGGATGAAGCTCAACATATTGATCAGATAGGCCTTATCTTATAAATTCCGGCAGATGCTTTCCCGGAGGAAACCGGAAGAAGAGACCTTAGAAGAATTGAGCGAAATAGCAAGTAATTACCTTTACAAGGATGTACTTCAATTTGAGCGGTTGAAGCGTCCCGATCGGCTGTTTAATTTGCTGAAAGCGCTGGCCTTGCAGATAGGTGGCGAAGTATCATTTCAGGAGTTGTCGCGTTTACTGGGAACAAGTGTGCACACTTTAAAACGGTACATTGAATTACTTGAGCAATCCTTAGTAATTTTCAGGTTAAACTCATTGAGTGGAAATTTGCGAAACGAGATCTCGAAGGGACAAAAAATCTGCTTCAATGACTCAGGTATCCGAAACGCCATTATCCGGAATTTCAGCCCATTATCCATTCGGAATGATGTTGGTGAATTGTGGTAAAACTGCTGCATATCGGAACGTTTTAAGTATAACAGCAATCAGGGACAATCCGTTAATGCTTACTTCTGGCGGTCTTACTTCAGCAGGGAAGTGGATTATATCGAAGAAAAAGAGGGCCTGATAACGGCCTTCGAATTTAAATATAGTCCAAAAAGGAATGCGCAACTTCCCAATATCTTCAGGCAGGCATATCCCGATGCCACTTTAAAGTTGTGAACCATAGCAATCCAGTCAACATGCCTGCCAATGATGCGTGCCTGAGGCGAATAGGATACCCAGCTGGGTGTCGGGATCAACAGATCGCCGTAATAAACCAGTTGCAGCAGGAAGATCAGTTCCTTTGATCCCGGCCGATGAGTACATCCTCCGGATCTGTGACTATACCCTGATGCCGGAAATTAAAGTCAGCGACTGCCTGCCGCAGTTTGTACAAACCTTTCACCGGAAGGTAATCTTTTTGATGGGCATTCTGCCGCAGGGCTTCAACCACGGTTTCCGGAACTGGGAAAGGGGATTGCCCTAACCCGAATTTGTAAACCCGCTTTCCTTCGCTGACCAGACGGTTGCTTATTTCATTGATCCTGAGGGTGGCAGAGGTTTCAAGCCCCCTGACGTTAAGATTCAGATTGACAGGCAGGTGGTTTTGCTTCATAGTCCGTTATTTTGCCAGACCCCGGGGAAAAGCATTGTTTCCGGCACTTCAGGCAGTTGTTGAATATGCAGGGCCTGCTGTTTTCAAAGGATAATTTTTCTGACCTAAGAGTAAATGGTCAGAGCGGGTAAATTCAATTCAAAGTTAACCTTTTTTGCAAGTCGGGATGCATTTTTCCCGGGAAGCGCTGAATATAAATTCAAAGCAGCAGCCGGCACATGATCACTGCACCGGCTGCTGATTCAATGTTTAAATGTGAATCGGATATACTGATTATATTTCAGTTGGTCTGAAAAACAGCAAGTTTCCACGTATTATCATCTGATTTTTTCCATACCATGGTGTAGTAGCCGCTTGCTTTTTCAACGGTTGAGTCGTTTACGATCCATTCATGATCGTATTTACCTGCATGGTATGCCATAGACCCGCTGATTGATTCATACAGTTTGCTGCAGGTCAGATTCTGAAAGTAAGGGGTCGCTCTTTCAATAAATCCGGACCTGATTGCATCAATTCCGGAATATACAGTGTCCGTGATCAACAAAGCATCATTGGCAAAGCATGCTTCAATGGCCACCGCATCCCTTGCATTCCAGGCATCAATCCATAGCTGGCAGAGACCATCAGTACTTTCAGGGATTTCTGCCGTTTCCGGTGCTGAGGTGCAGGCAATTACTGGTATCAGTGTAAATACAATCAGTCTGAAGATGAGATTTCTCATAAACAGGTTTTTTTATAGTTGGTTGAATATCCGCTTTATTGTTTGATGAATTTGATGCAACTGCTTCCATGGTCTGATTTCAGCCTGAGGAGGTAAAAGCCGGGAGTTAAATCCGCTGTACTGATTGCCGGTACAAATGGGCCACGGTCTATTATACGGCCTTCCGGGTCAATGATTTCGAAAGAGACATAATCAACTGCCGATTCAACCGAGAGCATATCTGTTGCAGGATTCGGGAAAATCCTGTCCATTGTTTTTTCAGCATGGTTGGTGTTAACGATGGTTTCCGATCTGAAGAAACTGAAGCCATTTGCCTTTCCGGGGTTCAGATTGAGTTCCCCTACTTCGTAATAATCATTGGCATACCAGCGGTAAACCGTGTACGTATTGGTTTCAACCCGATCGAAAACCCAGCCGTTTTCCCAGTTATAGATGGAATCGAGTGAAATAATGTCCTCTTTTACCCTGAGCACCTGAAAAGTGCCAAAAGGAGTTGACATAATTCCTGAGGCATCACCGTTTAAAGTAATATCCATATGGCTGATCTGTCTGATGGAATCGAGCAATGCCCCGTCACTGTGTGAAGCCATTAACCATTCATAGGTTGTCGTTTGGTTCAGGCTCTGTCCATAGGTAAAGGGCAGCGGCAGGCTGAGGGGCCCGGGGTTGCATGAAATATGCACAGACATGGTAAATGTCCCGAAAATGGTCAGGAAATCTTCATCTCCGATATATCTGATGCCATCATCATCGTATTGAATGTATTCATAATCATAATAAGGCATCATATTGCCGTTGCGGTGGCTGATCGCTGCATTTGCGTCAGGGTATGCCTGGTAGTTGGGTAGTCCCTGTACGGGAAGATACAGGGTGGTGTCGTGGGTCAGGGGAATAAGGTTGGTGAAATCCCATATCCGGTTCAAACCCGGGTTTCCCGGGTCAACCTGTGTTACATTATCAACTGCCCTGATGATCTGCGTTCCGATTGTAGGGAGATCGGCATGGGTGATGGTTATCTGCGCTTCTGTGTGCAATGCCGGAAAAATAAGAATGCCAAAAAGAATGAGTAATGGTTTTTTCATAATTGCCTCCGGGGGTTAATTGTTTTAACTGATAAAAGCAAATTTCGCCTCAGAAAGAAGCCTTGTCAATCACCCTTTGATGTGATTTTTGATATCAGGATTCTGAAAAGAGATTATTAGCCGGCTGCCTTGATTGGGGAAAGGGTTGGTGCAGCCCTGCAGCCTATGTATGATGTTGACAATTCTTCCGGAGATCCTTATCAGAAATCAGGATGCAGACCGGCAGCAGTCATATTTATGGTTGTTTATTTAGGGCTATGAACTTAAGTCTTCATACACCTGAGCAAGGCCTCGGTGCGGGTCCTGACCTGAAGTTTCTGGTAGATTTTTCGGATATGCGTTCTGACTGTTTCAATGCTGATAAACAACTCAGCAGCGATTTCTTTATAGAGGAATCCTTTGGAGAGATAGGAAAGTATTTCCTCCTCCCTGGCTGTAAGGTTTGATTCGGGCAAAGGATGTATGGCCGGCCGGGCAAAGGTTTGCACAACCTTGCGGGCTATTTCCCCGCTCATGGGCGAGCCTCCGTTTACCAGTTCGGCGATGGCTTCGAGCAGTTTGGCAGGGGGTGTTTTTTTAAGCATATAGCCGGTTGCTCCGGCAGTCAGCGATTTGAATATTTCATCGGTATTGTCGAAAACGGTCAGCATCATCACCTGAATGGATGGCCAGGCATTCTTAATGCAGATAACGCACTCAATCCCGTTCATTCCCGGAAGGTTGATATCCATCAGCACCACATCGGGCATGAAATCCGGAATAACCTTCAGTGCTTCTTCGGCTGAGGGGCAGGCCGCGTGGCAGTGATAACCTTCAGAACCGTTGATAAGCAAGCGCAACCCTTCGCGCACGGCTTCATCGTCCTCAACTATTATTATGCTTATAGGTTCAGGCATCGGATTTTGTTGCTGTGTAATAAACAAAAATAGAGTGTTAAATATTGGAATGCATCACCCTTTGATGTGATTTAGATAAATCACAGACCAACCGTCATGATAATTTCCGTTCCGTTGCCTTTTCCGGAACTTATCCTGAAAGTACCTCCGCAATCTTCCATTCTGCGGTTCATATTTCCCAGTCCGTTTCCTGTCCCCGGAAGCAATTCTTCCGAAAAGCCCTTACCATCATCCCTGATTATAATAATCAGTTTCTTCTGATCTGTTTGCAATGTGATTGTTAGGTTTTTTGCATCTGCATGCTTAGCTACATTATGTATTGCCTCTTTTACGGTCAGGAACAGGTTCCTCCTTAATTCCGCCGACATCGGCAACGGAGCCACCGGATCAGGGAAATTGTAGCTGACCAATGTTTCGGTAGCTTCGAGATATGTAGAGGCATATCTTCTGATATAAGCTGCAAAACTATCAAGGCTGTCATTTTTCGGGTTCATGGCCCATATAATTTCGCTCAGCTCATCCACCACATCCCCCGCAATTTCAGATATCTGTTCGATAACTTTCTGCGTTTTGTCAGGCTCCTGTTGCCGGCTTTTGGCAATTTCGCTCAGGATGGAAATCCGGGTAAGGCTGGCACCGACTTCATCGTGCATGTCCTTTGAAATGCGAAGACGTTCCTTTTCAATAGCGTGTTCCTGCTCCAGCGCTTTTATGCGGTTTATATATCTGAAGTGCTGAACTTTCTTGACGATGAAAACGGTTATTGCTATTATCGCGATGGTTAACAGCGCAGCAAACCACAGGGTTTGCCAGAAAGCAGGTACGACCTTCACTGTCAGCAATGGTATGGGAGTCCCGGTGGTACGGAATGGATCGGTGTACCTGACTAACAGGCGGTATTCGCCCGGTGGCAGGTTGCGGTAGGCAAATGCAGGAGAAGCTGCCGGCGTATTCCATTCCTTTTCGTAACCTTCAAGCAAAAAGGAGAAGCCCTGGTCAGAAGCATCGCCATATCCCGAAGTATATACGCTGCCATGCAGGTGGGCGGCGTCGCGGCTGAGCGACAGGCTTATTCCGTCCGGGGGAATACCCTTCGAAAATATTGTATCGGACACATACAGGTTAAAAAGATGAATGCGGGGTAACTCCTTTTCTGTCTTTACCTGTGAAGGGTCAATGCCGTTGATACCATTGATGCCTCCGAAGTAAATCCTGCCTTCCGGCCCCTTCAGGGCTGCGTTATGGTTAAATTCAAGTGACTGTAAGTTATTCCTCATCGTAAACCTGACGATCCTTTGCCTGTCATTGGTTATACACCCGATGCCATTGATTCCTGAAAACCAGACTCTTCCGGAGTTGTCCGGCAGTATAGCGTAGATAACTTCATCGGTAAGCGAGGTGAGTGATGAATAGGGATTTATCAGTTTACCTTCCGCTGAAAATACACTGATGCCGTTGCCTGTGGCCGCCCATACCTCATCCTTTAACGGTAGCAATTGATAAATTTCATGTTGCAATACAGCACTGTCATTTTTATACGGGATATTCATATTCTTATCTGTGTTATGCGGCTTGATAAACAGGCCAAGCGGAGTTCCGACCCATTGTTTTCCCGCATAATATAACATGGAGTTTACCGAATTGCTGATTGATTCTCCCGCAAGGGACGGCACGGGATCCGCGCGGAACCTGAACAATGAGGCATCGCATTGCAACAATACCATGTTTTCGGCCGGATCAAGAAAGGATGCGGTTGTCGGGTTTGCGGGGTATGTGAAAACGCACCTTCCGTCACTGTTAATTACATAAAGCCCATTACGCGTTGCAACCCACAACCTGCCCTTATCATCACTTTTCAGGTCAAGGATATAGGCATTATTGCCAAAGAGCGCCGGATTCACGCGTTCAGCCCGGCTAAGGTCATCTGACAGTTTCCATAATCCTTTGTTGAAGGTTCCGGCAAAAATCTGTCCGTTCAGCGCTTCAAGACAACGGGTAAATCCCAAAGCATATTTTCCGAAGATCACTTTATCCGGATTGTACCTGAGCAAACCATTCCCATCTGTGCCAAACCACAGGTTATGCATTTTATCTTCAAAGATATGCTTCACACTTGGTTTGATGGTATCGTAATATTTGCCTGCTATTTCAACAAATTCAACGGCTGCAAGCTTATTGCCGCTAAGCCGGTAATGCTGCTTTGTCGCAATGTCGGAGAACCAGAAACGGCCCTGGTGGTCAATCTTCAGGTCCTGGTTGATGCGCATTCCCAGGTCGGCAATGCTCACCAGGGCAGAATCTTCCCGGAGAAGGCAAAGGCTGGTTCCTTTTGCAATGTATATATTTCCCGTTCTGTCGGTTGCCATTGCCGTGCATCCTTCGGCATCAATCCATTTATAATTGCAGGTGTAAAGTGATGCGTTTCCCGATGTTCCGGCGATCAGAATTCCATGGTTTCCCATCACTATGAAGGAATCCCTGCCCCAGGGCAATGCCTGAACCGGGACGAAATCCTCCGGAATTGTTCTCCCAACCGGATTCAGGATCAGTGACTGCAGGCTGTCGCCGGCCACGCTCAGTCCTTTATTATAAACCCAGACAAGTGGTTTGTTGCCAATGAGCACATCGAGCAGATGATGGTAGACCGAGGGTTTCCTGCTTATCAGGTCAAATTTTCCTGCAAAAACGTCAAATCTCAGAAAGGATGATGCTGTTGAAATCACGAAAATACCCGGCTCCGTTTCAATGATCTTCCGCATCATATTGTCCGCATTGCTGTAAATACCGTTATACGGTATTCTGAATACCCTGAACTCCCGGCCATCGAAACAGTGCAGCCCATCGCCCGTAACCATCCAGAGCAGGCCCCTGCTATCCTGAAGTATCTGACTCACCATGCTTTGCCTCAGGCCGCTTTCTGAAGTGTATGAATCAATAAACAGGGTTTCAGTGTGTTTCTGGGCGAAAATATTGCTGTGAATAAAAAGAAAGGAAATGACTATTGCACATAGCCGGCACCGGATGAGGAACGCATGGAATTCAGGGCGTTGCAATGGGCGCATTTTTATTTCAAGGTAAAGATAAGGAGAAGAAGTTTATATGTAATCAGTCTTTTCAGCGATGGTTTTAAATATTTGAGTATGCTGGTTTTTTCGGTCAGAGCTTTGCAAATATTTTCAGGATGATTACAAGGCTTATCGGATCAGTGATGATTCCTCCTGACATAATACCTGAAATAATCAATTTCCATCTGGTTGGGGAAAACAGTTTCAGGCCCCGGTAATTTTGTAAAAGGGGTTTTTTCAGTGCCTATGCCCAAGCCGGCAATGATGTAAAGTTTTTCATTTTCCGGCGGGAAAACGGGTTGAGTGCGATACCTGCCCGGGCGGACCGGACATTTCCGGAGGTTTTTTCCCCTCCGGTTGGTAAAGCGATGGAGTTGCCAGACTTCGCTGCCGTCGATGTAAAAACGGATGATGTTTGGTTCCCATTCCATAGTGAAGACATGAAAATCGTCGGAAAGGCTGGTTTTTAGCCGGTGCCGTTTATGGGCCATTTTTTTTATCTTCCAGTTATGCACAGAGGTGTGAAATCTTTTGGGACGTTGCATTCCGGCTTCCATCAGGTCAATTTCGGCCGAAATCTGTCCGAAGGTCCATAAAGCCGGCCAGTATCCGTTGCCTTCGGGCAGGCGGCACCGGAATTCATATTTCCCATGGCCGAAGGCTCTCCTGGAGTGAATCATTCCGGATGTATGTTCGCGTTCCTCGCCCATCCACACGGCTTTTTCTTTTTTTGCGATGATTTTCAGCAAGCCACCGGAGACCACCACATTTTCATCCAGAAACACCTGTCCCTCGTTGCCATGGGTGCGGCAGAAGGCGCACTGGTCACTTCCGTCATCGGTGTAGGGATACCAGGTAATCCAGTCGGCGGTATTCAGCCGGTCACCTTCAAACTCATCCGAAAACGCAAGCTCCCATTCCCCTTCGGGGCAGGGAACGGGCTGGATTAATATTGTATCATGTTGCGCAAGCGCTGTTTGCGTCAGCATCGCTGCAAGTACTGTAATGTTCAGGGATTTCCGCATCAGTTGTGCATTTCAGATATTCAAATATACGCAATGAACTGATAAATAAAAAGCGCCCGGGGAAAGGCGCTTTTAATAGTAACGGAAGTGGGAGCCGTTTTAAGCTCCACCTGTTGTTACTGCGTTACATTTACATTCATTTTGGTGTAATTCGACTGATTTACAAAGTAGTATTTACGTCCTGAAATGGTTTCGACGGTGTAATTGTAGGGAGTCACCGAAATCATTCCGGAGGCGCCTGCGCCAAGGTTCGACAGCTCACCGGCCGTGAATACGGCGTTTGCTGAAGCAGCAGCCACGGTTTTCACGGCTGCATTCTGGCCGCCTGATACAACCACCACTACCGAATCGGCATTGGAAACCGAAGAGCCCAGCGGGACACTTAGTCCGGCAGCAAGGCTGAAGGTTTCAGGAATTGATGCAAAAGCGGTGAAATTGGGAAACCCCCTGTTGACTGTTTTCTCAAATGCCGGAACTTCTCCTTCGCCGCTCACACTCCACTGAACAGAATTGAATGACAAAGGATTCAGCAGGTTGTCGTAAACATAGGAGTTGTTCTCGAATTTTTTCAGACTGCTGCTATTGATGCTGACAGTACCGGCGGGTGCAAACGTGGTTGCTCCCGGGGTGGGGACAAACACTGCTACAGCAGTATTCACCTCAACCGGGATGGTAAATCCCCCGGCCGACTGAAAACTGATGGTTTTTATAGCGGCCATAACTCCGTAAGAGTCACTGAAATTCAGGTTGTCGGCAGGTGTCTGGTTGTTGTCCTGAGGCGTTTCATCTTCATTTTTATCGCATGAAACATTCAGCATGGCCAATAGGGTAAAGCTGGCAATCAGCAGAAGAAATCTTGATTTCAACATGTTTAGATTAGTTTTGGTTATTGAATGAATGAGTAATTACTGGGTGATTAACAAAATTATTGCAGATAGGTTGACTTGCAAATGCCGATCAGACGGTATTTTTAGTAAGTATTACTCGGTATTTCAGGTCTGCAGCCGCTTTTTACGGTTTCTTCGGGCAACTTTACGACCTTCCTGCCGGCAGGAGAAGGAACATAGGTATATTCATCGAGCAATCCGAGTTTAATCGCATGTCTGGTTAATGCGGACAGGGAGTTATTGCTGATTTTCCTGATAATATTTTTCCGGTGGGTTTCAACGGTGCGGATGCTGATGCCAAGCAATTCAGAGATCTCTGTTGAACTGTGATCCAGGGCAACGAGCCGCAGTATTTCCTTTTCGCGCGGGGTAATCTGCACGTTATATATGTATTTGTTCATGGAAGCGGGGTTTTGGTACAAAGCTAACCATCGCAAATACAGTAGAATATACAGATTTTTAGGTATTCGGTCTAAGCATCTCTACTGATTGATCTCTGCGAGGTTGTTTTCGATAGCAAATTTCAACAGACCAACCAGGGTACGGGTATTGGTTTTCTGAATGATGTTTTTACGGTGTGTATCGACGGTCCTTTTACTGATAAATAATTTTTCTGCAATCTCTTCACTGGAATACTCTTCCATGATCAGTTTTATAATCTCGGTTTCCCTGGCGGTAAGCAGGGAAGTATTTTTCTCAGCTTTTTTCTGTCTCTTAATCCTTGTCATCATAATGTTCAGCACCTCGTTACTGTAATAAGTGCTGTTGCCCAGTATCCGGCTGATGGCATTGCTGAGCTCCTGCCGGCCTGTATTTTTGAGAATATACCCTTCGGCTTCCGACATCAGGATCTCGCTGACAATTTCACGGTCATTGTACATCGAAAGCACAAGGATTTTTACCTCGGGATACCGGCTTTTCACTTCACGGGTCAGTTCGACCCCCGACAGGCCGGGCATGCTGATGTCCGTGATCAGCAGGTCAGGCTGTTTTTTGATGATGGCTTGCAGGGCGTCTGCACCGTTACTTACTTCTCCCGCAATCTGAATGTTTTTTTCTTTTCTGAGCAATGCTTTCAGTCCATCCACAAACATCTGGTGGTCGTCGGCGATCAGCACGTTATATATTTTGTTTTCTTCCCCGTTCATAATGCTGATTTTGTAAAGTTTATATTCAGGCGGGTACCTTTACCCGGTTCAGAGTACAGGTTCATCCGGCCGTTGAACAGGGAGACCCTGCTGCGTATGTCGTCCCAACCTATACCTTTCCCGGAATTTGAGGTGGAAGGTTCCGGCATCCCTTTGCCGTCATCTTCAATACTGAGATCAAGGCTTTCTCCCCCGTATCTGAGGTTGATAAATATATTTCCGGCTCCGGCATGCTTCAGAATATTATTAACCGATTCCTGAATAACACGGTAAATGGCTATTTCAAGATTACCGGGCAGCCGGCTTTCAAAACCTTCTGAGGTAATCTTCACAACTACCTTCCTGCCTGAGTTGATTTTATCGGCCATATCATGGATGGCAGGAATCAGGCCAAGCCGGATCAGGGCCGATGGCATCAGGTTGTGCGAGATATTCCTGAGGTCAGCGATCGCCTGATCGATAAGGTTTTCGGCATTATCAACCGCCAACCGGTCTTCCTCCGAATTTGTATCTTCAAGCACCGATATATTTAATTTTGCCGCAGAAAGCAGTTGACCAAGTCCGTCATGCAACTCCATGGCAATGCGTTTTCGTTCGTTCTCCTCTGCATTTACGATTGCAGAAAAGGCTTCTTTCTGTATGAGCCGCTTTTCATGTTCGAGCCGCATTTTGGTTTTATACCTGCTTTTTACCAACCAGAAAGCCATCCCTGAGAGCACAACCAGCAGAATAAATCCCGCAATCAACAGGCTGTTCCTTTGCCTGATGCGCGCGGTTTGCAATTGAAGGTTCTTCATTTCGTTCTGTTGATTCAGGAAAGCAATTTCATGCTCATTTTTTTCAATTTCATACCTGGTTTTTAGTTCGGCAATATCCTTCCTCATATCCCCCGAGTAAAGGCTGTCTTTGATCGAATCGAGGCTAAGCATTGTCCTCCAGGCCTTTTGGTAATTCCCGGTTTTACCGTAGTAATACGAATAAGCTTCCAGCACTTTGGCCATCCGCGAAAGCGATTTTACTTCCCTGGCATAATACATTGCTGAATCAAGAACTGTCGCTGAACGGTCGAATTTTCCCAGTCTGTTCAGCACCGTTGCAGTGTTGATAAATGTATAGATCAGGCCGTGCAAATCCCCGATCTGCCTGTGATAGTTCTCCGATTTGGCATACATGATCAGCGCATCATCCAGCTTATTTTTATCCTGATAAATGATGGCCATATTGTTCAACAGAATTGCAAGGCCGTATTTGTCACCGATTTCCTCTTTGATTTTCAGAGAACGCTCATAATAGTTCAATGCCTTGTCATCATCCTTAAGATTTGACCAGGCTAAACCCAGATTGGTCAGTGAAGCGCCGATTCCGTATTTATCGCCTGTTTTTTCGCGGATAGATAACGCTTTATTATGGTAGTCAAGAGCCTGCCGGTATTGCTGAAGGTCGAAATATACCAGTCCTATGTTATTGTATGCATTTCCGATGCCTTTCAGGTCCTTCAGTTTTTCAAAAATCCGCAGCGCATCCAGGTAGACCGAGATGGCTTTTTTATAATCCCCCCTGCTCTGACAGACCATCCCCATATTGTTCAGGGCACTGGCAAGAATCACGTTATAGCCGGTTTTACGGCTTAAATGCGCGGCTTTTTCATAGTAATACAACGCGCTGTCGAACTCGGAAATAATGTCGAATGCTACACCCAGAATATTGCAGGCAACTGCCAACCCGCGGTCAAAGCCAATTTCGGTGGAGAGCCTCACGGCTTCACGGCTGAGGTTGAGCGCGCGTTCACTGTCGTTGTACCAGTATGTGATGGCCAGGCGGTTCAGGGCATTGATCCGGTTTGTATCCTTTACAGCTCCGGTTCTGATCGCCCTTTCAAGGCTGTCTGTAATTTTCTGTTGTCCGGATGCTGAAACTGCCAATAATATGAGACAGGCAAACAGGATTAGGAATTTCTGTTTCATCAGGAGGGTCTGGAGGGTCTGGAAGGGATATTAAACGTTAACAGGGGATCTTTGTTCTATAGAAAGTGATGTATTTCCTGCTTTTTTTTGCCGGTCTAAAATAAACGAAAATCCGGAGTGGCGCAACCACTCCGGATTTTTTCGCAATAGATAAAAATACTGTTATTGACAGGCTTAATACCTGGTTTTGACAAATACCATTTCATCGAGCAGGTTATGCGCTTCGGCATATTTATCGATGATAAACATGACATAGCGGATGTCAACATTGATGGTACGCTGCAGTTCCGGTTCAAAGGCGATGTCGCCGCTCATGGCCTCCCAGTTGCCATCGAAGGCGATACCAATCAGGTCCCCGTTGCCATTAAGCACAGGGCTACCCGAGTTGCCCCCGGTAATATCGTTGTGACTTAAAAAGTTTACCACCAGCTTGCCGTCTTTGTCCGCCCACTTGCCGAAGTCCTTCTTCTCAAGGAGTTCCTTCAGTTTAGCAGGGACAATAAATTCCTCATTGGTAGGATCTTCTTTTTCAAGTATGCCTTCCATGTAAGTAACGTAGTCGTAATGAACGGCGTCGGCCGGGTAATAATCGAGTACTTTGCCGTAGGTTACCCGCATGGTGGAGTTGGCATCCGGATAATATACCTTATCGGGATTAGCTTTACGGAGTCCGTCCACGAAAAGACGCTGGGCTTTTCTCAACTTCTCATTTACCGGGCCTGCATTCATGTTTTGTGTCATAAATGCATTGTAGAATGAATTGGTGGTTTTGTAGGCCAGGTCTTTTTCAAAAACCTTAATGGAGGGTTTACCAAGAAATGCGTTGTATTTTTCAGGGGTGGTAAGCACAGAGGTTTCAAATACCTTGCGGGCAAAGAGGTTGACATCGCCTTTGTACTTTTTGTCGATCAGGTTGTAAATATCAGGAAGTTCATCCGCGGGGATATCCTGCCGGTACATTTCGAGGATGGCCGCAAATATTTTTTCTTCAGTAGGCGCATGATAGTTTTTGAACTGCTCTTCGCCCATGGCATAAAACGGCGCCAGGGAAGCTTTCAGCTCTTCACCTTTCTGGCCGCTTTTCAGGATGTTGATGATTCCCTGTGTTTGCAGAGGGAACTGCATCATCTGTGAGCCGAACAGCGACAACTGGAAATTCCAGAGACGCTTGTTGTAGTTCATTTCGGCATACTGGGCGTAAGCGTCGGTAAGATCCTGCAGCACATTGCCGTATACTTCCCTGCGGCTTTCATCGGCATTTACCCAATTGCTGAAATGATCTTCAATGGCTTTTTTCTTTTCGTAAACATCCAGGCGTTTCAAACCGCGGCTTTCCCCGATTTTGTTTTTCCAGAAGTTTGCCAGACCTGCATAGTTTGAGGCATATTTAATCCTGACCTCATCGCTTTTGTCCATATCGGCTTTCATAATCTCCAGAATACGGCCTCCGACCTTGATGATGGCCGGGTTGATGTCATTCAGGGTAGCCTGAATACCGTGAGAAGTCCGGTAACGGTCCGTTGAGCCGGGGTAGCCCCAGATCATGGCGAAATCTTCGCGTTCAACGCCGTCAACCGATATCTTCAAAAAGTGTTTGGGTTTGAGGGGAATGTTTTCTTTTGAGTATTCAGCCGGTTTACCGTCGGGTCCCGAATAAATTCTGAGAATACTGAAATCACCGGTGTGGCGGGGCCACATCCAGTTGTCGGTATCACCGCCGAATTTGCCTATGGCTGACGGGGGCGCTCCTACCAGACGGACATCTTTATATACCTCATAAACAAAACGATAATATTCGTTCCCGTTATAGAAACTTCTAACAGCAACTTCATACTGACCATTTTCGGAGGCCTCCTCTTTAAGAATTTCAATGACCTTAGAGATGGTAGCGCTGCGTTCGCTTTCGCTCATTTCAGGTTTTACCTTCTCGAGTACGAATTTGGTCACATCATCCATCTTCACCAGGAATGAGGCGGTAAGGCCTTCATTGGGCAATTCCTCCTCCAGGCTGCGGGCCCAGAATCCATCGGTAAGGTAATCGTGTTCAATGGAGCTGTGCTTCTGAATGGCATCGTAAGCGCAATGGTGGTTGGTAAAGAGCAACCCTTTCGGGGATACCACTTCGGCAGTGCAAAAGCCTCCGCCAAGACTTACAATGGCATCTTTCAGGCTGGCGTTGTTGATGTCGTAAATTTCCTGAGGCGATAGCTTCAGCCCCATTTTCTGCATGTCGGTGTAGTTGAGTCTTTCAACAAACATCGGCAGCCACATGCCTTCGTCAGGCGGATTTCCCGCGCGCATCCCCAAACTCAGGGATACCAGCATCATCAGTGTAAAGAGAAGTTTTCTCATGGACAAGGTTTTATAATTATGATTCAGTGAATTCATTTCTTTGGGGCCTCTTCGTACTTCAACAGCATAACAGTTGCCTCTGCCCAAAATCATGCCAGTTATATATTTAGCAGAGAATCAAATACATGCCTGAATCTGTCCGGTAGACAGTATTCAGGCATGTTCGGTTTTGAGAAACCTGTGTTCAGAAACGAACGGTTTTCTGATTAAAGGCCCAGGTTGCTTTTACCCTGCTCAAATACAATATCCACCGGGATTCCGGCAGTTTTCAGTTTGTCGAGGTCTTGCTGCAGCTGGTCGGGGATCACTGATTTGGTCAGGATCAGGTCTTTTACCTGATCATAGGCTCCATCACCCTGCAGGGTTAAAATCATACCCCCAAGGCTTTCTACGGCAAGTTTCATTTTATCAAAATTCACCATGTAGGTTCCGTCTTCCTGATGTGTGAACGCGCCGTTTTCGCTGAAATAGTTAAAAGTGAGCATATTAGCTTTTCCATGGGCGCTGGCTGCACCGAAACGGACTGAACGGAAGATCCCGGCCATAAAGGTTACATAGTTGTCCATGACTTCCCCTTCCTTCAATTCGCCCATTTCGAAAAGTTTGGTTACCAGGTAAAGGCCAAGGATATCGGCTTTGGCTTCCTCAATGGCAGAATACTGCTCTTTCAGGGCTTCACGAACCGATCCTTTGCCGTTGATGGTATTTTTGATGCCCATGCCATGGGCCACTTCATGAAACATGGTATTGGCAAAGAATGCGTCAAATTCAATATATCCACGCTGTGATTCATGAATCAGGATCTGACTGATAGGCTCCAGTATCCCGGTAAATTTTGCTTTCATGGCGTTTTTCAACTGTAGTTTGCGCGATCCTTTTTTCAGTTGAACCTCTTCATCGTTGGGCAGGTTAATGGCGATGGTTTTGCTGCCTGCATTGCAGTCGCCGGCATAGTAAACCACATCATATGCATTGAGGTCCGCATCTGAACCCGGCACCTCATTTTTGTACTTCTGGTCAACGGGAAGTCCTTTCTGAAGTTCAGGCAGCAATGAAGCAAAATGCGCCAGACGTTCACTCCACTCCACGTCCTTAATCAGGATAAAGGCTTCCTGCGCCGCTTTGGTGCCGAAAAGGGCGTCTTCATAATTCTCGATCGGGCCAACGACAAAATCAATATTTGCGGTTTTCATATCCATCCAGGCAAAGTCGCTTTCCTGGTATTTGTCGGTCAGCAGGGCTTCGGCACGCAGTTCAAGGTATTTTTTCAGTCCGGCGTCTTCAGCCAGCGATGCTGCCTGCTTCAGGAGGTCAGCCGCTTTTTTTATTTTGGAGGCATAAGCCTGATGGTACCATACCACGCGCAGTGTACCGTCATCGTTGCGGCGGATCAGGGTGTACAGGCTTGATTTGTCAGGGTTCTGAAGCGTGTCGAACTCCTCTTTGGTCATATCTGCCGGGTAGAAATTGGCGCCCAAAGGTTTTTCCCCGATTTCAGCAATAAATGATTTGTTGCCGTTCATCCTGTCCCAGGGGCCGTAGTTGATTCCGGCAAATTTCCGGGCAGACTCGTCGCTGATGCGGGAAAGGAAATTTTCTTTATTCCCGATGGCCTGTTGCCAGAAAATTTCATCCATAATGGCTGCTGCGTCAAAAAGCAGGGGAAGCATTTGTTTTTCTTTCTCCGAAAGGTGGCTGATATCAGCGGTGAGTGTTACCGGGGCAAAGATGGAGAGGCGTTGGGCAACATCGGTTGCCTGGTCCGGGGTGAACGCTTCTGCGGCCGGGATAATACCCGGATGTGAATTTTCCATTGCTTCTTCAGTTTTAGTGCTCTTTCCGCAGCCGGCAAGCATTGCCAGCATGCCGGTAACCGCTACAACGGTCATTACTTTGCGCAACATCATGGTTTTGAATTTGGTGGGTTAATATCTTAAACGCCGCTAAATTAACAGTATTTTACTGAATGGCATAACGGCTGCCGCTGATATTTTGGCAAACGCAGCTACCGTCAGGAAGGGTCATGTTCTGCAGGCGGGTATTTACCGGGATTCAAGGGGAGCGTAAAGCTAAACCTGCTCCCTTTGCCATATTCACTTTCAACCGAAATGGTGCCTCCGTTCCTTTCAACAAACTCCCTGACCAGGATCAGCCCCAGGCCGGTCCCCTTTTCGTTGGCCGTGCCTTTGGCCGAAATTACTTTTTCATCAAGGCTGAACAGTATTCTCAGGGTATCGGCATGAATACCGGTGCCATGGTCAGTAACCGTGATTCTGACCATATCCCCCTCGCGTTTGCTGTCAACCCCGATCTGCGCGCCCTCATAAGAGTATTTGATCGCATTGGAGAGCAGGTTGCGCATAACCGTTTTGGTCATATTAACATCAGCCTTCACCTCAAATTGATGATTGCTTAACTGTTTGATGCTGATGTTTTTACTTTCCGCCTGGGCGGATGCAAGCTGAACGGTCTCGTTGATCAGCCCTTCAAGCCTGAAAATTTCAGGGTACACGCAGGTATGGCCCATTTGCGTTTTGGCCCATGCCAGCAAGTTGTCGAGCAACTGAAAAGTGTGTTCGGTAGAAATCAGGATCTGTTGCACCATGGTCTTGCGGTCCTCATCGCTGAAGTCATCGTATTCCTCGTTCAGCAACCTCGAAAATCCGAGAATGGACGTGAAGGGGCTGCGCAGGTCGTGGGCAATAATGGAGAAAAATTTGTCCTTGGTAAAGTTGGCTTCCTTCAGTTGCTTTTCAACCAGTTTCTGCTGTGCTTCGGCCTGTTTTCTCGCGCTGATATCGCGCGTTACCGCGATTATTTTTCCGGTTGCTTCACCATGGCTGTCATACTGTGGCTGTATCATGCTTTCGAACCAGATCAGCTTTCCTTCATGATCTTTAATGCGAAAAGCAGCCAATACAGGGTTGGGGCATTTTTTGAGGCGTTTGCCAAGCGTGGCAATGCCGGGCAGGTCCTTTTCGTAAATCAGATTATCGGCCTTTGAGCCGGTGATTTCTTCGGCCGTATAGCCCAGGATATTTTTCACTGAAGGCGAAACGTATTCCACCGTCCCGTCGTGCGGGTGGATAGAAATGATGTCATTAGAATTCTCCGCGATCAGCCGGAACATCTCTTCGCTCCTGCGGAGTGCCTCGCGCGAGGATTCCACTTCGGTGACATCCCTGCCAACAAACTGGTATTCCGAAAGGATATCGCCTTCGGTATATATTGCCCTGATGGTCCACTGCATCATGGCAGGGCCCGAGCCTGGTTTTTCGAGATGGTGGTCGAAATTAACCACGGTACTTACCGGCTTTACCAGGTTAAGCAGCCTGCGGATTTTTGCATAATCCTTCGGAATGATGATTTCCCTGAGGGTAAGGGTGAGCAGGGTCGGGGCCGGTTTCCCGAAAAACCGGGCAAAGGCCTGGTTTACAAAAGTAAAAGAACCGTCAGGCCGGATCCTGCAGATAAGCTCGGTCTGGTCTTCGACAATGGCTTTGAAAAAGCGTTGACTGTCGAGCAGCCGGTCGTTGAAATACTTTTCTTCCGAGATATCCGCCATCACCCCGGTGATTCTTTCCCCGTTTTCATGCGATCCGGGCAGGAAATAACCTGATTTTCTTATCCAGTGGGGTTTCCCGTAGGCCATTATTCTGAAATCAAGTTCGAACCAGCCCATGCGGGCGGAGATTCTCGACCATTGGGTTTTCACCCGGCCAATATCCTCAGGGTGAACTTTTTCCATCCATTTTTCCAGGCTGACAGAGCCCGGTTCAATGTCGAAGATCTCATAACATTTACTGCTCCATTCAAGTTTGCCGGAGCGGGGCTCAAATTCCCAGGCTCCTGCTTTCAGGGCTTTCAGCGCCACCTCAAGCCTGTTTTCAAAGCGGAGCATTTCCTGCTGAATACTTACTTTTTCAGCAATCTCGTTAAGTAAACGGGTGTTTTTCTGTTCAAGCTCTTTGGTTCTTCTGGCTACCAGGGTTTCGAGCTGGTTGTTGTGAATCTCCTGCTGAACCTGCAGGGCTTTGAGTCTGCTGATGTCAGTGATGATCCCCACGATGGCGCTGATGCTGCCGTCCTTTGATTTCAGCGGCGTTTTGGTGATCAGCGCAATCCTGACTTTTTCTTTATCACCAGGGAATGAAGATTCATAAGTTACTCCATTGCCGGAAAGAATAACTTGTCTGTCGGATGCAAAATGATCTTCGGCATTATTTTTCCCGATGAGCTCACCGGTGGTTTTCCCCAACACACTGCCATATTCCGTGCAGCTTAAAATTTCAAGAAACTGCCTGTTACAGGCAATGAACCTGTGTTCAAGGTCCTTTACGAAAACAGGGGCAGGAATCACCTCCATAAAATCCCACGTCAAATCAAGTCGTACAATATCCAGTAATTCTTTTGCAGCAGGGATGATGTTTTGCGGAAGTTCAGATGGCAAAAGGTCTCCTTCCTTTTTGCTGTAATCTGTGTTATTGTGCGGAGGTTTTGCCATATCAGGAGCTTCGGGAAGGTATGATGAGCATAAAAGGATGATAAAATTATTAAATATTTTGGTTGCTTCTGTTTGGAATGTGTATAAATTTTATCATTTATTCATTTGCTGCATTTCTTGAATGGGGATTTTACATCCTGACTTCCTGAAATAGTAATTATGAAAAATCAAGCCGGACAGTTTATTGCTTAAGGCAGGGTTTCATCCGGTTTCAATGAAATAACCTGTACAGAAGTTATCACTGAAATTCGACATTTTGTCAAATTAAACTTGTCATGGTTCAAAAGAATAAATAACTTTGTTTTGAACAGATTTCATCTTTCATTATGAGACTATTAAGGAGAGAAAGGGTGATGCCGTTTTTGGCTGTATCTCTGTTGGTAATGATGGTGGCTGTGGCCGTAATTGCCTTATTAATCAGGGAGAAGCAAAAAGATGAAATATCAACCGCCCTGGCGATTCTCAAAGATAGCCGGCAACCGGTAACACAGGTTGAGAATACGCTTGCCGCCTTGTTTATGGCCGAAAATGAATTCAAGGAATACACGCTTGGATATGATAAAGTTCATTTTGACAATTACCGCAATCAGGTTGCCCTGCTGATCAGTCACCTTGACACCCTGCAATCAATGATTGCCCCTTTTAATCCTGAAGCCGGTAAGACCGAAGCCAGAAAGATTATTGATGAACGTGACCGGGAAGCCGGATCATACATCAGGCTGAAACGCCTGGCTGATTCGCTGATGATCATCACGGCAGCCATGGAGTCTGTTCCCTTTACAAACCCTGACGAACCACTGACAATTAGAAAGTTCACTGCCCGGGCCGGAGGGCTGGATATTGATACCATAGATTTCAGCCAGACTAAGGGATGGAGGAAAAAGGGACTGTTTGGGAAAATAAAGACATTTCTTGTAGGGGAGGAGGAGCAACAGACCATCAACGCCAGGGTTGTGGTTAAGCAGGGGGAGACTCCGCCCCCGCAACCTGATGAGGCAGAAGATTCAGATACCACATTTTCGCTTCACCGTTTTGCCGATGACATCATCAGCAGGTCAAATTCATATTACCAGACTCAGATGCGCAGACAACTGCAGCGCCGCAATGAATTAAGGCAAAGTGAACTGAGGATGGTGAAACTGAACAATGCCCTGATGGCTGAAATCCGGGAAATACTGTTTGCCCTGAAGGAAACGGCGGTGGTAAATGAAAATGTTTTCCGTGATCAGTCCGCCAGAACAATTACCCGTTCGGCGGGAATCCTTCATAGCTCAATGATTGTATCGGTATTCGGGGCTTTTTTGCTCGCCCTTGCATTGGCATGGATGCTTCGCGAAAACCATCGTTACCAGCTACAGCTCATTGCCTCAAAGCAGAAAGCAATCGAAGAAGCCGAAGAGAAAAGAAGGTTTCTGGCCTATATGAGCCATGAATTCAGAACGCCATTATCTTCAGTGATAGGATTTACCGAGCAACTGGAACAATCCGGCCTGAACAGCGAACAAACGGAGTACCTTGCGGGGATACTTTCTTCATCGGAGATATTACTCACAACGGTAAACGACATTCTTGACCTCTCCAAACTTGAGGCAGGGAAGATGACCTTCCTCAACAATCCTTTCCGGCCTGACGAAACAATCCGTCAATGCGTCCGATCATTCGAAAGTATGATCCGGGAAAAGAAACTCAGGATAAAAGTATCTTCAATAAAGCATGGAAAAGTGCTGATGGGGGATGAAATCCGGTTGCGTCAGGTGCTCAATAACCTGATAAGTAACGCTGTTAAGTATACCGTTAAAGGGACAATCACGCTGGAAGCTTCACTGATTCCCGGCAACGAAAAAACGATACTTGAAATCAGCGTCAGGGATACCGGAATTGGCATGACATCCGGGCAACTTGCCACTGTTTTTGACGAATATGCCAGGTTCAATACGGAGAATTCTTCCCGGTGGGTGATCGGAACAGGGCTGGGTTTGCCGGTAACGAAAAAACTGGTTGAAGAAATGGGAGGACGGATAGAAGTAAAAAGTGAGATGGGGCAAGGCTCAGTCTTTATTGTCCGGATCCCATACGAACCCGGAGAGGCCGGATCATTACCGGCAAGGGTATTTGATTTTGGTACCGTTATACAAATGCCTGAAACACGAATACTGATAGCTGATGATGACTATTTCAACGTGCTGCTTTTAAAAACTATCTTTAAACGGACCGGTGCGAAAACGGATTTTACGGACAACGGTGAAGATGCTTTAGATAAAATTGTATCCGACAGATACGATATCGTACTGAGTGACATGTATATGCCCCGCATGGATGGACTTGAACTTGCAAGGAGGATAAGAACATTGCCTGATCCGGAAAAATCGGCAACTCCGCTGGTGATGATTACCGGTAATGTATCACCGGAAGCCACCGAGCAGATGAAGGATGCCGGGGTGAGTGATTATTTGTACAAGCCTTTCCAGCAAAAAGAACTCTTCGAGCTGATCGGCAAATACATCTCCTGAACGGATTAAGCTTCGTTTTCTTTTTATTGGTTCAGTGCCGTGACAACGGATTGCCGGTAAGATATTCCTATGGGCAGTTTTTCTTTTCCGGCCACCACTGAGTTGTTGGAGTATGCTTTGATATATTTCCGGTTTACTATGAAGGATTTATGAATCCTGAGAAATGATTTCTGCGGCAGTTGACTCAACAACTGATGGGTGGTGGAGGTGGCAAGGATCATGCGGTTTTCCAGAAAAACCTTGACATAGTTCCCGTAGCTCTGAAGATAGACAATGTTTTCTGTTTCAACAGTTTCAGTTGAGCCACCCAGGTTAAGTTCAAGGGATGTCGTTGGGTAACGTGTGTCCGTATTTGCAGTGACTTCGCGGAGCCTGGCTTTTTCAAATGCCCTCATTACTGCCCGGTCGAAATGCTGGCGGGTAACCGGTTTTACAAGGTAATCGACAACATTATATTCAAAACTATCGGCTGCATAGGCAGCATAGGCGGTGGTGAAAATCACCATGGGCTGAAATTCCAGGGTGTCAAGCATCTCAAGCCCATTCAGCCCGGGAAGGTTGATGTCGAGAAACAACAGATCGATGGAATGATTTTTCATGACTTCAAGCGCTTCCATCGCATCAAATGCACAGGCCTTTAATTCAAGATTACTGGTTTCACTGATGTAAGAAGTGAGCACCCACTGCGCAGGTTGCTCATCGTCTACCACCAGACAGCTAAGTTTTTCATTTATGTTTTCCATGCCTCAAGGGTTATGCTGAGTGATTTTTACCGAGCCGGACTTCGAGGACCAGCTCATATTCGTTTGTTTTTTTCTCAGTATGCAGGGTGTACTTTTCGGGAAAAAGAAGATTCAGGCGTTTTTTCAGCATTTCAACACCGGTACCTGCCAGATTTTTATAGGCCGGATTTTCAGGCAGCGAATTGGTTATTTCTAATTTAACGACTTCGCGGCTGGAGGTCAACCGGATATTGATGACAGATTTACCGTTAAGTCCCAGACTTTTACGCAGCGCATGCTCTATCAGCGGGTGAAGCAGCAGTGGCGGTATCAGTACCATAGGATCACCTGAATCGGCCGTGAAGTTTATTTCGCATCTGCCACCCAACCGAAGCTTTTCAATATCCAGAAAGTTACGGATAAAAGCGATCTCTTCATCAACAGGAACAGTCTCGCGACCGGAAATCCCTACCTGATAACGGAGAAGTTCTGAAAGTTTAAATGTATAATCGAGCGCCATCTCCTTGTTAACCATGATGGTAGCAGCGATGTTATTCAGGCTGTTGAACAGAAAGTGCGGATTAAGCTGGTTTTTCATGAAATCAAGTTCAAGCTCCTTCATGCTTAGCTGATTGTCGAGTTTCGTGACGCTAAGCTGTCCTTCGCGGATCAGATAATTCAGAAAATAGCCTCCGCCGGAATAAAGCAATACGATCATCAGGCTGACCCATTTCGCATCCCAGGCTTTTGCAGGGCCGACAATCTCACTGCTGACCCTGAGCGTAAAAAACCAGGCGAGGGCCAGCAGCAGCATGGCAGCCGGAATAATAAGCCATAGCTTCCCGGATTTCCGGCCCGCCTTGAAGAAAAAATTCTGTAAGAGAATGGAAATTCCGGCCATCGCGGTAACCCACACCAGCAATACCCATACCTGACCGGATATTATTTCAGGATTGAACCAAAAGGCCAGCAACGGTACCATCAAAAACAGAAATACCGGCATAGCCAGGTATCCCGGATATGACCTGTAGTTTTTCATTACCCAAATTCTCAGGCTAATTTACAAAACTAAATGCCACAGTAGCAATATCGCGGAGTGATTTGATGAAGTGCATTCGTCTCCGTATGAATGCCCGGTGAATATCTTACCCTGACGGAAAATGAAGAACCCTGCGGAATGACAGGTCCGCAGGGTTGTAAATGCTTTTCATGAAAAATCTCATCAGGACATTACGGGCATCTCCATAAGTTGAATTCCGGAAGGAACTTCAAACTTTTCGGCAGGAATGACGGCGTTTTCTTCAAACCTGACGGCTTCCATGGTTGTAAAGGAATTCTGCATTTTAAGCATGATGCCTTTGTAGTACCAGATTTTGGTAGGCAGGGGGTCTTCGTTGTCATCGGTCTGATTTATCTCTACTACTATACAATCTCTTTCCAGGAATTTTTCATTTCCGATAATTTTCCCTCCGTCGGCTTCAATCATCTGCCTGAAAGTTACATCATCCTCGGGCATAACATCATCGGTTGGATCATCTTCCAGATCGCCATCCTTGCTTTTAAAACCGGTTTTGTCCTTGAGGTTGATGATATAGCTGTATCCATCTTTCATGATCATCAGTGAGTTATCGGTCTGTTTTTCTCCCATGTAATCGCTTTCTGATTCCGAAAAGAAGGCGTAACGGTCGTTTTCGGTATCAACCCACTGAACGGTTTTGGTAACGCTTTTGATCTCAGGTGAGTTTAGGGTGCTCTTGTACTCAATCATATAGGTTTTCATACCAGTCATTTCGCCGGCAACTTCACTCATTTTGGAGTCGGGATTGATGTTTGAGCCACCTCCGCCGCAGGATGTAAAGAAAAGGGCAGCTGCTGCCATAAGTACAACTCCGGTTTTTCCGTTTGCTTTCATTGTGTTTGGTTTAAGGGTTAAACGTATAATTTCTCTAACTATTTGGGATCAAAGGTTATGGTAAGTGTGGCTCCTGCCTGGTTGCTGAGCTTCTTTTCGGCAAATTGCCCGGCTTGCAGTTTTTCAAGTATATCCGGATCTATACTTTTCCAGGGAAATGTATAGGCATCGGGAAACTCCGAATCGGTGCCCACGGCAATTTGTTCGCCATCGCCTTCATTTTCACCAATATAGAGATCAAACTGCAATACCAGATGTACAAAAGGATTCTCAGGAGTTTTTTCAACCGAACATTTATTCAGCGCTTCCTCCCCTTTTTCAATCCACAGTACTGCGCCCGGCCGGCCGGCTCTGAGACTAATAATTTCGGGAATTTCAAGTTCATCCATACACTCACTCAGGTAATATTCCATGCCATAGTCAGGAATATTAATGGCATAGGGAACAATTACTTCCGGAACATCATCATTTTCGAAATCTTCGGCATGATAAACCGGTATTTTCGATAAATCATCGGGAATAAGTACACTTACATTTTTCCACACCACTTTGGCATCGGCAAATCCGGGAGCTGAATAATGAGCTGTAATATTGTATGACCCGCAATTAAATTCAATCACTTCTTCCTGAACTAATTTCTCCTCTATATTTCCGGCAAAACGGCTTATCTGAACCAAAGTAAACCTTTCCTCGGTTTTATCATTTTCAAAATCAGCACAATTGTAGGTTTCGTAGTCAAAACTTATGGAATTGGGCCCTCCGTGAAAGTACTCATTACCTTCAAAACGTACAAAACGGGTATTGGTTTTTTTAAACTTTCCTTTTTCGCATCTGAGTTCAAATCCCGATATGGGATTGCTTTTTGCCTCCCCGATTACATTATTCCTGATGCCGGAAACCGTTACCTTTCCTGTATTTTTACCGTTTGCTGCGCTTGTTCCTGCATAGCGGATTCTTGCAGAGTGGTAATCGGTATTTGCAGTAATATCAGCTTCAATCTGATCAATGTTGGGTATGCCCGGATCATCAAGCAACTTTAAGGCGAGTTCGGCCTGTTCCTGAGCACTTAAGCGGTTGGCAGAGGTAAATTTCGCGTCAACCTTATACATGCTGACAATCTCATTGGTCTGCGGATCGGTGAGCTCAAAGTGGAAAACAAAGTAATAAGATGCCTTTATACCAGGACTGTCTTCATTTTCAACCCCATCAGGTAGTTCATCAGGTATACAGTTAAATGATGCCGAAAGAATAAAATTTTCCATAGTATTGGCGGCATCCTGATCAACTTCAAGATTCTGATTGTTGCCAATCCTGTAAGCCAGATCCTGAATCCGGGATAAATAACCAGCTTCCACCAGATCAATCATTTGATTGTGTCTGATCCATTTATCAGCCACCTCCGATTGCATTTTATCGGACGGGGCTTTTTCGGTGGACAAGTGTTCAATTATTCTGATCTTGCCACGGTTGGCCGATGCAATGCCGGGCAGTATCATAGACACTGCCATCAGGGCGATGAACCATCTTCTCATTCTGTTAATTCAGCCACAGTTAATACTTTACAAATTCCACCCTGCGATTTTGCGCTTTACCTTCAGGAGTATCGTTGCCGGCCATAGGTTTGCTTTCGCCGTGTCCTTTTGAAGCAAGGCGATCTCTGGCAATTCCGAGTTCAATAAGTTTATCCATGACCGCTTTGGCCCGCGCTTCCGAAAGCTTCAGGTTCGACACATCGTCACCGTCGCTGTCGGTATGGCCTTCTACCGAAAATTTAAGCGTTGGATTATCCTGCATCATTTTTAAAACATAATTGATGGTTCCCATGGATTCGGCCTTGATGCTGGCTTTGTTTACATCGAACTTGATGCCGGTGGTAACGAATTTGCCATCGGTCAGTATTTTATCATACAAGGGAACTGCACCTTTGGCTATGCGGATGTTTTTGATGAAATATTCGCCTTCTGAGTGGTTATAGGCTCCGAAAGTAATTCCTGTCGGGTTATCGGTTATGTTGGGAATGTTTAGCAAGCGGGCATCGTCCATATAAACTTTAAGTGCTCGTTTGTTAAAAGAAATAGCAATATGGCGCCATTTGGCGAATTTATCAATATTGCCTCTGGCTGCATCCGGGTACATTTTTTCATTCTCACCATATTTTGCATTATTGATATAGAGTTGTAAAACACTCAGGTTATTTCTTTTTTGATTTTTTGAATCATAGAATACCATCTTATAAATTGTATTGAATTTATTAGCCGGAAAATAGGCGTCAAATTCAATTGTAAATTCATCAGGTAAATAATCGTTTTTGCTATTCTCAATTAATGGAATAATCCCGTTAGGAAAATTTCCGGTTTCGCGGAAAAATATAACTTTACTGTTGTCAAAAACAGCATTTTCAATAGTTCCGGTTTTTAAATCCCATTTGCTCGGGAACTCACCGTTTTGCTCCCCTTCCTGATTGTCTTCAAAAATAATTTCGGTGCCGGGTACAAAATCATACTTTGACCATTCCAGCACAGGTTTGGGCTTTTCGGGTTCCTGAGGAGCCGGAGTTTCGTCTTTTACAGGAGCGGTATTATCAGCCGCCTGCTTATTATCTGACTTTGAACCGGATTTGTTTCCTTTGTCCTTGCTGTCAGATTGAGCTTCCTCTTTCTTCTTATCCTTTCCGTCGCCTTTTACAGTTTCATCAATCCCTTCTTCGGTTTTGTCGAGCACTTTATCAACGCCTCTGTCGAGCCGGCGTTCCACGCGGTTTTCAACGTTCCTTTCAGCTTTTTTCATGCTGCGGTTTACCACCCTGTTCAGATCAACCTGGGCAAACAGCCCGGTGGTTACCACAAAAAATAGTAGCAAGAATGCGATCAGTAATTTTTTCATATAAATGCAGAATTAATTATGTAAGTGTGGTTAAAAATCTCATAATCAATAAATAATCTGTCAAGTGCCTTTAACTGTTCCGGGATCTGGAAGTTGAAGCAAAATCAAGTTAAGGTTTTTGATTCAGGGAGATTGACTCATTTATAAAGATCCTGAGGTTAATAAATCAATACAGATTAAGTAATCTGCTTTTATCCTGATTTCTTCAAAAAGTTAAATAAATCAATTGTCTGATATAATATCAGGATGTTGTATTAAGGAGGTTATACCGGATATCCGGAATGACAAACCATCCGCATGGGAAAGATCTTATTGGCAGGATAATACTTATATAAAAATTATCGCGCTGTTTCAGGATCTCTTCGCTTATGCAAAGATGCGGACCTTTATTGAAATCTCAAAATTCCGCGCATTATTTAAGCGGTGGAGCAGATTTTTGTCATTACTTGCCGGTTGTTGCTTCCGCCGCATCCGGCTGAGGTTAGTATAAGTGTTTATAAGGTCAATTATTTGCCGGAGGAGAAATCATAGAGATAGTGACCGATAATTTTGTAAGTGAACAGGCAATCCGCCAGCACCTGTCCTCCGCCGATGTTGTGAACGATCAGGTATCTTTTACCGTCGGCCGATTTTTTATCAACCACGATTCCGATATGGGTAAGGCCCTGCCCCAGGTCCCAGCAAACAAGGTCCCCGGGCAGGTAATCTTCTGCCTTGTTGGTGATTGGTCTGATTTCTCCGTGCCTGCTGAAAAATGTCATCAGGTTGGGTACCCTGCGGTGATCAATATTTTTGTCGGGTTTTGACAATCCCCAGTTTTTGGGATACTGATGGAAGAAGGCCATCATATCTTCATGCACTTCCTTTTGAAGGTCGATGCCAAGTTTCCGGTAAGCCCTGATAACCACATCGGTGCATACGCCCCTGCCTTCCGGCACATCACCTCCGGGGTAATCCAGCACATAATAAGAAGGGTCATACAATACTTCCTGCTTGGTAAGACTGATTGCCGCGGATGAAAGTCTTCCGGCAAAGGTCATCTGGGCCTTTACCGGTAAAACACAGATTATCAATACCGTAATTGTAGAGCAAATCAGTCTCATTACTCGCAGAATGCCTGGGTGGAACGCTGAAAAAAGTATAACGCTGCAAAGGGAAATATCTTGTGCCCGGAGGCACTGGTTGATTAATGGAATAGCCGGCAGTCATGTTATTTCTTGTGAAATAAGCATCTTTGTCAGAAAAACCGGCCCGCATTCGGTAAACATTTATAATTTTCACCGTCATTAAAACTTATTGGCATGAAGCAGCTGATTTTACCTATTCTTCTGATCTTAAGCGTAGTATCCTGCAAAGACCCAGGTTCGGGCAGCCATCTCATTCAGGACAAGGCCTACCGCGAGACGGTACATTCGCATTTTCTGGCCCGGAAATCCCTGGCTGCGGGGCGCGATTCGGTGCTTTTCAGCGTTTTTGAACAGGATCTGAGTGTGGAGGAGAAAGAGGGGCTGGAATTTCTGTATGCCTTTATGCCATTGAGCGACCTGGCCATGCACGACGGCGTCTATTACCTGAAGCAGGTGAGGACCGCCCTGGAAGCCCGTTCGTTTTTCAGTTGGGGGGCTTCCGTTCCTGAGGATGTTTTTCTGCATTTTGTCTTGCCCTACCGGGTCAATAACGAGTATACCGATACCGCGCGTCAGGTTTTTTTCAGGGAACTGAAGGACCGGATTGCCGGAATGCCGATGGCGGAAGCAGCCCTGGAGGTAAACCACTGGTGTCACGAAAAGGTGATTTACAAATCAACCGATGAACGGACATCGGGTCCGCTGACTACGGTGCGCACCGCTTTCGGGCGTTGCGGTGAGGAATCCACCTTTACGGTTTCGGCCATGCGCTCTGTAGGCATTCCTGCCCGCCAGGTGTATACCCCGCGCTGGGCCCATACCGACGATAATCATGCCTGGGTAGAGGTGTGGATTGACGGAAACTGGCATTTTCTGGGCGCCTGTGAACCGGAGCCGGCCCTCGATTTGGCCTGGTTTGCCGAACCCGTAAAGCGCGCCATGATGACCCACACCTTTGTGTTTGGTAAATACAACGGCAGCGAAGAAGTGGTGGAGACCCGGGAATGCTATGCCAGGCTTAACCTTTTAAGAAACTATACCCGCGTAAAAAGTCTCCCGGTAAAAGTGACCGGTCCTGAGGGTACACCTGTCCGGGATGCCAGGGTAGAGTTCGGGTTGTATAATTATGCGGAGTTTTACCCCATCGCCACGCAATACACGGCGGAAAACGGCATTTGCGCCGTCACTACAGGATACGGCGACCTGATGCTGCATATTTCCCATCAGGGAATATCCGCTTCCGCACTGGTGCGCGCCGATGAACAGGATACCGTGCATGTGAGGCTGGGGGATGCTTCCGTATTCTTCCCGGAAGGAATTTATACGCTCCATCCCCCGGCGAAACAGGCTATCCCGCCGTCAGATTCATTGCTTGCAGCGCAGAATAACATCCGTTTGCTTCAGGAAGATTCGATCCGGGCCATATACATCGCGACCTTTATTGATTCCCTGACCGGAGCGCAACTGGCCGCCGATCATAATCTGAATGCCGCTGAATTGTGGAAATATCTTTCGCTCAGCCGTGGCAACTGGCCTGAAATCAGCAGTTTTGTCCGGGGATTGAAGCCGGAAGACCGGGAAACCGGCATGGCGTTGCTGGGTAATATTTCGGAAAAGGACCTTCATGATATTCAGGCTTCCACGCTGACTGACCATCTTGAAGCACTCAAGACCTATCAGCCTGTACAAGCGATTCCGGACGATGATTATCGCCGTTACATCCTCTCTCCGCGTATCGGCAAGGAGTTTGTAACCGGCTGGCGCAGTTACATACAACAGGTCTTTCCGGCTGTTATGGCCGCGGAGTTTCGTGCAGACCCCGTGAAAATCAGGGAGTGGATTGCAGCCAACATTTTACCGGATACGATCAATAACTATTATGGTGTGCCGCTGAGCCCTGAGGGAATGCTGCAACTTGGCCGGGCGGATGAATACTCGCGCAACCTGCTGTTTGTGGCCATCAGCCGCAGTTTCGGCATTCCTGCCCGCCTTGAGCCTGCCACCCGGAGGCCGCAATACTATAAGGCCGGTGAATGGCTCGATGTGTTCTTTGCCGCACAGTCCGTTAAGGGCTCTGTCCCCCGCGGCAGTGTCACCTTCCGCAATCTTTCGGCCGATAAAGACTTTGTGCCCCGTTATTATGTGCATTACACCATTGCCCGTTACGACAGGGGCCGCTTTGTAACCCTGGATTATGAGTATGACGCTTCATTGCTGAAGTTCCCGGCCACCGTGACGGTGGATACCGGCTATTACCGGCTGATAACCGGCAACCGGCAGAGCGGGGGAGAAGTGGTTGCTGGTATTTCATACTTCAGGGTCACGGAAGGTGAGACGCAGGTGGTTGACATCAGACTGGCAGCCGCCACCGAAAAATCGGGGATTCTGGGCAAAGCCAACCTGAGCGCAACCTTCAGAACACTGGAGGACGGCGAAGTCATAAAACTGGGTTCCCTGACAGGTACAAAGGGCATGGTGGTAGCCCTGATCGATCCCTCAAAGGAGCCGACCAAACACCTGATGGAGGATATCAGGGCTGTGAAAACCGCCCTTGATCAGTGGGGAGGCAGGGTATTGTTTCTGGTAGCCTCTGATAAAATGACACGCGCATTTTCCCCTTCTGTTTATCGCGATCTGCCGGGCGCTGCGCTGTTCGGGCATGATGCCGGAGGGGAGGTGGCTGCCGCGGTCAGCACGGTTTGTTCCATTGATGGAATTCCCCAGTGGCCCGTGGTTGCCGTGATCAACACCAGGGGAGAGATCAGCTGGCACTCCGAAGGATACCGCATCGGCCTGGGCGATCAGTTGCTTAAGCAACTTAAAGAAGCGGATAAATAGGCGATTGGATTGATTTACTGTAATTCATTTATCAGGCCGGAAATGTAAGGGACAGTCTGTTCATCCGGTGGCGTTCAGGCATCGTATGCTGGCTGGAAATGGAGAATATACCGGTTATGTGAGGCGCCGCGTCCCGCGATATTTTTACATTGAAGTTCTCCACGAAATTGCATGTGTAGCGGATACGGTAATTTTTTTCGCAAATAATCTGTTCAAACAGCCGGTTTTGAAGAATGGATGCCTGAAAAACGTCTGAAAAACTGTGATAATTCCGAAATCCTTTTCATCTTTGACCTTCCTATGTCAGACTTTTTAGTACTCAGCGAAGCAGGCGTGTATGCGATTCCGGTCAGGGAGGAGGATCGGGCCATTGCCGGGGGAGGGATGCTGTTGTTCTCTCCTTTGTCGGGATATGTTGCTGCTGCTGAGCGCGGGGAAGTGATGATGCTGCAGAAAGTGATTAGCGGCGGGCTCCCTGCTGCGACCGTACCCGGAGCGGAACAGTTGCTCGAAGGCCTGTTCGCGTTCGGCAGGGAACGGGTGCTGCATCATTACAGAGAGCCCGGGCAGGGCGACACCCTCTCCATCCTTCCCAACCAGAAATGCAACTTTTCCTGTTCATATTGTTATTCGGCAAAGGGGCGCTCCGACAGCGAGTTAAGCCCGGAGGCGCTCAGGGCGATGCTGAAGTACTTTATTGATCCTGCCCGCATTGAACCCTGTGAGCTGAACATCCTGATTGCCGGCGGCGGCGAGCCCATGCTCTCCTGGCCCCTGATCAGCGCGGGGTTGGACTACGCCGCGGATCTGGCGGCTGAGCGTGGCTTTAAACTTTACATCAGGATCATTACCAACGGCAGCATCCTGAATGAAGAAATCATCCGCACGCTGCTCCGCCACCGGATAAGGGTGTGCGTTTCTTTCGAGATTCTCGAAGAGCTTCAGCAAAAGCAGAGGGGCGCGTTTCGGAAGGTTCATAAGCATATCCGGACGCTGATCAGCCGGGGGATTATCCCTGAAATTTTTGCCACCATCACCCCTGCAGGGGTGGAACGCATGGAGGAAATGCTGCAAGCAGTGCATCATTCATACCCGGAAGTTAAAAAAGTGAATTTCGATCCGGTGATGGATAAGCGTCTTTTTACGGGCACTGAAGATCTGTCGGCATTTTACCGGAGCTTTGTCCGGAATTATTTCAGGGCCTGGGAGGCTTTCCGCGACAAGGGATTGGAAACGGGGAATACCATACTGGAAAAGTTCAGCCGGTTGCGCGACCGTTTTTGCCCGGGGTACCTCTGCCTCACGGCTGAAGGAACCCTGAGTTTGTGTCATAAGGTTTCGTCCCCATCCGATCCTGCCTATGACAGGTACTGCTACGGGAGTGTGACTTTATCGGGCAAACCGGATATGGATCAGGTGAAATTTGACCGGCTCCTTCAATACAATGCCGCGCATTTCAGTGAATGCAACGACTGTTTTGCACGCTGGCACTGCGGCGGCGGCTGCCTTGCCTGCCGCGATCATTTCAGTGGGGAGCAGCTTCTCGAAGTCTGTAATTTTCACCGCGACATGCTCTACAATCTGCTGATCCGGAAACCAAAAAATCAACGTATGTAAAGGCCCGGATGATGAAAACTGCCGCACAGGACATAAAGGATTTTTTTATCCCGCTTGGGCAGGGGGATGTTTATTTTGTTCATACGCAACAGGATGTCTGGCTGGTATTATCACCCCTGGCCAATGCCATGTTGCTGGCAAAGGGCGATGCCGTGCAGCAACTTGGTTCTCTGCTCCGGAATGACAATAACCGATACGTCAGTCCTCAACTTGCCACAGCCGCCACAGCAGCTAAAGCCCTTAGCCGCATTACCCCTGCCGGAGACAGAATCGCCCGGATATCCGCTCCGAAGGATCTGCAAAAGCTTTCCATACTGCCAACTCAGGCGTGTAACCTTTCTTGTTCATACTGTTATGCTGCCGGCGGCCGTTCAGCGGAGCGGCTTGGCTGGGAGAAGCTCAGCGGAACACTTGATTATTTCATCGATGCCGGCCGGCTGAAAAGCCGCTACCTTACCATCTCGTTTATCGGGGGCGGAGAGCCGATGCTGGAGTGGGAACTGGTGAAAAAGGGAATTGAATATGCCGGGAAAAGGGCCGGTGAGCAGGGATTCAGGGTGGACATCACCCTGATTACCAACGGAACCGTGATGAATGATGAAATGGCCGGTTTCCTGAAAATGCACAGGGTATTGCCGAATATCTCGTTTGACATCCTGGAGGATGTCCAGCAAAAACAGCGCGGACACTATGAAAAAGTGATGGCCACGCTCGACTGCCTGATCCGCAGCGGGCATGAGCCTTCGGTGAACGCAACCATCACCCCTGAAAACGTGGGAAGGATGGATCAGATGGCCGATAGGATGTTCAGGCGTTTTCCGGCTGTAAAATCGATGATCTTTGAACCGGTGGTGGATCCGCACACATTCGCTACAGCGCAGGAATTAGGCGGTTTTTATGCAAAATTCACCAGGGAAATTTTCCGTGTAAGGCAGATGGCCCGCGAAAAGGGCTGTATCATAGAGTGCCGTATTCTTAACAATATCGGCGAAATCCTCGACCGCGGCTGTCCGCCCAAGTTAACCCTTACCCCCCGGGGCGACCTCACCATCTGCTATTGCGTGTCGTCCCCCCTCGAAAAATCTTTTGAAAAGCGGGTATATGGCTGGGCAGACGATCAGGGCAACCTGAGTTTTGATCAGGAGAAGTTCTCGGATATCTGCAGCGAAAATGTCTACAGTTTTAACAAATGTGAACATTGTTTTGCCAAATGGTACTGCGCCGGTGGTTGCATGTGCCCCAACGATCTGTATGATGAAGCCCGCCTGGAAGTCCTCTGCGACTTTACCCGCGAACTGGTGGCTCAGGAACTGACCGGCAGAGTGCAACGCAGGCATTTCCGCGATAAAGGTGAGGATATACTTCAAATCCTTTCATCAGGGGAAGATGAAATTTCTCCTGTTTATCCTGTTGGCTGATCCGGGAGCAACTTCCGGATAAACGGTTGAAAGCCTTACTTAGAATCAGAATAAATAAGTTGAAAAGCGATATTTAACTGGACAAAAGGTAAATTTTATCAGATATTTGCATCAGCGGCACCCTGGTGCGCACGAGTAGAAACATGCCGAACGACTACTGTAAAAAGAAGTAGGCATCATCAAAAGTTATCCTGCCATGATTACTGTTGTATTTAAGGTAAAAACCGTGAAGAAAGGTGTTTACGCTTGCTGTGATCATTGCGGTGGTTGCAAGTGCAACAACTAGTTCGCCTGCCAACCCCATTGAAGTGATGCTGCCCCGGCAGCATCACTTTTTTAATGCCATTCTGCCGGGATACTTTTCTGCCGGGATTAACTTTCACAGGTTCATGCCCGTCTCCTCCTGTTTCGGTACCAATTTAGACCTATTCTTAATCAGGAAATATTGAAATTTGCATTACCCCATTTTGCAGGAAGTTGAAATCCTGCCGCAAATAATACCGTGAAACTACAAACCAGGCTAATCTTCATCCCATGACTGAAACGCCTTTACTTAACAGATCCCATATTTTCAGCATTCCTGCCGGCGCCTATTTCGGCAGGCCCGATGACGCGGTCTGCATCGTTTATGCCCCTTTGGCCGACAGCGCCCTGATCGCCACACCGGATAACATCCGGAAGATGGAACAATTCCTGAAAGGGGATCCGGAGGTGACCGATGAAACCATTGTGCAGACCGTGGAAGCCCTGCTGGATCATGAACCGCTGGAAAAGCTCGTTCCGCGCCGCGAATCGCCCGATACTTTTTTCAGGCTTCCCGTTCTGCCCAATTCCGTATGCAACTTTGCCTGCAGCTACTGTTATTCTGCCAAAGGCAGGAATGGAAGGGTACTCGAAAAAGAACAATTGAAAACCGCACTGGAGAAGTTTATCGATCCTGAGCGCATCAGTCGTAAAGAGCTGGTGATTTCCTTCCTCGGCGGAGGAGAGCCCATGCTTTCGTGGGACCTGGTAAAATACGGGATTGAGTATGCCTCGGAGCTGGCTGAGAAGGGTGGTTTCACCATTGACTTTTCCCTGGTGACCAATGGTTCCCTGATCAATGATGAACAACTGGAACTGCTGAAAAAACACGATGTTATGGTCTCGGTATCTTTCGAGATTCTTGAGGAGATACAGAACCTGCAGCGTAAAAATTACGGGCTGGTTGCCGGAAACCTTCAGCGCCTGCTCGAAGCGGGCATCAATACCCGTATCAGGTCAACCATAACAACGGCCAATGTGAAACTGATGACACGAATGGTTGAAGAGGTGGCCCTCAGGTACAGGCCAGTCAATAACCTGATGATGGAGGCTGTGACCGATGACGGTTCCTTTACGGATACGGATCAGCTCAGGGCTTTTTACGATGACTATACCGATAATTTCTTTGCCGCCCTGGAGGCAGGGGAAAAGCACGGCATACATGTGGAGTGTTCGGCTTCGCGCAACATCAACCTGCTGATTGAGCGCTTCTGCCCCGGCGAATTCAGCCTGACACCCTCGGGCGAGATCAGCATCTGCACACGGATTTCGGCGCCTCAGGACCCCGGATATGCCGACAGCATTTTTGGCCGGATTGAAAACGGGGAGATGAAAATTGACCGGGAGAAATATGCATGGTTGCTCAACGACGATGTTTTCAGAAAAGAAAAGTGCAGCAATTGCTTTGCCCGTTTCCACTGCGGCGGCGGGTGTCAGGCCCAGCAGTATATATATAGTGCGGAGGTGCAGGAGGTAATCTGCGATTATACCCGCAACTTTGTGCGCAGGGTGCTGCTCGACCGGCTTGAAAAACAGTACGCTGAATATTACGGGACTACCCTGAAAGCCGCGGTGGCCGCCAATCCCGCTATCTGAAACTTGTCACCGGAAATGGACCGGCGCAATGTATCAGATGAATGGATTCAGGTATGTGAGCATCATGATATTATTCCGTAAAGGAATGATAATAAGATAATTAACCAAAAAATGGTTTAAGTAAGACTTAAAAGCTATATTGGATCAGCATGGTCACTCCGGCATTAAACCAATCGGAAATTTTCTGCCTTTTCCCGGATGAAAATCCCGGATTATCCCTGCTGTATTCTCCCCTTGCCGGGAATGCTGTGCTGGCCGACAATCCTTTAATTACCCGGGCTGAACAGCTCTGCCTCAATCATCCCGGCTCACCTGTGACGGATGAAACGCTCCGGCCGCTGCTTGACTTTATTCCCGTTAAGGAACGAAATCCCATTGCTTCAAATCCCGCGCAGCTTTCTTCCCTCACCATTCTGCCAAACGAAATATGCAACCTCAACTGCAGCTATTGCTATGCGGCTGCCGGCCGGAGTAAGCAGCGGCTTGACCGGGAGGTACTCCTGGGCGCCATCCGGCATTTCATCAGCATTCACGGACAAAATAACCGGCATCTCTATATTTCTTTCGGAGGCGGCGGTGAACCTTTTCTCTCGTGGGAACTGATTAAAGAAAGCGTGGAGGTGGCGTCGGATCTTTCGGATAAACTTGGGATTGAAACCGGCTTTTCATTTGCAACCAACGGCACGCTGCTGAACCGTGAAATGCTCAGCCTGATCCGGAAGTATCAGATCAAGGCCAACGTTTCCTTCGATATCCTTCCGGATGTACAACAGGCCCAGCGCGGCAGGTACGAAGAAGTCAGCCGAAACCTTCACCGCATGACGGCGGCCGGAATCTCCCCGACCATCAATGCGGTAATTACTCCTCTTAACGTGCACCGTCAGGAAGAAATGGCCATCGCCCTTATCAGCAATTTTCCGGATATCCGCAGGGCTTCCTTCGACTTTGTGGTGGATGCCGGTCTTTTTGCTGATCCTGTCGCGCTGGGCGCTTTCCTCAACGACTATTACAGGTATTTTGTCAGGGCAAGGGTGGTTGCAAAGGCTGCCGGCGTGGAAATCAGCAGCATTGAGCTGGCCAAAGCCGCATCGCTCAGGGCAAGGGGTTGTTCAGGAAGCCTCGCGCTCACGGCCGAAGGGAAATACAGCATCTGTTTCGTGGTTTCATCCCCGGCATCCCCGCTTTACTCCGAATTTATCATCGGGCAGGCCGGCACTGAAGGGAAAGCACTGATTGATCAGGATCTTTTCCGGCATCATCTTGACGATAATGTGCTTGAGAATCAAAAATGCCATTCCTGTTTTGCCAAATGGCATTGCGGCGGAGGTTGCCATTTCCGCAACTGCACATACAGCGATGCGCATCTGGAGGAGGTATGCCTAATTACCCGGAAAATGGTAAAACGGGGATTGCTTGAAAATGCGGAATCGCAAATCCATAACCTGTATGGAAAATCTCTGACCGAACTGAATCCGGAGGAGGTGTCCGGTATGTTGATAAAAATGAATGGATAAGGCAGGTATGAATCAGCAAGCTGCAACCGAGCCAAAGAAAGTTTTCGTGATCCCGCCCGGCCCTGTATTCCGGCCGGAGCACAGGGAACATAGCATTCTGTATGCACCCTTTGCTGCTTCCGCGATGCTGTTGAGTCCTGAAAAACGCGGCCTATTTGAAGCCTGGCTCACCGGTTGCGGAGCGCAGGGCATGCCCGGTGAATATGAAAACATGCTGAAACCGGTACGGACGGTAAAACCTGTTTTTTCTCCCCTTGAATACAATACCCTATCGGTTATTGCCGGGTTTAATTGCAACTTTCATTGCAGTTACTGTTACTCCGCCGGAAGCAGGTCGGGGGCTGAAATTGCTTCTGAACAACTTGAAGCGGCCATCAGGCATCTGCTTGATGCCGGCCGTTCATCCTCGAGGGAGCGAAGCATCTTTATCACCGGCGGCGGAGAACCCCTGCTTGTACGAAGGGTCCTTTTTCCGGCCATTGCCGGAGCGCGCCGGCTGGCAGCGCAGAACGGCCTTTCACTTACCGTGATGATGATGACCAACGGGGCGCTGATCAACGACGATATCGCCCGTGATCTCCTGGCCCCGGGCATTCATCCCTGCATCTCATTCGAAATTCTCGAAGATGTGCAGCAAAAGCAACGCGGCCATTACCGGCAGGTGGTTGCGGGCATCGATTGCCTGTTGAATGCCGGATTGATTCCATCGGTAAGCGCTACCATTACCCCCGGAAATGCCGGACGGCAGGTGGAAATGCTGCAACAGGCGCGGCGCCGGTTCCCGGCAATCACCGAATTCAGTTTCGATCCGGTGGTTGACAACAGTCTTTTTCCCTCAGCAGTTGAATTGGAAGCATTTTATACCCGCTACCTGGACGGTTTTTTCGAGGCCCGGCATTTTGCCCGTGAAAACGGCCTGCATCTCTTCTGCTCCCTGATGGAGCGTTTCGACCGTCTTACCACCCGCTACTGCCGTGGTCAGCTCTGCCTTACCCCCGGCGGCAGCATCAGCATCTGCCACACCATTGCGGCACCTTCCGACACGGGGTATGAAGCCTGCGTGTATGGCAAAGCAGACAATGACAGGCTGACGTTTGACATGGAGAAATTCACCCGGCTGATGAACGATGACCTGCATGCACACCCTGAATGCAATGACTGTTTTGCCCGCTGGAACTGCGGGGGCGGATGCCTGATGGTACGCACCCGGCTGGATAAGGCCTCCCTGGATGCCCATTGTAACTTTACCCGCGAATTTACCCGCAGGTCCCTTTATGATAACCTGGTAATGACAGTTCCATCAGGGATTAATGATCTATTGAAGGAACCGGAAAACAACATTTATTAACCTATGTCAGCAACCAATTCCATATGGCCGGGTCTTTCAAGGGCAGGAGTATATCCGGTGCCGGCCGGCGACTGGTTTGGCTTGCCGGAACATGCTGTATTTATGGTTTATTCGCCGCTGGCGTACAATCTGATTTTTGCATCCCCCGATGGTCTTGACAGCCTGGAAACGGTTGCGCTTAACAGCACTCATTCTCGGGAGCCTGCCGGTGAGGTTCTTAAGCAATTGATCCAGGCAACGGAGCCTCAGAAACCCGTTTACGATCCGGACAAGATTACCAAGCTTTCCGTGATTCCGAACTATGATTGTAATTTCAGTTGTAGCTACTGTTATGCCGCCGGAAGCCATTCAGATCAGAGCAGGTTACCGTTCAGCGTATTAAAGGACATGCTTGACTGGTTTATTGATCCGCAAAGGCTGGCTTCCCGCGATTTGTTCATATCATTTCTCGGAGGCGGCGAACCTGCCCTTGCCTGGGATGTGGTGCGGGCCGGTATAGAGTATGCCCGGAAGCGCTCCAGGGCCATAGGTTTCAGGCTGGGGATCGGTTTCACTACCAACGGATCGGTCCTCAATCAGCAAATGCTTGATGTATTGAAAGCCAACTTTGTTACGCCCGGGGTCTCTTTTGAGGTGCTTGAGGATGTGCAGAACCTGCAGCGCGGAAACTACCGGCTGGTGCGCGAAAATATCTCCCGCATGCTGGATTACGGATTGTATCCGCTGATAAAACCCAATATTACCAGTGCAAACGTGAGCCGCCTGGTAGAAATGGTTGAGCACCTTTCGGGGCACTTCCCGGGTGTGCGGCAGGTGAAACTGCAGCCCGTGGATGATCCTCAGCAACTGGATACCCCTGAAAAACTCAGGAAGTTTTACAGCGATTTTATTGATAATTATTTCAGGGCCAGGGAACTGGGGCTGAAGTCTGGGATAGATGTTTATTGTCTTAACGGCCTGTTTACCGATGCTATTTCGGGCCGTTTCTGCGAAGGGGAGTATTGCCTGGTCCCGGATGGCCGCATCACGGTCTGCCACAGGGTGTCGTGGCCCGGTGACCCTGATTTCGGCGGATTTTGTTATGGCTGCCTCAGCGCGAACGGCAAGCCCTCATTTGATGAAACGGCCTTCAGCAGTCTGATGAATTACGATGCTTATAACCGTGAAGCCTGTCAAAATTGCTTTGCAAGATGGCATTGCGGAGGCGGTTGCCTGGCCCAGGCCTCCGTTTACAGGCCTGAAATGCTGGACGAAGTCTGCCGCTTTACCCGTGAATTAACCCGGCAATCGCTGCTCAGGAAAGTGAAAAGTGCCGTGGATGCCGAAAAGCTGCAATGCCTGGTTCAACAGCCCGGTTTCTGGATGTCAGGGGTTTTCAGTACAGCGGCGCCTGCCTACGAAACCAATCAGTAATCATCATGGAAAACGGCATTTATCCTTACTCCCTTTCCGAACCGCAACCCGGGGCCGATGTGCCGTTCAACAGGATGGTTCAGTTCCGCTTTGAAGCGGATTGTTTCAACCGGCCGGAAAAACTCACCTATTTATACAACCTGAGCCGGTTCGGGGATTTTCTTTATATCACGGACTTTTTCCCCGCCATGTGGCGCGATGAGGCCGATTGTTTCAAAAGGCTCACCAGCCTGGAAGGGTATCAGGTAAATATCCGGAAAACGGTGAAGACCTGCTTCGCGGTATTCAGGATGGAAATCTTTGCAAAGGAACCACAGGCCTGCATGGTATTGAGCGGAAGTTACGCATACAACGAAGCAATTCCCGCAAAGGGCGGAATGTCGCGCAAGCTGCTGATATACCGGAGCCTGTTGTCGGACGTTGCGCGCGAACATGGCTTCAGGTATGTGGAAATACCTGAACTGAATGCAGTCATTATTATCCACCGGCAAAGCGGGCCGGCCGATCAGGCGGTCATCAGCGCATACCTGAGTTTTAAAACACCTGAAAATAACGGAATATGAAAAATATATTAATAACCGGCGTTTCGCGCGGACTTGGACTCGTGATCACCCGGTCGCTTCTTGGGCAGGGCGGGTGGACCGTTTACGGAATAAGCCGGAATACCACGCCTGAGTTTGATAAACTTTCCGGGCAGTATCCCGGCAGGCTGCACTGGCTTTCGTACGACCTGCTCGACAGCGGCGGGTTAGAAACCCGTATTTTTAATGAGTTTATAGGGGCCACTACCCCTTTGCACGCGTTTATCAACAATGCGGCGGTTTCGTACAATGAACTGATCCCCAGGATGCAGGAGAAGCAGGTGGAGGAGCTGATCCGGCTGAACCTGACCACGCCCCTGCTGCTCACCAAATATGTGATCCGGAATTTCATCAGGCATCAGACCAGAGGAAGCATCATTCATATCTCGTCGTTTTGTTCCGGAACCGGGGTAAACGGACTGGCCATGTATGCCGCCACCAAGGGAGGGCTGGAGTCGTTCAGCCTGAATACAGCGCGGGAGTGGGGGCGTAAGGGCATCCGCTCCAATGCCCTGGCGCTGGGATTCCTTGACCTGGGCATGAGCGCCGTAGTCCCCGGCAAAGCCAAGGAGGCGTTTATCAGCAGCTCGCCCCTGCAAAGCCCCGTGAGCGTTGAATCGGTGACCTCAATGATCAGCTACCTGCTTTCGGAGGATGCTTACACCGTGACTGGACAGACCTTCTTTCTTGATTCGGGGGGGATGTAAGTTGTAATTCACCTTATGCAATTTGCGTGGCATCGATGGAGAGGTACCGGGCGGATGAAACAGTTCAAAGCAGGTAGCTTATTTTCGAAAATAGCGTCCTTTTTGTTCTCTTTGGAATATTATCGTTTTTTCAACTCAAGCAGGTAGCGTTTGAGAACCGGAATCTTTTCCGGTTCTTCCTCAAGGGCATAACTTTGCGCAAGATCAGGAGCGGATGCAAGCAATTCTGCCATTTTTTCTTTCTTCAAAATTGCAATGGACCCGTATGGCAGGTATACTTCATAGTAATATCTTACCAGAGCGAGATCGGCCCCTGCAATACCTGCCACGAGTGGCCCACCCATCATTGAGGCAATGGCCATCTGGTCCTGAAAGTCTTTATCGAGTGGTATGCCGGCAAGCAAAAAGAGTCTTTTTCCAATTATCTCGGTATACCCATACCAGGAACCGCCCAGTTTGAGCGGCCGGCCATTAATAAATAATGAGTCGTTGTACACTACACCCCAAACTTGTTTTTTCAGCTTCTTGCTGAGGACTTTGTCTTCAGAAGAAATCTTAAAGTCGTTGCCTCCATTCATAATGATCTGACCCCGGGTACGCCGTTCTACACTTATTCCCTGAGAACTGTCGCAGATACCATTGAAAAAGTCGGTCGGAGAGTTGTAAATTTTTGCAAATGATTGAGAAAATCCCGATACCGGTTGAAATACCAGAACAATGATAAATAGTGCGAAAATTATTTTCTTCATATTACTTATTGTTTTACCTGCTATAAGATTTTGTAAGCGCGAATTTAATCGAAAAGGGCCCGCATCCATGCATATTATACATTGTAATTAATTTCAAATCCATATTATTTTAATTGCATTTCATGATCCTGCTAAAAATCAGTTCTTTCCATATATTCCTCGGCCAATAATCCGGAATTATATTTTTCTTTCGTCAGTTTTAATATATAGTTCTACACTTCGGTATCGGGCGTTCCCCGCTCCAGGACTGAAATTACGTCACCACCGGTTTCTGAGGCTTGATTGTATTCCTTGATCATTCATAAGAATTTATTAATGAACAGCCCGGTGTAGATTCACTCCGATCGTTATATATCACAGAGGTGCAAATATTTAATTCCTGACTTCTGACACTTTTGATAATTTCGGGGAATCAGTTTTACAAGTATCACATTACTAATTATTTACTAATACAAAATGATGAAAATACCGCACTAACGGCTATTTTTGTGGTATGTATTCGGTAAGAAAGGTTAAAACCAAGTCTGGCTCTACCGCTGTTCAGGTAGTTCAGTACGTTGGACATCGGTCCATAATTGCCAAGCATATAGGCAGTGGAAAAGACGAGACTGAAGTGACTATTCTACGAAAGAAGGCTTTTGAATGGATTGAAGAGCAGTCTTCTCAATTATCTTTATTCCCGTCAGAAAAACAGAAGGTTTTAGTTGTAGAAAGAGGTGAGTGCGTAAAAGTCAGCCATCTATTTGCATATCATTTTCTTATGAATTGTATGGATGAATGTGGGTTGTCCCATCTGCCTCATCTTTTATTGGATTTAGCCATTATGAGGTTAATTGAGCCCGCCTCAAAATCTCGTTCTGTTGAGCTTCTGGATTACTATTTTGGGATAAAGTATTCTCAGCGCTTTTATCGCAACATTCCTAAGTTTATCGATTATAAAGTAGAAATTGAGCATTGCGCCTACAATGTTGCTAAGACTAAATTTAACGAGCCCTTCTATTTTGTCCTGTATGATGTAACAACGCTCTATTTTGAGTCTTTTAAGGCTGATGAGTTCAAGAGTCAGGGATTTTCCAAAGACAACAAATCTCAGCAACCACAGGTTGTAATCGGCCTGCTGGTAACTCAGTCTGGATTCCCATTAATTTCAGAGGTTTTTGCAGGCAATACCTTCGAAGGAAAAACAATGATGCCTGTTATTGAAAAATTTATCTCGGAGCACCCTTACTCCAAACCGATTATTGTGGCAGATGCAGCAATGCTTGATGAAGAAAGATTAATAGAACTTCGTAAAAGGGGGATATCCTATATAGTAGGAGCCAGATTGTCTAACGCAAGCTTAACATTGGTAAAAAAGATCAATGCCAAATTGAGTGGGAATCCAGGTACGATTGAACGATTTGCTTCACGACATGGGGACTTAGTTTGTGATTTTTCGCTCAAACGATATAAGAAGGAATCCAATGAATTAACAAAACAGGTTCAAAAAGCTGAAGAGCTGGTAGCCAAGCAGTCTTGCAAAGTAAAAACGAAATTTATCAGAAAGGTTACTAAAGAGAGAATCGAATTAAATACTGCATTGATAGAGAAAAGAAAGCTATTACTTGGTATAAAAGGGTATTGTACCGATTTATCAGAGAATGAACTACCCAGTAAAATTGTTATTGACCGATACCACCAGCTGTGGCATGTCGAACAATCATTTCGAATGAGTAAGTTCGATTTGCAAGCACGACCGATTTATCACCAAAACCATGATGCGATTAAAGCGCATGTCCTAATATGCTTTGTAGCGCTAATAGCTGAAAAATACCTTCAATTGACTACAAAACTATCTCTAAGAGAGATCCGGTTCTTGCTATGGAATATTACAGAAACGCACATCCAGGATAACCTGACTAAAGAAGTGTTCGTTTTCCGATCGCCAATGGGAGATGTTTTAAAAAGCAATCTTGCAGAACTTATTTTAAAGTGGAATTTACTACCGCACTAAATGTCAGAAGTCAGGACTCCGATCGTTATATATCACAGAGGTGCAAATATTTAATTGAATTATGAAATGCTACATAGTCTTCTCAACATAGACAATGGCAGAAAATCTGATGTTTCCAAACCTCTTGCCGGAATTGTCAAGCCGTTGCTTTAGTTAGTGAATATATCTACTAAAGAATTCTCTATTGCTTGAATAATTCTGAAACCATTTTAGAAAGTACATATGGATCAAATGCCTTTTTTGCCTGCATTTGATACATTTCCAGCAGGTTGTTTTGTATTTCCGTCAACTTGTCATCACTGATTTCTTTCTTGCTTTCGCCGGATTCTAAGAATTTCTTCTTGTACCTGAAAACAGCTCTGTTTACTCCTTCAGAGCTGAGCACATTGTTTTTTAAATCGTAGATAACTCTTTTGTTCGTGGAGGTATTGATTAATTCCACGCCCAGGTTTGCATATATGGTGATACCCCTGGTAAAATTTGTAAAAACGCCCCTGCCTTTATGGGTATTGACAATATATCCGGATGATGTCGTAACCCCCTCATCCAGAATGACCATAATAATATCGTATGCCGAAATAGGATCAGTAGCATTCGTTTTAATCATATGATCTATTTCTTTAAAGCTATAATCTAATTTGTAAACTTTCAGTCCGGTTATATATCTGATTTCCCGGTTAAGCATTTCTTCGATCATTTTATTTGTACCCTTATTTTGCGGGTAAACTTTCTCGAAATTTTCGAATATGGTAAATCCAACATGATATTGATGAATGGAATCAGACAATTCATAAATCACTCCAACAGTTCTGGGTGTGTTTTCCTGTCCTGATAAGGATAAGAAACATGGGAACAGGAATAATAAAACAGCGGTGACTTTCATAAAATCGATTTTTGTAAAGTAGCTTATCTGCATTGATTAAGGTGGTATTGTTTGATCCTATCAAGCTTTTATCATACCGTATCAAATATAGAGAATTTTGTTGAATTGTAAATTTAATGATGTTCAAAGGGATGTGTGATCCGATCTGTATGAGGAGGTGAGATCGACGAAGCTAAATGTTATTCAGCTGGGGTAACGTTAAAATTCATCATTCCGGTTAAGAAATGGAATCACAAAAAAGCCCGGAAATTTTCATCCCGGGCTGTGGCAAATATTCTTACGTCAGGTTATGATCTATTTTGGCGCCGTTGACGGAGCAATTTGAATTTTAATTTTATCCTCTTTCGAGATGCCTTCCAGCACTTCTACATTGATGCCGTCGCTCAGTCCGGTTTTGATCACACGTTTTTCGAAGGTCTGCGGGCCGGTTTCCACTTCCACCCAGGCCGAATCGCCCTCGTATTTAACCAGGCTCTCCTGTACCGAAAGCACGCTGTCGCGGCGTTCCAGCACAATATCGGCATTGGCGCTGTATCCGGCGCGTATAAAAAGGTTTTCTTTGAGCGAAACGGCAGCGCGGATTTCAAACTGAATGGCGCCGTTTTCCTCCACTCCTTTCGGGGAGATATGCTCCAGGCTGGCGGTAAACCGTTCCGCATCAATGGCACCGACGGTAAGGATCAGCTCCATCCCCTCGTGCAGTTTGCCAACCTCCGATTCGTCCACCTTGCCCCTGAAGATCATTTCACCCATATCGGCAACCGTGGCAATGGTGGTGCCGTCGTTGAAGGTGTTGCTCTCTATCACCGAGTTGCCCACTTCAACGGGTACTGTCAGCACCATCCCGGCGATGGTGGAACGGATAATGGTATTGCTGGCGGATCCGGCGTTTTTCGTGATGCCTTCGCGGATAAGCTGAAGGTTGTTTTCGGCTGCTTCCACATCCTGACGGGCTGTTTTCAGCGCCACATCATAGGTCTGAAGTTCGGCCTCGGCGATCACCCTGCTCTCGAAAAGCGATTTCTGCCTGTCGTAGTTTTTCCGGGCATCGTCAAGCGAGATTCTGGCGCGGTTAAGCCTTGATTCGGCTTCGTTCAGGCTGATCATATTGGGAATTATCCTCACCTTAGCGATCATATCCCCGACTTTTACCTTCTCGCCGGGCTCAACATAGAGTTCGGCAATAATGCCGGAGACCTGCGGTTTGATTTCTATCTCCTTGCGCGGGACTACTTTGCCTGTAGCCACGGTTTTCCTGACGATATCGGTAACCGTTGCCGCCGTTGTTTCATAAATTACCGGCTTGGCCTGCGATTTACGGTAGAGATATACGATGGTGCCTGCAAAAACCACCAGAATTACCAGGCCGAGGACGATTTTAAGAACCTTTTTCATTGTATGCTGAATTAAAGAGTTAACGCATTTGATTTATTCATACCTGAGGGCATCAATGGGCTTAATACTGACTGCCTTCCGGGCGGGGATCAATCCGGCCACCGCTCCTGAAATAACCAAAATTATCAGTGCAGAGATGGCCATATTGAAATCTATATTCGGATTCTGAAACATGTTCGAATCACCACCGCTGTTGGTCAGGGCATAATTTACCAGCTCGAGGATTCCCACTCCGATTACCAGTCCGACATAGCCTGCGAAGGTGGTCAGGAATACCGATTCGGTGATGATCTGAGAGATGATGTTGAGCGGGCTTGCGCCGATGGCCCGTTGTATCCCGATTTCTTTGGTACGTTCTTTCACAATGACCAGCATAATATTGCTGATGCCTATCACCCCGGCCAGCAGGGTGCCGATGCCCACGATCCAGATCAGTCCGTTGATGCCGGCAAAAAGGCCGGTCATCTGGTTGTACTGCTTTTCAAGATTAAAAGAGCCGATGGCCTGGGGATCGTCGGGCGAAACGGAGTGGCGTCTCCTGAGCAGTGCCGAAGCTTTTTCTTCGACCACCGAAGCCGGTACCCCGGGTTTGGAGGTAAAGGCAAACCAGCCGATGATATCGCCCCAATTGTAAACCCGCTGAAAGGTGGTAAGCGGAATAAAAACGCTCTGTTCTTTGTCACCGCCGAAGTTTACCCCTGAGTTCTTCGGTTTAAAGACCCCGATTACCTGAAAGTAAATTCCCTGTATCTGAATGTATTGTCCGACAGCATTTTCGCCAGGGGCGAAAAGCACTTCATTTACTTTGTTGCCGATTACGGCTACTTTCCTTTTCTCTTTGATGTCGGCATGGTTCAGGAAACGTCCGTTGTCAATCACCACGGGGTCTATCAGGTTCCATTCGGGATAGTCTCCCATTATTGAGAATGCTCCTGATTTGGTGCCCCTCACCACGTTGTTGCCCCCGCGGAAGCCACCGGTCTGCGTTCTGGGCGCCAGGTATTCTATTTCAGGGATTTCGCGCCTCAGGGCTTCAACATCATCCGCCTTGAAATTAAAATTCCTCCCGCGCGGAAGGCCTTTGAAAGGGACGGTTGTCGGGCGGGTCCACATAAACACGCTGTTGGTGGCAAAGTCCCCGAAATCGCTGGTAACGCCGTTTTTCAGCCCGGTTCCCGATCCAAGCATGATCACCAGCATAAAGATACCCCAGAACACGCCAAATGCCGTGAAGAAGGTACGAAGTTTGTTCTTCTTCAGTGCACTCATAATTTCCTGCCAGCGATCGAGGTCAAACATTGTTGTTAAGTGTTTATGTGTTCGGGTGTTTATGTGTTTATGTGTTCAGGTGTTCAGGTGTTCTGGTGTTCTGGTGTTCCTGTGTTCAAGTAATTTATGTTCTTGCTGGTGCAATCAGTAGTTTCTTCGCTTTGTCTCCTTGTCTCCATTTCACATCCGGGAGAGTCGTACTTTAAATCAGGCTGTCCGTCCCTCGTCCCTCTATCTTATCCGGGTTCATTGCACGCATCTGGAGCTACAATCCGAAATCCGAAATCCGAAATCCGAAATCAATACTACTCATCCCTCAGCGCTTCAATGGGTTTGATGGCAGCCGCTTTCCTTGCCGGGATAAACCCTGCCAGCGCCCCGCTCAAAACAAGCAGAACCAGCGCATAGATGGCAATCCTGAGATCAACCGATGGCTGGGAGAAAAATTCTGATTCTATTTTGCTGCCAACAGTCTCCAGCACTACCACGCCGAGCACCAGTCCGATATATCCTGCAAAGGAAGTGATCAGCACCGCTTCCTGAAGTACCAGGCTGACGATGCTCCAGGGGGTTGCCCCCATGGCTTTGCGGATACCTATTTCCTTGGTACGGTCTTTCACTACAATCATCATAATGTTGCTTACCCCTACAATGCCCGCGATGATGGTTCCGAAACCAATCACCCAGATAAACATCCTGATACTGGAAAACAGCCGGATAAACTTCTGAAATTCTTCCAGACTGTTCCAGGTAAAGATCGCCCGCGGGTCGGTGGGGTCGAATTTATGCAGGGCGGCCAGCTTTGATCTCACCTCCTGCTCAATCTGTTTGCTTTCATCCACCGAGGCATCGCCAACGGTGATGGCAATGGTATTGATGCGGTTGTCGCCCGAAAATACCCGCTGGGCCGTTGAAATGGGCAGGTAAATCGTCTGCATGTTGTCGTCGCGGTTGTCCTCGTCAGTAAACAGGCCGATCACCTTGAAAGGGACTCCGTTTACACTGATGTACTTGCCCATCGGATCTTCCCCCTTGAAAAGCGCTTCCTCTACCTTTGTACTGATCACGGTAACTTTTCTGAACTGACTGATATCGGGGTCGTTGATAAACCGTCCTTTGATAATTGTTATCTTTTCGATATGCGCATAATCGGGATATACATTCCTTACATTGAAGGAACCGAACTGCTTTTTGTAGGACAAGGTGTTGCTGCCCCACATATTGTAGCGAGAGGAACTTTTATCTATCCCTTTAACCGATTTTTTTACCGCGTCATAATCTTCATTAACCAGCTGAATGTTGCGCCCGGGTTTCATACCCTTGTAAGGCATACTGGTCTGACCGCTCCATACCCAGATGGTATTGGTGGCCGAAGATTCAAACTGCTTGTTAACCCCGTTTTGCAGTCCGTTTCCGGAGCCGAGCAGGATCATCAGCATAAAAATTCCCCAGGCAACGCTGAACCCGGTCAGGAAGGTCCTGAGCTTGTTCTTCCTGATGGTGCTGAAGATCTCCTGCCATTTATCGGTATCGAACATAATCGGAGAAAAGGGTTTATGGGTTAATGTGTCTTATTTTAATTATTCAAAGCCGGTGTTTTGCCGTTCAGCACTTCACTGTCGATTACGCCGTCTTTGAGCCGGATGATGCGTTTGGTCATGTGGGCGATGTCGTTTTCATGTGTTACGATAATGATGGTAATCCCTTCCTGATTGATTTCTTTAAGGATCTGCATTACTTCGTATGAAGTAGTTGTGTCAAGTGCTCCGGTTGGTTCGTCGGCAAGGATTACCTTTGGTTTCGAAATCAGGGCGCGGGCAATGGCTATGCGCTGTTTTTGCCCGCCCGACAGCTCATTGGGCATATGTTCGGCCCACTCTTTCAATCCCATCCGCTCAAGGTATTCCATGGCGATGCGGTTGCGCTTTTTGCGCGGTACATCCTGGTAGTACAGCGGAAGGGCAACGTTCTCCACGGCATTTTTGAACGATATCAGGTTGAATGACTGAAACACAAACCCGATGTAGCGGTTGCGAAGGGCAGCCGCTTTGGTTTCGCTCTGGTTACGGATCAGGGTGTTGTCGAGGTAGTAGTCGCCGGTATCGTAGTTGTCAAGGATTCCCAGTATGTTAAGCAAGGTCGATTTTCCCGAGCCTGAAGATCCCATGACAGAGACAAATTCACCGCCCTCAATGTTGAGGTCGATCCCTTTCAAAACATGCAGTTCATTACTGCCCGTGAAGTATGATTTGTTGATGTTGGTTAAACGGATCATCTGCCCTTTTTACTTTATTGTTTTTTATTTACAGTAGCAGCACTTACTGTGTCACTGTAATCCCCTTTAAAAGCATGAATTGTGCCATAAATCTGACTAGTTGAAAATCAGCATCATACCGGCGTGTGGCATACAGGGTATCCTGTTTGGTGTTCATTTTTGAAATACAGGTGTGCGTTTCCGGTCAAACTGTCTTCATTAAAGGTCAGGATGCAAAATTGCTGCGTAAAGCAGTCATTTGAAAGTTTATCCCGGTGAGTCGGCGATTCCGGCCGGTGAAGCTGCAGATCAGGTTTGTGAACCGTATGGTGGCAATGACCTGGTGAAAAACGGGGAGGGCTGT
>JAMLHF010000079.1 GCA_023957275.1 Lentimicrobium sp. | reverse complement strand
CCTGCTCTGGACATCAAGCGGCACAGGCACGTTCGACGATGCCACCATCCTTGCTGCCACCTACACCCCGAGTGCTGCGGATATTGCTGCCGGAAGCGTCACCCTGACGCTGACCGCCCAGTCTGCCGCCCCGTGTATATCTGCAACCGATGATATGGTATTGACAATCAGCCTGCAGGCCACGGCCGATGCAGGAACCGATGCAACCATCTGCGAAGGATCATCTTACACACTGACAACAGCCTCAGCCACCAATGCTACCCTGGTTACCTGGAGCAGCAACGGTACGGGCTCGTTCGATGATGTAAGCCTGGTCAACGCCACCTATACCCCAAGTGCAGCGGATGTCATTAATGGTTCAGTAATCCTTACCATGACGGTCACCTCTGCTGCCCCGTGTGCCGGAGACATCGATCAGATGACCCTGACGATCAACCCGCAGGCCATTGTAAGCGCCGGAACCGATGCGACCATCTGTGAAGGTTCGACCTACACCCTGACTACCGCCACCGCTACCGATTATACCAGCCTGCTCTGGACATCTAGCGGCACAGGTACATTCGATGATGCTACCCTCCTTGCTGCGACCTACACCCCGAGTGCTGCGGATATTGCCGCCGGAAGCGTCACCCTGACGCTGACTGCCCAGTCTGCTGCCCCATGTGTTGAGGCCAGCGATGCCATGGTACTGACGATCAGCCTGCAGGCTACGGCCGATGCAGGAACCGATGCAACCATCTGCGAAGGCTCAGCATACACATTATCAACCGCTTCAGCTACCAATGCTACCCTGGTCACCTGGAGCAGCAATGGTACGGGTTCGTTCGACAATGTGAACCTGGTGAATGCTACGTACACGCCGAGTGCAGCGGATATCCTTAATGGTTCAGTAATCCTTACCATGACGGTCACTTCAGCTTCACCTTGCGTGGGCGATGTTGACCAGATGACCCTGACGATCAACCCGCAGGCCATTGTCAGCGCCGGCGATGATGCCACCATCTGTGAAAGCTCGACCTACACCCTGACCACTGCCACCGCTACCGATTACACCAGCCTGCTCTGGACATCTAGCGGCACAGGTACATTCGACGATGCTACCATCCTTGCTGCGACCTACACCCCGAGTGCTGCGGACATTGCCGCCGGAAGCGTCACCCTGACGCTGACCGCCCAGTCTGCTGCCCCGTGTGTTGAGGCCAGCGACGATATGGTATTGACGATCAGCCTGCAGGCTACGGCCGATGCCGGAACTGATGCCACCATCTGTGAATCAGATGGCAGCTACTTTATTTCAGATGCAACGGCAACAAATGCAGCATCAATCCTTTGGATCACAAGTGGTACCGGTTCATTCAGCAATCCAACAGCTCAGAACCCGATTTATACACCAAGTCAAAATGATATTGATGACGGATTTGTATACCTGACCATGACTGCCAATAGTGTTGCCCCTTGTGCAAATGCTATTGACCAGATGACCCTGTTTATCAGCAGAAATGTAGTGGTTAATGCTGGAAGTAATGCAAATATTTGTGAAGGGAATTCTTACATTCTGGAGAATGCAACTGCTCAATATGCTTCAAGCATAATGTGGACCACGAGCGGAACAGGATATTACACAGATCCCACAATCCTGAATGCTGAATACAATCCTTCAGCGGATGATATTGCTTCAGGCACAGTAATTCTCACTTTAACAGGAACTCCATCAGCTCCTTGTTTGCCAGGCTCTGACTTTATGGTACTTACCATTGACCGTCAGGCTGTTGCAAATGCAGGTCCCGATGCCACTATCTGTGGAGCAACGCCTTACCATTTATCAGGAGCAACTGCAATTAACCATACCTCGGTGATTTGGTCAACTTCTGGTACCGGAAGTTTCAATAGTCCTTTCAGCACTAATCCGGTATACACACCAAGTCAAAACGATATTGATGATGGTTCTGTAGTACTTACAATGACTGCAATATCAACGGGTGTTTGTGCAACAGATACGGATGATATGACCCTGACAATTCTGGCACCGGTAACTGTAAATGCAGGAGAGGATGCATTGATCTGCGAAGGTTCTGTTTATCAGGTTACTACAGCCTCAGCAGTTAATACTACCGGAATCCTCTGGACAACAGATGGTACTGGTACATTTGATGATGCTACCATTATAAATCCTGTTTATACTCCAAGCATGGATGACATTGCGTCTGGAATAGTTACTCTAACCCTCACCGGAATTGCAAATGCCCCTTGTACTGATGTAACGGATCAAATGGTTATCAACATCAGCAGGCAGACTATTGTTACAGCCGGTGAGGATGCAACTATCTGCGAAGGCTCGTCTTATGAACTTAGCGGAGCCACCGCAATTTATCAACAATCTGTCCTGTGGACAAGTAGTGGGTCTGGTTTCTTCAGCAACGCTGGAGCAGTAAATCCGAGTTATACACCAAGTATTTCTGATATCATTAATGGTTCAGTTATCTTAACCATAACCGGAACATCAAATTCACCATGTGCTATAGATCAGGATCAGATGCTGCTTACCATCAGCCGACAGGCTTACGTAAACGCAGGACCTGATGCTGCAACATGCGGGACTGAGCCTTATGCCATTGCCGGGGCAACGGCAGGAAACTTTATCAGTTTGCTGTGGACCACTTCAGGTACCGGTTCTTTTAATGATGCTACTCTGCTTAACCCGGTTTACACACCAGGAGCCGGTGATCTTGCATTGGGCACAGTAACTCTTACTTTAACTGCACAGTCTGATTCACCATGCGTAATATCAACCGATAGTATGGTGCTTAATGTAATTCTCGCCGCAACTGCTTCTGCCGGAGATGATGCAACAATTTGTGAGGGTAATCCTTACACATTAAATACTGCTGTTGTATCAAATGCTACAACTGTTCTCTGGACTACCAGTGGTACAGGTTTCTTTGCAGATCCCACTGTGGTGAATGCAACCTATACACCAAGTGCATCGGATATTCTGAATGGCATAGTGGTTCTTACTGTTAATGCGTATTCAGCAGCGCCTTGTACAGGAGAGTCTGATTCCATGACGCTCTTTATCAATGACCAGGCAACTGTTACCGCAGGGCCAGATGCCTCAAGTTGCGGAATAACTCCATATCTGCTGTCAGGCGCTACGGCTTCAGATTATACGAGTCTGAGCTGGACTACCAGCGGAACCGGTACATTCAGTGATGCAACAGCACTCAATCCTGTTTACACACCGAGTGCAGCCGATGTAGCTTCGGGCTCAGTAGTTCTTACACTTACAGCTACTTCAACAGCACCTTGCGCAACAGTAAGCGATGCTATGACATTGAATCTGCCGCAGCAGGCTTCTGCCAATGCCGGTGAAGATGCAACGATTTGCGAAGGCTCTGCCTACACACTGAGCACAGCTGTTGCAAGCAATGCTGCCGGCATACTCTGGACAACCAGTGGTACCGGAAGCTTTAACAATGCAACCTTGCAGAATCCGACCTACACGCCAAGTGCCAGCGATATACTGAATGGTTCAGTAACGCTAACCATGACAGTGACATCAGCAGCACCATGCGGCAATTCGAGCGACCAGATGGTACTTACCATCAGTCAGCAGGCAGTTGTAAATGCAGGACCCGACGCTTCTATCTGTGAAGGAGAAACGCATACCTTAAGCGGGGCAACTGCAGTTAATGTAATTGGTGTTCTCTGGACAAGCAGCGGCACCGGTACTTTCAGCGACCCGACAACTGTTAATCCGGTTTATACACCAAGTCTTACCGATCTTAATAATGGATCTGTTGTACTAACAATTACCGGAACTTCAGCGGCACCTTGCGGCGATGTTTCTGACTTTATGGTTCTGACGCTGAGCCGTCAGGCCATCGCCAACGCCGGCCCTGATGCAACCATTTGTGCAGGAGGCAGCCATACTCTGTCAGGTGCATCTGCATTGTTTGAATCATCAGTATTCTGGACAACATCAGGTACTGGAACTTTCAGCAGCCAGTATATGGAAAATCCGACCTATTATCCAAGTCAGAACGATATTGATGATGGCCAGGTTGTCCTTTCATTGACTGCTTATTCTGATGGTACATGTCCGTCTTCAACAGATCAGATGATTCTTACAATCAGCAATCCTGTTTCAGTTAGTGCAGGATCTGATGCAACCATTTGTGAAGGTTCAGTTCACTTGTTGATTGATGCATCAGCAACCAATACAACATCGTTGTTATGGACAACATCAGGAACCGGAACTTTTGATGATCCCACAGTACTGAATGCTGTTTATACTCCAAGTCTGACTGATATTGTAAACGGATCCGTTGTTCTTACTATAACAGGCCAGGCTCCGGCACCATGTCAGCCGGTATCTGATGAAATGGTACTTACCATCTACAGGCAAACTAATGTAAATGCCGGTGATGATGCAGCCATTTGCGAAGGATCAGTCCACACGCTTAGCGGTGCTTCCGCAGCATTCGCTCAATCGGTACTCTGGACTACCAGCGGTTCAGGAACATTCAGCAATGCAGGGTTGGTAAATACTGTTTATACTCCAAGTGCTGCTGACATACTGAATGGATCCGTTGTACTTACAATTACAGGCTATGCTCAGGCTCCTTGCCAGAATTCGCAGGATGCCATGGTTCTTACCATCACGAAACAAGCAATTGTTGATGCCGGAGAGAATGCAAGAATTTGTGAAAACGAAACTCTTACATTGTCAGATGCAACTGCAGGCAATGCTGTTTCACTCCTGTGGTCAAGCAATGGAGACGGCAGTTTCGACGATGCAACACTCCTGAATGCCATTTACACACCTGGCACCAACGACATCATCACCGGATCAGTAATGCTTACGCTTACGGCTCAGTCAGCTGGTAATTGTGTGCCGGTATCTGATCAGATGATTCTTTGGATCAGTCGTCAGGCAATTGCTACAGCAGGTGATGATGCAAACATCTGCGAAGGAGGTTCATTCACACTCACAGGGGGTTCTGCTCAGTACCATTCTTCAGTATACTGGACAACTTCAGGAACCGGAATATTCAATAATCCGAATATTCAGAATCCGGTTTACACTCCAAGTGTGAGCGATATTGCCAATGGACAGGTGGTTCTTACCATCACTGCCGAATCTGCACAAGGTTGTGCCCCGGCTGTTGATCAGATGGTACTTGCATTCAGCAGGTTGCCTTATGCAACTGCAGGCCCGGATATGGCAATATGTCAGAATGAACAGTTCACAATCCTGATGGCCACAGCTACTAATTACTCAGAAGTGTTGTGGACAACTACAGGTAGCGGAACATTGCTCAATGCAAACACACTCAATCCTACATACATACCTGGTATTAATGAAACGGGATTGGTTGAGTTTACCCTGACAGCAATTGGCGAAGGAGGGTGCAGTAGTTTGAATTCAACTGATAAGATGCTGCTTACCATATACGAAAGTGTAGTTGTAGATGCAGGTGAAGATCAGACCATTGCCTTCAATACAAACACCATGCTTGAAGTGGTGGCAACGGGTGGTTCGGGAGCATACGCCTTTAACTGGCAGCCTTCATCACTGCTCTATTATGCCAACACCAGCAATCCTGTTACACGTAACCTTACCGACCACACCCGGTTCTATATTTTGGTTACCGATCTTATAACCGGATGTCAGTCAACAGACTCGGTAATGGTATTCCTTGAGGGCATCAATTATCCGCCTGTTGCAATTGATGATTACGATACTACTGCATTTGAAAAACCAATCACGATCAACATTCTGGCAAATGATTCTGATCCTGAAAACGGAGCCTTAAGTGTCGGTATCTGTGCAAATCCGGTTAACGGTCTGGTAGTTGTAAATTCAAACGGCACCATTACCTATACACCTTATGCAGGATACAGCGGTGCCGATTCAATCTGCTACCGTATCTGCGATAAGGGTGAGCCGATGCAGTGTGCCGAAGCTATGGTTTACATTCAGGTAATGCCTGAACCTCAGATTGAAGATCTGGTTATTTACAACGGAGTTTCGCCCAATGGCGACGGAATGAACGATACCTGGAAGATTAAGGGTATAGAAGGGTTCCCCGACAATGAGGTGAAGATATTCAACCGCTGGGGTACCAAAATCTGGGAAAGCAGAAATTACGACAACGACGGAGTTGCCTGGGATGCCACCAACAAACGTGGCGACAGGGTACCCGATGGCACTTACTATTACATTCTCGAAATCAAGGATGTGAAAACATTCACAGGATGGATTTATGTAAGGAGCGAAGACTGATTCTGAAAAATGAAAAAACAAAGTACTATGAAAAAGTTAACCGGTCTAATTTTCCTGTTCTTCAGTATCACGGCATTCGCCCAACAGGATCCGCTTTTCAGCCAGTATATGTTTAACAAGCTGGCGCTGAACCCGGCTTATGCAGGCAGTCATGAAATGCTCACCATTGATATGCTTAACCGCTATCAATGGGTGGGCATAGACGGCGCTCCACGCACATTTACAGTAGGGGCGCACATGCCAACCCGGAACTTTAAGGTCGGGCTGGGCATATACGCCTATCAGGATGTGTTGGGACCAACCAAAAACCAGGGGTTGATGGCCACTTATGCTTATCGCCTGCTTATGGGTAAAAGTATTTTGTCTTTCGGGCTGCAGGCCGGATTCAAATATTTTGATTTTGACTGGCGGCAGATCAATGTTGAAGACCCCGACTATACTTTTACTCCGGAGGAATTTCAGCGGTTTACCCCTGATGCCAATTTCGGGATTTATTATCAGAATAACCGGTTTTTTGCCGGACTATCTTCAAAACAATTGTTTCAGAATGAATACGGTATGGTGCAGGTGGATGGAAAAACCACCTACACCAAACTGCTTCGCCACTTTTATGGCCTGGCAGGCGGGGCTATACCAATAGACGAAAAAATTGTTTTCAGGCCCTCTGTATTGGCTAAATTTGTAAAAAATGCCCCTCTGCAGGTTGATGTTAATGCCAGTGTGCTTTTTGATAATATCTTCTGGATCGGAATGTCATACAGAACTGAAAAGGCACTGGTTTTCATGACAGAGTTCAGAATTTCGGAAAAGTTCAGGGTAGGATATTCCTATGATTATTATCTGAATGAGATTCTTCCGCATAACAAAGGTTCGCATGAATTCAGACTTGGCTTCGACCTTGACATTTACAAAGAGAGAATGCTTACGCCACGTTTCTTTTTTTGATTCTGTAACAATATTTCAGAGTGAACCAGACCGGATATCAGCGCTTAATTTAAGGTAAGATGAAGAAAATAACAATTCTGCTTTCGGTAATTCTGCTGGCAACAGCATCAGAAAGCTTTGCCCAGATAAAAAAGGCCAACCGCAATTTTGACCTTTATAAATACTCCAAAGCAATTCCTTTGTATCAAAAGGCAGCCAGGAGTAAAAAAGATGAAGTGAGGAAAGAGGCAACCCTCAGGTTGGCCGATTGTTATCGGTTTGTCAATAATGCTGAGGAAGCCAGATCGTGGTATCTGCGGGCTACTGAATTCAGCAACATCGACCCGGTCAATTACTTCTATCTTGGACAAGCATACCGGACCTTACAGGAGTACGCACTTGCGCAGGAGGCTTTTCTCAAATACGCTTCCCTTCAACCAGATGATCCCCGTGGTGAGGCATATGCCAGGTTTTGCGGATTGATGGAAGAATGGCAGCAATTTCAGCCCACTTCCGAAATCAGAAATGTTAAAAACCTCAACTCCAGGTACTCGGATTTTGGACCTGCCTTTTTCGAAAACGGATTGGTGTATACCTCTGACAGAAACCCCAGTCTGCTTGAAAACAAAAGATACGGATGGACCAACTTCAATTATCTGAATCTCTATCAGGCAGAACCTAAATTCTTCAAAGATTATTGGCGCGACATGAACGAGCCGGTTTCCATGTCGTCAAAGTTTAATCAAACTTTTCATGACGGTCCAGCATTCTTTACACCCGACAACAAGTCAATCTATCTTACACGTACCAAAGTAGAAAAAGTAAGAAAGGAAGGTAATAGTGTACTCACCTACATGCTCAAGATTTATTATTCATCTCTTGAAGACAAAATCGATTATAAGGCTTTCCCGCACAACAGCGACAGCTACTCAACCGGACATCCAACCGTAAGCAAAGACGGCAAAACAATGATTTTTGCCTCTGATATGCCCGGCGGGAAAGGTGGATCAGACTTATACTTATCTGAGCTAACAGGTGGATCATGGTCAACCCCGGTAAGCCTTGGTGAACAAATTAACACTTTTGGCAATGAAGTATTCCCGACTCTTGTAAATGATACTCTGCTTTATTTTGCATCTGACGGCCTGCCCGGATACGGTGGCCTTGACCTCTATGTTTGCCGGCTTGCCGAAGGACGCTGGTCGGAACCTGAAAACCTTCACACCCCTATAAATTCATCTTACGACGACTTTTCCATTGCAGTTGCTGCCGACATGAAATCGGGATTCTTCAGTTCGAACCGCCCCGGAGGTGAAGGTAACGATGATATTTATGCATTCCGGAATGCCAGGCCTCCGGTAAAAACCATCCCGGTAAAGCCAGCTATTCAACCAGTTCTTTTGGCCATGAAGGGTATGGTAAAGGACAAAACAACAGGAAAACCATTTGAAAAGGCCAAGGTTTTTGTACTCAACACCAAAACCAACAAAGTCAAAGTTCTTGAAACCAATCCCGAAGGACTGTTTACCATGCCTGCCGAAAAGAATATACTTTATGTAGCTAAGGCTGTTAAGCCCGGATACATTGACGATTGTCTGAATTTCAGGATTGAAAACAGCGATACAGCCACCCTGTTTGAGGTACCCAGAGCTCTTATGCTCGACAAGCTGGAGGTAAACAAATCATTCAGGGTTGAAAATATTTATTATGATCTTGACAAATGGTTTATCCGCGAAGATGCCAGACCTGCGCTGGATAACCTGGTTGAGGTTATGAAAAAATACCCGATTACTGCTGAGCTTTCATCACATACCGACAGCAGAGCCAGCCAGGCCTATAATGATGAGCTATCACAAAAACGTGCCGAAGCAGCAGTCAGGTATATTGTGCTTCAGGGTATTGATCCTTCACGCATTATTGCCAAAGGATACGGGGAAAATCGATTGGTAAACGGATGTTCTGACGGGGTAAGCTGCACCGAGGAAGAACATCAGGCAAACCGCCGCACAGAATTTAAAATCTTAAGTATTCAGCCTCAGATTTCAGACGATGGCTTTAACCCTGATACATTTACATCCGGCGATGAGGTTGATGTTTATCTTTTCGATCCTGAATTCTTCCGGAAGTGTTTTGGCACACAGACTTCGCCCCGGGCAAGTGTTTCGAATACAGTACAAGAGGGAAAAACTACCGTTCAGGAGGTTTCTTTAAAAGCAGTTACACAGGAAGACGCTGAGGCTTGCTATGGTGTGCAACTGGCTGAAGTAGGTAATATCATGCCGGTAAATGATCCCTGGTTTAAAGGAATAAGTGACATTAAAATTTACAAATCGGGCAGGCTGAATAAATATATTGCCGGATGTTATCCTGATCGCGCAACTGCTTTAAAAACAATGAGCGAAATAGTATCCATGGGATTTAAGGATGCTTATATTGTCAGGATCGAAAATGGTAAAGTAATCACAGATTAGTATTTTATAAAAGTGAAAGTTATAAACACAAACAGCTTTTCCATTTATGCACTGTATTGATATAGGCATGATCCGCAGGTTCAATGGAAGGCAGAACTCTTTTCTGAATTATCGCATTGAAACAGACAATTCAGTACAGGTTGGATTCCGGAGATGGCAGTTTTTGTAAATCTATCCGTTTCCGGATGCTTCAAGAATTACGGCTGAATTTCAGCGTTTTCAGTACTTTCTTCCACCGCTGCCGTTTCGGGTTTTTCAGTGGTATGGAAGAATTTTTTCTGAAAAATAATCATCAGCAACACACCTATGGTAATGGAGGAATCGGCCATGTTGAAGACCGGTCTGAAGAAAACAAACTCGTTGCCACCCAGCAAGGGCACCCACGAAGGATAATATCCCTGAATAATGGGGAAATAAAGCATATCCACCACCTTACCATGCAGGAATGTGGCATATCCGCCTTCGGCGGGCAGGAAGCGCGCCACCTCAAAATAGTTGCTGCTGCTGAAGAGCATGCCGTAGAAAGCACTGTCGATCATATTGCCCATGGCGCCGGCCAATACCAGCGATAGACTGACCAGCAATCCGGTGTGGACCTCCTTGCGGGTGATTTTCCAGAGGTAATAAAAGATGCCTATAATGGCGATGATCCGGAAGATGCTCAGGGCCAGCTTGCCGTATTCGCCGGCAAATTCAAGCCCGAACGCCATGCCGGGGTTTTCGGTAAAATGGATAATAAACCAATCTCCCAGGACTTTATACTCCTGGCCAAGGCTCATGTTGGTTTTTATCCAGAATTTTACAGACTGGTCAATAAGCAGGATGATTCCTACGATGGTCAGCGGTTTTTTCAAGGCTTAACGGATTTTCATGCTGACAGGTTGGTGGCTTCCGGCGTTTACCGGCAAACCCAATCCCGGGCAGGTTATTTTGCTGAAGTAAATGCCGGAAAACATGAAATGCGCAACTTACTTGGGCTGGTTCAGTTTGGCTTCGATGCTCAGGGTGGCATGCGGAACAATGCGCAGGCGTTCTTTGGAAATCAGCTTCCCGGTGACCCTGCAGATGCCGTAGGTCTTGTTTTCGATACGGATTAGCGCGTTTTCCAGCGCCTTGATAAACTTATCCTGACGGGCAGCCAGCTTGCTGTTTTCTTCTTTTGAATTCACCTGGTATCCTTCTTCCAGCACCTTGAAGGTAGGGGAGGTATCGCTGATGTCGTGCTCATTGCTGTTGGCAAAGGCTTCAGTCAGCATTTTGAGGTCTTTACGGGCTTTTTCCAGTTTAGCCAGGATGATCTGGCGGAATTCCTCCAGTTCTTCGTCTGAATAACGGTTCTTTACATTTTCATCCTGTGTTTCTTGCTTTTTCATGGCCTTGGTGGTTTTTGGTTCAAAGTCCTGTTGTCTGCCTTTCAGCTGATGCGTTCCACGCTGATTGCTGCCTGCAGGTCGTCGGCGAGTTCAACAACAATGCGTTTCTCTTTGTCAATCGAAACAACATGTACAAGTGAGTCCGCCAGGGTCTCTGAACAAATATACGAATAATTATTACTCAGGGCTGCGGTAAGCCCGTTGTTTTTCTCGATTTCGAGCCTGATTTTATCGGTTACTTCGAAGTCTTTTTCCTTGCGGATATTCTGGATGCGGTTGACCAGTTCACGGGCCAATCCTTCGTCCCTGAGCTGATCAGTGATGGTAACGTCGAGGGCCACGGTTAAATTGCCTTCGGTGGCCACCACCCATCCGGGAATATCCTCGGTGATGACCTCGGCATCTCCGGCAATCAGGCTGACCTGTTCACCCTCAATGCTCAGGGTCAGGGCCTGATGCGTTTCATAGGCATTGATTTCATCCTGTCCGGCAACGGAGAGCACCGCGGCAATTTGTTTCATCAGTTTGCCGTAACGGGGTCCCAGCGCCTTGAAGTTGGGCTTTATTTTCTTTACCAGGATGCCGCTTCCGGAGATGTATTCTATATCCTTGATGTTAACTTCGGAAAGAATCAGGTTTTTCACGGCATCGATCTGTTCTTTCTGGTGTGCACCGCTTACGGGGATCATAATCCGGCTCAGCGGCTGACGGACCCTGATGCGGTGCTGCTTCCGGAGCGAGAGCACCATGCTCGAGATGCGCTGGGCCAGCTGCATGCGCTCTTCCAGTCCCTTGTCGATCTGGCTGTGATCGGCAGTGCTGAAGTCGGCCAGATGAACCGAGGAGGCCCGGTTGCGCCCGGTGATGCCGTTAAGGTCGGTAAACAGCCGCTCGCTGAAGAAAGGTGCAATGGGTGCCGATAGATTTGCCACGGTTTCGAGGCACTTATACAGCGTCTGGTATGCCGAAATCTTGTCGGTTGAATACTCGCCTTTCCAGAAACGGCGGCGCGAAAGCCTTACATACCAGTTGCTGAGGTGCTCATCCACAAAATCGGCAATGGCGCGTCCGGCCTTGGTCGGCTCATAGTCGTCGTAGTATCCGTCAACGGCGCTGATCAGGCTGTTCAGTTCCGAAAGTATCCAGCGGTCAATTTCGGGGCGTTCATGCAGCTCAACTTCCGGCTCGGCATAGGTAAAGCCGTCGATGTTGGCGTAAAGCGCAAAGAAGCTGTAGGTGTTGTAAAGCGTTCCGAAGAATTTTCGCTGTACTTCGGCCACCCCTTCCAGGTCGAACTTAAGGTTGTCCCAGGGCTGGGCGTTGGTGATCATGTACCATCGGGTGGCATCGGGGCCGTATTTCTCGATGGTGTCGAAGGGATCAACAGCATTGCCCAGCCGTTTCGACATCTTGTTCCCGCTTTTGTCGAGCACAAGCCCGTTTGAAACCACCGTTTTGAACGATACCGAATCGAATACCATGGTTGCAATGGCGTGGAGGGTAAAGAACCATCCGCGGGTCTGGTCAACGCCTTCCGCGATAAAATCGGCCGGGAAATAACGGTCGAGGGTTTCCTTGTTTTCGAAAGGATAGTGAAACTGCGCAAACGGCATGGCGCCGGAATCGAACCATACATCAATCAGGTCGGTTTCGCGGTGCATGGGTTTACCTGACGGCGATACCAGCACGATGTCGTCGGCGTAAGGCCGGTGCAGGTCGAAGGTGTTGTAGTTTTCTTCCGAGTTGTCGCCGGGGATATAGGCCGCCAGCGGGTTTTCCTTCATAAATCCGGCAGCCACCGATTTCTCAATCTCCGCCTTGAGCTGAGCCACCGATGAGATGCAGCGTTCTTCCGATTTGTCTTCACTCACCCAGATGGGCAGAGGGGTTCCCCAGTAACGCGAACGGCTGAGGTTCCAGTCAACCAGGTTTTCGAGCCAGTTGCCAAAGCGGCCGGTGCCGGTAGCCTCAGGCTTCCAGTTGATGGTTCTGTTCAGCGAAAGCATCTCGTCGCGGTAAGCGGTGGTGCGGATAAACCAGCTGTCGAGCGGGTAATAAAGGATGGGCTTGTCCGTCCTCCAGCAATGCGGATAGGAGTGCTCGTATTTCTCCGTTTTGAAGGCCCGGTTTTCTTTTTTCAGCTTGACGATGATGTCGATATCAACGTTGTCTTCCTTGGCAGGGTCAAAGTCCGGCGCATATTCAGCCTTGACGTAACGGCCCGCGAATTCGCCCATCTCTTCCGTAAAGCGGCCCTGACGGTCGACCAGCGTAAGCGATCCTATGCCGTTTTGTTTCCCCGCCTTAAAGTCATCGGCGCCAAAGCTGGGTGCAATGTGCACGATACCGGTACCGTCCTCGGTAGTAACGAAATCGCCGGTAACCACGCGGAAGGCATCGCCTTCGGCGGGCTGGGCATAAGGAAGCAGTTGCTCATAGCGGATTCCCTCAAGTTCACTGCCTTTGTGGCTGCCGCAGACTTCAAACGGGATGGCTTTCTGACCGGCTTCATAATCTGCCAGTTTCAGTTCCGCATTCTTTTCGGGGAAATATTTCCCGAAAAGGTCTTTTGCAAGGATTACCGTGATGGGCAGGCTGGTATAGGGATTGAAGGTTTTCACCTTCAGGTAATCAATGTCTTTGCCGACGGCAAGGGCGGTATTGCTGGGCAGGGTCCAGGGGGTGGTGGTCCATGCCAGGAAGAAGAGCTCTCCGTGAATATCGCTGAACAGCTTTTCGGATTGAGCGTTGCTGATTACTTTGAATTGTGCCACAACCGTGTTGTCTTTCACGTTGCGGTAACAGCCGGGCTGGTTCAGCTCGTGGGTGCTGAGGCCCGTACCGGCGGCAGGGGAGAATGGCTGTATGGTATAGCCCTTGTAAAGCAGGCCTTTTTCATAAAGCTTTGAAAGCAGGTACCATACCGATTCAATATACTTGTTGTCGAAGGTGATGTACGGATGATCCAGGTCCACCCAATAGCCGATGCGGCGGGTAAGGTCGTCCCACATATCCTTGTACTTCATCACCTCCTTGCGGCAGGCTTTGTTGTATTCATCAACCGAAATCTTTTTCCCGATATCTTCCTTGGTGATTCCCAGGGTTTTTTCAACGGCAATCTCGATGGGCAGTCCGTGGGTGTCCCAGCCGGCTTTGCGGTTCACCAGGAAACCCTTCATGGTTTTGTAACGGCAGAAAATATCCTTGATGGCACGGGCCATAACATGGTGAATGCCGGGAGTTCCGTTGGCAGAGGGCGGTCCTTCGTAAAAAATGTAGGGACGGCTCTCTTTGCGGATTTCCAGACTTTGCTTAAACACATTTTCTTCTTCCCACCTGTTCAGCACTTCCTTGCTGATGGAGGTGAGGTTAAGTTGCTTGTATTCAGGATATTTCTTCATTAATTTAAAAGTAGTTACAGGCTATTCCCAAAAGAGGGGCAAAATTAGGAAAAATCCTGATATTAAAGCGGATGAATGCTTTTATTTTGAATGGCAAAGACAATCACCCGGACAAGGCCGTGATTGTCTTTACCAGCAGGTACATGGTAAAATGAATAGCAATGATCCTGAATTTTAGATCAGCAAGGAAAATTTTCCGGGTATCATTTCAGGATGCTGCAATCATCAGCACAGATCAGCATGTGCTGTTTCACAGGATATATCCTGAAGAGAAGCACCCCGGCTTTTCTAAGGACGTCAGAGCTAGGGCAGATTGATAATTTCGATGCCCGTATTGACAGCGTTTTCGTTCGATTTACTCAGTGAGATGATCTTATTCCCGTCTCTGAGGATAAAAACAGGGAACCCGCGGGTCAGGATTTCATTGTCTCGTATCAATGAAGGATAGTACCCGATCTGGATTGATTTACGGTTACTGGTGGCGGCATAAATCACGGATCCGTCATCATTGAAAGCAAAATCCGAAAACTTCAGCGTTCCGTGCTGAAGCTGTCCTTTATATTCCATCGAACTGTTTGCATAATAAACAGCGCCCGCGTTTGATGTGATGGAATATTCCCCGCTTGGCGAAATCCTGAAAATATTCGCATTCAGTGGGTAATCTCCATGGTAGGGATCGTCCTGATGCATTTCAAACATGCCATTGTCCGTCAGTTTAAAATATTCCATATCCGTCGGGCTGACGCTGGTGGATATCGATATTATTTCATTTTTACCCGGGATCATTCTCAACCTGTCCCCGTCAAAATCGCCATTCCCGTCAATATTGATTCCGGTACTTCTCATGTAGGTTCTGACGGGTTGTTCCCACCAGGGAGAGGGCATAACAGAGGCAATTACATGGCCCAGTCCGTTGATTACAACGCTTTTTGTGGAAAGTCCGGTACTGATGGATGTGGTCTGTCTCAAATCATCGGCACTGTAGACATAAATCCAGCCATCATTGCTGGGGGCATAAATTTCCACACCGAAACCGTTATCTCCGATATCACAATATCCGATGTTGCCCTGAAGGGTGGTCTCCATAACCACCTGCATATTGATATAATCGAACTTTATAAGTTTCTGCCCGCCCTGGTTGACAAGGTATATGTATGGTTGTGTCGGGTGCTTCAGCATATCGGAAGCCTGAAAGTTGAATATGTATCCACTGGGTGAATCCACCACCTCAATATTGCTGTTTCTTGAGTTTTCATCCGTATTGGTTACCCTGATATAGTAGCTTACCTGAAATTCAAGGGGAGGGGTCAGGTCAGTGTAGGTTGTCTGGTTTTTGTCCGTCAGGGTACTGATAAGTTCGAAATTTTCGCCCGAATAATTGGTTTGTGACCGGTATACTTCATATTTCAGGAAATCTGATTGCTGATATTCTGTCCATGTAAGTATAACCGTTCCTTCATTTTTTACGGGTTGCAGCAGCGTGACAGCTCCCGGAGCCAGGGTGCTTACGTTTAAGGTGGCGGTTGAAGTATAATCTTCCGAATCCGTTGCGGTCAGGGTAATCTTATGCAGTCCCCTCGAAAGCGAAGCTGTTGAGAATGAGACATTCCCATTCTCATCCGGGGAATCGGAATTGAGGATGCCATCCAGATCACTTTCCCATTTTACATCTATTTCTGCATGGGGTGTTTTATCATCCTCAATCACGGCACTAAAGGTGATTGCTTCGCCATGTGTAAATTCTGCGGGCACACCTGGCAGGATAATATCTATGGTCGGGGCCAGTCCGACATATATTCCCGCGATAATATTGATTCGTACTTCAGAAAGTTCATCGGCTTTAACTTTCACTACAGATTTTCCGGAACCGACATTCTCCAGGTTTGCATAAATCTCGTAACTTCCTGCATCGAGTCCGGTAAGGAGCACCGAACCAAATTCATCGGTTACTCCCTGTTTCGATGCAGGATTTGTATAAATCTCTGCGCCTGCTGATAACTGGTACCCGTTAATGGTTACAATAACATTCAGGTCTCCTTTTTCGACAGGGTCCTGATCATCTTTTTTGCATGAGATCATTGAAAACGCCAATACCAGAAAGGTTAAAAGGATTCTTTTCATAAATAGATATGTATTAAGTAATTATAAATTGATAATCCGTTGACGATACTATAAAATCGCATCATTTACAGCTTCCGGCAAATATATAAAGTTTTCAGGTGAATATTATGCATGTAAATTATATTTAATTTTTAAATCATTTTTATAGTTTATCCATGCAAATTATTTATTCAGCGTATTTACCGCATCTAATTGCCGGTTGCTGAAAGTTTCACATGTGTTAAAGAATTATGAGTTTATTTTCATTTCGTCTAACGGAATTTTGACAAAACATTTTAGAACCAAATTTATTTTAGATGAGTTGTCCTGAAGTGCCGTAGACAATGTTCGGGATTCGCAGTCTGTTTCTGTCAACTGAATCATGATTTCACAAACCGAAATCCTTAAATTTGCGGATTAATCTTTCAGCAAACCTGTAAACTAATGGATATGGACGAGCACAAACCAGAAATCAAAGGCTTACCTGAAAATGCCTATAGCGAATTGAAGCCGGGCGAAGAGTACAAACCGGTGATGTCTCCTCAGAAGGTCTACCCTGAAGTAAACCTGCGTTCGGTATTGCTTGGCCTGCTGATGGCCGTGATCTTTTCGGCCGCGGCCGCTTACCT
>JAMLHF010000078.1 GCA_023957275.1 Lentimicrobium sp. | reverse complement strand
CAAAAAACTTTCCAACCTCGATCTTCCCGCAGAATTAACCGCTTTTAGCCTCAATTGGGATGGCAAAAGTACTGCCTTTTTTATTTCCTGCAAGGGGTTGCAGGGAAAAAAAATGCGGAGTTATTAACAATACAGCCTAACAATCACTCCGACAAAAAGATAGCAATCCGTTTTTTTTAACCGGTGAAACGTTTCTGTTAAATTAAAAGGCTTATTTCAGCACCTTAGCCGTTGAAACAGGTCAAAAAAAGACCGGAGAAGCTATCTCCGGCCATGATTCTATATCTGTGAGAATACCGTTTAATGTAATACAATCCTGAAAGATTTCGAAAATGACTGAGCCCTAACGGATAATATATATATGCCAGGTTTTAAACCAGCGGTGGCATTCCAATTTATCCGGTGTTCCCCGCCACTGAGCCTTCCTGAATATATCCGGCTGACGGTTCTGCCCGTCAGATCGGTAACACTGATCTCTATATCAGTATCTTCAAACAAGAAGACCGGAACTATTAACTGCCCTTCAGTCAATGGATTAGGGTAGGGGTAGTCAGCAATAACCACATTTGTTTCATCGGTTTCTCCGATACCAAGGCCTGTTTCGGGTTTGGTCAGGCGTACATTGGTATATATCCGGTATTCACCCGCTTTCAGATCAACGGCATCTGAAACAGAGGTTACCGATAGCGAATCTCCTGTGAAATATTCATACCATTTTCCTGTTTCCGGGAAGCCTGGCGCCATGGAGCCGGGATAAACATCAAAATTGCCAATTACCAGCACCTTCATATCAGGGTGATTCAACTGGATTTTTTTCTGATATCCGCTGAGTGCTAGGGTGAAATCGGTGGTGCTGAACACTTCGTGACTCTGTCGCAGTTTAATTAATGATGAGATAATGTTTTTAAGCGTCCTTCTCCGGTAATCCTGCGTGTAATTCCATTTTACCGGCTTTTCTCCTGTACGTCCGTTGAAATCGATGCTGATATCATAGCCCAACTCACCGAACTGCCACAGCATTTTTGGCCCGGGAATCATATAATGAAATACATTGGCCAGTTGCACACGTTGAAGGGCGATGGTTGTATCGCGTGTCCTGTATGCCGGATTTGCCACGCTGCCCTCTTTCAGGATACGGTACATGATTCTTTCTTCGTCATGGCTTTCCATATATGAAATCAGATTTGGCTCATTCCATCCCCTGGCTTTGTAAGAAGCCCAGTTGAAATTGTTGCTGGTGGAATTGCCTTTGGCGGCGTTAGCATATTCATCGCTCATTTTGCCCCAGATCATCATGCCGTAATTGGCCAGCACCTTTTCCTCGGCGTTTTCGGCAAAATGTTCCAGAATAACGTAAGCATTCGGATTGACAGACCAGATGGTGTCGGCGATTGCTTTCCAGATTGCTATTCGCGAAGCATCATAAAGCCCCCAGGCGTTAGTATTGTTCAGGGTGTTTTTTTGCGTAAACCCTTTTGAAAGATCAAACCGGTAGCCGTCTATTTTATAATTTTCAATCCAGAATTTTACTACCCTGTTAACCAGTTCTTTTGTGTCAGGGCTTTCATGATTGAAATCAAATCCGACATTAAAATCATGTTTTGGTACCGGGTTGAACCAGGGATTATTTTCTGCAGGGCGATTATTTGCTGCATCCCAGTAAAGCATCACCATCGGAGAAGTACCGAAGGAATGGTTAAGCACCATATCCATAATTACGGCAATCCCGTGTTTGTGGCATTCATCAATAAAACGTCTGAGATCGTTTTCCGGACCATAGTATTTATCGGGGGCGAAATAGAAATTCGGGTTGTATCCCCAGCTTGAATTGCCTTCAAACTCGCTGAACGGCATTAATTCAATTGCGTTGATGCCCAGGTTTTTTAAATAGCCCAATGTGTCGATCAATGTTTGATAGTCGTGCCTGGCTATGAAATCCCTGACAAGCAATTCATAAACAACAAGATCTGACTTTTCGGGAGCCTGAAAGTCTTCAATTTCCCAGGAATACTGTGTTTTGGCAGTTTGCAGCACCGTAGCCACCCCGGTTGTTTTAGTCGCCGGGTAGGTAAGGATGCCCGGGTATGTGGTCTGGCTGATATACTTGTCATTCCAGGGATCAGATACCTTTTCGGCGTATGGATCACCGATTCTGATGTTCCCGTCGACTAAATACTGATAAATGTATTCTGTCCCGGGCTCGAGATTGCTTAAAGTGATCCAGTATCTTTTTTCATCAGGGGTGCGGAAAAGGTAACCTTCGTCTTCATATTCCCAATTGTTGAAATCCCCTATCACGAATACATACTCTTTAAAAGGCGCGTAAAGGCACAAGGTGACCGTTGAATCGTTAATATAATTGATCCCGTCAGCAATACCGGCGGGTAATTCCTCGACGACCACAGGTTGCCGCACAAAAAAATAGAATGAATCGACAGCGGTTTCGGCCTGATTTTTCGCCATTATTTTAACATAGTTTTTACCCGAATCCGGGGATGTAATGGTATCGAGCAGTGTATTTCCGGCTACCGATTTTATGAGGGATTCGTTGATAAATAAAAACATGGAGTCGGCCTCATTTGAAATTGATTCAATGAGGATTTCCTCTCCGGGCTCGGAAAGCAATGCACTTGCAACCGGGAAATTGAACCGGGTAAACAAGCCGTCAGGATAGACTTCTGCAAATATGTCGCCACCCGTTTCCGTTTTACCTTCGAGCCATTGATTGTTTACTTTCACGCCGCTTCTGAAAACAAATACCAGCTGGAGGATGGTTTCCGAGGCCGGTACATTATAATACTGCCTGATGGAAGGGCCGATCGTGAGTTTGTAAAGATCATCACCGATTCTCTCGAGCAGGGTGGCAGGTGTGTTTTGTCCCCAGTCGGTCTTTACATGTTTCCAGTCCGAAGGGCCTGAACTTAAATCAGTGATTACTCCCGTATGGGCGTAAACATCGCCGGTATAACCGGCCAGCCCTCCATTGCCAAGTGAGGCATCGAATATAACTTCCACCTCATCGACGTCGGCCGGAAAGGCAGGGGTAGTTAAGATCAATTGTGCGTTTGCCCGAAATGTGAAGGCAATTATCCATAAGGTCAGCCAAAGGCCGGATTTAAAGTGCGCCATTTTTGAAAGTTTTATTAATTCAGAATAGGTTCTGAAATATTAATAGGACAAAAATAGCACTAATTTCATTATCAGAGGAAAAACAAAAGCGACAGGGTTCCGATTGTCTGTTTACAATCAGCTGAAATGCAGCATGATCATGAAAAACCAGTTATTTTTGCAGGCTAATTGCTAATAATGCTTTCCAGGGTAACATTATTTGATGTCACTGGCAGAATAACCGTGAAAGTAGTGCCCTTTCCGGGCCGGCTTTTAACTTCTATGCTTCCCTTGTTATTATGAATCATTTCCCTGCAAAGCATCAGCCCCAATCCGCTTCCGGTTTCCCCGTTAGTGCCGGGCCGGGAATCATTTATACCTCCTGCAAAAAGTTTTTTTAAATCTTTCTCTTCAATTCCGATGCCCTCGTCGGTAAAAAGTATTTGCGCCCCTTCATCCCGTTTGACATAGGTAATGGTTATTTTTCCACCCTGCCGGGAGAATTTAATGGCATTCGACAATAAGTTCCGGAAAGCGACAGTGACCATTTTTTCATCCGCGAAAATCAGGGCATCTTCAGCGATGTCGGTAACAAACCCGAGTTGCTTTGCAGCGGCTGATAAGCGCAGGCTTTGGATAATGCTGTCTATTAAGGGATATAAATGCAAGTTCCGGAAATTTACCACCACGTTTTCCCTTTGTCCGCTGGCCCAGTTTAACAGATCCTGCAATGTTTTCATTCCATTTTCAGAAGCATGTGCCATATCATCCAGCAGCGCCAGAATTTCCTTTTTGGAAAAACCGTCAATTCCTTCCCTTAAAATTTGTGAAAGGCTTATGATCTGATGAAAGGGGGTTTTGAGGTCGTGGCCTATGATAGACATAATTTTATCCTTCTGGCTGTTAATCGCCAGGAGCCTTTTATGTGAAATAGTTAATTCTTCATTGAGCCTGTTTGTTTGTAATTCAAGCTTTTTCCTGGCACTTGTATTTGTGATAATCAATAGGTTTGCCTGGAAAACATTCCGGTCATCCAGGATTCTGATTATCTTGATGTTATACCATTCATTGTCTGCTGTATTGGTTAATATTTCTTTATCCTCTCTGTCATTCTCAAGATAAGAAAAGCAAGCGTCATGCAGCCAGCCAACCTTTCTGAGGTCGCTGTAGAAATATTTTAAACCTAATTGCAGCAGTTTAGAAGCGGCCGGATTATGGTATATAATTTTCAGGTCCTTATCTACCAGCAGTATCGCATCATTCAGAATTTCAGTAAGTCGTCTTCTTGCAAACGGGGCAATGTCAAACATTCTGTATCTGGTAATACCAAAAAGAAGGACCAATCCGGAAATGCTGAAGCTTAAAATAGTAATATTCAGCCCTTCAAGCGGAGTGTGACCGGTGACATAAATCAAAGCTGCTGTAAAAGGGAAAATGCAGGCAATGATGATTGACCAGGCCTGTCTTTTAAATGTTGCGGGCAAATCCGGAAGGGCCTTGATTATCAGAATCTGAGCAAATAAGACAAGCGTCAGTGAGTAAGCCATGCCAGCATAGAACACCATGCCATGATGGTAAGAGAGAATATTCTTTCCGGCTTCACTCCATTTGAAACTGACCCAGGTAAGATGATGCAATTCATTGAGCGCTGTCAGGATTATCACGAAAAACGGGATCAGCCAGAATAACCAATACTTTTTGGTCAGCCAATGGTTTCTTATTTCGGCAATTCCTATGGCATAGCGCAGAAAAAAAACCGGAGACGTCATTGCACCAATGTACTCAAGCTTTGACCAGAAAATCTTCGCCTCTATCGTTACAGATGCAGACTCCAAGGTTGACATCAGCGACCATTCGGCAATCATGAGCATCAGAAGTGTAAAGTAGATCTGATGATTGGAATATCCTTTCAGATGACTATAAATGGCAATTCCTCCGGAGCTGATAAACGTTCCAAGCAGTATCCAGGAGATGATTGTAAAATTAAGTTCCATTTTTAATCCGGGTGGTAATTTTTTTTACTTTTTGGTTTCAAACGTAAAAATTGAAATTTCCTTACAGTTTTTATCTCAAAATCCCGGCATTGTAACCGGCAAAATGAAAATTTGTTAATGTTCACGCCAAACCATGAATAATGATTGATGCACGCAATAGTTACTGATTATGGGAAGCCGGGTTTTACTGCGAAGTGCCGGGTATTTTTTGCATTCCAAATTTTTGGCAAACCTCCCTGTATAAATATTGCCGGGAAGTCTGTAACTGTAAATAAATTTACTTTAACGATAACAGATTGGCCCGGTTTCTATGCCGTATCAATAATAATTTGGTGAGAACAGCGGATTTAAACAAAAATCATTTATTTTTGTCATTAGGTAATAGTTCCGAAGGATTTTCCCAAATTTATAAAAACAAACGACGAAGAAAATGGATACAATGATGAATGACATTATCCTGGTTCCGACTGATTTTTCAGAGGTTTGCATGAATGCTGCTCACCAGGCTGCGGATGCGGCCAGGCTCTTAAACCATAAAGTGGTCTTGCTTCATGTTATCAATAATGAAACCAGGGCCTATCTGAAAAATGAGAATCTGGCTCCGGAATCAATTGATGACAAACTTAAGGAGATTGCATCTCTGCTGAAATCAAAGTATCAGGTAGAGGTTGACACATTAACGCGCGAGGGAAGTATTTTTACTGAGATCGGTGAAGTAGTCAAGGATATGGGAATCGGGCTTGTTTATCTTGGCACCCATGGCAAAGTCGGTTTGCAACACCTTACAGGCAGTTATGCGCTGAAAGTCGTGACATCTTCTGCTGCTCCGACCATTGTCGTTCAGAAAAGACAGTTTGAAGGTGGGTTTAAAAATATTGTTTTGCCTATCACCAGTGAGGCTGGTCCGCTTGAAAAGACAAGATGGGCGGTTTATATTGCAAAAAAATTCAATGCAACGATACATGTTTATCTGGTAGGCGATGCCGATGATTCGGTTTACAATGCGGCGAAACAGATATCGGGCTATTTTGCAAAGAACAATGTATCTTATACCGAAAAGATATCTGAGAAGAGTTCGAACTTTTCGAAACAGGTAATTGACTATGCCACATCTACCAATGCTGACCTGATCATGATTATGACCAATCCTGAAAAGGGGTTCAGTACATTTTTGCTTGGCAGTTATGATGAAGATATTATTTTCAACACTTCACAGATTCCTGTTATGTGCATTAATCCAAGGAAATTCAATTACGAAATACTCGGACTCTAGCATGGGGTATTTACAAAAAAAGCTCCAGCCCCGGCCGGAGCTTTTTTTGTAAATACAATGTCCGCAACTTTTCTGAATCTGCCAAATGCTCAACCCACCGGATCCATTATGAACCTGATAAATCTCACTGACTTCATCCTCGAAAAAATGAAGCGTGAACTACCCCCGACCATCGTTTATCACAGCCCTGATCACACCCTCGATGTGCACGATGCCGCCCTTCGGCTGGCTGCCATGGAAGGGCTCGATGAACGTCATACCAGGCTTATCAGGGCAGCAGCGCTGCTGCACGATGCCGGTATCACGGTAAGTTTTGTCGATCATGAAGACTACTCGGCAGCCATCGCGCAGGAGTATCTGCCTTCGTTTGGCTTTAACGAAGATGATATCAGGGAAGTAAGATCAATGATTATGGCCACCAAGCTCCCACAGACTGCAGCCACACTTGCTGAAAAGATCATCTGTGATGCTGACCTGGATTACCTTGGCAGACCAGATTTTTTTGTGATCGGACAAAAACTCAGGCTGGAGTGGGAATTGTCGGGTAATAAAATTGACCTTTGCGAATGGTACATCATTCAGATGGATTTTCTGAGAAAGCATGAGTATTTCACTGCTTCTGCCGCAAGTCTCAGGAATGAGAGGAAATGGCAGAATTTAAAGGAAATAGAGCACTTGTGCACTGCCCGATGCCAGCAAAATATTGTGAAACTCAACTCTTAATCTCTAAGGATTTCACGATTAACATTCCCTGAATCCAAAGAACCCGATTTTTATGGACAAGCAGAAAGCCCTGGCGCGTATTCAGCAGCTGCGCGGGGAATTACAGGCTCACAATTACCGTTATTACCAGCTTGCCGCTCCTGTAATCAGCGATTTTGAATTTGACCAGTTGCTCAGGGAGCTTGAGATGCTGGAAAAGGAGTTTCCTGAATTTCTCAGCCCCAACAGCCCGACCCAAAGGGTAGGAGGGGAAATTACCCGTGAATTTAACAGTGTCAGGCATAAATATCCTATGCTTTCGCTCGACAATACTTATTCTGAGGCCGAACTGCGCGAATTTGACAACAGGGTGGCCCGTTTACTGGCCGGGCCTTATGAGTACGTTTGCGAGCTGAAGATTGACGGTGTTTCTATCAGCCTTATCTATGAAAACGGGGCGTTGGTGCAGGCCATTACGCGTGGTGACGGGATTCAGGGTGATGATGTTACAGCCAATGTGAAGACTATCCATGGCGTCCCGCTTGTGCTTGAGCGGGGCGATTATCCTGTATCTTTTGAAGTGAGGGGGGAGATTTTTATGCCACGGGCCGGCTTTGATCGGATGAACCGTCAGCGGGAGGAAGATGGTGAACAACCATTTGCCAATCCGCGCAACGCAACGGCCGGTACATTGAAGACCCAGGACTCAAAGTTGGTTGCACGCCGACCACTGGATATTTTTGTATATTTTCTGCTGGGGGAAAAGATAGCTGGTGATAGCCATTTTGAAAGGCTGAACATGCTGCGTAAATGGGGATTCAAGGTTTGTGATATCAAATCCAGATGTCAGGGCATTGAAGAGGTAATCCGCTTTATTGAAGAAGTCGGCGAAAGCCGCAGCCAACTTGATTTTGACATCGACGGTGTTGTGATTAAAGTAAACGCGATAAACCAGCAAAATAAGCTGGGTTTTACTTCAAAGTCACCGCGGTGGGCAATCGCTTATAAATATAAAGCAGAGGAAGCCGGAACCAGGCTGATATCCATTGATTTTCAGGTTGGAAGGACCGGAACAGTAACGCCTGTTGCCAACCTTGAACCTGTTTTTCTCTCCGGTACAACGGTGAAACGGGCAACCCTTCATAATGCCGATGTGATGGCTGCGCTTGATGTGAGGAGCGGCGATACCGTGATCATTGAAAAAGGCGGTGAAATTATCCCGAAGATTACTGCCGTTGATTACAGTGCGCGGTCGGCAGACTCCAGGCCATTCGCGTTTATCAGCCATTGCCCTGAATGCGGAACGGAGCTTCGGCGCAACGAAGGGGAGGCCGCCTGGTACTGCCCGAATGAAACCGGTTGTCCGCCCCAGATTAAAGGTAAACTGGTCCATTTTATCGCCCGTAAGGCGATGAATATTGACAGCCTCGGAGAAGGCAAAATAGAGATGCTATACGATAGCGGTCTGGTCAGAAATATTGCTGATTTATACGACCTGACATACGACAAGTTGCTTGGCCTTGAAAAAGTGATTACCGGTGAGGATGGCAAAGAGAAGAAAATCAGCTTCAGGGAAAAAACTGTTCAGAATATCCTGAATGGTCTCGAAAATTCAAAGTCCGTTCCTTTCGAAAGGGTGCTTTTTGCCCTTGGGATTAGGTTTGTGGGTGAAACAGTGGCTAAAAAACTTGCCAGGCACTATCGCTCCATTGATAACTTATCCCGCGCAACCGCTGATGAACTGGTTACCGTAGATGAGATCGGGGAGAAGATTGCCGGCAGTGTAATAAATTTCTTTGCTGATCAGCGCAATAATGAAATGATTGACAGACTTAAAGGGGTCGGCATTCAATTTCAGTCATCGGAAGGGCCGATGTTGCAAACCAATGAGCTTGGCGGAAAAACCTTTGTGGTAAGCGGAGTCTTTGCCTCCTTTACCCGTGATGGCATTAAATCGGTCATAGAGGCAAACGGAGGAAAGGTCAGCAGCTCTATATCGTCGAAAACTGATTTTGTTGTTGCCGGTGAAAATATGGGGCCCGAAAAGCGGCGAAAGGCTGAAAGCCTTGGGGTTAAAATTATCAATGAGGACGAGTTTAAAGGCCTGATCGGTGCCTGATACCGACTTTTGCAAAAAATAAAGGCCTCCCGGAGCCGGGAAGCCTTTGATGCCCTGATTGATTATTGATTCTATCTTTTACGGATCTTACTGGCTCCGCTCATGTCAGTATCGACTTCCCGCGGGTTTCCGTAATAACTTACATTACAGGCGCCGCTTCCGTCAACTTTTAATGTTCCGGTTACATAAACTTTCGAAGTGGAAGCCCCGCTACAATCCAGCGTACAGTTTGCTGTTTTTAATTCTTCAGCATCTATTTTTGAAGCACCGCTCAGGTCGGCCTCAAATGCTGACGCATCTCCTGCCAACGTGATATCGGAAGCGCCGCTTGCTTCACATTTCAGCCTGTTGGCCGTAAGGGTAAGATTTACTTTGGTTGCGCCGGACCCTTCTATCTCCAGGTTCTGGAATTTCATCGTATTGGTTCCCGAAATTTTTACCGCTCCGCTCAGATCTATCTCTTCCAGATTGATAAACGAGATGTAGGCCGTCGGGGAATCCGTTCCGGTAATCCTCGTGTTGTTTTCAAGCCTGAGTATAAGTTTGTCACCTTTAACTTCTGATATGACTTTTTCCAGCAGCTCATCACTGGCTTCGAGCGACAGGGATGCTGAACTTCCCTGGGTAAGGATTACATTAAATGCGCCGCTGACTTCTATTTTTGTGAAATTCCCGACTTTGCGATCCTGTTTTTCAGCTTTAACGGTCAGCGTTACGGTTATAACAAGAACAATCAGCATGATGACCTGAAGGGCCAGATTTTTCTTTGCAGTGATGGTTTTCATGGTTTTGTGATTTTAGAGAATACAGTTGTTTGAGGATTATTTTTATTGAAAGAGTTTTGCATCGCTGTTTCTGCCTTTGATACTTACCCTGGCTGAGGGACTTTTCTCAGTTCCGACGGTTCCGCTGTAAAGACTTGAAGTCATGGATTTTTCGGTGACCGAAATGGCAGATTTCTTTGGATAATGGCATTCTCCGAAACTCATATCGGCGTTCAAACGATAGGAAGCAGCCGGGTCAATTCCCAGGTTAATGCTGTTGAATGAAGCATCCAGGCTGATGTTTGAGAACGACGGGTGTACGCTGTTCACATCAAGTCCGCCATATTGTAATGAAAGTTCAAGGCGGTTGATCAACGCGTCAACCTTTATCGCGGTGAACTTTGCAGATCCTTCCATGCCTGAAATCTTCTCAATGCTGAAATTGTCATATTGTGAATCAATCCTGATTCCTGTAATTGTTTTTACATTGATGGTGGAAAACTTTGAATCCATGTCAATGAAATCTGCCGTGCCCAGATTTATGGTGCTGTAATGCAGATCCAATCTGCCTTTGCCAAGTGACTCAATCTTTCCTGTGCTGAACTTCAGGATAATTTCATAGTCAGGATTTGTGAACTTCTTCAGCGTGAGGTTGCCGTATTCAACCGCAAGCCGCGCAGGTGCCGTGGTTGCATCCGTGTAAAGGCTGCCGAACCGGCTTTCGATGTCAAGCCTTGTCGATTCCGGCATCATGATGGTGTAATCAACCGAGAATGAGACTGATTTGTTGCCGGAACTGATACTGCCGGTTTCTGTTTTAATTTCGACCAGTGAAGCAGATCCTGAAATGACCGGCCTTATCTGGTCAAGTATGCGCTGGGCGTCTTTCTCATTCCGCGTATCCACCCGGATTTCAACATCCACGCTGATCTCGTTCTTGTCCCACACGGTGCAGCTGACCTTCCCGAAACTGGATTCAACCTTCAGTAAAACATCACTGTTGACCTTAAACTGTTTACTGATGTTTTTAGTTCTTGTTTCCTGCTGAGCCAGACCAAATAACGATGCAGCCAGAAAGGAAATGATGAGCAATGCCGTTTTAGCAAAACCTGGTTTCATAATGCCTGATATTTAAATTGTTTTGTGATGATTCTTCAATTTTTTGCCGGGGTTGATCAATCTGATTGATTACATGATCGAGCAGGCCGTTAAGCACCCGGTAATTGTTTCTGATCGCGTTCAATACGCGTTCGTCTCTTTTCCCTTCAATGTATTCGGTTTTCAGTTCTTCTGTTGATTTGTTCAGTTCCCTGACCTGTTCAGAGATCATGGCCCTGACCTGTTCCGCTTCAGGTCCTGATCCTGTTTTTTCGCTGATGGTTTTCAGTTTTTCTTCCGATACGTTGGAGTAATAGTATTCAATTTCGCGGATCTCTTCCGGTGTGGCTTTTTTTCCGGCCAGCACAGCCTGATCAGGCTTGAGCATGATGGTGTAGACGGCCGCACCGAAGCTTGCTATGATCAGCACCGAGGCCGCTATTTTAAACCATTTTCCGATGGTGGTATATTGCGCCGAACGCTTTACCTGATCTTCCAGCTTCAGTTTTGCCAGAAAACGTTCTTCATGCCCGCTCCGGGGTTCCCCCTCATCGAAGCCCTGCCTGTGATTGCGGATAAAGTCCTGTATGGTTTTCATGATCTTGCTTTCTGCTTTGTTACTTGTTTCTGCCTGCCGGCGTTCTTCGGGAGTAATCACTGAGCCGGCTGATCAGTGCTTGTCTGGCCCTTGAAAGCCTTGTCCTTACATTGCCGGGGTTCAGTTTCAGAATATCCCCGATCTCTTCCTGGTCCATCCCTTCGAACAGGTAAAGCGAAAGGATAACCCGGTAATCATCATGTAACTGATCCATGGCATTTTTCACTGCATTTACCTGTAATTCAACAGACCCGTCTTCAGCATCATCTCCGGTCTCCGGTATCTCGGGCAGTGTATCGGTCAGGAACATATCCGGATTACGGTTCTTCAAATGATCCATGGCGTTATTGATCACGATCCGCCTGAGCCAGTAGTAAAACGGAGATTTGCCCCTGTAACTCTTAATGGACCTGAATGCGTCAATAAAAGAATTCTGCATAATGTCCTCGGCGTCCGCGCTTACACTGACCATCCGCAGGCAGGTGTTATACATCGGCTTGTAATACTGCCGGTATATCTCCATCTGGGCCTGGCGGTTGCCCGATTTACACTCTTCTACCAATTGTTCCACCTGATCCATTAATAATCTGTTGGTAATATAAAGACCAACGATGCAAAATTTTGTTACACTTTATACGGACTTTTTTTTATTCTGATTCTGATACTTAAGAATCCTGTTTGCAATTTCCTGATCTATATTATATCTTTGTGGATATTATTTCAGAAAAATTCCATTACAGACATTTAAATATTTTATTATGAAAAAATTGCTGGTTATTACTATGATGATCTTTTCTTTTCATTCAGCCTTTTCTCAATGGAATGCACTGGCCGGATACGTCCAACTGGGGCCTGATTATTATTACGAGGGATATCTTGACTTTGATGTTTCACCCGATAATAGTATTTATGTGGTTTACCGATATTCGGGTTATTCAATACATTACACCTATTTTAAAAGGGCTAAAAGTGCTGATGGCGGTTTAAACTGGACATTTCCAGGCATTGGACCAACAGCTACACTTTATAAAATTCAATGTGTTGCGCCATCTCAACTGGTTACTTTTGTTACTGATCAGATGACCTCATCTATCAGGACTACTTCTGATGACTTCCTTACCTGGGAAGGTATACCTGGGTCCAATGTTGACGGATTTTTTAATGGTTACGATTTTATAGATATTTCCAGGGGCTTTGCGCTGAATAATTATCCCTGGGGACTGCTTGGGAAAGTTGAAAATGGAGAATATTCATCGACTCCGGGAGATTCTGTTGACTTTGCTTATGGTTCAGTAAAAATGCTGAATGATACAACTGCCTTTATTCTATGCCGGGATTTTAATTATCCGGGTTCAACCGTTCCCGGGAACAATATGCTTCTGAAAACGACTGATTTCGGAAATACCTGGACAACCATCTATAAGGATACCTTATATAACCTAAACCACTTTACTTTCATTAATGAAGATACAGGTGTACTGGTCGGTAAAGAAGGGACAATTCTTCAAACGACAGATGGCGGCATTTCATGGACTCCTATGGAATCAGGAACAGTCAATGCAATAAATTATATTACTGAACGATATGGAAGCTATTTTTGCGTTGGTGACAACGGACTTATACTTAATCGTGAATCAGGCTCTGATATATGGAATGATATTTCTTTCGGTACCCTTAACTACTTAAAAATTAAGCTGGACTCCAACATGACCGGGTATATCCTGACCCCGACGTCAATACTCCGCAGCGACGAAGTGTTGGAAGCCGGAAATGATCCGGTGGCTGAAACGATAGTTTTTTACCCAAACCCTTGCAGCGATCAGCTTAATTACAGTTTTTCAAATCTGAACCTTGTAAAACAGATCAGACTTCAGAATTCATCCGGTCAGGAAGTACTTTCCGTTACCGGTAGTTTTAACGGACACCTGGATGTTTCAGATCTGGATTCCGGAATTTACTTTGTGTCATTTGATACAGGGGATGCTGTGGTAACCAGGAAGCTGGTGATAATAAGATAATTGACTTTCCTGATCCCTGAAGCGGGGTATTTATTTTCTTTCCTGTAAACTCATGGCTGCGGAATTCATTTTTCGGGCATATTGAGGTATTATCTTAAATTTGCTTCTTTTTTGGAAAGAAACTCATTTAACTGATCCCCGCTCTTGAAATCAGATATTTTCAAATACTATATTTTTGCCGTGCTCTCCATGCTCTTCTGGGGGCTGACCTTTGTCTGGTCAAAAATTGCACTCGGCTATTACGAGCCCATAACCATAATTTTCATCCGGCTGGTGATCTCGTCGGCCATACTGGCGTTGACCGTTAAGCTGTGGGGCAAACAGCAAAAGATTGATCGCGCCGATCACAAATGGTTTTTAATGCTGGCGCTTGCACAGCCTTTCTTTTATTTCCTTGGCGAAAACTACGGGCTTAAGTACGTTTCATCAACGGTTTCGTCTGTGATTATAGCCACCATTCCATTGTTCAGCCCTTTTGCGGCTTTTATGTTTACCCGTGAAAAAACCGGTATTTTCTCCTGGCTTGGCATTGTGGTTTCCTTTGCCGGAATCCTGGTCATGATCCTTAATCCCGACCTCAGTCTTAACGCAGCCCCCAAAGGAATTGCCTTTTTGTTTCTGGCGGTTTTCTCAGCTGTAATTTATTCGGCATTTGTAAAAAAGCTCACCGGCAAATACAACGCACTAACCATTATTGCCCGGCAGAACCTGCTGGGCGCCCTCTATTTTCTTCCGCTGTTTCTTTTCTTCGATTTCGAATCCTTTATCCTTGTAAAACCAACCCAAAGCCTGGTGTTGGCGATATTGCAGCTTGCCGTATTCGGCTCCTGCCTTGCTTACATCTTTTTTATTATGGCTGTGGCGAAACTCGGAATGGTTAAAGCCAATATTTTTACCAATCTTATCCCGGTTTTTACGGCCGTTTTTTCTTACTTTGTATTGTCAGAGGTGTTCAATATTCAGAAAATCAGCGGAATTATACTGGTTGTGATGGGTATTGTTGTTTCGCAATCGCGCGAAATCAGCCAGCTGATCACTAAAGACCGTGTTAAACTGAAAACCCCAAAACCGCAGTTATGAAAATATTGGTGCTCGGCGCCGGACTCGTTGGAGGTCCGATGGCAATGGATCTTGCCATGGATGGTGAATTTGAAGTCACTTCGGCAGATATCAGCGCGGAAGCTTTGCTTAAACTCCGGGGGTTTCCCGGAATTCAAACCATCAAAGCGGATCTGGGCGATCTGCCTGAACTTGTTGCGCTGGCCAACGGATTTGATCTGGTTGTGAGCGCGGTGCCCGGCCATATGGGCTACCGCACGCTCGAAACCCTGATTGAGTGCCGGAAGAATGTGGTGGATATAGCCTTCTTCCCTGAGGATATGTTCGGCCTCGATGAGAAAGCCAGAGCCATGGGGGTGACCGTTATCTGCGATATGGGCGTGGCCCCCGGCATGAGCAATGTGCTGCTGGGATACGGGGCCTCCATGCTCGACCATCTTGAAAAAGGCATTATTTATGTAGGCGGCCTGCCCGTGGTCAGGACCTGGCCTTATGAGTATAAAGCGGTATTTTCGCCCATCGATGTAATTGAAGAGTATACCCGGCCTGCACGTTACATCGACGGTGGCAGGTTGGTGGTACGCGAAGCCCTGTCCGATCCCGAGCTGATTGATTTTCCCGGTATCGGCACCCTTGAAGCCTTTAACAGCGATGGTTTACGCACCCTGGCCACTACGTTGAAGGGAGAATATATGATCGAGAAGACCCTGAGGTATAAGGGGCATATAGAGAAAATGGCCGTGCTGCGGGATACCGGCTTTTTCAGCAAAGAGCCGCTGAATATCAACGGAACCCTGATCAGCCCGCTGGAATTTACTTCCAGGCTGCTCTTCCCGAAATGGAAACTGGAACCCGGAGAAGAAGATCTTACGGTGATGCAGGTCATCACTGAAGGCATAAAGGACGGGGTCAGGCAGCGGTACACCTGGAACCTTTATGACCGCTACGATTCAGCAAGCGGGATTCATTCGATGGCCAGGACTACCGGATATGCTGCAACCATGGCCGCCAGGCTGATTGCCGGTGGCCTCTATCAGGAAAAGGGAGTGTCGGCACCCGAGTTTCTCGGCCGGAATCCGGTTTTTGTCAATTACCTGCTCGAAGGACTCAGAAGGAGAGGGGTGGTTTACCGGGAAAATCGAGAGATGATGGGATGATTCAACGGATAAATATATTGAGCTTAGTATAAAGTTTCACTAACCTTTTGTTCAGACAGAGGTTGCTGGTCATTTTCATTCCTTTACTGTTTTATTTTCAGGGAAGAACCTCTCCTGTTGATTATTTTTTCATTTTCATCAGATATTCATTTGCAGGGGTATTACTTTCCGGTCCGGTTTATATTAATTCAGGAACGATGTTTTAATCACACTTATAGTGCGGGCCGGCACGATAATCTCAGGCACAGAACCCATGAAAAAAATACTTTTAATCAGCGGAATGATTGCCCTGATTTTACTGGGCGGATGCAGCAAAGACAAGGATGATCAACCGGCAGGACCGGATAACAAGGTCATGATTGAGGAAATTTTTAAAGCCGGCATGGCCTGGGATAATGAAGTCAGGGCTGCCAGATCTTCAATTCCGGTAAACAGAGATATCGATATTTACAATTATGGTGTTGAGGGTGGGTACATTCATACAATTGGTGGAATTACTGGTAACATTACGTTCGACGACAACACAGGTCAGATGAATGGTGGTTTTTTGCTGGCTGAACTCACAGAGACAGCGATAGATTATACTTTTAGAAGCGGAGAGAAAATTTTTACCATGAACGGGGCTCCACACCTGTCACTTTCGGGAAATTTTTCCCTGATGCCCGGTTATACATATGCTTCGGCTTCTTCCTTCTCGATAGGGGGCGCGGTAAGAATGACCGGGCCCAATGATTATGATCATACCATCAGTGTTAATATTTCTATATTGATCTATGCTGATGGCAGCGGAGGCCGGGCCAGCGGTATGGTCGACGGGCAGGTCGTTGACTTTTACTTCGGCGGTTGATAATTTTAGGAGAAAAGAAAGAACAGATATGTTGAATCTGATTTGCAGGATACCAGATTATTCCGATTAGCTGATAAGCAACTTATAAGCTCCGGATTCGGGGCTTTTTTTTACCAGCGGAATGAAAACTGATTTATGTCAGGCATTAACGGAACCAACCGGGAACAGAAAGAGCAGATTAAAATTTCAATAAGCGCCCTTCCGGGGTTGTAAATCAGTGTTGAATTATTGTTTTTAACATCAGATGACCAGGCCCGGGCGGATTTGAATTCTTATTGTTGTTTGAGCGCAATGACTCCGGAGGAGTTAAAAGTTTATAGTAATGCCATCAGGATAATAATTGCCTGCCCGGAGGGGCCGAATTTTTCTGCAAATTTGAATCAGCATTCCTGAATTTAACAAAAAAGGTTGCCATGAACTGACAACCTTTTTACTTAGTAGCGGGGACGAGAATTGAACTCGTGACCTCAGGGTTATGAATCCTGCGCTCTAACCATCTGAGCTACCCCGCCATTACCTGGTAATGTTTATTGAATGCAACCGCAATCAACTATTAAAAGAACTTTCATTTCAGTCCGGATGAGAGTGGAGCCCGTGTCTGCATGCGGTGGAGATGAATCCTGCGTGCTGACCTTCCGATAGCTATCGGGATGAGCTACCCCGCCATTGATTTGGGAGTGCAAAAATAGGGATAAATTTAATAATTGCAAGGGGCAGATCAATTTTCCGAAAAAAATTGACTGAAGAACCATTGGTGTAATTTGCTGTTTGATGTGCCGGAGTTAAAGATGTGCTTAGTAATATGTAGTGTAATTGATGAAGTAATTTCGCAAAGATGCACAGAGATTCACAGAGAAGTCACAGAGCTTAGAGG
>JAMLHF010000077.1 GCA_023957275.1 Lentimicrobium sp. | reverse complement strand
GATTGGCTTTTAATTTTAACACAATAAAAACTTAACGAAATGAAAAACAACAGATTATTATTACCTGCGATGGCTTTGGGATTAATCCTTGCAATCACATCCTGCAAGAAAGAAGATGAAATCAAAGCACCGGAATTTGTAAGTTTTGAACTGGGTTACAACAACAGCGGCTCCGCGGTGATTGGCGATGATCTGCATATCGATGCGGAAATTCTTGCCGAAGGAAAAGTCGCAAATATCCGGGTTACCATTCATCATGAAGGCGGTCATGGGAAAACATCTCTGCTGGATGAAGAGTGGGAAGTTGACAGCACTTACACCACCAGCTATGCCGGGGCCAAAAACATTGATTTTCACGAACACATCGATATTCCGGGAACAGCAGAAGCCGGTGACTATCATTTTCATCTGATTGTTACCGATATGGAAGGGAACCGCACCGAAAAAGAGGCTGAACTGCTTCTTGTTTTACCTACAGACAATACCGCTCCTGTGGTAAGCATATCTTCCGCTCCGGCCGAAGCACAGATTTTTACAAACGGGCAGGACATTACAATTTCAGGAACTGTAACCGATGAGACCGCCCTTGGCGGTATGTATATCGGCCTGGTAAGGGTTGCGCAGGGGTTACAGGATTCGGAAGTGAATGCTACCAATACCATCACTTTACTGCACACCCATATTTTTGATACAGACAAGCACCATAATTTTTCGGCTTCAATTAAAGTTGGTGCTTCATCCGACAACAATACCCCTCCCAAGGAAATTACCGGAGACATAGCCTGGACCTTAGGAGAATACTACATTCTTGTAAAAGCGAAAGATGCGTTTGGCGGTAACTGGGGCTTTTCACAAAGATATCCCGTTCAAACAGATATTTAATCACCCCGGAGCAGCGTGCTTTCAGCTTGCACGCTGCTCTTTCAATTTAAAAACCATGAAACCTGTATTACCATTTTTTGTCATTCTTCTGTTACTTACTTTATTTATTTCGTGTGATAAAGAGGCTAAGGATGATGTGTATCCCGAAATTAAAATGGATTGTTGCGGCGGATTCCCGCTTAATTGTGATGAAGTGGATCGCGGAAGTTCTTTCACCTTTGTGGCTCAGTTTTCCGACAATGAAGAACTCGGCGCTTTCAGCCTCGATATTCATAATAACTTTGACCACCATACACACAGCACCGATCCGGTTCCCTATGAACCGGAACCAATTAAGGATCCGGTGAATCCGTTCAGGCTGATAAAGGAATATCCGATTCCGTCAGGAATGACCAGCCATCTTGCAGAAGTTGAAATAAACATTCCTGCAGATGTCGATCCCGGTGATTATCATTTGATGGTCCGGCTTACTGATAAAGCCGGGTGGCAAACCCTCAAGGGAATCAGCTTCAAAATCAGGTAAGCAATCCGGGAAAGCTCAATCAACGTCCCGGTAGTTTTGTGATTATGCAATACCAATATCCCTTAACTTTGCCCCATGATAGCGATTGATAAGACCCTGAACTCCGACGACCTCGCGAACGTCTGTTTTGTATGCGACCTGCAGCGCTGCAAAGGCGCATGCTGTGTGGAAGGCGATGCCGGCGCCCCGCTCGAGGAGCCGGAAATAGCGGAACTGGAAGACAATATTGATTACATCAAACCATTTATGCGGCCGGAGGGGATCGAAATTGTGGAGGAACTCGGTGTTTTTGATTACGACGCCCACGGGCATTACGTTACCCCCCTGATCCACGGAGCGGAATGCGCTTTTGTGGTTTTTTCGGATGACGGCATTGCCGCCTGTGCCATCGAAAAAGCCTGGGAAGCCGGAAAATCATCATTCCGGAAACCGGTTTCCTGTCATCTCTATCCGGTAAGGATCAGTAAATACAATGATTTTGACGCCGTGAACTACCACCAGTGGCACGTTTGCCAACCCGCCCTTGAGCTGGGAAAACGGCTGAACGTACCGGTTTATAAATTCCTCCGTGATTCTCTCATACGAAAGTACGGGGAACAGTGGTATGCAAGTCTCTGTCAGGAAATCGATAAAAAGAGCCAATCAAAATAAATTCTCCTGACGTGTTACGCAGAAAGACGTTTTGACAAAAATTATTGCTTTTAGCATTCAAAGCGGCTTCTTATTCTGTTGGTAATACCCTTTCAACTTGCACCAGTTCATCTCCCTGGAAGAAAAATAGATTTCCGGAATAAACTCTGTTCTTTTCCTTAACCGGCTTACCAAGCAACTCATTTTCAAAATAGCGGGTATATATATAACTGATTTTCTCATTATAAGCATTGCCATCTATTGCATATAATACTCCATTATATGACTGTTTTAATGTAGCTTCAATGTTCGCAAATCCATTCATAATCATAAAAAGTTGATACCCGTTAAGCCTGGCAAATTCCTCATAGCTTGATAAAGGCTTGCATAATTCTGAAGAACAACCGTTTGCGAAGATGTAAACTAAGGATTTGGGGTAGTTTTTCAGTTCCATTCTTAATTGTTCTCCTGTTATTTTATAGATATAGCCGCTTTGTAATTGCTGAAAACTCTTCAATTCAATGATACGCTCCTTTTGTTCATTATTTAATCTGTCATAATCGTCTGTAAGCCCTTGAACAATACATGACGTAAACAGCACGATTATAGGAAAAAATAAAAGAGATCTTCTGATCATACTTTAGTGAATATTACAATTCGTTTCTGGTTTAATAACATTCCAAAATCAAATAAACAACCCCAAAATTAATAAATCCATCCATTGATTCAATAAAGTAAAGGCCGCCCTTCCGGACAGCCTTTAAATCATTTTTCAGCAAATCAAGCTTACTCCATCGGGTCGATCACCTTCGCAGCAGCCTGCATCTCAAGGTCCTTGTCGATGTGGAACATACCGGCCTTGTCGCTGCCAACCAGTTTCATCTTGTCGAGGATACCGTGCGCGGTGCTTTCCTCTTCAATCTGCTCGTTGATGTACCACTGCAGGAAGTTACCGGTGGTGTAATCCTTTTCCTTCAGGGAAATTTCATACAATTTGTTGATCTCAGCGGTGATAAACTCCTCATGTTTCAGCACCTGCTCAAATACATCAAGCAGATTTTTGTACTTCGGAGCCGGTGCTCCGAGGGGTGAAAGGATGGCATTTCCACCGCGGTCGTTCAGGTATTTGATAAATTTCAGCATATGCATACGCTCTTCATCGCTCTGTTTGTAGAGCCAGTCGGCAGCGCCACGAAATCCGCTGGTTTCGCACCATGAAGCCATGGCCATGTAAATCCGGGATGAATGCTCTTCGTTCATAATCTGAACATTGATGGCATCTTCAACTTTCTTCGAAATCATACTCGTATTTTTTTAGGGTTAACGTTTATGCGTTAAAACAGCAGCGAATTTAAGCATTTTTTAAAGCTTCGGCACCACCGACAATTTCAAGTATTTCTTTGGTGATGGCAGCCTGACGCGCTTTGTTATAGGTCAGCCGCAATTCCTTCAGCAGCTCCGAGGCATTGTCGGTAGCCTGCGACATTGCTGTCATTCTGGCGCCTAATTCCGAAGCCCATGAGTCGAGCAGGGCTTTGAAGAACTGTGTCTTCAGAATTCTGGGGATCAGTTCGGACAGTATCTCTTTCTGAGATGGGTCAAAAATATACTCCGTCTCCTGATCATGATGTCCGGATTCAGCGCTTCCGCTTTGAACCGGCAGAAATTGCTCAACCAATAGCTTTTGAACTACCGCATTTTTAAACTGGTGATAGACAAATACTATCCGGTCATAAGTCCCCGACAGATATAACTCAATCAAAGAATCGGCCACCTCCGCGCTTTTCGGATAACTCAGCTGATCATAGAGTTCGTCGTAAGACGCTACAATATTAACCGGCATTTTGGTAAAAAACTCGGTTGCCTTCCGCCCGATGGTAATGAGGTCCGCTTCTTCCTGTGCGTCAGCCGCAGTAAGCAGCAGGCTGCTTACCTGTTTGATCACATTTGTATTGTATGCCCCGCAAAGGCCCCGGTTTGAGGTAAAAACAACATACAAAACCCTGTTTGCATCACGTTGGGCATTATACGCCGACAGTGCATCACCCTGACCGGCGGATAATTGCATGAGCAACTTCTGCTGCTGCCCGGCATAAGGCCTCAGCTGAAGAATACCGGTCTGGGCCTTGCGCAGTTTTGAAGCAGCAACCATCTTCATGGCACTGGTAATCTGCTGCGTTGACTTAACGGAGGCGATCCTTGTTCTGACTTCTTTCAGGCTGGGCATCTCAGGCGGTTTTATTTGGCTTCATACTTGCGGATAAGCTCATTGGCCACCGTTTCAAGCTCCTGTTCAATTTCAGGGGTATACTGGCCTTTTCGCAGTTTTTCGAGCAAACCGGCATGCAGATCTTCCAGTTTATGCAGAAATTCAACTTCAAAATTATGCACATTCTGCATGGGTATCTTCTGAAGCAACCCTCTGGAGCCGCAGAAAATAATGGCTATCTGCTGTTCTACCGGCATGGGCGAATACTGAGGTTGTTTCAGGATTTCCACATTGCGGGCGCCCTTATCAAGTATGGATTTGGTTACTGCATCAAGGTCAGAACCAAACTTGGCAAAGGCTTCCAGTTCACGATACTGGGCCTGATCAAGTTTCAGGGTTCCGGCAACCTTCTTCATCGGTTTAATCTGGGCGCTGCCCCCAACCCTGGATACTGAAATCCCCACGTTGATTGCAGGCCTGATCCCGGAATTGAAAAGATTGGTTTCCAAAAAGATCTGGCCGTCGGTGATGGAAATTACATTGGTCGGGATATAGGCTGATACGTCACCGGCCTGGGTCTCAATAATGGGCAGGGCGGTCAGGGAACCTCCCCCTTTTACTTTTCCCTGCAGGCAGGCAGGCAGATCGTTCATGCCTGAGGCGATTTCATCGGAAGAGATGATTTTGGCGGCCCTTTCAAGCAACCTGGAATGCAGATAGAATACATCACCGGGATAGGCTTCGCGTCCGGGCGGACGGCGGAGCAGCAGCGACACTTCGCGGTAAGCTACGGCCTGTTTCGAAAGGTCATCAAAGATAATCAGCGCCGGCCTTCCCGTATCGCGGAAATACTCTCCGATGGCAGCACCGGCAAAAGGCGCGTAAAACTGCATGGCCGCAGGATCGCTGGCGGTGGCTACCACCACCACGGTGTACTGCATGGCTCCTTTTTGCTCAAGGGTTTGCACGATGCCGGCCACTGAACTTCCTTTTTGCCCGATGGCCACATAAATGCAATATACAGGCTCCCCTTTATCAAAAAACTCTTTCTGATTGATGATGGTATCGAGGGCAATGGCTGTCTTTCCTGTCTGGCGGTCGCCGATGATCAGCTCGCGCTGCCCGCGGCCGATGGGAATCATGGCGTCAATGGCCTTGATGCCCGTTTGAAGCGGTTCATTTACCGGCTGCCGGTAAATAACCCCCGGCGCTTTCCGTTCAAGCGGCATCTCATAAACTTCTCCAAGGATGGGGCCCTTTCCGTCGACAGGCTCACCCACCGTGTTGATCACACGGCCGAGCATGCCCTCACTTACAGGAATAGAAGCGATGGTGCGGGTGCGCTTTACCTGGTCGCCCTCATTGATGCCACTGCCTTCGCCCAGCATTACCACCCCTACATTGTCCTCTTCAAGGTTAAGCACAATCCCTTTGATGCCGGTCGATTCAAACTCGATCAACTCTCCGGCCTGCACATTGTTGAGACCATATACCCTGGCGATGCCGTCGCCAACCTGCAATACCGTCCCTGTTTCATCAAGTTCCGCTTCCGACCTGAATCCGGCAAGTTGCTGCCTGAGTATTGCAGATACTTCTGCGGGTTTAATTTCTGCCATCTGGTTTACTTTTTATTAAATTTCTCTTGTGTAAACATTTACACTGAACTCTTTGCGAAGGTTCTGAAGTTTTTTCCTGATGCTGTCGTCAAACAGACTGTTTTCAATTTTAACGATCAGCCCGCCGATGATTTCTGCATCAACTACTTCCGTTAGCCTGATTTGTGATCCTGTTTGCTCCTCAAGCAGTGACACCAGCTCACTGCGCACTTCTTCCTGAAGGGGAACGGCTGAAGTAATGCGGGCTGTTTTGATATTTTTGTATTCAAGGTAAAGTTCCGCGAATTTCGCGGCAATCTGATACAGCAGTGATTCACGGCGCTTGCGTATGATGAGATTGATAAAAGCCATCGACAATTTGCTGATTTTTTCGCTGAATAGCGCACGCATAACCGAAATCTTTTTATCCGCGTTGATCACCGGACTACCCAGCATCTGCCTCAACCCGGCGTTTTCGTTACAGACCGTAAGCAACAGTTCCATATCCTGACGGGCAGCTTCCACCTCCCCTCTCTCAACAGAAAGGTCGAACAATGCCTGTGCATAACGGATGCTTAATCTCGGATTATTCATAAGGCTAATTCAGGTTCATTTCATCGATCGACTTCTGCACAAACTCTTTCTGCCTCCCGGGTTGTGAAAGTTCCTTCTGCAGCACTTTTTCGGCGATCTCAATGGATAAATGGGCAATCTGGTTCTTCAGTTCGGTAATGGCCTCCATTTTTTCGAAGTGGATGCGTTCGCGGGCATTGTCGATGATGCGGTTGGCCTCGTCGTTGGCACGCTGCCGGGCCTCTTCGATGAGTGATTCGCGCACCCGGCGGGCATCCCTGATCAGCGCATCACGTTCTTCTTCGGCCTGACGCATCAGTTGTTCATTGCTGAAAATCAACTGCTTCATCTCTTCGCGGGCTTTATCTGCCTCATGAAGTGCCAGCTCTATCGACTTCTCCCTTTCATGCAGGGCCCGCAATACCGGTGGCCAGACAAACTTGCCCAGGATGAACAGCAATAACCCGAAGGCAAGGGCCATCCAGAAAATCAATCCGATTCCGGGGTTAACTAATTCCATATCGTTCCTTCTTTACAATAATGACGTAAGCAAAACTACCGGCACAACCAACCGTTGTACCGGTAGTCCCGGCTGTTTAAATCAGATAAACAGGATAAGCAGACAAACCACGATGGCGAAGAAGGCAACCCCTTCGATAAGGGCGGCCGACACGATCATGTTTGACCTGATGTCACCTGAAGCTTCCGGCTGACGTGCAATGGATTCAAGGGCTGCACGGCCGATGTTGCCGATGCCGAAAGCAGCAGCAATGGCGGCGATTCCTGCACCGAAAGCAGCAGCCATCTTGGCCAGTGGAGCCAGGTCGGTAGCTACCTGCATAAGAACGGATAATACTGTCATAATTGGTGATTTTAAAGGTGAATTAAAGTTGAATTTTCGATTAAATCAATGATGTTCTTCAGCATGTGCATGTTCTTCGGTGGCCATCCCGAAATAAAGGGCCGACAATAGCGTGAACACATAAGCCTGGATAAAGGCAACCAGCAACTCAAGCACACTGATGAAAATGGCGAAAAATACCGAAACCACTGAAACCCCGTAGCCCAGCATAGGACTGATCTGTGAAAACACAAAAATCAGACTGATAAAACCCAGCACGATTATATGACCCGCGGTGATGTTGGCAAAAAGACGGATCATCAGTACAAAAGGTTTCACTACCACGCCGATGATTTCAATGATCGGGAAAAGGGGAATGGGAAATTTCAGCCACCAGGGGACGCCGGGTGCGTTGAAAATATGCTGCCAGTAGGATTTATTCCCGCTGAAAGAAGTCATCATAAACGTAAACAAAGCCAGCACCAGGGTAACTCCTATGTTACCCGTTACATTAGCCCCCCCGGGAAAAACCGGGATCAGCCCGATCAGGTTGGTGAAGAAAATAAAGAAAAACATGGTAAGCAAAAAAGGCATAAACTTTTCATAATGCTTACCAATGGAAGGCTTTGCAACTTCATCGCGGATAAACAGAATCAATGGCTCAAGTACCGACTGTATGCCTTTGGGCGCATGCCCGGGATTTCGTTTGTATGCTTTGGCAACAGAGAAGAATATAAACAGCAGTACCAGAAAACTGACGAAAATGCCGACCACATTTTTTGTGATGCTCAGGTCGATGGGTTTGGATGCCGAAGTATCGGTCTGCATGGTGCCGGGAATCACTTTAACGATTTTCCCCTTGTTTGCGTTCCTTTCCGTTTCAATTTTAAAGCCCTTATAAGCATCGTGCCCGTGATGAAATTTTGAAGAGCTGAAAACATGCAGCTTCCCCTGATCGATAAGGATAACCGGAAGGGGGATTGTAATGTGCGTGTGACCAATGGTGGCAATATGCCACTCATGACTGTCAACGATATGATCAATAATCAGGTGGCCGGCGTTGAACGCTTCATCGTGAGATTCGCCCGAACCAGTGCCGGCCGCTGCCGGTGCCGGATATGCGAACAATCCACTCAATAATAAGAAGATAAAGAGTAATCCTTTTTTCATTCCGATGTTCTATAATTCCCTGGTACCGCGAATTCCCCTGAGACCATTAAAGGCATGCAATTATAGGAAAAATTAGCCTGAAACTCACCGGCAAACAAAAATATTGCTTCGTGACTTATCCGGCTCTGCTGCAATAGGTTTATTCCGGGCACTGCATTAAACAAGCTGAGGTATAAAATGTTTGACCAAACTGAATTTAACCTTTTATCCGTTATGGAATCCCCGGGGTTATTTGTCAAATGATATGCTGCTAATGATTACCACAAAAACTCCATCCCGATGGTCCCGATCGCTATCGTGACAGCATTTTGGTGGCTTCTTTTTGTACCAATGCCATCATTTTATTAACAGAAAATTAAATAACAGCAGTCCTTTGAAATTTTTAATGAATATACTTACAGCGCATTATGAGAACTTGTCTAAAGACAGCAAATCATTCATAATCTAATCGTTGCGTCTTTGCGTCCTTGCGCGATTCTTAAATTTAACAAACTACTGTTACGAATTGCCCAATTCCCGGAAATGCTTCAGGTCGCTCATGCAGCGACAGCACTTTTCAGGCACCGGATTCAGTATCTTTGTCATGGGAAATAACTGCGTCAGACAAATCAGAAAAACCTGCTGCAATGAATGATATTGAGAAAACCGATGCGCATTTTATGAGGGAAGCGCTCCGGGAAGCCATAAAGGCTGGGGAGCGGGATGAGGTGCCGGTTGGTGCCGTTATTGTAAGCCACGGACGCATCATAGCCCGCGGGCATAACCTCGCCGAAACCCTGAACGATGCCACCGCCCACGCCGAAATGCAGGCTTTTACCGCGGCAGCCAACCATATCGGCGGAAAATACCTGAACGATTGCACCCTGTATGTTACCCTGGAACCCTGCCCCATGTGCGCGGCTGCTTCCTTGTGGGTGCAGCTGGGCGAAATTGTTTACGGCGCCTCCGACCCCAAACGGGGTTATACCACCCTGCACGCGAACCTGCTGCATCCGAAAACCAAAGTCAGAAGCGGGATTCTGGCCGCAGAATGCAGTGAAATAATCACCTCATTTTTTAAAAAGAAGAGATAACAGAAAATCTAATTACTTCAACCTGAACTGACTATTTAACAGCGCTATATACTTGATTAATTACTGATATTTCCGTATATTTAATGCTTCTGCCGGAACAGGCCTGCAACATCAAATCCCGGCAGAATTTCCGATGAAAATCCTGAACGTCATGCTGATGCTGATTGTTTTCACAACAACAGCGCAGTCGCAGGGAGTATTTCCCGATAACGGTTCCTGGTACCGCAAATATCACTCCATCGCCTGGGGACATGGCGGTGAAGTGCTCTGGGACATCACCACTTACAATACTTACCGGATCAACGGAGATACCCTGATCAACGGAAATACCTTCTATAAATTATACGACGGCAATGCTTTCGCTGTCTATATCACTACCGACAGCCTGAAAGTATACTGCGGCGAAGACCCCGGAAACCTCCGTGTGCTGTTTGACTACGGACTGGAAGCCGGCGATAGTTTTGAGTTCTATGGCCCCGATTACCCTTACGGGACACTGAATCAAACGGTAAACATGGTTGATTCGGTTATGATCGGCGGAGTCATGCGAAAAAGAATACACTTCCAGAATTTCAGCGGTTACGGATCAGGCCCGCTTTTGATAGAGGGGATAGGCGATGTGCATTTCGGAGGCATAGAACTCAATTATTCCTATGTTGCCTGGTATGCAAATACTACCACCCTGCTCTGCTTCAATTCAAACGGTACAAATATTTACGGCGAATGTACCACGGGGATCAGCTATTCAAATCCTGCACCGCGGGTTTATCCTAACCCCTCTGCCGGTCATATCGGAATCGACCTTTCCGGGTTCTCATTACCCGTTACTATTACAATGCTTACCACCGACGGAAGATTAACAGGCACATGGAAGTCAGCCGATGACAGATTTCAGATTTTCAGCAGGAATAAAGGCACTTATCTTCTCGTAATTTCAGATGGCAGCATCCGTTCTGTTCAGCGCGTCGTCATCCTGTAAATCCGTGAAAATATTTTCAAAGATCTTTCAGGGGTAATGCGGCAACATCATCCCGGGAAAGAGCAACCCAACCGGTCGTTGCCGGATGCACGAAATCATTAAAGAGAAAGAAAAAGAAACTCAGAAAACCACTTTACAGTCGCCAATAGAATTTCAGAAACCTGAAAAAGGCAGTTTCACTGCAAGGAAGCCTTCTCAGACGGCGCCAAACAACTCTTCGAGTTTCTTATGCAGGTCTTCACCCCTGAGGTTCCGGGCAATGATTACCCCATTCTGATCGAGCAGCACATTGGAGGGGATGGAGTTCACCCCGTAAAGTTTTGCAGCCGCATTCTGCCAGTACTGCAGATCCGAAACATGAGTCCAGGTGAGATTGTCATCCGAAATGGCCTTGAGCCACGACTCTTTATCGCGGTCGAGCGACACACCCAGCACATCAAATCCTTTACTGTTGAACTTTTTATAGGCGGCCACCACATTGGGATTCTCGGCCCTGCAGGGACCACACCAGGCGGCCCAGAAGTCCACCAGTACCACCTTACCCCTGAACTGGCTGAGGACTACCGGCTGGCCGTCGGGATTGTTCATGGTAAACTCCGGAGCGGTTTTACCAACGGCCACATTCTGAAGAATGGCAATCCTGTCGGCAAACATCACGGCAAAAGGCGATTGGAGTATGCTTTTATCGAATGTAGCAAGTACCTTTTCCATATCTTCCAGCTCCATATAATGAGAATGACGCATCGCGATATAAGGCGTAACAAATGATTTGCTGTTTTTGCCGATGTAATCGATGACAACCGCCAGCTGATCCTTCTCCATCGCTTCCAGTTCTTTTTCGAGGGCCTTCATTCTTACCGTATCGTTGCTGCGGCTGGCTTCGTTGTAGCCGGAGAACAGCCCGATTTTGGCCGAACGCTGCTCTTCCTGCATTTTGAGGTACTCCCGGTACTGCACATCCGAGGCTGATCCGCTCACCTTTGGCGACATCAGGCTGTCGGTATGAAAGGTTACATTTACTTTAGCCGGTTCGTTAAAGAAAGATATGTATCTGTTTTCGTCAAGCGCGATATAATAGATATCCGGAGTTGAAACGGTTCCCCTGAAAGTGAATCTGCCGTTTTCGACTTTGGCGGTATCCAGAATCTCAAAACGGCCGTCCTTGCTCTTCTGGAGATAAACCTCTCCGGGCTGTTCACCCTGAACCTGGCCGTTAATAATAAATTCATCACTTTTACGGTTATTGCAGGCAGCCATCGCTACGGCAGCAAGTACAACAAGCAGCAGGTTTCTCATCTTCATAAATTCTTTGTTTTAGGCTCCAAAAATAACCATTTTTAATGAACGGAGAATAAACACGCGAAACGGGTGAATTTCCATAATCTGCCCGGCTTCATGCCCGGTATTTCAATGACTGTTTTAAATCCATTGCACCTGCACCGGTGCAGAAGATACTTAAATTTTAACTTACTTTACATCTGATTCCAATCAATTGTTCCTTGATAAATAACCCTTTATGCAAATATATTCCATTAACAGAAGGCTGATTTTTTTTATAATCCTGCTGATTCCGGCAATGCGTGTTACCTCCCAGACAGCGGATGGCAATGAAACGCTGTTTCTAAACGGTTTCAGCAGGAAAATTTCAGGTGATGATTTCACTTACCATTCTTCCATCCCGGTTGCCAATTCATGTATGCTGATCAGGGCTACCGACGGAAACTCATTTATGGAATGGGAGACTGCGCCGGTGCCTTCCGGTGTGCAAAAACCATACGTTACTTTTGTCTGGTTGGCCGGGATTGGTTCATCACCGGGAGTGGCCGCTTTTGATGTGGAAATAAACGGTATCAGGAAATTTACTTTTCTTACCGATGGAGCTGACAATTTTTTACATCAACATACCGATGGCTCATCACTGGCATTTCATAATGATATGACAGATCAGCATGGAGACCGCTTCGGATTTATTTACCTGAAAATCCCCTCTCAGCAACTTACTCCCGGCCAATCCGTGAAGGTGAAAGTAACGGGAAGGAAGTCGAACAAAACCTCCTGGTATATGACTTTTACCATGCCGCTCGAAGATAAGTTCAGCTTACGTTCGTTACCCGCCATTATGGAATCTGAAGGAAAGAAATCACAACTCGGTGTAGCCGGTATGCTTCATTTCGGAGAACCTGCGGTTGCCTCTGTTTTTATTGATGGAAAACCTGTAAAAAAGACTCCGGTTTCATTTGGATATAATTACATCAAGCTGCCACTACCCGTGGTAACCCGCCCCACTACTGTCAATTATCGCATCGAAACAGGGAAAATGACTGAAAAAGGGAAGATTACCCTGCAACCGGTAAAAAAATGGCGCGTCAACTTTGTGCAGCATTCACATACCGACATCGGATATACCCGCTCACAAACCGATATTCTGGCCGAGCATCTGCGCTACATCGACTATGCCCTTGACTATTGCGACAACACCGATCACTACCCCGATGAGGCAAAATTCCGCTGGACCTGCGAAGCATCCTGGGCCGTGGACGAGTACCTGAAAAGCCGTCCCGCTGCACAAACCGAACGCCTGAAACAAAGAGTTGCCGAAGGCAGAATTGAACTCACCGGCATGTACTTCAATTTCGATGAGCTTCCCGACGAACAAACCCTGGCAGCCTCGCTCAGGCCCGTTTCGCTGATAAAGTCGAAAGGAATGGAAGTAAAAACAGCCATGCAGAACGATGTAAACGGCATTGGCTGGAACTTTTGCGATTATTACCACGATCTGGGCATTAAATACCTGAATATGGGCACCCACGGGCACCGGGCACTCATCTGTTTCGACAAGCCCACCCTGTTCTGGTGGGAGTCGCCCTCTGGCAACCGTATGCTGGCTTTCCGTGCTGAGCATTATATGACCGGCAATACGGTGTTTAAAATTCATGCCGGCGATTTTAATGTGTTTGAAGACAAACTGCTCACCTATCTCACCGAGCTGGAAGCCAAAGGATATGCCTACGACCTGATTTCCATACAGCACTCGGGCTTTCTGGTTGACAATTCACCCCCTTCGACCCACGCCAGTGAGATGATTCGTCAGTGGAACGAAAAGTACACCTGGCCTAAGCTGCAAACAGCCACTGCTACCTCATTTTTTGAAGAAATGGAGCAGAAACATGGCCATGAGTTTCAGGTAATCCGCGGAGCATGGCCCGATTGGTGGACCGATGGATTTGGTGCATCGGCACGCGAAGTGGCAGCCAGCAGGCAGGCACAGGGCGATTTGATTGCCAACTCCGCCGGACTCAGCATGGCCTTGCTGCAAGGTGCCGCACTTCCCGAAAAAATCACCGACCGCATAGATGCCACCAACTCCGCACTGCTGTTTTACACGGAACATACTGTGGGTTATCACAACAGCGTTCGCGAACCTTATCACAAATATACTCTGGAGCAGCGGCGTATCAAAGAATCCTATGCCTGGGAGGCTGCCCGCCGAGCCAGAATGCTGGGCGAAGAAACCATGGGGCTGCTTCAGCATTTTGTTGAAAGAGAAAAAGAACCTTCGCTCATCGTGTACAATACCCTCAACTGGAAGCGCAGCGGATTGCTCAGAGTATATATTGACCATCAGATTCTGCCCCGATACACTCCTTTTGTAATTACCGATCAGCAGGGAAATGAAGCCAAAGCTCAGCCGGTTGAGCACCATTCCGATGGAACTTATTATGCAGTCTGGGTTGACGATGTCCCTGCCTTCGGATATAAAAAGTACATCATCAAAGTGGATAAATCAGCCACACTTGCCTCACTCCCCGAAGCCCGTAAAACCATCAGCAGCCTCGAAAACAAATGGTACCACATTGAGCTTGACCTGGACAAAGGTGCCATCAGCAGTATTACCGACAAAGAATTAAACCTGCAACTGGTTGATTCAAAGGCGAAGTACAGTTTCGGAGAGTTTATTTACGAGCTGCTCAACAACCGCTCGCAAATGGAATCCTACAAGCTAACCAATTTTACGCGTGAGGGTCTTGATTCGGTGTGGTATGATTGCTACGAAACCGGCGAAGTGTGGAATACCCTGAAATTCAGGGGAAACACCCCGGCGGCGCAGCGCGATCAGACGTATGTTTTTGAAATCAGGCTGTTTAACACCACCAAGCGTATTGATTTATTCTATGCCATTGAAAAGAAATTGGTTACCGATCCCGAGGGTATTTACATAGCCCTGCCTTTTGCGCTGGATGGCGGTCAGCTTGCGCTGGATGTACCGGGTGGCGAAATGCGCGCCGGTATTGATCAGATTCCCGGCTCGAGCAACGACTGGAACACCCTTCAGACTTACGCCCGGCTTTACAATGAACAGGCGCAGTTGGTGGTTTCTTCGGTTGAAGTTCCGCTGATGCAGTTCGGGAATATTAACACAGGCCGTTTTAAAACCGGGGCGCTCCCCGAAACCACCCATATGTTTGGCTGGCCGATGAACAACTACTGGGTAACCAACTTTAACGCCGATCAGCATGGCGGGCACGAGTGGTTGTATTCCATCACATCTTTACAGGGCAATTCCATGCAGGATGCCGCCCGTTTTGGCCGCGGACACCGCACCCCCATGCCTGCCCGTGTGCTGCCCGGCGGCGGAAATGGTGAAGCGCAATGGGAAAACTCCCTGCTCACCGGCCTGCCCGACAATGTGATGCTTATCAGCGCCATGCCGGCTGCCGACGGCAGATCTATTTTGCTGCACCTGCGCGAAACCGGAGGCAAAACCGGAACCATTGCCCCGCAATACGCCTCGCAGCGCGAGTTGCTGCCCTGTGCGCGAACCGATGTTAACGGTACTCCGCTTGCAGGCAACAGCAATGAAATCAAAGCATTTGAATCAGCGTTTTTTAGTGTAAAAATCAGGTAGAATGGTTGGGAAGGGAATTTCTATCGTCTAACGTCAAAAAAGGCAATAGCGGCAGGCTGGGTTTGTCAAATAGAGTTCTGTTTTAACTGATAAATTTGAAGTGACCTGACAAGTTTTCTATTAACTTGTTAGGTCTTCTTCTTTGAAGTAATGCCCCCCAGGTTTTCTTCTCAACCTGAAGGCATTACTTTTTATAATGGACTCTTGAAATTCCATATTCTGCACCTTGCTGCGGAGCTCTGCACCTTTGAATCATTTTAGTACCTGCTTTACTGACAGATTCCTGGTAGTTTTCTGAATAGTGAATTGTTTAAAAAAGGCTTACGTTTGTATTGCGACATAATCTGCCAAATATTTTCTAAAAAGGGAATTGCCGAAGTTGACCGGATTTATCTGATTTAAAAAGTTAAAATGAATGTTATGACTGATTCCGAAAAAATTCAGCTTTCTTTCTCTGTAATGGAGGAATGTGAAACTCTACAGCATATATGTGACAACTGGATCGAAAAAGAAGAGATTGAAGGTTATTCATTTGAAAATGACTATATTTACAAGTGTCTTACATCGGGCGATCTGCCTCCGATAGCAAATGTCACTAAAGAAGCGTACCAATTGCTATCCGTTTATTCAATTGAAACCAATGAATTGGTCGGATTTACAGATATTTATTTTGGCTACCCTGACGAACTGACAGCATGGATAAGCATTTTAATCATAACGAAAGAACACAGAAATAAGGGATTTGCACAGGAAGTAATCTCTTTGTTGTCAACCAGATGCAAAAAAGAAGGTTTTAAAAAACTTGGGATCGGTGTATATCTGAATAACTGGAGAGCACTTCGTTTCTGGACAAAAGCTGGTTTCAACACAATAACCGGAATTAAAGGAGAAAAAGATTTTAATGCGGATAGTTTCGCCAGAATTATGCTGGAAAAAATGATATAAGCCTCTTGGTTACAATGAGGTGAACAAATCTCTTTGGCAATACTTCTTAAAGATGAAACTCTCTGAAGATGATATAAATAACCCTCCGGGATTCAGAGGATAGAATGCCAGGTTTTCTGCCAATAAGTGAAAACAAAGCCAATTACTAAGTTTTTCCAGGAAAGCTCAGGAATGAGTAAACGGACATGTGCAACTTGGCCGGAGCTGCGTCATTTGAACCTATAGTCCAAAACAATGTTTAATTGTTTAAGTCCGGATAGTTTTACCTTAAACCACTGTTTATGATCAGATTCTTTACCCTGATTTCTCTGGCTTTGTGGTTTCCGCTGCTCATTCAGGCGCAGTGCATACCCGACCCGAAATACACGCAGCCGGGCATCTACCCCGACAGCGCCACCGGCCTGCCCCCGGCTGTTGCCACCTATGAATACAATGCGGTATTTACGGCTGTAATTCCGGCCGATACCATTGTTTCGCCCTTCCCGAGAATGGCCATCGACTCCATCGGCGTCGCCCAGATCACAGGTTTGCCTGAAGGCTTTCAGGCATTACCCAACCGTCCGTCAGGATACTGGCCCGGAGGCACCTCGGGATGCATGCTGATCACCGGTAATCCTACCGAAAGCCAGACGGGTGTTTACCCGCTCAGCATTACCGTTGTGGGCTATATGGGCGGACTGGGACTTCCCTTCCCCTATGAAATTACGTATTACAGCCTGACCATTTTACCTGCTTCGGCCTACGGGATCGATGAAAAAGTCAATGCACTCCGGTTACAGGCTTTCCCCAATCCGTTTACCGGCATGATCAGCCTTGCTTTTTATGCCCGGGAAAAAGGTATCTATTCCTGCAGGATACTGGATGCAACGGGCAGATTGCTGCAAACGCAGACCCTTGACGTCATCCCCGGTGAAAATACCGGGCTGATTGACGGAAGCGCCCTGGCGCCGGGCATCTATTTCTGCGCCTTAAGCCGTAAAGACGGGAAAGACTTTTCCATCATCAGGCTGATAAAACCCTGAGCTTAAATAACCATAAACCAATGGTCCTTATTCCATGATTGCGCGTTGGGTCCTGATTTTCCTCTCTTTCATCAGCCTGGCAAACGCCCAGAATCCGGTGGTTAAGGGCAGCGTAACCGACGCGGTTACCGGTGAAGCCCTTGCCGGGGTAAATATTTTCCTGAACAGCAGCCACGGGGTGGCGACGGATGCAGAAGGCAGGTATACCTTATCGGTTCAGCCGGGGAAAAACACCATCCGGTTTCGCTTTATCGGATACATGCCAGTTGAGAAAACCATTGAAGCCGGCGATGGGCAACGCATCACACTTGATGTAGGCATGCAGGTGCAGGCCGGCA
>JAMLHF010000076.1 GCA_023957275.1 Lentimicrobium sp. | reverse complement strand
AGCCGCGGTTCCAGTTTGTAGAGTTGGCTACCCTCGGGCCCTGCATCTGCGCCGAGAGGTTGCCTTCTCCGCCGCGCACATAGCCCCAGTCCCACCAGGGAGGGGTGTCGCCGTAAGATATTTCAAAAACCGATTCTTTTCCGTATTCGCCAACAAGCTTGAAGTTATCCTGATAATTTTCGAAAAGATCGTGGCCGCTTGTCGCGATGAGTTCATCGAGGTAATCCACCAAAACCGCTTTATTGATGGTAGTACTGCCCGCCACAAGGTCTTTTCCGTAAACCCCGTTGTAGAACAGATAAACCCTTGCCAGCAGGGCCTGCGCGGCCCATTTGGTGATTCTACCGGCTTCGGCCGGAGTCACCGTTGCCGGCAGGTCGGAAATGGCTTCGTTCAGGTCGAGGGCAATCTGGTTGTACACCTGTTCAGGTGTGGCCTGGGGCTGTTTGTATTCCGAAGGGCCGCTTAAGGTACGCGTAAGCAGGGGGATGTTTTCGAAATAAGCTGCCTGCTCAAAGTAAAAATAGGCCCTGAGAAATTTACTTTCCGCAATCAGCCTTTTTTTGAACTCGTCGGAGGCTTCCACTTCGTCAATCCTTTCAAGCAGGAGATTTGCGCGGTAGATTCCGGTGTAATTTTTCAGCCAGATGGCGTGGGCTATCTTGCTGGTGGTCGGAATATTGAATGTATTGAATTCATTTTCATCCTGGCCGTCGTTGGCGTCAGAGCCCCCCGCATAAGCGTCGTCCGAGAGAATGTCGGATACCACGATAAACGGAGCCCATGATACCCCCGGGGTTTCCTGGTAACCCAGCACATCATAGATGGAAACCAGCGCCTGCATGGCCTGATCCTCGGTTTTATAAAAAGAGGTGGATACTTCCTGATCCAGCGGTTTCAGGTCGAGAAAGTCCTTGCTGCAGGCTGATAGCAGGACAATCAGAAGAAAGGTGCTGAAAGTTTTATATATGGTTTTCATGATCTTTAATTTTTGGCGTTAAAAAGTAATGGTTGTTCCCACCCGCCATGTTCTGGCCTGAGGATAAATACCACGGTCGATTCCGATGTCGAATGAGCTTCTGGCTCCGATTTCGGGGTCAGCACCCGTATACTTCGTGAGCGTGAGCAGGTTTTCGGCCGAAATATAGAACCGCCATACGGATGCGCCCATCTTTTTCAGGATACTTTCCGGCAGGGTATATCCAAACTGAATATTTTTTACCCTGAGATAAGATCCATCCTCAATATAAAGGTCCGAAACCCGGTAATTCAGGTTCAGGTTATCCTGCATCACAAACCTGGGAACGGTGTTTGAAGTGCCTTCGCCGGTCCAGCGGTCCAGAATGGTTGCGGGGCGGTTGGTGAATTCCAGGTCCTGCCGTTGACTGCCGTTAAAGATTTCATTGCCGTAAGTCCCGGTTAACAGCACAGCAAAGTCAAACCGTTTGTAGTCTGCCGAAGCATTGAAGCCAAATGTCCAGTCCGGTGTCGGATTTCCGATCATGGTCCGGTCGTCGGGGCTGAGTATCCCGTCATTATTGACATCCACAAACCTGACATCTCCGGGTCCGGCATTGGGTTGAAGCACATTGCCGGTGACTCCTATATGCTGGAATACCTCCGTCTGGTTCTGGAAAATTCCATCTGTTTTGTAGCCATAGAAATACGCAATCGGCAATCCGACCTCAGTTCTTGTTACCATGCCGGCAATCGACCAGTTTGCCCCGGGAAGAATTCCTTCGTCATTCCCGATTACTGTCATCTCGTTTTTATTGTAAGAGGCATTTATGCCAACATCATAGCGCAGGTCTTTCACCATATGACGCCAGTTAACACCAAGCTCAACACCTCTGTTCTGCACACTTCCCACATTGGCAACCGGTGGATTGTTTCCTACATGGCCGGGGATAGGAATGGTTTCCAGCAGCCCTTTGGTGGTTTTCACATAATAATCAACGGTAGCGATCAGGCGGTTGTTAAAGGCCGCCAGATCAAGCGCAATGTCTATCTGTTCTGACTCCTCCCAACGGATGTCGGCATTTTCGATGGAGAAAGGGGATGCGCCGGTGTATCTTCCGCTGCCGAAAATGTATCCCCTGGTCTTGTCAATCCTCGAAACAAACTGATAATCACCGATTTCCTGATTGCCGTTAACGCCCCATGACGCCCTGAATTTAACCTGGTCGATGTTTTTGATTTCAGGGAAAAAGGCCTCATCGCTGGCCACCCACGATACCCCTAATGAGGGGAAGATGCCGTAACGGTTGTTGGCGCCGAATTTCGAAGATCCGTCCCTGCGGAGGATTCCAGTAAATGCATATTTACTTTTGAAGTCATAGGTGATACGGCCGAAGGTGGAAGCCAGGGATGAATGTGAAGCTCCGCCGGTGGCAACCCATACCGTATCCGTTGCCATATTCAGATAAACATTATCAGGATCGGTAAGCGGTACTTTTGCATTAAAGCCGTATAGATTCTCGTAGTTGTATTTACTGGCTGTTGTTCCGCCAAGCACTGAAAAATTATGATCACCGATTTGTTTGCTGTAGGATATGGTGTTTTCCCACTGCCAGGTGAAATACCTGTCAATCTGTTTGTTAACGGAGGTCTCGTCAATGTTGAGCTGCGCGTCATTCAGGTAATAAAGCGGCCGGTACCCGTCATTCAGCACGTAGGCGAGATCAATACCCAGGCTGGTATTTACTTTTAGGCCTTTCATAATTTCAGCTTCACCGAAAATGCTTCCTACAATTTTATCCACCCGGGTTTCAGCCGTCTGGATTTCGAGCAGGGCGATCGGGTTGATAACTTCACCGCCAACCAATGTGGAAATTCCGTATACTCTTCCGAGTTTATCCCTCAGAACGGGGTTGTTTGAATAGGGTGGCTGGGCAAGAATATCGGGATCTTCTTCGAAAAGCGGGGTCAGGGGGTCCATATTCAGGGCACTGCTGAAAGCGCCGTTGAAGGATTCGTTGCTGCCGATGCCCCTTCTGATGATATGGGTATAGGAGAGATTATTTCCGAAACTGAACACTTTGTTTACCTGGCTTTTGGTGTTCAGCCTGGCCGTGATCCTGTCGAACTGCGATTTATCCCCGCCTATAATTCCCTGCTGGGAGAAATAGGACATCGAGGAAGCGTAAGTCGTTTTTTCATTGCCCCCGGTGATGGATACCTCATGGTTCTGCATGGGCGCGTTTTTCACAAACAGCAGTTCCTGCCAGTCGGTATTGTATTTAGGAATCTCATTCAGGTCAAATTTCTCTGGTCTTCCTTTATTCCTCAGACCTTCATTCATGATCATCATGTATTGTTCGGCATCCAGCATTTCAATTTTTTTGGCCACGTTCTGGAAGCCGGTGTAACCGGAATAGGTAATGTTCATTTTACCTGCTTTTCCGCCTTTGGTTGTAATAAGTACAACCCCGTTGGCGGCCCTGGCACCGTAAATGGCTGCCGAAGCAGCATCTTTCAGTACATCAATGGATTCAATATCGCCCGGGTTCAGGTAATCTATACCGCCAACAGCGATACCGTCAACAATGTATAAAGGATCTGAATTGCCGGTTGTACCTGTTCCGCGGATACGGATGGTTGGCGCTTCACCCGGTTGCCCCGAAAGGTTGGTTACCTGCACCCCGGCCGTGCGGCCCTGCATGGCCTGCTCGATACGCAGCACCGGGGTTGAGGTGATCTCCTCGGCTCCCACACTGGCAATGGCACCGGTTACCACCTTCTTTTTCTGGGTGCCGTAGCCGATCACCACCAGTTCGCTGAGCTGGGTAACTTCTACATTAAGGATAACATTGATTACAGACCGGTTGTTTACCGGGATTTTTTGTGTCTGATACCCGATAAAGGAAACTTCCAGCGTGGCATCGGGTCCCGACATCATCAGTGAGTAATTACCGTCAATATCTGTGGTAGTTCCTTTGAAAGTACCGGATTCTATAACGGTTACGCCCGGAATACCCTGTCCCGTCTCCTTATCGGTAACGGTCCCGGTAACGGCATGGTTCTGCGCCTGCAGGATTCCCGCAGTCAACAGCAAAACCAGCAGAAACATTGTTTTATAAAAATTTGTCATCATCAGCTTGTTTAGGTTAAAATGAATTACCTGTTTTACCGGATTTATCGCAATCCCCGGCGCCCGGCAGGGCGTTCCGGAAGATGGCAATAGGCATTAATAGTTAAATCCAATCAGATACAATTCCTCCGATTACATCACTGAAATCAGTAAACGCATCTCACAAAAGCCTCAGCAGAGATCAGAGGCAGGCAATAAGGATTTGTCAGGTCTTCTGAAAAACCCGGATGTAGTCAACTTTCAGTTGTTGCGGGAATGTAGTTGTTGCATTCGGATTGCCCGGCCAATTTCCACCGACAGCAACGTTGAAGATAAAGAAATGCGGAAGGTGGAATTCCGACATGTGTGCCGGAGTGATGTCAACTTCATTGAATTTGGTATCGTTGACATACCACTTGATGGAGTTTTCGTCCCATACTATGGTAAATACATGATACTCATCGGCAAAAATACCGGATGTAAGGGTATATCCCTGCCCGGTCTGGTTATGGCCGTTGTTATCCCAGTGTACTGTTCCGTGTACCGTTTTTTCCCTTCCGCTTCCTCCGATCATTTCCATGATATCAATTTCGCCACAGGCAGGCCAACCCACCGATGTAATATTGTTGCCAAGAGACCAGAGTGCCGGCCAGATACCCTGTCCTTCCGGAAGCAAGGCCCTGATATCTACCCTGCCATAAGTGAAGGTTTTCTTGTTGCGGGTTATAAGCCTTGATGAGGTGTAATTGCTTCCCTGATATGATTCCTTGCGGGCTTCAATGGTGAGTAACCCCCCGTTAACTGTTGTATTTTCCTGACGGTAATACTGCAGTTCATTGTTGCCCCATCCTCCGGCCCCGGATTCATAAGTCCAGAACTGGGAATTCAGGGTATTGCCATCAAATTCATCATTCCAGACCAGCTGATAACCAGGATATTGCATAGGAGTTGAATAGCCATCATCAACGGTCACCGGGTCATTGTCGGTTATCACAGCTACCTTTGTCACAGCAATAAACCTTCCTGAAGCTCCGTATGCCCTCACGGTTAATTCATATGTACCAGGTTGAGTAAATACATACTCGAACTTACCGGTTACATTTGAAGCGGCAGGTTGATCAGCAGGTTCTATGAATAATTGGTATTCGGCAGCATTTTCTGCACTTGCCTCAATAAGTACCAGGCCGGAATCTGCAATGGGAATGGTAACCTCAACTACCAGATTAGACGGATTATCTGTATCAGTATTGTTTTTCTCATCTTTGCTGCAGGAGCTGAGAAAAGCCAAAACCAACAGGCACAGAAAAAATACATTTAACCCAACAGCACTTCTCATGGAAAGGTTACATTAAAGCTAAGACCGGCCGGAGCCGATCTTAGCCTGATTAATTAATTACTGGAATCTGAAATTGCGGATATAGAAAACTCCTTCATCCGTATGACCCCCGCCTCCAAGTGAAATGGCAAAGAAGTCAAGGTCTGTCCTGCTGCCGGGAGTATATACACCCATACCCGGGCCGCTGGTGGGCTCATTCAGGTTGAAAGTATATGTAACCCACTCATCCATGACCGTGGCCTCGGCATCATATTGGAGATGACCTGTCCACCATTGCTGGGTCTGACTGGCTTCACCAATAATAATGGCAATGGTTTTTGTTAACGTGCCCGTATAATTGTTTGAACTGGGAACATAAACATCAAGAGACACCGTAGTAAAGTTGTCAAACTGGATGTCGTTTTCCATCTGGAACTGAAGTTCCTGATAGGTACCTTTTCTGTCATACTGGCCAACGTTTACGCCAACGCCCGCAGGATCAGCCACACCTATCGTAAATTCCATGCCACCATTGGCAGCCAGACCATTGCCCGGATATACCCCGGCGGTATCAAGCACTACAAAACTGGTGGGAGTTTCAAAAGTATTCCACATTTCAGTTGGCGTAGCATTGGGAAGGTCCTCGCCGTAGGGCGGCTCTTCACTTACTACTTCCGGCTCAAGTGCAGGGTTCGAATAACTTGCATAAGTGGCATCCCAGTATACACCATCATAAGTGAATGAAACGGTCATTAAATCATAGCCTTCTTTTTGTTCAAGAACGGCTTTGAACGTTTTGGAAGCTTCCGGAACAATTGATTCTCCGGTGGTGCCAAGCTGAGGCAGCCCGATCCAGGCGCCATTTCCGGTCAGCGTGATTTCATTGGTTGCCGGATTGTAGGTGAAAGCGTGTGTACCGCCGAGCCATGCGCTGACATCCACTCCGTCTTTATTGATCATATTGGCAGGAATTGCATCAAAACATACTTCGTTATTGGCAGTTCCGCTGAATACGGCAGTTTCGCCCCAGAAAGATCCTTTATCATCAAACGTAAATGAACCATCGCGGGCGAAAGTAAACTCATGGTAATATACGCAAGGACGGGCACCTGTATTTTCAAGCGCAAACCATGAACGTGCATTCGCTGCGTCAGGACCAACGCCCAGGCTTGAACCCTCCCTGAAGAGCTTCCAGGTTTTGGAAGTTTCACCGGCAAGCAATGCCAGCGCGGAATTGGGATCTTTAATTTCAATAGTCTGGCTGTAATCGGCAGATGCATTTGCAGCATTCTTTGCAGTCAGCACAATCGTGTATGTTCCGGCTGAAGCATAGGTATGCACCGGGTTCGCTTCGGTGGATGTACCGCCATCACCAAAATTCCATGAATAGGATGTGGCATTCTGCGAGAAATTGGTAAATGTAACTTTTAGAAAATCAGTCTGATCGATTGCATATTGAAAACTTGCAATCGGATTTTCCGGCGTATCATCATCCTTGTCGTCTTTACACGAGGTCATGCTTGCAAGTGAGAAGATACCTGCAATGAGCAGCAACATGGTGCTCCATCTTGAAAATTTGTTTTTCATCGGGTGTGTGTTTGATTTGGGTTAAAACTGATTTGTTGGTTGATAGGTTGAATTTACAGAGTCAATGGCCATCAGAAATCAGCATATTTGCGCTGCTGTTCATTTTTAATAACATACTCCGAAACAATGAAACCGGCATGTTATCAGGAGAATTACCTGTATGGCAGCACAAATATAATTTAAGAGGCTCCCTTTGTCCATTTTATCCCTTCATCAATACCACATCAATTAAACAATACTACTACATCATTGCTACAACATTTACTTTTTAGATATTTGAAAAACAAGATATTATAATTATTAATTCAGTATTAAGCAACTCATCAGATTTTACAGATCAGTATAGGAATGCCTTGACTCCGGGCTGAGTTAAGGTGTATAAAAATCTTGCATTTTAATGGTTTTCGAAGAGAGGGCAGATATCTGCTAATGGTTGGGTGATCAGACTGATATCATAATGTGATGCCGGAAGATTTCAGAATGACATGATAAAGTCAGTAAGATTTGTATTGTGTTCAATATTAAGTTTCTTTCGGAGGCGATATCGGCTGATTTCCAGTCCCCTGACAGATATGTTCATCAGGGGTGCAATTTCCTTGCTCGAGAGGTTCATTCTGAGGTAAGCGCAAAGCCTGAGCTCTTTGGGGGTAAGTGAAGGGTAAGCAATTTTCAGTCTGGAGATAAAGTCCTGATGCACTTCATCAAAATATGTGTTGAAGGCTTCGAGGTGTTGCTCGTTTTTAATTTCCCTGTTGATTTTTCTGATTAACAGCGAAACCTGGTGCTTCAGATCCTGCCCGGGGTGCGGATGGAGAAGGGTTGTAAGGTTTTCTTTAAGATGAGAAAGGATTTTGTTTTTATGCAGGAGGTTCAGCGTGGCATTGGCCAGTTCTTTGGTCTTGTGGTTCATCTCGCTTTGGAGCGCTTCATTTTTGAGATGGATAATCTCTTTCTCTTTGGTCAGAGATTGTTCCCGAAATACAAGCGCCTGGGCTTCGAGATCTTTTTCGCGTTTGAGGATTTCACTGAGACGGGCTTTTTCTATGCGTCTTCTCAGGTATACAATATTTCCGGTTAAGATTAGTAGCAGTAATAAGGAATAAATCAGTTTGGCCGCGAATGACCGGTGAAAGGGTGGCCTGATGGTGAAACTGAATTCTACCGTTTCACTTTCAGCGCTAAAGGCATTGATTGATTTTAGCTTAAAAGTATAGTCCCCTTCTTTCAGGTTGGTATATTCTTTGAATCCCTGTCTGCTCCATGCCGACCAGTCATTGTCATATCCGCTGAGGCGGTAAGCGTAAAATGTGCCTTCAGGAAATTCAAACGAAGGAGAAGAGAACCTGAAACTTGCTGAGTTATAACGGAAAGGGACAGAAATGCGCTGGCCGTCTCTTTCTTTATTGACAATGTCAATCAACGGATCAGAGATGGCAAGCGCAGAATCCTTGCTGATAAAGCGGACACTCCGGATATAGGCCGGATCGCTTCCTCTTTTTCTGAACTCATTGAACCGTGGTGAAAAATGGATCAGCCCGTTTTGTGAGCCAATATAGACATTTGCCTGGTTGTGGATAAAAAGATGTTCAAAAGAAGGGAGCAGCATGCTGTTTATCCTGAAAAAGGGAGCTTGTTCAGCCTGATATTTACCCCGCTCAGTCTCTCTGATCACGCCCATCCGGGTGTGCGTAAAAAACCAGAAATGTCCGCTGTTATCTCTGGTCAATCTGTCGATGTAAGGTAAACCGCCAAAAATTTCGGTATATTTTGGATTTTTATAGAAGACATCTCCTTTGCTGTCGTACCTGTACAATCCGGCGCTGGTTGATATATTCAGCTCATTGTCAATCTTGTGAATATTGTAAGGAAGATCCGGGGGTAAGCCTTTGGATGATTTGTACAGGGTTACGGATTCAGCCCTGCTCAGGTCATTGCTCAGGGTTATATGAAAGATGCCCCGGTAGCCGTGCGACATCCAGATGGAGTTATCCTCGTCCTGGAGTATGGTCCTGCTTGATTCTTTAAAGCCTTTTACTTCGTAAGCATAAGACCATGTTCCGGCTTTCTTTGTAAAAACAGCCAGTCCATTGTAAGTTCCGGCGATCAGGGTGTCGCTGGTTTCGCGGTGCCGGATAAAAGTCCAGTATCCGGGGATGTCTGAGATCTTTACGGCTTTTTCGCCTTTTACCTGATAGCAGCCGGTGTTGTGCCCGCTGAGTAACTGCTCATCGAAAACCTGAAGGCTCCATACCTGCCCTTCAGTGCCGGGAATCAGTGTAAATTTTCCGCCGGCCTCATCTGAATTTCTGATATTTGAAAGTTCTGCATAAAACAGTCCCTGGTTTGTCCCGGCATAAAGCCGGCCATCATGAACAACGGAGGTATATGAAGCTTCAAGATTGTAATTGAAATCGAATATCGACAGCGGTGAGTTGATTTCTGCATAATCAATCCCGTTGTCGAGTCCCATCCACAGGTTGTAGTGCCTGTCTTCGAAAAGGCTTAAAATGGTATTGTTCTGTAATCCTTTTGAACGGTTAATGTGCTGATAGATTCTTCCGTTTCTGTCGGTAATATACAGACCGTTCTGAACAGTTCCGAAGGCATAAAAATTTTCGGAAAGGGCTATCCCGCTGAAAAGCTCATAAGTCTTCAACTTATTGTTTACCGGCGAAGGCCAGGTTTCGAGCGCTTTGTTTTTTAAAATATACAGTCCTTCGGTAGAAGTCCCCAGAAGCAGCTCATCCGCCCCTCTGTAAAGCAGGCTCCTGATCTCTGTTCGCTGGAACAGCGGGTCGCTGAAAACCAGTTCCAGTCCGCGCGCGCCCATCCGGAACAACCCTTTCTTCCTGTCGATGACGTAGGCATTCCCATTTACCAGAAATGACTGGGTGAAGGAAGAGAATGGCTCAATTACCTTTATCTGATGATTATTAAAGACAAAGAGAAACCGGAATGATTGAAACACAATGCCCGAGGAGGTATTGTGAATTTTCCAGATTTCATCAAATGCCCTGAAATATTCCGGGATCAGGTGAACAAGGGAATGAAAATGCATCTTTCCATCAGTCCCGGGCACATAATAGCCGATCTCTTCAAAGGCTCCGGCAAAAATGGTATCTCCTTTAGCAAGGATTGAACGGAGAATCGTTCTTTTAGGGAGTGGATATAATTCCCAGTAACTGCCATCAAATTCAAGTAATCCGTCATTGTTCCCGAAATAGAGAAAACCCTTGTCGTTCTGGGCGATTGACCAGTTCTGATTGCTGGCTTTGTAAGTGTTTTTATTATAGTTGTTGATAAAGGGCAGGCCCATGTCCTTGATCTGACCCATTCCTGATAAAGTGAATAATCCACTCAGCATGACCAACAACCGGAATCTGCCTGATCGGCTGATAAAACTCCGGATTCTATTTATGCTTAAAAACATACCGGCCATTAATGCGGTTAAATTGAGGTTAAGCAAAAATAACAATAAATGGTTCAACCTGAATACAGTTTAATCACTGAAGGCCTGATAGCCTGAGATAATGTTGAAAACTTGTCGGCGTCAATTCAAAGCCTTTGGGTAAATTTGCCGGTCGAAATTCCTTTTATCATGTATTGGCTGCAAGGCATTCTATCTTCTCCCTGGATTATTTTTATATGGGTACTGTTGGCAGCCTTGCTTGTGCAATTGGTATATTACTGGTTTATTTTCAGCCGTCTTGCACTGTATAATGCCTCCAAACGGCCGGTCAGCGGTCAGAAACCGCCTGTTTCGGTGGTAATATGCGCGAAAAATGAATACCATAATCTGGTTCGTTTTCTCCCCCTGATCCTTGAACAGGAGTATCCTGAATATGAGGTTGTAGTTGTTAATGACGCGTCAGATGACGACACCTTTTACCTCCTTCGTGAATTGAGCGACAAGTACAGCAGGTTGAATGTGGTGAACATCCATCAGAACCTGAATTTTTTTGTTGGTAAAAAATTTCCGCTTTCGATTGGCATTCGTTCTGCCAGATATGACACCGTGTTGCTGACCGACGCTGATTGTTTCCCCGCGGGGCCTCACTGGATTGAAAGCATGCAGTCGGTGTTTACAGGGAAAACCAGCATTGTGCTGGGCTACGGCGCGTACATTTCCCAGCCTGGATTATTGAACAAGCTGATCCGTTTTGATACCCTGCATGTGGCTATGCAATACATGTCGCTTGCCCTGGCGGGGTTACCCTATATGGGCGTGGGCCGCAATCTTGCTTATCGCCGTGAATTATTCTTTAATTCCGGTGGATTCATGAAGCATTACAAAATCACCTCCGGGGATGACGATTTGTTTATCAACGAGGTAGCCAGCGGTAAAAATACCCGCATACAACCAGCGCCTGAAGCGGTAACCTTCTCAAAACCAAAGCAGACTTTCGGAGCCTGGTTCCGCCAAAAAAAGCGCCATCTGACTACCGGAGGATTTTATCGCCCCTCCCATAAGATTGTATTGGGTCTTTTTTCAGTTTCACAATTTCTTTTCTTCAGTTTGCTTATCGCACTGGCTGTGCTGAAAGTTGACTGGATGCTTTTGCTGGGCATCTATTTTTTGCGACTGGTTTCACAAGCGGTGATTATTAAAAAAAGTATGATCCGCCTTGGAGAGAAGAACTTTCTGCTGTTGTTTCCGTTTTTTGAATTATTTTTGATGATGATCAACCTGATGCTGGGATTAACAGGGTTGTTCTCACGAAAAACGCAATGGTAGAAAAGCGCACCCCCGGAGAAGTCTCCATAAGGGATTATCAGCTTGTTGTTCAGGCGATAAGCGGCGATCAGAAGGCCTATGCCGAACTGATGGCGCTTTATGAAGACCCGGTTTATCATGCCCTGCTCAAGCGGGTTGGTGATCCCATGGTAGCGGAAGATCTGACCATTGAGACATTTGGTAAGGCTTTCAGGAATCTTCACCGCTTTTCGCCCGATTTTGCATTCAGTACCTGGCTGTTCCGGATTGCAATCAATCACTGCATTGATTTTCAGCGGAAACAAAAGAAGGATCCCTGTCAAAGGGAAAAAGGCAATATCCATAAAAGCCCTCCGGAGGTTGTGGATGATACCCCCGATCCGGAAGAAAACTACATCCGTGAACAACGCCTCAACCTGATGCGCGAAACAGTGGAAAAATTAAAACCGCGTTACAGGAGGCTGATTGAACTCAGGTATTTTGATGAACTCTCTTACGAGGAGATTGCTGCGGAACAAAATCTGCCCATAGGGACGGTAAAAGCTCAACTTTTCAGGGCTAAAGATCTTCTTTTTCAGATACTTTCCGGCTCACGGGAGTTATAGCGCGGCCTCCTTTAAGGATTCCTCCGTAAAATGCTGCTTACAGCATTAATCATTTTTTAGCGGCTTTACTGCGAAGTTTTTCCGTTTTTTTCAGTTCGGCCTTCATCTCTTCGTATCCCAAAGCGATCAGTTCCTTCGCGCGGTGAAAATCGAAGGTGTCTGCCACATTCACAGGAATATTCAGGATGATGTCAGGGGTTTGCCGCTCCAGTGCGTTGAGTGTGAGCTTATGCTGCATCAGCTCGAAGGAGTTGTTCACTATGGTAAAGATGCCGCTCACATGCGTGCGCTCTTTGTGGTTGCCGGTCATGCTGTTCCATTTTTGATTGATCAGCTGTCTGGCCCTTTCGATCACCGAGTCCGATACGGAATCATGGTGCTCTTCCGGTATCTTTTCTTCTTTTTCGGTCTCGGCTTTATCAATGCGCGGCGCATTCACGTTAACAGCCACAAGCAGGTTGCCTTCAGGGAGGGCAACATGTTCCATGGGGAGCGGGTTTACCACACCCCCGTCAACCAGCAGGGCGCCGTCTTTCGAAACGGGCATCAGAACGCTGGGAATGGCGCTGGATGCGCGGATGGCCGTAAGCAGGTCGCCTTCTTTAAAGACCACCTCCTTATGATTGCTGATGTCGGCGGCGACCGCGGCAAAGGGTATTGGCAAATCTTCAATCTGCACCGTGCCTATAAAATGTTTCATTTCATGGAATACCCTTTCGCCTTTGATAATGCCGGTTTTGCTGACTGCCAGGTCCATCAGCCGGATTACGTCGAGGCGGGTCAGGCCGGTCATGAATTTACGGTAATCGTTAAGGCTGCCGCAGGCAAACATTCCACCTACCAATGCGCCCATAGAGGTGCCGGCGACGGCGGTTATGCGGAATCCGGCTTCCTCAAGCGCTTCGATGGCCCCGATGTGGACGAGCCCGCGGGCTCCGCCGCTCGACAATACCAGTGAAATATTTGCAGGTTTCATGCTGTCAGATTAATTCGTTAATATTAATAATTACCGGTTCACCGGCAAAATCCGGACTGCCGGCGCAGGCCGAGAGTTTATAGCCTTCGCGGAAAGGCCAGTTTTTAAGATAATAACGCCCGGATCCGGAGTCGTCTTCAAGGCTGAACAGGCCCCGCGCATCATTTACTATCGTAAATGTTGACAGACTGCGCGTCAGCCCCGTTCCTATGGCTTTTAAAAAACTCTCTTTCAATGTCCAGAGGGTAAAGAATATTTCGGCTTTCTCTTTTTCGTCACCGGCCGCGGCAAGCCAGGCTTTTTCCTTTTCCGAGAAAAACCGGTTTGCCACTCCCTCAGGTGCCTTACGCATCCTTTCTACATCCACGCCGACTGCCGAGGATGACAGCGCTGCCACCACCCAGTCGCCGGAATGGGAAATATTAAAATGAATTCCCCGGAAGCCTGCAGGCTCAGGCTTGCCTTTTTCGCCGGTGGTAAAAACCATATCTTCAGGAAGTTTGCCGCAAACCCGCCTGAGCAAATGACGTGTCAATACCTCCCCCAGCAAACTGCGCTGAACATCGCGCACCTGGGCATACCTGCCGAATTTAGGGCGGCTGCTTGCAGGCACTTTTGCCAGCAACTGCTGCTGCAGCTCCCCGAATTGTTCATCAGGCAGGAGTTCTATGCCATATACTTCGGTATGGGTCAGGGTAATCATAGTTCAGGTTGTTTTTACACCTCCGTGGTAAGCGCTTTTCCGGGCATATTTTTCTGTTTCGCGCATTACCCTGAGCAGGTTTTTGCTCCAGATCAGCCGGATCTGCCTGGCCGAGTATCCCCGCTTTACCAGCTCCAGGGTAATATTACCCAGTTCCGAGGCGTCTGCACATCCCTCAACACCGCCTCCGCCGTCAAAATCGGTGCCAATGCCCACGTGCCGTATGCCCGCCGTTTTCACGATGTGGTCGATGTGGTCGGCCACATCACTTACCGTTGCCAGCTTCTGCGGATATATATCATCAATGGCGTACCATTCCTTCCTTGCCTTGTTCATTTCCTCCTCAGTAAGGTCTCTGAATCCGTTGTATTTCAGCCTGAGCGCTGCTTGTGCCGAGTCGCGGCGGGGATTGGGGTCCGGGGTTTTCACATAATTGCTTAAAATGCACATCTGGATCACGCCCCCGTTTTCGGCCAGTGCCCTGAGCATGGCATCGTCAAGGTTACGGGGGTTGTCGCACAGCGCCCGTGCACACGAATGCGAGGCGATAACGGGTGTTTTGCTCAGCCGTATGGCATCGTAAAATGCCTTGTCAGAGATGTGCGATACATCCACCATCATACCGAGGCGGTTCATTTCTGCCACCACGGTTTCGCCGAATTCGCTGATTCCGTTGTGCTCCGTGCTGTCGGTCGAAGAATCGCAGATATCGTTGTTCCGGGTATGGCAAAGGGTGATGTACCTGGCCCCGAGTCCATAAAACAATTCAACATTTCCCGGGTCGTTGCCGAGCGGATATCCGTTTTCGAGACCAATATATATGGCGCGCTTTTTTTCTTTTTCAATTCTGCGCGCGTCACCGGCAAATCGTGCTGCCGATATTTTATCCCTATGCAGTTTCAGGTTTCGTTCAATGGCTCCGAAGGTTTGAACAGCCTGTTCAAATGCCCTGGCGTTGCCTTTTTCATCCCTGTCGCCCTGCCCTACAAAGACGGCGAAAAATGCGCCATCCAGGCCTCCGGCTTCCATCCCCGGAATATCCACCCGGTTGCGGGGCCGCTTGCCGCGATGGTCTTCGGCAAAGTTGTACGAAGTGTCGGTAAACCACATAGGCGTATCGTTATGCGAGTCGATCGTCAGAGCCCGGGCGTGTATGCGGGCGGCTTTGCGATTCAGTTCCGGTTCACGGTCATTACGGGCAGAAACGCTTATTACAAGCATCAATGCCAGGAGCATAAGCAGTGGTTGAGTATGTTTGACTTTCATATGCAGGTATGGTGCAGGTGTTCATCAGGCAGGAGCAGCTTCCTGTTTTCAGTCACAAATTTCTGTTTTTTCCCGATGATGGCTGCATTCTTCATCCATTAATCGTGTTTATTCCGTTTTTATTGCAAGCAGTCTCACTACTTCCGCATCGCCAAGGTGCAATGGGCCTTCATCAAGGTGTATGCGTGCCTCTTCACAGAAGGATAATTCCAGTCCGGAGAAGTCGCCTTTAAGCATCGCGGCCGTGTAAAGCATGGCTTCCGAGCGCGGTCCTCCAGTGGTATAATTTAGTTGTTTACGGCTGAAGGCTTCCAGAATCAGCATCCCGCGCGGCCGCAGCATGGAAGCCAGACGGCGGTGCACCGCTGCCCGCTGCTCCTCGTGAATATGCACAAAGATCAGGGCAATGGCATCAAACTGGCCCTCAACATCTGCCATCTCTTCCAGGCTGTCGATGGTGTAACGGATATTTACTCCTTTTTGTGCAGCCAGCTTCAGCGCCTTTCGTTGACCTTCCCGGCTCTGGTCAAAAGCATGTACTTCCCAGCCCATCGCGGCGGCAAAAGCGGCATTGCGGCCCTCTCCCTCGGCCGGAAGGAGTAAACGTCCCGCTTTTAAAATCCGGAGATGTCCGGCAAACCAGCGGTTGGGCTCTGTTCCGTATATATATTCTTCGGAAGCATAGCGTTCATCCCAGTGTTGTTTCATAATTACTTTCGGCGTTAACTCTTTTCTGCAGTTTATTTCAGGTTAAATGCTCAATCGGGAGGCGGTTTTCCGGATAAGCGACCATGCGGCTTCCACATGATGCCGTTCCACATAAGTTTGGGCAATTACCAGGCGAAGGGTATACTTTCCGGCTATTTTGGTGTGTGTGATATAAAGTCTGCCCGTTTGATTGACCTTCTGTAATAACTGCTGATTGATCTGGTTCAGTTTTTCTTCGTCCGCGATGGCTTCAGGGCGGTATCTGAAGCAAACCAGGCTGTAGTTGACTGGTGCCAGCAACTCAAATTCCTCCGTGTTTTCAATGGTTTCTGACAGCCAACGGGCCAGATCCAGGTGCTTTCTCACTTTTTCGCGTAAGCCCTCAACCCCGAAGCTGCGGATCACAAACCAGAGTTTGAGTGCCCTGAATCTCCGGCCGAGCGCTACGCCCCAGTCGCGGTAGTCCTTTACCTGACCCCGGGTGGCCGTTCTCAGGTATTCCGGCAAAATACTGAACGTCCGCGTAAGCGCTTCCGTATCCCGGACAAAATAAGCCGAACAGTCGAAATTGGTGAACATCCACTTGTGCGGATTGAATACATAGCTGTCGGCAAACTTCAGCCCTGCCGTCAGGTGCCGCATTTCCGGCAGCATCAGCGCCGTCCCTCCATAAGCGGCATCCACATGGAACCATAAATTGAACTTTTGGCAGATTGCGCCGATCTCCTCAAGGGGGTCGTTGGCCGTGGTGCCGGTAGTGCCCAGGGTGCCCACCACACACACCGGTTTCAGCCCGGCATGCAGGTCATCACCTATGGCCTTCTCAAGCGCTCCGGCATCCATGGAGCCGTCTTCCTTTACAGCGACTTTTATAAGATTGTTTTTGCCGTACCCGGCGATTTTGGCCGCTTTTTCAATCGACGAGTGGGTTTCAAGGGAGCAGTATATTCTTAACCCCGGTTCCGGAGCAAATCCGTTATCGTTTACATTCCAGTCAGTGGCCCGTTCGCGCGCGGTGAGCAGGGCGGCAAGGGTGGAGGCCGATGCGGTATCCTGAATTACGCCTGTCCACGTTTCCGGTAATCCAAAAATCTGCTTTAGCCATTCCATCACCCGATCTTCCAGTTCCGTGGCAGCCGGCGAAGTTTCCCAGATCATGCCCTGTTGTGCAAGCGCCGACGTCAGCATCTCGGCCAGCACCGAGGGGTAGCTGCTGTTGGCAGGGAAGTAGGCAAAAAACGAAGGACTCTGCCAATGCGTGATTCCGGGCATGATAATCCGCTCGAAATCGGCCATGATGCTGTCCATGGATTCGGAAACTGCCGGAGGTTGCTGCGGAAGAGCATCCAGTATTTCACCCGGCTGCACCTGAGATTTTACAGGATAACTGCTCACCAATTCAAAATAATCGGCAATGCGGTCGGCCATCCTGTGCGATTCTGCCCTGAATTCTTCAATGTTCATTTCGCTTGTAAATTAATTTTTCGCGGCAAGCGCATCGCCTGAGTTCCTGATCCTGCCAAGCAGCGTTGTCAGGTCGCTGATGCCGGTGAAGGGATTCATCAGCGTTACCCTTAAGTATGTTTTTCCGTTCACCCTGGTCTGAACAATATAATAATCGGCTTCTGCAATTATCGCTTTTCGGATTTCTGCCGTCAGTGCATCGGCATCGCCCCGGAATTCCAGCGGAATATACCTGAAGCACACAATGTTGCCATCGGGCTCAGTGGCCAGTTCGAAGCCGGATTCGCGTTTCAGCATTCCGGCAAGCGTATGGCCAAGGTCATAGGTTGTGTTGATGTAATCGGCGAAAATCTTATCTCCGTATAGTTTTATCATCGCAAAAACCTTCACGCCAAGCATCTTTTTAGTACACTCCAGGGTGCGTCCGGCACTGTCATACCAGGCTTGCTTTTTTCCGTTCACCAGAAGGTATTCGGCCTTTTGGGCAAAGGTTTCGTAGGAGTGACTTCCGTTGCGGAAAAGCACTGCCGTGGTGAGCGCCGGAGTCAGCATCATTTTATGAAAGTCGATGACCACCGAGTCGGCCAGCTCAATACCTTTAACGAGATGACGGTACTTTTCCGAAAATGCTGCAGCCCCGCCGTGTGCTCCGTCTACGTGAAACCAAAGCCCTTCCGCCTTTGCAAATCCGGCCATTTCATCCAGAGGGTCGTAGGTTCCCGTAGAGGTAGTACAGGCATTGCCCACGATGGCTATAACCCTTAGTCCTTCCTTTCTTGCTTTTTGCAGGGTTTGATTAAAAGTGCGGGTGTCGGCCCGCAGATTGCCGTTTACGGGGATCTTGACGATTCCTTTTTCTCCCCAGCCCATGATGCGGGCCGCACGGGCCACGCTGTAATGTGCTTCTTCCGAAACCATCAGTGCCAGAGGTGCTTCATCGTGGCTGCCCTCTTCCCAGATGTCGTAGCCGCACATTGCCTGTCGGGCGGCCAGCAGACCCGTAAGGTTGCCTGCCGATCCCCCTGAAGTAAGCACCCCCTCGGCTGAAGCAGGAAGGTTTAACCGTTGAGCAAGCCAGCGAAGCACCACCCGTTCGATGGCAGTGGCCGCCGGCCCCATCTCATAAATCGCCATCCCGTTGTTGAGCAGGGCTTCAAGCAGCTCGGTCAGCGCCGACAGAGGCGCCGGAGGTACCACCTGATGTCCCATGTAACGCGGATGATGAATGTGGTTAGATTGAGTAATCAGCTTAGTGTAAAATTGCTGTAAGTCAAAGTCCTGTTTTTTCAGTTCGCCCTCCCAGTATCTTTCCATTTCATCAGGCGCTGACGGAGGTAATACTGGCATAGCTATCGCCTCGCGGCAATCGGTAAGATAGGCTGTAAGCAGATCGACAAGTTTGTGTCCTTCACGCCGGAATTCTTCCGGATTGAAGGCGTGCTGCAGTGATGATTTCATCAGTATTGTTTTGGCATGTAAAAGTAGGAAATTCATTCACGCAACCACCCTTCTCATGACTTCAGTTGCAGTGCAGGCACATATTCAGGTTTGCCGAAATCATCCGGGCTGTTTCTCGTTTCGCTTTCGCGGAAAAGAATCCGGAATGACCTGATGCATTGCATGTTCCATATGGTATAATGGCAAATTGCACACTGTGTGGCAACTCCTTAATCCGGAGCTTTAAACGGTAAAGAATATGCGTCGTTCGGGCAATTTCAATCGTTTGCAATCCAAAATCCTTCTTACCTTTGTTGCCCCTTATGAAGAAAAAATCAATTGAATCTTAATATTATGCAACGTTCAGAATTTCAAGAGGACGTAAGAACCGGTATCCCCGCTGTTCTTCCGGAACCAAGACCGTTTGACAACAGTGTAAGCCATGCTCCTGTGCGCAAGGATATACTTACAGCCAACGAGAAAAAACTGGCACTGCGCAATGCGCTCCGTTATTTCGATCCTGTGCATCACCCGGTGCTGGCTCCCGAGTTTGCCGATGAACTGAAGAAGTACGGCCGGATTTACATGTACAGGTTCAGGCCGGCATACCCCATGTACGCGCGGCCCATTGAGGAATATCCGGCGAAATCAAAACAGGCGGCAGGCATTATGCTGATGATACAGAATAACCTGGATCCCGCCGTTGCCCAGCATCCGCATGAACTCATCACCTATGGAGGCAACGGGGCTGTGTTTCAGAACTGGGCGCAGTACCTGCTTACCATGAAGTACCTGTCGGAAATGACGGATGAGCAGACGCTGGTAATGTATTCGGGCCACCCCATGGGGCTTTACCCGTCGCACAAGGATGCCCCAAGGGTGGTGGTTACCAATGGAATGGTTATCC
>JAMLHF010000075.1 GCA_023957275.1 Lentimicrobium sp. | reverse complement strand
TTGTTACCGTGAAAAGGTCTGCTTTGGCGGGCCTTTTTTTTCTATAATAGAATACAGTACAAACCAGTGAACCTTCCGGCCGTGCCGGGATGCATGGACCAACCGGGCATCCATGCGACAGAAACAAAAAAGCCGGCAGAAATGCCGGCTTGTCTTAATATTGCTCCCCTTATTACATAAAGTTGCCACATAATGACATCTTCCACGACAATTCAATGCCCGAAAGAATCTACCTGACCTTTTCAACGATTAGCACATAGTTTGTTTTTGCTCCATAGAAAAGAAAGTACTGAGTAACATTGGGAACAATTGAAATAACTTCCCCATTGAGGGTATTCAGAAACTGTTCCAACTGCAAGTGAAAATTGTCTTTTTTGACCTCAAGACGATGCACTTTGTATTTCATGGTTTTTCATGGTTTTGATTTATCCCGGTGATGCATACACACTTAAGTGGATACAATACTTAAAGGTACTCAAATATTTAGTGCATTGCAATAGTTTCCGCCATTTAAAGTGGGAATCTCATTAGTGTTGCGTTGTTTTTATGAAAAGTTCTTTTAAAAGCCTGATAAATCAACGCTTGCTGATTTTTTTGTCGGGCAGCGATTTGAATCTGGTTTTACCGTCCCTTGTTCAAAAACTGGCTATGAACCAAGGGAAGATGGTGTTTTCAAAGATCAAGGACTTAGTTTCCTTCTGACAAACCAGAAAGTCCTGACCGGCATTTTCAAAGAGAAACTCGTTTTGGAGAATGGAAGAGTTGCAGCAAATCCGTTTTCGCCGGCGGTTCAGGTTTTACTCAATATAATCAAAAGGTTCCAGAGGGCGGTAAAAAGCAAGAGGCCGATTTCGGCCTCTTTGCTGAATTTGCTCCCCTTGCCGGTTAATGGCTATCGGAATGAACCTGCGACCCTCCCGGCCATGCCGGGATGCTCTGACCGACTGATTGGAAATAAAAAAAGCCGGCATAACCGGCTTTTTCTTGCTCCCCCTGCTGGACTTGAACCAGCGACCCTCTGATTAACAGTCAGATGCTCTAACCAACTGAGCTAAGGAGGAGTGTTTTTCCCTCAAAAGGGACTGCAAAATTAAAGCTAAATTTGAAATATACAAGCGGCTGGCAAAAAAAATCTTAAAAAAGTATTAATTCGACAGGAGGATATAATCCGCTGAATAGCAGGTTTGTCCGTTTCGGATTTGCCATTGGAGTCTGGAAACGTGATTGATGCAAAACCTACGCATCAATATGGAATCCGTTATAAAAGCAAACCGGGAAGTCTGAATTACGGCCCTGTTTATTCCTGAAATCATTATGTTTGTCAGCGGCTGATTATAAGATGACCTGGTGGGGTTTGGGGTTTTTGTCCAATGGAAGATATCTTTGTAATTACAGGATTATGAAACAGATCATTTTGCTTGCCGGATTGTTATTCTTAGGTTCAATTGCATTGGACAAAGCAGAAACGACATAGTAATGGAACAGCGTATTACATATATTACATTGGGAGTCAATGATATAAATGCATCCATTGACTTTTATGAAAATAAATTCGGGTGGAAGCGTTCCGCTCAGAGCAGCGACGACCTGATCGTTTTTGAACTTCGCGGTCTTTACCTGGCATTATATCCCAAAAACGCGCTGGCGCATGATGCCGCTATGGATGCCGGTGTTGATGCTGGAGGACAAGGTTTCAGAGGGTTTACGATTTCATATAACGTCAGGAGTGTGCAGGAAGTTGATGACCTGATCGCTGTGTTGAAAAGCAGGGGCGTGCACGTGGTGAAAGAACCGCAGAAAGTCTTTTGGGGAGGCTACAGCAGCTACATCGGAGATCCTGACGGAAATCTATGGGAAATAGCATACAACCCTTACCTGAAACAGGAATAGCCGATATCATCCGTGCCCGTCATGCCGGACCTTTTAAAACCGTCCTTAACCAATCCACATAAAACCATGAAAATCCTGCTTTCAATTATCGCAGCATGCATAACCTCAATCGCTTACGGACAACCGGCTTTCCCCGGCTTTCTGCAGGGAACCTGGAAAACGGAAAACCGCGATACCTATGAACATTGGGATAAACTCAATGAATCTTCGCTGAAAGGGTTCGCCTATAAACTGGTGGACGGAAAAATCCGGGTGACCGAATATCTGGAAATTGGCCTGAAAAAACAGGATGTGGTTTACACTGCCACACTTGCTGATCAGAATCAGGGGGAAGGAGTAGATTTTAAGCTTGTCGCCGCTGAGGGAACCTGGACTTTTGTCAATCCCGTACACGATTTTCCCCAAAAGATTGTTTACCGGGAACTTTCGGCCAATGAAATATTTGTGGAAGTTTCCGACGGAGCCGGTAAAGGGTTTTCCTATAAAATGATCCGGCAGTATGTGCCGGATACCACTTCCGCCAATCCCGCTTTCGATGCTGCACTGGCCGGCAGACTGGGCGGAGATGACTACGGGATGAAGTCTTATTTTCTGGTTATCCTGAAGACCGGATCGAATACTACTGCGGAAAGGGAATTCATAACCAATAGTTTCAGAGGGCATCTGGATAATATCAGCCGCCTGGTGGAGGAAAATAAAATGGTGGTCGCCGGGCCTTTGGGAAAAAATGAACTTCAATACCGCGGAATCTTTATCCTGCACAATATCCCGTCGGAAGAGGAGGCCAGGGCGCTCCTGCTGACCGACCCGGCCATTAAAAACGGATTGCTGGATTATGAGTTATTCAGCTGGTATGGTTCCGCCGCGCTTCCCGAATACCTGCCGGCTTCGGAAAAAATCTGGAAATTGAAACCCTGAGCCCAATAACTATCGAATGAACGCAAATACAAAAATCTTCAGGATGCCTTTTTCTCAGGTATATCCATTTTACATCGCGAAAGCGGAGAAGAAAGGACGTACCAGGGCCGAAGTGGACGAGATCATCTGCTGGCTGACCGGATATGATGCACAAGCCCTGCAACAACAGCTTGACAATCAGACTGACTTTGAGCACTTCTTTGCAGATGCGCCGCGGATCAATCCTGATTCATCCAAAATCACCGGAGTTGTCTGCGGCATCCGGGTGGAAGAAATCGGGGACAAGCTGATGCAGCAGATCCGCTATCTGGACAAGCTGGTGGACGAACTGGCCAAAGGCAGGCCTATGGAGAAAATTTTACGGAAATAAATTCAGAAATTCAGTATAAAATATTAAAAATCAGCATATGGCAGAAATCAAAACCAGGCCGGTTGACACGGATGTACATGAATTTATCCGGACATTTGCAAATACAGAACAAAAAATTGCCGACAGCTTTACATTGCTGAAGCTGATGGAGGAAATCACCGGTTATAAACCTGTTATGTGGGGGCCTTCCATTATCGGGTTTGGCAGTTATCATTACAAATCGGAAAGAAGCCGGCAGGAGGGCGACTGGCCGCTGGCAGGGTTTTCGCCCCGGAAGGCAGCCATATCTTTATATGTGTATGCGGGTATTCCGGCGCAGGATGAAATGCTGAAAGAGCTGGGTAAGTACAAGATGGGCAAAGCCTGTATATATGTTAAAAAGCTGGCTGACATCAGGCAGGATGTCCTGATCAGGCTGATTCAGTCAACGGTGGATTATATTCGGAAGAAATACCCTTGAGATTAAGAGAGAAAGCCACGAATACACGAATAATTTGTAATCTTCCTAAAGAACAGGCACTATGAGTGACATCCTATATAAGGAAGAAAGTTACAGGTTGATAAGAATTTGCATGGATGGTAATAACAACCATTGAGCAGGAATCCGACTTGATCGTGTCAGGTAATAAACGGCATTACTGGTGAACTTCGGTGAATTAAAACTGAATTATAAGAGAATTGTGCATTGATAATTAACACAACACAACTCTATTCGTGCATTCGTGGCATTCTGATTCTGAACTGTGAAAGTAAACCTGTATTTTTATGTTAAAAAGCTGGCTGACATCAGGAAGGATATCCTGATCAGACTGATTCAGTCAACGGTGGAATATATGCGGAAGAAATACCCTTGAAGTTGAGAGAAAAAGCCACGAATGCACGAATATCATGTATTTTTTGATAAAATTTAGTTTGTATGAGTGATATAATTTTTAAAGAGGAAAGCTACAGGTTAATAAGAATTTGCATGGATGTGCATAACAATCTGGGTGCAGGATTTCTGGAAATTGTATATAAGGATGCATTGGAATATGAATTTGTCAAAGCAGGTATTCCCTTTGAAAGAGAAAAGAGATATGATGTGAAATACAAAAGCATTATTCTTCCTCACAATTTCTATGCTGACTTTGTTGTGTTTGATAAGATTATTTTAGAAGTAAAAAGCGTATCTACAATCAGGGAAGAATTTGTTGCCCAGTCCATCAATTATTTGAAAGTATCAGGAAATAAACTGGCATTGCTGGTGAACTTTGGTGAGTCCAGGTTAAATCATAAGAGAGTTGTGCTTTGATTGTTACTCAGCAAAAACTCCATTCGTGCATTCGTGGCTTCCTTATTCTGAACTGTGAAAGTAAACCTGTATTTTTATGTCAAAAAGCTGGCTGACATCAGGCAGGATGTCCTGATCAGGCTGATTCAGTCAACGATGGAATATTTGCGTAAGAAATACCCTTGAGGGTAAAAGAGAAAGCCACGAATACACGAATAATTTGTAATCTTCCTAAAGAACAGCCATTATGAGTGATATCCTATATAAGGAAGAAAGATACAGGTTGATAAGAATTTGCATGGATGGTAATAACAACAATTGAGCAGGAATCCGACTTGATCGTATCAGGTAATAAATGGCATTGCTGGTGAACTTTGGTGAGTCCAGGTTAAATCATAAGAGAGTTGTGCTTTGATTGTTACTCAGCAAAAACTCCATTCGTGCATTCGTGGCAATTTAGCGCTGACATTCATAATAATAAGTTGTCTGACATCAACTCGGAAACCCTGATAGGGCTGATTCAGTCATCGTTGGAATATATGCGTAAGAAATACCCCTGAGGGTAACAGAAAAAGCCACGATTCCGATCGCCTTAGGGGCACGAATAAATACATGCTGGCCCGGACGTTTCAGTCTGAGGCAGTTTACCGGAACCGTTGTAATCCGTTCAATGTTTCGCCCGCTTACGGATATTGGGAAGAAAAATTTGTAACAGGTGCTTTAATATTCTTATCTCCACAATGTATGGTAATATTGTCATCAGTTTGGATATAAGAATGTCTCGTTGCTCTATTAAGCATTCCTGATGGAAATATTTAAATTAAATATAATCAGTAATTTGGACTGATGGATATTGCCGGATAAGAATACAGCAAATCAAAAAAAAGTTAATCACTCGGAGGAATTCATTCCCCGAATCTGTATCCGATGCCCGATTCTGTGATCAGCAGGGCCGGCCTGGCGGGGTTGTCTTCAATCTTTTTTCTGAGTTGTGCCACAAACACGCGCAGATATTGGGTTTGGCCGGTATACCCGTGCCCCCAGACTTCCTTAAGAATATACTGATGGGTAAGCACGCGTCCGCTGTTTTTGGCCAGAAGGGCGAGCAGAGCGAATTCCGTGGCGGTGAGTTTCAGGATTTCTCCGTTTTTGCGTACGATATGACTGGCCATGTCAATGCTCAATGAACCGGTTTCAATCACTGCGGAGTCGGGCTGGCTTTGGGCAGCCCTTGCCGCGGCCCTGATCCGTGCCAGCAGTTCTCCGGTCCTGAATGGCTTGGTCAGGTAGTCGTTGGCGCCATTGTCGAGCGCCTGGATAATGTCCGTTTCCGAGTTGCGCACCGATAGCACAATCACCGGTTTGGCATACCATTCCCGGAGTTTTTTCAGCAGCAGTTGTCCGTCAATGTCGGGCAAACCCAGATCAAGCAGGATCAGTGATGGATGATGTGTCGCCGCATCTACCAAACCTTCCTTACCTGTTGCTGAAACAATGATGTGGTACCCGCTGGCCGACAGGGTGATTTCGAGCAGTCGTCTGATCTGCAATTCATCGTCAATAATCAGTATGGTTTCGCTGTTGTTCATTTTATGGTCTGGTTCGGGATATCAAAGTCGGGTTTCTCGGAAGGGATATGCAGGGTAAACAATGCGCCTCCTCCCGGGGCATTTTCAACGCCGATGCTGCCGTTATGGGCTTCGGTAAATCCTTTCACGATGGAAAGTCCCAGGCCCAGCCCGCCCGCTTTTTTATTGTCAACGCGGTAAAACTTATCAAAAACCTGTTTCAGCGCCGTTTCCGGGAAACCTGGTCCCTTATCGGAGAGTTGAAGGACAAAACCCGTTTCGGTGGTTCCGGCTGTAAGCTGAATTTCAGATGCGGCGGGAGCATGCTGGGCCGCGTTGTAAAGCAGGTTATACAGCACCTGTTCCATCAACCCGAAGTCAATTTTTACCGGAGGCAGATCATCAGGAATGTTTACCTGAACCGAGAAAGGTTTTAACTCATCCTCCAGTTCTTCCAGAACTTCGTTGATCAGGTCATTGATGTCATACCAGTCCAGTCTGACCGAGATATGGCCGCTTTCGAGCCGGGTAATATTCAGCAGGTTTTCGATCAGGCGGTTAAGCCGGAGAGATGCGGTGAAAATCTCGCCGATCAGCTCCTTTTGCATATTCTCTGTTTCTTCATCATGCAGGATGGTGTCCGAGGCTCCCATTATCGTAGCAACAGGAATTCTGAGTTCATGCGAAATGGAATTGAACAGGGTTTTGTAAAGCCGGTCTGATTCGGCCAGAAACCTTGCCTGCCTGGCCAGTTCACCCAGGAATTCCCTTTCAAGGGCGTTGGTAATTTGCGCGATAAAGGTATCCCAATAGGATTGTTGTTCTTCGTTGAATGCCTCCGTTTGCCGGATAGCAACCACTCCAGGGTTTATTTTATTTCCCTGCAAAGGATATAGGGTGTAATTTACTGTGAGCGGGTGGGCAGTAAAATTGCCTGCTTTTTTAACATGACTGAATACCCATCCGGCTGCCTCCGCTTCGTTGAGCGATAACGGGATATTTTTCCTGCCCCGCCCTGTGACCATCAGGTGGTTGTTTCCGTCCTGAAGAATCAGAAACGCGGGTGCGGAAAACTGCTCTTCAATTTTTTCTGCGGCAATCACCACGATCTCATCTGTTCCGCTGGCTTTAGATAGTTCATGAGTCAGCCTGAAAAGACTTTCGGTGCGTTTTTCCCTTTCGCGGGCCAGTAATTCCTGCCTCCGGATTCGTGTGGTCAGAATGCCATTAACCAGTGCAATGATGAAGAAAAGCCCGAAAATCAAGAGGTCTTCCGGTTTGTCAATGTGAAAGGTAAGCTGGGGCGGGATAAAAAAGAAATTCCAGATCAGCGCACTCAGTGTGGACGCCAGCAGTACCGGTCCCATCCCGAGAAAAGTTGACATAATGGAAACCACGAAAAGCAGGATAAACGAAACCACATGATAATGGCTGCCTCCGGCAAGGGGGGCGCAACTTAAAGCCGCAATACCTGTTATGGCTGCTGATATAAGGTACTGCCATGTTTCAGGCTTTCGCGAACCGCTGATTCCGCCTTGTTCAGGCTTTCCGGTTTTCATACTCAAATTTAAGGATAAAAGGCATCTGTAAATTGGTTTATTTTTTCCAGTAAGACGGTGAAAAAAGAATCAATACGGTATATATTTCCAGCCTTCCGGTAATCATCAGCAGCGACAGGATGATTTTCGCGGCCTGCGGCAGATGGGCAAAATTGCTTACCGGCCCCACACTGCCAATACCGGGCCCAATACCGGCCATGCAGGTAGCTACTGAACTGGCAGAGGTAGCCCCGTCGAGACCAAGCAGTACCAGCATAACGCTGCCTGTGATAAAAACCATCAGGTAAAGCGTGACAAATGTCAGCACGGAGTTGTTTGCCTCTTCATTCAGCGTCTTTTTGTTTAAACGGATGGGAAGCATGGCGTGGGGGGAACTTAACCGTTTGAATATGATTCTTATGTTTTTCATAACGATCAGGTGCCTTACCATCTTGATGCCTCCTGCCGTTGAACCCGTACTTCCTCCCAGAAACATGCAGAAAAAGATAATCAGCCAGGCATAAACCGGCCACTGAAGGTAATCGGCAGTGGCAAACCCGGTGCAGGTGATGATGGAAACCACCTGAAAGAACCCTTCCCTGAAAGCGGTTTCTGCGGACTTTCCCATATCTTTCATCAGGGATAGTGAAATGAACGTTCCAATAATGAATATTACTACCAGATAAAACCGGAACTCTTCATTCTGTCTGATTTTTAGAAAATCCTTTTTCACCAGATAATAGGGAATGATGAAATTGACTCCGGCAAGTAACATAAATAATGTTATAACATATTGAATGTAAGGCGAATATCCTGCAATACTGCTGTTCCGCGGAGAGAAGCCTCCCGTAGCTACCGTGCCGAATGCATGGCAGGCGCTTTCGAAAATGTTCATCCCTCCGGCTAAAAGCAGGAGGATTTCTGCTGCCGTCATTGCAATATAAATATACAGGAGATAGATGCCTACAGTTTTTATTCTTGGACTGATTTTTTCCTGAAGCGAGGATTCCATCGTAAAAAGGTGGTAACCCCCGATTCTCAGGGCGGGCATAATGATGATTACCAGCACAATGATGCCGATACCGCCGATCCAGTGGGTAAGGCTTCTCCAGAAAAGGATGGATTTCGGAAGAACCTCGATATCAGCAAGAATGCTCGAACCGGTGGTTGTAAAACCCGAGACTGATTCAAAAATGGCATCAGTTACCGAAGGAATGGCTCCTGAAATCAGGTAGGGGAGGCTGCCTGTCAGGCTCATGATCAGCCAGGTAAGTGTAACAGTCAGATAGGCTTCTTTCCGGTTGAGCGGGTGGTGATCCGCTTTGCCGCGTGCAGCATAATAAAGCATCAGCCCAACGGCAAAAGCAAGCGCGGCTGTTTCCAGAAACGGAGATACCTGTTCTCCGGCCAGGATAGCCACAGCGCCGCTTATCAAAAGAGCTGCGGATAATATAAAGAGGTTGTTGCTGATGATCCTGAAAACGACACGAAAATTAAAGTTGCCCATCTGTCCGGCAAATGCAATGATTGGTTGGCAAAATAAGGCCAGGGGCTGTAAATCTTTTGCAAAGATGATTTTGAAGAGTATAAAGATTTTATAAAATTATGGCGGGTATTTAAAGGATTTGGAAGATGAGCAGTTTGTCTGCCTTAACAGAAGAAAGGAGATTGAAAAGAGAAAATTATGGATCCCACAGGGCCGAATGACCTATCTGGTTTGTTCCAGATCAGCATATATTAATCTTAAGGATGAAACTTCAATTTCATTTATTTGATTGACTGAGGATTTCAAATATATGAAATTGCCCGTTAACTCAGAAATGCTGAACCGATTTAAAACCTGATGCTTATCACTTAAGTAGCTTTGTTTAGGATGGGTAGCTAGGGAATTAAACTTCCTGACTAATGCTCATCAAGTCATTTAACAAAACAGACCTACCGCCGCATGCAGGTGGATTCAGTATAATCTGGCGAATAATATACAGAACCTTATGTTTTCCCCGGTATACGGCGTTTTTTGACCTGTTTGCTAAAACAAAATGCTGTAAGCTTAATTAATGTTAAGTCTCAGGTTGTTTTGCAGGCCATTGCTGGTTATAATCCAAACTTCCACTCAGCCCAACAGTATAAGGAATGCCCCAGTTAGCAGTGAAGTAAAAACTGCAATCAATCCGGCAAAAAATAGAATACTGCCAGCCATGGATCCCACAGGTCGAATGACTTATCTAGTTTGTTCCTGATCAGCATTATATATAATCTTAAGGATGAAACTCCAATTTCATTTATTTGATGACTGAGGATTTCAAATATATGAAAATGCGCGTTAACACAGAAATGTTGAACCGATTTTAAACCGGATACTTAACATTTAAACAGCTTTGTTAAGGATGGGGCGCAAATGAATTAAACTTCCTGACCAATGATCATCAAGTCATTTAAACAACCGGACGACCGCCGCTGCGGGTGGATTGGACAATCTGGCCGATAATATACAGAACCTTATGTCTTCCCCGGTATACGGCGTTTTTGCCCTGTTTGCTATAACAGAACGCAGTATGCTTAATCAATGGTAAGTCTCAGGTTGTTTTGCAGGCCATTGCTGGTTATAATCCAAACTTCCACTCCAGTGAATATGTGGCATTTCCATTTGATTTTCTGGGTGGATTGAATGGCTCTTCCATCCCATGAGAAGTCATATTTGAAACCTTTAATCCAAAAGAGGGTGGAAATACGCCATCACAGTCGGCGTTCCACGTTTCTTTGCCACTCATTTCACCGGATTCGGGTAATTCCATCTGGATGCCAATATTAAAACCCGGAAACCTTTTTTCCACCTCTTCGAAGCTGCAATCGGTTTTTCGTCTTACCCCCCTTACATTTATTTCCCGGGGATGTTTCCATCAGATTCCCGCCTCCAACGGAAAATTGGTAAAAATCCGGAATAATGGATTGCATTCCGCTTGTTTTTTTATACATCTCCTTTTCTTTTGGGGAAGATTTTGTATTGATGACTGTATGGCAGAACTGAAGTTGTTGATCGTAAGCGATGGGCCGGTCTTAATAGTTTGAACCGTCTTTCCCTGGTAGCGCTTTACCAGTGGATCAGTGCAATTTCTGTTATCGTGAATATCAATCCATTCTTCTTCATAATCCATTGTCACTGTCAGCAGATCGCTGTCATATATCTCCACAGGCATCACCGTCATATTTCCTTTACTTGTTATAGGGCTGTTTTTACTGTTGAATTTAAGCAGTCCGTCAATCGTGATGGAATATGAACCGGAAATTTTCATAAGGTTGAATCCCTCACTGGATTTTGTGATCTCTTCCCATTTTACAGTAGCCGTGATGGTTACCGGCATTCTTTCAAAATTGTCAGTCTGGGCATTTAAACTGAGCGTGAATATTGCCAGAGCAAAGGCAAACTGCGAAAAATGTATTTCAGATTTCATTTTGATGATTTTTGGGTAGGTTTGTAAAATCGTGTTGTTTCGCGCAATAATTGACTTTATCCGGAATAGAAATGATGAAAAATTATCCTGTTCAAAGAGGGTTGTGATAACCAGACGGGGTTTGAGAATTTAAATATTGATCACAAACCAGGTGCTGCATTGATTTACAGGCTTAATTTTTTACACACCTGACCGAATAGCCGTATTTTTTAAGGCTTGCATCTCCCCGTCCTGTCATTGCGCCGGAATAATATAAGGAGCGGTCCAGGGCCCTGGTAGAAGAGATTTCATCACTCCACCATTTGCAGTCGCGTCCGAGACCTGTAGTTGTTCCGTTATAAAAGAAGCCTGCTGGCAACCCCATAAATCCACTTTTACCAAATGCTGCGTTGTTTTCCAGACTACCTGCATTCCACAGCAGGGAATTTCCTGCCAACTGACTTCCTTCGTCTGTTCCCCTGTATCCTATCTTGTCTGCTTCCTCCTGGCTCATCCCCAAAAACGTTTCCAGTTCTTTCCAATCTTTATCAGTAGGCAGATGCCAGCCTGCAGGACAGGCAACTGCAGCGGCAGGCCAGTTATACAAAACTCCGTATGTTTTATAATTTTCAGCACTTTTTGCTTCTGCTGTGCTGTTTCCGTCGTAACCGTAAACGTAGTAACATGGGTCTGTCATCGATTCATCCGAAAATGCATTGACTGATGGTAGATACGCCAGATTTTCGGCCATCCAGACCTGCCCGCCGATTTTGATCCATTTATATTGTTTGCCGTCGCGGCTATCAATAAATGTGTTTTCTTCTTCCTGTTGCTCTTCCTGCTCCGGTTCATCCTGATCAGACTTCTGACAGCTGTTTGAGAGTGTAAAAATCAAGAAGGAGCAAAGCACCCATAAAATAGTTTTTGTAATTTTCATGACAAGTTTTTTTGATTTTATTTTTTGTCTTCGTTGAAGTGTATGGCCCCGGCGACTTTCAGGATTTCTGCGATGTCCGTAAATCCGGCTTCAGAGGCCATTGAAAGAGGTGTTTTCCCTTTGTTGGACTTTGCATTTACATTGGCTCCGTGCGTGACCAGAAAGCTGACAAGGTTTGCATCATTGTATTGAACGGCCCAAAGTAGTGGTGTATAACCGCCGTAATACTCCGTTGTATTGGTTTCTTTAATATCCGCTCCCTGTGATAGGAGAAACTCAGCTAATTTGTACGATACTGTTTCATGTCTCAGACCACGTATGACGCATTGTGTAAAAACACCCTGCCCCTTGTCGGTTGTTGCGTGGATATTTGCTCCCTTTTTGATTAAAAACCTTGATAATTCTTCTGAAACTCCGCATGCCAGAATCAGGGCAGTGGTTCCGTCATTGGCTTTGATCCTGAAATCAGCGCCCTGCCTTAAAAGGAACCCGGCTTCTTCCGGCTTGTTGTTGAGTATAGTCATCATCAGGGGAGTATACCCGGTTCTGCTGTTCCGGAGGTTTATATCGGCACCTGCATTAATCAGCACCTTCATCATTAGTGTGTCCTGTGCCAGTTCCAGGGCGGTATAGCCCATCATATCATCAATGATCAGGTTTATATCTGTTCCGGGTTTAATAAGCTCTTTAACAGTTTTAATGTCGTTGTCCCTTATTTTGCTGAACAGTTCCAGCTCCTGGGGAAATAAGTCTGCTGAAAGGAACAGCCCGATTCCTGCTGCAAAGGCAATAATGTACCTTCTTTTTTTTCGCTGAGGCCGGATCGTTATTCCGCCTCCCGGTTTTCGCTTAATGGGTTTGTTATACTTCATAAATGAGCGTTTAAATCGGTTAAAGAGGCGTAAAATTCACGGTTTACTATACGTATGGGTTACGGCCGGCATAGCACTGTAGCAATGTTTACTGCAGTTTACATCTATGGCATCTTCATGACCTGATATCCGTCCGGTATTTCAAAGCTTTCTGGCTTGGGGGGCCAGGGTGCTATCTCTTTCAACTCCATTGTATTATCCGATCCGCTTATATGGTTGATCATCTTTACCGGCATGTTGTATTTGTCCGAAGTCCAGACTGTGAACATCTTCTGGTCAGGATTTTCCTTGTTCCAGAGACCGGAACGGGTACAAGGAATACCGTTGACTGTCTCCTTTCCTTCCACCTTCAAAATGCCCTCATTCTGATGATATTTTAGTGCAGCCAGCGGATCATTGCCCATACTCATCGGATCAGCTGTCGAGCTTTTCATCGCCATCTGTTGCTGTGGCATAAGTATGATCACCTCATTGGCCCCTTGCTTTACGATGATCACCCCCGCTTGTCCGTGCTCATTGAATTCATAGCGGTAACCGGCATCAGCCGAGTAAACCGTAAAAACATGGTTCTGACCCATACTGGTAAAATGCATTTTTGCCGTGAACTGGGCCGATATGGAAATAGCTGTAAGACTGGTGATAACAAGAATTATTAGTTTTTTCATGATAACCGGTTTTAATATTTAAGGTGTTATGGGTATAGTAGCAGGCATAAGGAAAAGAGTCCATGTTACTTCACCGGTCCCGTCACTGACTCCTGTTTCTGTTGCGCCGGGGCTAAGAACTGCCTGTTCAAAGGAGAAGGTCACTGCCCCTCCTGAAGGTCCATTGTAGATTGCGTCATAGAACTTAACCCAGTTGCCGGAATTGTCTCTGGCGTAAATAGTTGTAATGTCATCCTGTACATTGATTCCCGGGTCTATAACAATGTAAGTTTGCCCTCCGCCCTTTTCAATGCGTCCTTCAGGCGCCAGGCTCCAGTTTCCGGAGCGGGTGATTTTTGAATCTCCGCCTTCCAGGACATATTCGCCTGAATAGCTGATATTACCGGCTTCTATTACTACCTTGCCTGTCTTTAATATGGATATTTCCATATTAGTCGAGGCGGTCCAGTCAGGAAAGGTGTTGATATATTCAACAGTGAGCAAACCGTTATAGTCTTCCTCAAAAATATATTCCTCCTCCTTTGAGCATCCTGATGCAAGGAGACAGAAGATAAGCAGGATAAATCCTGAAATTCTTATTTTATCTTTCATTTTTATTTAGTTACCGGGTTATTTGCATTTTTTATAAATCTGCTTCGCACATTTTTTCAGGTGCGCGGTTCGGCTCAGGCAAGTTCGGCTCAGCACTCACTGTTTCAAAAACTCCACCCGGCGGTTGTTGGCTTTTCCTTCGGGTGTGCTGTTGGTATCAAGAGGTTTGCTTTCGCCCCAGCCGGTAGAAGTAAGGCGTCCGCTGTCAATTCCAAGGTTAATGAGTGTGCTGACAACGGTAGCAGCCCGCTGCTCCGAAAGCGTTTGGTTGTATGTGTCACTTCCGTCACTGTCTGTATGTCCTTCCACACTGAAACTGATGCCTGGATTTTTTTTCATCAGGTCGGCAATCTCATTGATGATGCCCATTGATTCAGGCTTAAGCGTGGCTTTGTTTACGTTAAAGCGTATGCCATTGGAAATGATTTTACCATCCTGCATTAATTTGTCGTATAGTTTTTGTCCTCCTGCGGCAATGCGGATGTTTTTAATGTAGAAGTTAAGGGGCTTTGTATTGATGATTTCTACGGTAAATCCTGTTGGATTGAACCCGAGATTTGGAATATTCAGCATGCGCTCATCGTCATAGTAAACCTTTAATGCCCTGACATTAAACCCAATGGAGATGTGCCGCCAGAAAGGCTTATCATGATTGTACCAGAGTTGTTTGCCGGGAATGATCTTTTCACTTTTCATTCCGGAAATTCCTCCCGGAAAAAGACTGATTTTATTCAAAGGCGATCCTTTCTGATTTTTCAGATCGTACAAGTGCACAAAATATTTTGCTGAGTGTGGCTCTGTGTCATAGTAAGCATCAAATTCAATGGTGAAAATATCAGGCAGATAATCTTTACCAGGATCTTTTATATAAGGAATTATACTGCTTGCGCCATCTCTGAACATGATAACTTTTTCCTCCCCGAATTCAGCGATTTCTACATTGCCTTTAACCAGATCCCACCGCGAAGGGAATTCTCCGTTTTCCTCATTGGCCAGGTTGTCTTCAAATATTACTTTGTCACCCGGAATAAAATCATATTTAGACCAGTACAGCGTGGGTCCTTCGGCTGGTTTGTCCTGGTATCCGGCAGTTGGCTCTTTTGCCGGTTGCGGTTGCCCGGTTTCTTCTGCCTGGCTTTTATTTTTATTCTTCTTTTTGCTGAAAATACCGTCAAGCCCCTCTTCCGCTTTGTCAAGGCTTTTATCTATCGCCTGATCTGTTTTTTTGTTGGCCCTTTGGTTTACCTTTCTTTCTGCCTTTTTTTTCACATCCACTTTTATCTGCGATATTGCAGAAGGTCCCGCCAGCAGCAGCGCTCCTGATGTCAGCAAAAGGAAAGCTATTATTTTCATGATTGTTTGTCTTTAAGGGTTTTATTGAAATTATTGATGGCTTCAATACGGTTTCTTGCATGAAGTTTTTTGTATATCTTTTTCAGGTGATATTTAACGGTATTTACCGAAATGCCTGTTGCTTCGGAAATGGCCTGATTCGAATTTCCGCGTTGTAGAAGACAGAGAATCTGTTCTTCCCCGGCTGAAAGAAGTAAGCTGGTTTCCAATATTTTCCCTGTTTTCCGACTAATTTCGGTATTATAATGTCAGGGTGTACTACCCGAAAGGGTAGTTTTGAGCTTAATTATCGGGAAGGGTTTTGTTTTCGCTACAGAGCAACAGTGCCTCCATCCGGTTTTTTACATTCAGCTTGATGTAGATATTTTTAATATGGAATTTTACGGTATTCTCTGATATAAAGAGTTTTTCTGCAATTTTCGCATAGGGACAACCCTGCCCGAGGTGATACAATATTTCACTTTCACGGCTGGTTAACCCCCATTTATCGGCGTATATTTCGTGTGGCGACTGATTTGAATTTCCTTCTTTTTTTTCATGCACCAGGAAATGCTGCAGTTCTGTTCTCATCTGCTTCAGTTTCTGGTTTTTAATCCGCATTGCCGACCAGCCTGTAATTGAAATGAGGAGACCCGAAAGCACAAGCGTTCCAATAATAAGCCATTGCAAACGCAACCTATTTTCTTTTAATTGATTAGCCTGACTTAACAACAGAATCTGTTGTTCTTTTTTTTCTGATTCGTATTCTGTTAATAAATTCATTACAGTTTCCCGGCTTTTATTTTCATTGATGCGGTTCAGCAATTCTATATGCTTTTCAAAATGTCTGAGCGCTTCGCCGGGACTGCCTGACAATTTATAAAGCTGATAGTAGGTTCTGTGGATCCCTGATAAGTCACTTATCCAGCCGGTATCGCATATTGCATATGCCTTGTCAGTCAGTTGAATTCCCTTTGCTGGATTTTTCATCAGGGCATAGGTTTCAGCCATGCCGCGGTAAGAACTCATCATACCATAGGTATCGCCAATCTGCCGGTCAATCTCCAATCCTTTTATCTTCAATTCCAATGCTTCGTTGTACCTGTTTTGTTTTTCGAGTACCGAAGCCATATTTGAATAACCAACAGATTCACCTTTAAGATAGCCGTTTTCTTTTGAAAGATCAGTCAGTTGCTGGTAAAAGTAGGCCGCAGAATCAAGATTTCCGGAGAGTTCAAAAAGATAGGCTGTTTCGTTGTATATATTTGCAATGATCTTGTAATCGGCAATTCCCGGAATGAGCCGGATTGCGCGGCGGCAATACTGCCGTGCTTCATCGAAACGCCTGAGCACACGAAGCAGTTGCGCCATGTTTCTTGCGCCGCGTGCGCGCCGGAGTGTATCTGTAGTCCCTTCAACAAGCATAAAGGCTTCAAGATAGAAGTAAAAAGCTGAGTCGCGTTTCCCGGTATATTCATAGGTTCTCCCAAGGCCTGTCAGGGCATCGCTTTTCATTTCTTTTTCTGCTGCTTCTTTTATAGCTTTCCTGAACCAGGGCTGGGCCTGCCTGTATTTGCCGGAATGCATCAGGCTGTTGCCGGTTTTATATAGAAGACGGTTTTTGTCATCCTGTTTAATGTCCTTCCCTGGATTATTAAGGATTCTTTGATAAAGTTCAACGGCTTCATCATGCTTCTCAATCAGGGCTAATGAATCGGCCGTTACTTCGGCGTTCTGATCAGAAATAAGCTGGTTTTGTGCGATGGTAACATGGGTGCAATTCCATCCTGCAAGAATAAACAGAAAAGAGGTAATATGCCTGAGATGCCACATATTAGAAAATTGGGAATCAGCCGGGTTGTTATTCAAAATTAATAAATGAGTCTGTAAAAAGCAAACTTTCAGCGGTGGTGGCCTGTACGGATGTTCCTGCTTATCCTTCCCGGTGCTGATAAATTGGCAAATGTTGTATATGGTTTTATTTAAATACATTGTTGTCCAGGGAAATTATTATAATTTGACCGGAATGCTTTATAGGTGTTGGTTTCAGAAGATTGTAACAGCATACAACTTACTTTTAAATATTTCGCCACTAAGCGATGCACTGAGCCTGCCGAAGCGGCACAAAGGCACCAGGTTGCACAAATTTATTTTTCTCATTTAGTGATACTTAGTGTCTTCGTGTCTTGGTGGCAAATTCTTTCTTCATTATATCCGGACAATGGTGATCTGTTAAGTGTTAAATCTGTTCCGCACTGTTCTTTAAATCCCGGGCTGCAGCGGTTAAAATTTCAGAACCAATCCGATGCCGTTTCCGGTTGCCGATAAATTTATTTCACTTTTGTTCCGGCGGGCACTTGCCGGCAGCCCCCTGTTGTACGTATCAATTGCCTGCCTGGCTTTGGTGTTGAACCCCTGGCCGACCGGAATGGCTAAAACTATCAGACCTGCCCCCAGGCCAGCCATCCTCCAGTTAACTTCGCTGCTCCACAACGCCCTTCCAAGCTGATAACCAATGATAAAGCCTCCCGCGTAACCCAGCACCTGGCCCATGGTGTAGTTTGCCTGCGCCGATTTAATCTGTTGGTAGGCCTGCTCATTAGGTTTGATCGTTACAATAAGCTCGCTGATGGTCAACCTGTTTTCCCCCTGATAAAACTGATAGCCGCCCGGAACTTTCTTCATCGAAATGGTATCGGTGGCATGCTGCCCGAAGGAACAGGTTGAGATTATTGTCAACAGGGTAAGGATAAGGGAGAGTTTTTTCATGGGGTGGGGGTGGAGTTTTGGGGTGGCAGATTTATGTTGTTTTATCATGCTGTGCGCGGTTGGGTTTAAGGGAGTGGCGCCGAATGGACCGGAATCGTTAACATGATCAATACCATCTTTTGAATTCCTGACTTCGCCTTGGGAATCTGTAAACAACTGCAAAGGTCATCGCATGGCCGCCCGTTGAACTTGCGGGATGCGCAGACTTTTTGTTTGCCGTATATGTGTAATATGCCCTGAGACCGAAGTTCAGCCGCGAAAATGTATTGATCCAGGTGTTTAATCCGATAGAAAGACCTGTAGCTGAAGTATTCAGGGTGTCATTACCATATGGTTTTTCCACTACTGTAGAGATGTCTTCCTTTGTCACGCCGGTAATCAATTCAGCTAAAACCATGCTAAGGATACAATTTAGTCTTGGTTTTGCACAGGTGCTTGTTTTCTTCTTTCCATGCGTAATCCTCTTTCAATTAAGAAGTCATTGATATCAATACATATTACTCCATGCTTTTTTGAAACGGCAGGAATTTTGTTTGACTTGGTCTTGCTTTCATTTGTAATTAGAACACATTGATGTATTATGCAATATCCTATTAAATAAGGATCTGCTTCTTCTTTGCCTTCTGCTTGTTTTTTCGCATCAAAAAAACCTGAATTATACTCTTCATTGACGATTGGAATTGCGGCATTGATACTTGAAGCATCCGTCATTACAACAAAATGTTTTTTCCATTTCTTTATCCATACTTTCAGGAATTCTTGCTTACCTTGGTAATTGTTTATTTCCTCCTCAACAAAATCGAGTGTTATAAAATGGCCAAGACTAATTAAATCCTCAATTTCCTCCCAAATAGCTGTAAAAACAGGATTGTCTCGCTTGAATGTAGATTCAAGCATAATTAGGCCACTAGTGTCAATCACATATGTAATGTCTCCTTTGCTAAAAAGTGACTGCATTATAAAGTATTTAGTAATTGTCGAGTCCTTGGGATGTATGAGAGTCTGATACCTAAAAAGTCTGATAGGTCTTTTAAATCTATTCTATTTTGATCAAATGCTGAAAATGCTAATGAAACATAAGTTCTGCCTTTTTCTTTAATGGCTTCTTTTGCAATATTTCTTCCTTCCGGATTCTTGGCTCTGCCAAATTGTGGTTTATTCCAGGATTGGTGTTTTTCATTATAATAAGCTGAAGTAGTGAGCCCCTTTTCCAATAAACTTCTCAATATTGCTAAAGGTCCAACGTGAAAATAATTTCCGAGTAAGATTAAATCGTTTTTTGTCCATATTTTTTCTCCTCGTTGAATCTTTTCAATAACGGTTTGCATTTGTAGCAATTCATTAGTTGGAATAAGTACTTCTGCTGCAAAAGCATTACACCATTTTTCAATTTCTATATTGGTCTGTTCAGCTAAATCGCACAAACCGCCGTCATTCAATAAAATATGTCCAAGTTCATGGAATAGTGAGAATATCTTGGCAGTTGGTGATTCACCACCCCGTTTGATTGCAATTATAGGAATTACATCATCTGTAATCGAAAAACCTCTTAAATTGTCTTGAGTAAGACTTAATTGAAATACGGCAATTCCTATTGATTCAACTTTTTCAATATATCCATCTAAAGCGTGATTCATATTCGTTATTTCTCGAATTTCATCAAGATTTAGTAGTTTTCTAAGTTTATTAGCAACAATTTGTGGACTTTCATTAATTGAAGCGAAAAAATTAAACTTTGAAATGACAATATTCATTTCTTGACGAAGTTCAATAAATGATTTTGCCAACGCTCTAGCTTTTCTAACAGCCATTATAGACTTTTCGTGAAAATTGCCTATGCCAATTGAGTCAACTGTTCTCCTATCAGTAGGTAATGGCTTTTCTTTGGGCGGTTTTACA
>JAMLHF010000074.1 GCA_023957275.1 Lentimicrobium sp. | reverse complement strand
CCCTGATTGAAGGGGTGAAGCGCGCTCAGATCCTTCAATACATCAGAAAACAACCCGCTGTCACCGATAAGTCGCTGTTCACCGCCGAAGAGTTTATGTCGCATTATGCGGATGATGAGAAATCCGGCAATGCCCTGAAACAATCGGAAATGGATATTCTGCTGGCGGCAATGGGACAGCAGGAATTGCGCAACCGCAAACAGATAGAATACCTTGCAGGCAAATTGCAATCACCCGGTCAGAAAATACGATTTACGTTAAAACCTGTTTTTGGTTTTGTTTTCTTCACCGAAGGGGAGACCATGAACCATTTCTGCTGGGAACTGCTCAACAGCCATGCTACTTATCTCTGGTCATTCGGCAGAGCCGGCGAAACTGCCGCACAGCAATACAGGAAAGTGGAAACCATCATAACATCCATCCGCGAAACCGGCCGCGAACAATATAAAAGCAGCTATCATTCTCTACCTCCTGATCCCAATATGCATTTTTCGATTGTTACCCATCGCAAGGCCAATTCAGGGCTGATCGACGGTTTCCCCGAATGGAAACACCGGCTGCTGGAGCGATTGGTGTAATGGTGTTTAAATGCGGTTTAAACACATAAACCTTTATCAAAGCATTGACACCTCCGGAGCTGCATGTTAAAAAAAGATCAACAGACGAAACATACGACCCCGCTGGGGTCGGTAAATCATCATGCATTCTGTATTTCTATATACATGCGACCCCGCTGGGGTCGTAAGATCCTGATTAATTCCATATCTCTATAAACATTTGACCCCGCTGGGGTCAGTAAATCCTTATGAATTCTGCATCTCTGGAAATGCGTGGATTTGCCCTGGAATTATCATATAATCATTACAAATTATTGGCTTTATGCGCCCTGCCTGATGCTGGAGTGATTGATGTAATGGTGTTTGAATGCAAATCAGACACATAAATTTGCATCGATACTTGACTCCGGAGGAGTCACATGTCTATAGAAAGGCATCAGCATAAAAAAAACGACCCTACAGGAGTCGAATATTTATGCAAATATTTAATAATCAAAATACAACCAAATTTCTCACGAAGAATCTATGATTAATTACGATGAATTATCATGATATACATGCGACCCCGCCGGGGTCGTAAGATCCTTATTCATTCTATATCTCTATAAACATTTGACCCCGCTGGGGTCAGTAAATCCTTATGAATTCTGCATCTCCGGTAATGTATGGGTTTGCACTGGGAATGTCCTGTAACTTTTCAGAATATTGGCTTTATGAGCCCTGCCTGTTGTGGGAGTGATTATTGTAATGGTGTTTAAATGAAAAATCAAACACATAGATTTATATCGATACTTGACTCCGGAGGAGTCACATGTCTGTAGAAAGGCATCAGCAAAGAAAAAATACGACCCCGGCGGGGTCGAATGTTTCTGCGACCAAATAATTATCACAATAATATCCAATTAACCTGCTCATAATCAACAATCTGTCATGGTGTAATTGCAGTTAAACATACGAACCGCCCGGGGGCGGTTCGGTAAATGTTTATGAATTATGCATTCCCTGAATGTTGTTTAAACAGGGTTTCACCGGCTATATCCACCCCCTGAGTTTATAATAAGCCAGCGCAAAATACTCCCTGAGCACGATCACCTCATATTTCAGGTGGTTCCAGAACTGGTAGCGGAACTGCAGGTTTTCTCCTATGGGTGGCGCCAGGCGGTTTCCCTTCAGGTCCCTGTCGTCGAAAACCAGGTCGGCCTCGAGGGAGGATTCAAAGGCCGGGAAGCCGCTGACGTTGGTAAATCCGGCTTTTCGGAAACTCAGCACTGCCCTGCGGATATGTTCGGGCGAGGTAACGATTGCCAGCGGCCGGTTGCGTTCTGATGCAGGGATCATGGCGGCGATGTTGCGCGCCTGTCCCCGGGTGTTTTTCCCTTCGGTTTCGTGCAGGATATTTTCCCCCTTCACGCCCCTGAGGATCAGCTCTCCGGCAATGGAAAGCGGATCGCCGGTGCTGTCGTTCAGCTTGCCGGGTGCGGCCACAATCACCTTTGCTTCCGGAGACTCTTTTGCCAGCCAGGCCGTGTACCAGGCCCTGATCAGCCCGTTTTCGCTGGGGATTCCGGCGCCGGCCAGCATCACAATGGTTACCGGTTTTTCGCTCATTCTGCTGCCTTTGGTAGCCAGGCGGTAGTAGGCATGAAACGGCAGGGTGGTAAAGGCAAGCACTATCAGCAGCAAAAACGTGACGCCACCGGCCGGCAGCAAAATCCTGATCAATCTTCTGAAAAAGCCGGTTCGTCTCTTCATGGGCTGCAATCCGGTGGTTTCGGGGTTTATTGCTTTTTCACCACAATGGGCGGGGTTTGTATCACATTGCTTTCATTCAGGTCGCGGTCCCTGATAAACAGCTCAAACATAATGGTGTCGAAGGCTGAAAGCGGATTGTTAATAAACAGGGTGTCTTCAATCTCGCCGCTGATGGCCTTGTTTTTCCCGGCCGGGGTCAGGATGGGGATGCGCCCGTTGAAGGTGGCCGTATCGTAAACAATGGTGGTGTCGTTGATGTACCGTGGGGTCACCAGAAACACTTCCTGAAAGCTTCCGTTCTGCTTTTCGAAGTACCTTACGAACAGGTTGTAATCGTAGGGCGGCAAGGTGTCATAGTCGTACAGGCCGATGTTGCCGTCGCCGTCGGTAAATGAAAACCGCAGCACCCCGCGCTGATCAATGCCCTGGGCGTCGCGCAGCAACAGAAAATCCAGGAACTCAATCTGCGGCTCGGGCGGGTATTCCTCGTACTTTTTGCACGACCACAGCATAACGAATATAAGTGACAGTATTATCAGTAAACGGGTCCTCTTCATAACAAACAGACTTGATGATGAAATCGCGCAAAAGCTGTGCCGCAATTTCTGTTTTGTTTTACCGGCCAATGCTAATGGCCGTAAATCAGGAGCTAAGATAGCCCAAAATGTCTCACTGTGCCGGCGCTTCGGCCAGTTTTTTCAGCCGGACACCTTCAAGCGCAGCGATGCCGGCAGGCACATCGCCCTTGTCGTTCACAATCACGGTATATCCCTTATCCAGCAATTCCCTTACAGTTGCTTCACCGGGGATTTCCGAATAGGCTGTCAGGCCGGTGTAAAACATGGCTTCAACAGGATTCGCGTAATTGAGCAGTACCCCGTTATCCGGCGCTTCCCGGTTTAAGGCACGCAATCCTTTCACCCATTCCGGATTCCTGTCGCTTATCTGAAACGGTTTAACCCGCTCCAGCGAGTACCTTAAGGGAAGTAGCATAAACAGGACAAGCAATACATTGAGGGCGTACCTGTACCAACTCCTCGTTTTTATCTCCGACAACATCACCCAGAAAACCGCTGTCATAATAAACAGCGCCGGAGCCGTAAAAAGCATATACCCCTGCATCTTCGTCCGCGCAAGCGAGAAAAAGACAAACGGAATCAGAAACCACACTGTAACCGCCAGCATCTTTAAATTGCGGGGGTTCCGGATGGTTTTCCATAAAAACCACAGCAGGGGCAGATAGACCAGCTCACCGTAATTGATCCTGATCTTATCGGCAAAGTAGTAAAATGGTCCGGTGCGCTCTTCAATGACCTCCATAAGGTGCCTGAAATTCATCTGTGATTCCCAGGCTGCTTCCGCCGGAAATGCCCGGAAGATGTAAATCTGCCAGGGGAGAAATACCAGTGCGCCTACGCCCGTTAAAATCACAAACTGAAGCGCGATGGTTTTCAACCTGAAATTTCCGGAATCGTAAACAATCAGCAGCCATAGCGGGAGCACAATCAAGGCCGGCAGGTATTTCGATAATAAGGCCGCTCCCAGCGCCACACCGGCAAGGATGTTAAACAGGGGTTTCCTGCTTTGTGCAAATACGATCGATAGCACAACGGCCATTCCGATGAAAAACAGAAAGGCAATGTCGATGTGGTCGGTAGCCACCCTGCCTCCCGTAAGTTCAATGATCAGTCCGTTCACCGAAAAGAAAAATGCCGCCAGGTAGCCCGCTTTTTTACCGGCAAGGTGTTTTCCGGTAAACCACGTCATCCATATCCCGGTGGTGGACATCAGAATAGATGGAAGCCGCAGGGCGATTTCATTGATTCCGAACAATTTCATGCTGCCGGCCATCAGCCACAGGGCCATGGGTTGCTTGTGCAGCCAGATATGGTTGCCCGGCCAGTTGAAATAATCGTAAGGCAGCAGTGGGGTATCGTACAGGGTGGGCCTGAACGGGTGGTTCATCAGGTTTTTGGCTACCAGCGCGTGATACCGCTCGTCCCAATAATGCAGAAAAAAATCAGTGGAAGTGTAAATCCGCAGCAACAATCCTGAAATCAGCAGCAGCCAGAGCGCCATGCGATAGTTATCCCTTGCCTGATATTTCCACGATTGGTAATATCCGGCCAGACAAATAATCACTGTGATTATTCCGGGAATAAGGTTCTCCATTCGTTTACGGCTTCATTAATCCGCTGAAAATAAATCCGGTTCAGCCAGTGGCCGGATCAGTTCAGGCCCTTCGGCGGATACTTTATTGACAAGGTCAGAAACCTTATAAACCTGCATCTTACTGCCCGGGAGGGGCCGCAGGAGTTTTTGCAGCAGCTTTTCATCCTTTTCGCCCATCCAGGCCTCATGATGCTCCTTTTCCAGGATTACGGGCATGCGGTCGTGTATGGGCTCCATCAGTTTATTGGCTTCGGTGGTAATGATGGTAAAGGACCGGATAAGGCCGCCTTCCGGACTTTTCCAGGCATCCCACAGGCCGGCCATGGCGAAGGGCGAGCCGTCGGCCATCACAAAACGGAAAGGCTGTTTTTTGCCGGCCCTCACCCACTCGTAAAAACCATCGGCGGGGACCAGACAACGTTGCCCGGTAATCAACCTGCGGAACATGGGCTTTTCACCCACACTTTCTGCCCTGGCATTGATCACCGGACTGCTGCGGGGCAACTCCTTCGCCCAAAAGGGGATCAGCCCCCACCTGAAATAGCGGAGTTTTGAAGGTTCATCTCCGGTTATCACCGAGAGGTTCTGGGTAGGCGCCCCGTTGTACCTGGGCACATAGGGTTCTTCCCCTCCCGCAAGGCGGAAGAATTCATTGAGCCGCTGCTCTTCGGTGGTAAGTGAAAACCTGCCGCACATACTGTCTGAATTATGGGATAAAGTTAAGGATTCCTGCCGGATATAACGGTAATCTGGTCCGGAATGCTTATTTTTGAATTTGAATAACCCCTGACCCGGCCCGGGAATCCCGCTTCACGGAAAGGGTTTTCAACCTTACACATACGATCATTGTTGTACATCATAAACCCATTGTAACATGAAAAAATTTGCCGTAGTCCTTGCCGGAAATGGCGTCTTCGACGGCGCCGAGATTCACGAAGCCACCTTAAGCCTGCTGGCTATCAAAAAGCATGGCGCTGATTATGAAATATTTGCACCTGACATTCCCCAGCACCATGTGATCAATCACCTTACGGGAAAGGAGATGAACGAAACCCGCAATGTACTGGTGGAAGCCGCCCGTATTGCCCGCGGAAAGATCAGGGACCTGAAACAGCTCAATGTCAGGGAATTTGACGCCCTGCTTTTCCCGGGGGGATTCGGGGTGGCCAAAAACCTCTGCACCTGGGCTTTCGACGGCCCCGCCTGCAAGGTAAACCCCGATGTGGAAAAAGTAATCCGGGAAATGACTTCCATGAAAAAACCCATAGGCGCCCTGTGCATTTCACCGGTATTGCTGGCCAAGGTACTTGGGAATGTTGAAATTACCATTGGCAATGACCCTGCAACCGCTGCCGGCGTTGAAAAGGCCGGAGCCACGCACGTGAATACCGGCCATGGTGAAGTGGTACGCGACCCGCACCGCCCGGTGTTCACCACCCCCTGCTATATGCTCGATGCCAGCATTGTGGATATTGCCAACGGGGCCGAAAATATCGTAAAAGCCATACTAGCCGAGCTGAAGTAAGGAGAACCTAAAACCAACCCCTTTCACGGGCAAAGGCAATCGCGTCTTCCACTATTTTGTCGTGATCGAAAGCCAGGGGCGGAAGCTGACCGACCGGATGCCATTCCGCGGCAGCCGCATCATCGCCTGCTTTTGCCTGCGTACCCGTATCATTGAGCATGCCCGTATAGGCAATGGAGATTGTCCGGTGACGGGGGTCGCGATGCACTGCGCCATAGGTGTGAACCTGAAAAAGCGCCACGCCATTGATGCCCGTTTCTTCTTCCAGTTCCCTGACTACGGCCTTTTCGGGCGTTTCCTCCATATCCAGGAAACCTCCCGGCGCCGCCCACATCCCTTCAAACGGGGGATGCCCCCGGCGGATCAGCAACACTTCCGGCGCTGTTTTGCCTTTCCGGAATACAATGGCATCAACGGTAACGGCCGGGCGGGGATAGGGGTAGGTAAACATGTCTTTTTTTTAGCTAAATTAACCGGAAATCCGATACATAATGGCCCTGAAAGCTACCATTTGCGGAATGGATTACTCTACAAAGGCTATTTATACTTCCTTTCAACAAAAAAGCCCGGAAACCCGGGCTTTCACACACACACTGAAAAAATTCCATATCCGGCACAAACCCTGGATATGTTTTTATAATCACAGGCAAAATTGTGGGGATTCTGCCCGGACCATTCCTTTATTTCATCAATACATCATAAACTTCAGCATCAGCCTGAACTGCTTTCCCATGGATTCATGATCAGATACCATCAGGCTATGGATGCGTCCCATCACATAATCAAGCAATCCGGCATGGGTGGCATTGGTTTCCTTCACCATGATATTCCCGTTATTGTCGGTCATCAGTTCAACATTCACCACGCCCTCAAGGTAACTCCTGCGTGCAAAATCAGGATAAAAAATGGTTCTGCTGATTTCTTCCCTGAAGCTGCGGTATTCCGAAGCGGCAAACATCGACCTGCATCCTTCCGGACTAACCACCATCACCAATGGTATCTGCATGTTCATTTTCATCGTAATGAATATTTGATAGCAGGCTTTCAGCCAATTCCGTGCCAAAATCGCATTGAATTGATTAATAGTTGATTAAAAACCAATTATGAAATACCAACGTCCGGAAATAAAGGGCGAATGTCCGGAAATGAACGTAAACAACCATAAGACGGACAGAAAACAAAAAGGTTACCGCAAACCGGCAAAAAAAAGGGAAATCAGTCCTGCGGCTCCTCCGCTGTGGCAGCATCTACCTGATCTTTACCACCAACGGTAATCACGATTTCCCCTTTGGGAGGGTTTTCCGTATAGTATTTTGCAAGCTCTGACAATGACCCGCGGCGGTTTTCTTCGAAAAATTTCGTTAGTTCCCTGGATACGCAGGCCCTCCGGTCGCCGCCCATCACTTCGGCCAGTTGTTCAAGTGTTTTTACCAGCCTGAAAGGCGATTCATACAAAACAAAAGTACAAGCCAAAGCATCCAGGAAGGCAATTCTTGTTTGCCGCCCTTTTTTATGGGGCAGAAATCCTTCGAAATAAAACCGGTCGCAGGGCAGGCCCGAGTTGACCAACGCCGGGACAAAAGCGGTGGCTCCCGGGAGGGTTTCCACTTCTATACCCATGCCGATGCAGGTCCTCACCAGTAAAAACCCGGGATCAGAAATCCCCGGTGTGCCGGCATCGGTGACCAAAGCTACGGATTCGCCACCTGCAATACGGGCGGCAATGCTTTCGGCCGTGCGGTGTTCGTTGTGCATATGGTGCGACTGCATGCGTGTTCCGATGCCGAAGTGCTTCAGCAACAAGCCGGTTTTGCGGGTATCTTCGGCGAGGATCAGCTGCACTTCCTTCAGCACGCGTATGGCCCGGAGGGTCATGTCTTCCAGGTTTCCCAGGGGTGTCGGTACCAGATAAAGCTTGGACATAAGGCTCAGAATGTCAGTATAAAATCGCGCAGCAGCCTGAAAATATCTTCATATTCCGAAAAGGGAACCCGCTGCGACAGGTCGTATATTGTGTGGTACTCCCTGTGTTCCTTGCCCATAGAGTAAATGAACACGGAGGGCACGCCCTTGCGGTAAAAAGGGCAATGGTCGCTGTTGCAGCTTTCTCCCCTTTCGGCTACTTTCAGGATATACTCGTTATCGGCGTTGATGCGCACCATCCGCCGGTAATACTCCTGAAAGATGGTTCCGTTCACTACGGTAATGCCTTCGCTTCCGGTCCCAACCATATCCAGGTTAACGAGGAATTTAATCCGATCTAATGGAAATACTGGATTTTCAACGAAGTTTTCCGAGCCTTTCAGGCCCATTTCCTCTCCGGCAAAAGCCAGAAAAGCGAGGCTGTAGTCAGGCCGGTTGGCGGAATCGGCAAAGTGACGGGCGAGGTCCAGCATCATGGCCACCCCGCTGGCATTGTCGTTGGCACCGGGAAACCGCGCATTCCTTCCCATCATCCCCAGATGGTCATAATGCGCGGTGAAAACCAGCATGGAATCCGGGAATTTCTTCCCTTCGAGATAACCGGCAATATTCATCACCCGGTAAGCGGGATAAAACTCCGCATCCACAATGATGGCCGCATTTTCAGGTTTTCGCGGAAGCGCCTCCCCCAGCACTTCAACAACCGGATAGTCCAGCTGCCTGAAGCCCGGAGATACACTCCAGATAAGCTTTTCGCCCTGATTCACCATCAGGTATCCCCCGGCACCGGGGTAATTGGTACGCAACATGGAATCTGCCTGTCGGGATGCTGCCCCTTTAAGCAAACTTTTATCAAATGATAGTAAACTGTTTTTCAAGTCTTTACGCAGGATCTTGTCCAGTTTCCTTTGATTTGCAAAATCAGCAGAATCAAGGAAAACAATCTTAAATACGCCGTTCACCGGAGGACAGTCGGCCCGCACCACAAATTCAACCCCGGGCATCAGATCCCTGCCGCTGATATTCAGCATCATGCTTCCCGGAAAAGTATTTACCGGCAGGGTAAACTCACGGGAATAACTGTCGGTAAATGGCCGCACTCCCAGATCGAACAGCTGCCTTGTGATAAACTGGGAAGCCTGAAGTGAGCCGAAATTCACATAACCCCGGCCATAAAGGCCCGGAGCCGAAAGGGTATCCATGACATATCTGGCGTAATCCGCATCCTGTGCTTTAGCCCTGTGGCAGGGACCTGTCAGGCAGAATAGAATGCACGCCAGAAATAAAAGTACGCTTTTCATTTTTAAGTTATGAAGATCACTTACATTTCATAGCCATAATGACTGCCTAGCCCGAAGTAATATAACGTCTGGTTACATATTCCTGCAGTCTCAAGAAAACCGGATTTTCCGGGTCCCAGCCATTCCGCTGCTGCAGTCCGGCAAACAGCGAGGCAGCTTCGGCCTGGCCGGAACAGTTGTTGAGCAGGGCAATGGCCTGGTTGTACATTTCGGTGGAGCCGTCGAACAACTCATTCACAAACTGAAACTTTTCGTTGATGCCGATGGTGGATTTCAGGTCGGCAATGGGTTTCAGACTCATTTTATCGGAGAGGGTGAGGTCGTTCTTACCTGATTGTATGCGTTCATTCACCGAGGGGACACTGGTTTTATGCTTATCATCCGGGGCAGTGCCAAAAAGGTCAGGCATACCTTCGGGGCGCCTGGGCGGCTGGGGTGGCGCGGCCGGGCCCGGTACCGGAGGCTCCCGTTCAGGTTCATGATGTATTTCTGCCGGAGGTACAACGGCAATTACTGGTTGCGCAGGGGTAACGGGCGCAGGTGGTTCAGCTGTCTGATGCACGGGGGGCATCTCCTCCATGCGGGGCGGTTCCGGGATATGCGGCGGAGCCGGAGGGGTAAATTCCGGAACTTTTACAGGGGCTTCGGCCACCGGAGACTGGTACTGAACGGGTTCCGCCTTCACCACCACCTCACGGACCAACGGATCCTTTAGCTGCTCCGCTTTTACATAAAGCTGACGCAATAAGGAAAGCACAATATCCGCCTCTATAGCAGGCACCGCTTCGCCTGAAGCATTGATTTTTTCAAATCGTCCGTTCAGCTCCTTCAGTAAGTTGCTGATCTCAATCTTTAAATCGTTCATGTTAGTAAAAAAATAAAAAATCAGGAAGTAAAACGCCGAATCATGGTATTTTTGTACGTGAACGGCCGCCGGTTATGCGCGGAAGCATAAAAGTCCATAATCCCTGATTCATGCCGTTTTGCGTGGATAAAGGTAATAGAAAAATGAACAAGCACTGAATGTTTTTAGAAAGCGCCATAAACCCATCGCATCGCCGGGGCTGGATTGAGATCATCTGCGGCTCCATGTTTTCGGGCAAAACGGAGGAGCTGATCCGCCGCCTGAACCGGGCACGGATCGCAAAACAACGGGTTGAAATTTTTAAACCCTCGATTGATACCCGCTATGATGAAACCAATGTGGTATCGCACAACGAAAATTCCATTACCTCCACACCCGTACAGGCCTCATCCCAAATCCTGATTTATGCCAATAATGTGGATGTTGTAGGTATTGATGAAGCCCAGTTTTTTGATGATGAACTGGTTTCCGTCTGCAATAAACTGGCCGGAAGCGGCATCAGGGTGATCGTTGCCGGTCTCGATATGGACTTCACCGGAAAGCCTTTCGGGCCCATTCCCGATCTGATGGCCACCGCCGAATATGTGACCAAGGTGCACGCCATCTGCATGCAGTGTGGCAATCTGGCCCATTACTCCCACCGCAAGACCGCCGATGAAAAACTGGTGATGCTCGGCGAAACCGAGAGTTATGAACCGCTTTGCAGGGAATGTTTCACCAAAGCCCGCGGAAAATAGCCTTACGGTTGTGACATGCAAATTGCGCTGCAGCAGTTACCTCACTTTTTTGTAGTTTTGCAACTTCCTGAATTGAAGAAATATGCCTCATAAGTCGTGTTATATGCTTATTTCGCTGATGTTTGCGCTGTTTGTGGCTGCGCCCGGGGCATCTGCGCAGCCGGCCGGGCAGGAGGAGCTGGTAGTGATATCGACCCCCAAAGGCGACATTACCCTGCGGCTGTTCGACGACACCCCCAAACACCGCGATAACTTTCTGAAACTTGCCCGCGCGGGTTTTTACGACAGTACCCTGTTTCACCGGGTGATTGACGGCTTTATGATACAGGGCGGCGATCCCGACTCTAAGGGTGCCGCACCGGGCATTGAACTGGGCAACGGCGGCCCCGGATACAGCATTCCTGCCGAAATCACCCCCGCGCATTTCCACCGCAGGGGGACGCTGGCTGCGGCCCGCGAAGACGATAAGGTCAATCCGGCCCGACTCTCTTCCGGTTCACAATTCTACATCGTTCAGGGAAAAGTGTTTACTGCAGAAAAGCTCGATATGCTTGAAAAGGAGCAAAACTCCCTGGCCAAACAGCGGATATTTGTCGATATTATGGACCGGCCTGAAAATCTGACGCTGAGAAATCAGTTCTTCTCGCCCGATGCAAAAAGCGATACCGCCCATTTCCGGTTTCTGCTCGACACCCTTAACCAGATGATCGACAGGGAATTTACCGGCGATAAAGTATTCAGGCTTTCCGAAGCCGCACGCGAAGCCTACACCACTGTGGGCGGCGCTCCCCACCTCGACGGCAGATACACCATCTTTGGCGAAGTCGTCAGCGGCATGGAAGTTGTTGATGCCATTACCACCGAAAAAAGGGACGGAAACGACCGCCCCCTGCAGGATATTCCAATGACCGTTAAAATTATTACCCGTAAAAAATCACAACCATGAAAAAACTGAGTTTACTTGTTTCTTTCACCTTGCTTTCAGTTGCCCTGTGTATGGCTCAGGCCCCAAAATCCGCAGCCGGCGCGCAAAAACAAACGAAAGTACTTATAGAAACCGAATACGGTAATATGACCGCCATTCTGTACAACGAAACCCCGCAGCACCGCGACAACTTCCTGAAACTGGTGAAGCAGGGCTGGTACAACGGATCCATCTTTCACCGGGTGATCAACCGGTTTATGATTCAGGGCGGCGGACAGGAAAGCAAGATGAACGACCCCGGTTATACCGTTCCCGCCGAATTTGTTCCGCAATATTTCCATAAAAAGGGAGCGCTGGCAGCAGCCCGTAAACCCGATCAGGTAAACCCCAAGAAAGCCTCTTCCGGCTCACAGTTTTACATTGTCCAGGGTCAGAAACTGAACGATCAGCAACTGGATATGTACCAGAAACAGACCAACAGGATAATCAGCCCCGAAAGGCGCGCCGCCTACAAAACCGTTGGCGGAACCCCTCACCTCGACGATGATTACACCGTATTCGGCGAAGTAATCTCCGGCCTTGAAGTGGTGGATAAAATCGCCGCCGTGCAGACCGGCCCCGGTGACAAGCCGGTAAAAGATGTGAAAATGAAAATCACTGTAATCAAATAAATTATTTCCGGCCGGTTCCGCTTACTTCGTGAATTTTCATACCCCGATGCCTTAACGGCAAATATTTTACTGAATGAAAGAAAAAATCAATCAATACCTGGCTGAAATTGAACTATTTACAGCCAAAACAAAAGATGAACTGGAACAGTTCAGGATCAAATATTCCGGAAAAAAGGGCATTCTGAATGATCTGTTCGCCGACTTTAAAAACGTGGCTGCAGAGGAACGCCGCGAAATGGGGGTGTTGCTGAATGAGCTGAAGGGCAAAATCCAGCAGAAAATCGACAGCCTGCGCGAAAGTCTTGAAGAACAGCATGCTGCTTCAACTCCGGAGCAGGATCTTACCCTGCCGGTGAATTTCCGCGATGCCGGTTCGCGTCACCCTTTGATGATTATCCGCAACCGCATCCTCGACATCTTTTCGCGCATCGGGTATACCGTGGCCGAAGGGCCGGAGATTGAAGACGACTGGCACAACTTCTCAGCCCTGAACTTTGCCCCGGAACACCCGGCCCGTGATATGCAGGACACCTTTTTTGTTGAAAAGGACCCTGATGTGGTACTGCGCACGCACACCTCGAGCGTTCAGGTGAGGGTGATGGAAAATACCCGGCCGCCCATCCGTATGACCTTCCCCGGAAGGGTTTACCGAAACGAGGCCATCTCAGCCCGCGCCCACTGCTTCTTCCACCAGGTGGAAGGTCTGTATGTGGATAAAAATGTAAGTTTTGCCGACCTGCGCCAGACCCTGCTCTATTTTGCCAAAGAGATGTTCAGCCCCGATACCCGTATCCGCCTCAGGCCGTCTTACTTCCCGTTTACAGAACCCTCTGCCGAAATGGATATTTCATGCAACCTTTGCGGCGGAAAAGGTTGCGGCTTCTGCAAATACACCGGCTGGGTGGAAATCCTCGGCTGTGGCATGGTGAATCCCAATGTGCTGAAAAACTGCGGCATCGACCCGGAAGTCTATTCAGGCTTTGCATTCGGCATCGGCATCGAACGCATTACCAACCTGGTTTTCAATGTAAAAGACCTGCGCATGTTCTCCGAAAACGACGTGCGTTTTCTGCAACAGTTTGAGTCTGCCTGGCAATAGACTGAAATAATCAGTATTTAAGGGTTATCTGCAATACCATACCAATGAAACCGGCGCATGGCGGGCAAACGCATTCCCGATCTTGATTTTCTTCGCGGCCTTGCCATACTGGGGGTACTTTTCAGGCATTCGGCCTGGTACAATAACTTTGCCCGTGCCGGCTGGGCAGGCGTTGACCTGTTTTTCGTGCTCAGCGGATTTCTGGTTTCCGGTCTGCTCTTTTCGGAATTCAAAAAGTATGGCAGGGTCAGGATCGGACGCTTTCTGATCAGAAGGGGATTTAAAATCTATCCCACGTTTTATGTATTCCTGATAACCGCCTTTCTCTTCAATGCATGGATCAACGGCCATACGTTCCCAATGAAGGACATGCTGGCGGAAGTCCTTTTCCTGCAGAATTATTTTCAGGGCTGTTTTATGCACACCTGGTCGCTGGCCATTGAAGAGCACTTTTACCTGCTACTCTCCCTTTTCGTTTTTCTGATGCTGCGGGCAAAATGGCTTGATAACCGCAGGCTGATGACCGGATTACTCATATCTTCCATTCTGCTTGTTACGCTGTTGCGGATGCATTACTTCTTCGTCCACCGTCACGAGCCCTACCTGGAAATCTACTACACGCACCTGCGGATGGATGGTTTGCTGCTGGGCGTTCTGCTGTCGTACCTGTTTCATTTTACTGAAGGCTTTCACGCATTTACCCATAAGCATAAGCCCGTTTTGCTGATTGCCGGTTTCGCGCTGATCAGCCCCCTGTTTTTTGTCAGGGCAGGAAGCATGTTTTTCAACACCCTGGGATTTAACGTTATTCACTTAGGATTTGCCGTCTTCACCGCCTATGCTGCCAAAGGAGACCTGACTGCGGCCATCGGCAAGTTCAGGCCGGCCGGCCGGCTGATCCGGATGATCTCATCCATCGGTATTTACTCTTATTCTATTTATGTGTGGCACCTGCTGCTCAGCGATTTCATCGAAAAAGTACTGAACCTTAAAACCGGAGGCGTGCTTTATCTGGCAGTTACAATTATTGCAGGCATCCTGCTTTCGAAACTGATCGAACAGTTCTTCCTGCGCATCAGGGAGAAAACATTTGCTTAACCGATGAAGCTGCCATAACCTTTGTGAGGTAAGGGAGGCTGCAGGGCAGTGCAGGCGACCCGCAAACCCGCCCGGCTTTCACCAGATAAAAGGAATCAGTTTAAAAGTTTTTCGGGTATATTCCCTATAAGGAATAAAGGCTTTTTTCAGGTAATCCTCCTCTATATGCAGTTTAACAACAAGTACGATGGTCAGGGCAATGGCGAACGCCAGCCTGGTATAACTGAAATGCCCGGCTACCATTGGCCAGATGGTCAGAAGAATAGCGGTATACATCGGATGACGCAACAGCCGGTAAGGCCCGTGGGCAACCATCCGTCCATAGGGTCTGACATGGGGACTAATGTTAAAATTTCCGATCCTGATGGTGTAAATGGCATAAAGCCCCAACGCGATGCCGGCAAGAATAAACGCGATAACCCACGATTTCAGATTGGTGACAGGGCTGGTGAGCAGTATCAGACCGATCAGCAAAAACTGCATAAATACCAGTATCCATGCAAGGTATGACCTGCGTTTCCCCATCCGGGTGGTATTGAACATAACCTTGGATTTATTGAAGCGATGGCTTACGCCAAAACATATATACCTATGTGTATATTAACAAAGAAGTGACCCTTTTTATTGCATAAAAATCACTGTTGTCCGGGAAAAAGTATGTGATTACCTCCGGTGAGCTCTAAGTTCATTATCCGGTTTTTTCCGGACAACAATGCATAAGAATATTTTTTGCCTGTTCCGCCTTCCGGATTGCAACTGTTAGCCATAACCCCGGATCAGGCCAGGTCAAATGCCTGCTCCGGGGTTATGGCTATGTTACAGCCTTTTCTTATTCAGATCTGAAAATACCGGGGCTATTTCTTAATGATAGCCCTGGCTTTGAGCCGGACCATATAAAAGAGGTGATACATCGAGGGCACAACCACCAGGGTAAGGAAAGTGGCAAAGGTCAGTCCGAAGATGACAGTCCACGAAAGCGGGCCCCAGAACATGGCATTGTCACCTCCGAAATAGATATCCGGATCGAATTCGGAGAAGAGCCCTGCAAAATCTATATTTAATCCTACGGCAAGCGGAATCAGCCCGAGAATGGTAGTTACGGCTGTAAGCAATACCGGACGGAGGCGGGTTCTTCCTGCTTCGATCACGCAGGCGATGGATTCTTTCACCGGAAGGTCATCGCTGAGGTCAATACCCATTTCGGTTTTCTTATTGGCTTTCAGTAAACCGATATAATCGATCAGTACGATGGCATTGTTTACCACCACGCCGGCAAGGGACACGATGCCGACACCGGTCATGATCACCACAAAGTTCATCCCGAAGGTGGCCAGTCCGCCAAACACCCCGATGGTACTCAGCAGCACACTGATCAGAATAATGAATGGCTTTACCACTGAGTTGAATTGTCCGACCAGGATCAGCAGAATTACGGCAACAGCGATCAGCAGCGCCCTGATAAGGAATGCCATGGATTCTGCCTGCTCTTCCTGCTCCCCGGTAAAACGGTAGTTATATCCTTCAGGGAAATCCATATCGGCCAGAATGGGTTTCAGCTGATTGTTGATTTCGGTGGCATTGTAGCCCTCGATTACATTCGACCAGATGGTGATCACCCTGTCACGGTCCTTGCGCAGAACTGAACCATAGGTAGAACTGAGCGATACATCTGCAACTGCCGATACCGGCACTTGTACAATCTTCCCGGAAGCCTGGTCGCGGAATGTTATACGCTGGTTCAAAACAGAAGCCACATTGTAGCGGTATTCATCTTTCATCCTGAGCTGAATGGGATAATCATCCTCACCCATCTTAAATTTTGAAACTTCGCTGCCGAACACGGCTGTGCGTATGGTTGAGGCGATCTGCCCGGTTGAAAGACCGAAGCGGCGGGCCTTTTCACGATCAATGGTCACATTCATTTCAGGCTGACCCAGATCAAGGTCAATTTGCAGGCCTTCAATACCCGGGATACGGGAGGCGTTCATCCTGTTGATGGCCTCATCGGTAATATCAAGCAGCCTGTTGAAATCCCTGCCTGCTATTTCAATGTTGATCGCTTTTCCGACAGGAGGTCCTTCATTCTGCTTTTCAATGGTCATAACTACACCGGGATAAACCCCCAGCAGGCTGTCTGACAAGCGCTTCAGCAACTTGTCGGTATGAATGCCCGCCCTGTCTTTGTAGTCGAGGAAAGTCACCGTGATCAGTCCGCGGTTGGGGCCTCCTCCCCTGCCTGAAAAACCTTCATTTTCGCCAACAGCTCCGCTGCCTATATTGGTAAGCACCGACTTTATGATTTGTTTCTCAGGCGCCAGGATTCTGTCAACATCATCTTCAATTACCGTCATGAGCGAATCTGTATAATCAATATCCGTTCCCAGGGGGAGTTCAGCCAGGATATTGATGTATTTCGGTTCTCCTGAAGGGAAGAAAATAACTTTGGGATTGCTGCCGAAGTAAAAGCCCATTGTCAGGAACATCAATACAAAACTGCCGGTGAATACCCAAAGGGCATTCCTCCGTTTCAGGGCAAATGCCAGTGTTTTTGCATACAAATTCTCGACCCATACCAGCAGCACTGTCTGAAACCAGCGTGCCAGCCGGTTGAGAAACAACAAATTGGCAATTCCGATAAGGGCGAACAATACCAGCAGGTTAGCCGGTGTATTGAAGCCCGCGATATAAAGCGGAATGGCAACACCGGTCATGGCACCGGCCACAACAAGTGTTCTGCGCACTTCAGGTCTGTCGTTGATATCCTCCTTTTTGTAGAAAACCATGGCCACGACAGGGATAATAACCAGGGCTGAGAATAGCGAGGCGGTAAGCGTAATAACCAGCGTAAGCGGGAGGTACTTCATAAACTCTCCCATAATGGAATCCCAGAAAATCAGGGGGAAAAATGCGGCCAGGGTGGTGGCTGTTGAGGTAATAATGGGTACGGCAATCTCTCCCACAGCCCTGCGGGCCGCTTCAAATGGCTTTAATCCCAATTCATCGGTAAACCGGTGAAAATTTTCTATTACAACAACGGCGTTGTCGACCAGCATACCCAGGGCAAGGATCAGGGAGAAAAGTACCATCATATTGATGCGGAAGTCCATCAATCCCATAACCATAAACGAAATGAACATGGAAAGCGGGATGGACAATGCCACAAAGAGCGAATTGCGGGTTCCCAGGAAGAAGAACAGAATGCCGATCACAAATATTATTCCCATGATCATACTGTTCTCGAGGTTACTCAGCTGGTTGCGGATCTCCTCCGACTGGTCGTTGGTTATGGTAATCACCAGGTCCTGGGGGATGGCTTTGGAAGCGCGGGCATCATCCAGCAGGTCGAAAACCTTTTTGGTGGCATTCAGCAGGTTTTCACCGCCCTTTTTCACTACCTGTAACGAAACTACCGGCTGCCGGTTGAGCCGTGCATAACTGTCAGGGTCCTCAAAGCCAAAACTGACATCCGCCACATCGCTCAGATACACAATGTTTCCATCCTCATGCTTGACAATGATACCTGCAATTTCCTCCACTGAAGTGAACTCTCCGGAAATCCTGACAGCACGCCGATCGCGGCCGATTCTGACCTCACCGCCCGACATGGAAACATTCTCATTCTTAATCGCGCTCTCTATATCCCCGAAACTCAATTCCACGGCATCCAGCTTATGCTGATCCACCTGAACCTTGATTTCTTTTTCCGTTACGCCCTTGATCTCCACCTTCGAAACCTCCTGAAAAGTTTCTATTTCATCCTCCAGGTATTCGGCATAGGATTTCAATTCATTGATGCTGTAGTCGCCCGAGAGATTAATATTGATAATTGGAAACTCCGTAAAGTCTATGTCTGTAACCATAGGGTCCTCCAGCAAATCAGACGGAAGGTCATTTTTCGCCTTATCAACAGCGTCCTTTACATCCTGAAGCGCGGTTTTGATATCCACATCCGTGTTGAACTCGACGAAAATATTTGACACATCCTGGCTTGAAGTGGATGATAGTTCCTTGATTCCGTCAACCGACTCGATTTCCTTCTCCAGCTGGCGGGTGATCAGGTTCTCAATATCCACCGGCGGATTTCCGGGATATATGGTCTGAACCATCACCGTCGGGATTACGATATCGGGGAATAGTTCCTTGGGCAGCGAAGTATAGGAGTATATCCCGAAAAACATCAGGATAGACATCAGCAGGAATACCGTGTTTTTATTTTTTAACGCCCAGGTGGTTGGCCCGAAGTTCCTGGGCTGGCTCAATTTTTCTGACATAACGGATTTATTTGGCAGTTTTTACTGAATCAACAGAAAGATATACCCCATCACTTACCCGGTTAAATCCATCCTGAATGATCTTGTCACCCACACTGAGTCCCGAGGTTACTTCTGTGCGGCCCAGAAAACTTCTTCCGGCCTGAATATAAACCTTTTGTGCGATAAAATCAGGGCTGTTGCTCCTGGCGATATAGATGTATTTGCCCTTCAGGTCTTCTTTGATAAGGCGCGAAGGAATAATCAACGCCTGCTCGTTCCGGTAATCGTTGATCAGCAGTGAAGCCATCATATTGGGCTTGATGGCTCCGTCAGTATTGTCAAACTTCACCTGCACCTCAAATGTCCTGTTGCCGGGATTGATGTTGCTGCCAATCCTGTCGACCCTGAGTTTTCTTGAAAAATCAGGGTATGAGGGGAACTTCAGCACTATTTCATCGCCTTTCCTGATATAAGGCAGCAATGCTTCAGAGACATCGGCTTTAACAAAGAGCTCGTCAAGATTAATCACATGGATCATGCTCATACCGGGCATGGCAAGCTCTCCGTTTTTTTGGGCAACCTGCTCAACCACCCCCGAAACCGGTGATACTACCCTCGCCATATCCAGTTGAGCGTTGAGGGTTGCAAGGCGGTTTTCAAGGCTTTCCTTGTTATTTTTCGCTTCCAGGTACTGTATCTCGGAGCCGATTTTCTGATCCCATAATCTTTGCTGGCGCTGAAACAGATCAGTGGCCAGTTTGAGGGAGGTCTGCACCTCCTCAATTGACTTACGGGTAACCTGTGTATTGAGCTGTGCCAGCAGTTGTCCTTTCTGAACCTTGTCGCCTTCCTTCACATATATCGCGGTAATCTGTCCGCTGATTTCCGGACTGATAAAGGCTTCACGCACCGCTTCAACACTTCCGCCGGCTTCCACATAATGCTCGAACAATCCCGGAGCAATTTCCTCAAGCACAACGGGGACACGGTTTATCTTATCACTGCCGTTCTCCATATCTGCCAGTTGTTTTTCAAGTTCTTTGATCCTGATATCGATTTCCTTCGATTGTTTATGATAACCATCAAGCTGTTTCCGCAAGGCCTCAGGGCTGTTATCCTGTTTGCAGGATGAAATCATCAGCATGCCCGCAACGGCTATAAGTGAAATGATTCGTTTCATCGGAATTACTATTTTGAAGATGTTTGTTTTCATTGAGTTTAAGGGGTTTTTCTTTACTATTCCGGATTTTCAAGCAGGCTTTCCATCGCCACGCTTCTGTTAAGCACATTCAGGGAAGCGTTGATGTATTGTGATTGTGAATTCAGGTATTGATTGTGGGCATTCATCAGATCGAGGCTGCCGGCCAGTCCTTCCTGAAATTTTATGCTGGTACGCAGGTATATTTTTCCCGAGAGTTCGCGGTTCTGATCTGTTGTGCCATAGGTAAGCAGGGCGTTCCGCAGTTCGCTTGCTGCATTCTCGTGTTGAATTTTAAGGCTGCTGCCCACCTGCTCCTCAGCAATTTGTGTTTTTTCGACCTGA
>JAMLHF010000073.1 GCA_023957275.1 Lentimicrobium sp. | reverse complement strand
ACAAGCCATGAATCAATGGTGCCGAACGCGAGTTGCCCCCGTTCAGCCTTCAGCCTGGCCCCCGGAACATGATCGAGTATCCAGCGGATCTTCGGCCCGCTGAAGTAGGCGTCGGATTCAAGCCCTGTTTTTCCGCGCAGCAACGCTGAAAGGCCGAGGTTCTTCAGCTCATCGCAGTAGGCAGCAGTGCGGCGGTCCTGCCATACAATGGCATTGTACACGGGCTCGCCCGTGATTCTGTCCCACACTACCGTGGTTTCGCGCTGGTTGGTGATGCCCGCCCCCGCCAGCTGCCTGCCGCTGATGCTGATCTTCGACATCGCTTCCACCGCGACCGACACCTGGGATGCCCAGATTTCGGCGGGGTCGTGCTCAACCCATCCCGGCTGCGGATAATGCTGCCGCAACTCTTTCCGGGCAATGGAACAAATGTTTCCCTGCCGGTCGAAAATCAGGGCCCTTGAGCTGGTGGTGCCCTGATCGAGGGCTAAAATATACTTTTCCATATGCCGCTTACCTGCTGATAAGATCCTGCACCCAGGTGGTCATTGCCGACATCACTTCCTGCTGTTCAGGCTCATTGTGAATTTCATGAAAGGCTTTTTCCCAAAGAATCAGTTTGCATTTGCCCGGATTGACGGCGGCAAAGGCTTCGCTGCCCGAGGCATAGGTAATGATATCTGCTTTGCCATGCATCAGCAGCAGGGGAAGGGGAAACAAGGCTGCATTTTTCATGGTGAAACCGGTAACACCCAGCATTACTTTGCCCAGGCCCATGGTGATGCGGTCATGGATCAACGGGTCGCTTTTGTAAGCCTGGACCATCAGCGGGTCGCGTGAAATGCCATTGAGGTCCAGCCTGTTTGAAATGGACATGCGGGGGAATATGCTGCCGAGCAACCGGGCGGCAAAAATCAGCAGGGGTTTCTTTTGCAGGGCATTGTGCAGTCCCGGGCTGTTGGAAATAACGCCGGCGATGTCGGGTTTGCGTTCCAGGGCATAAAACAGGACGAGGATCCCGCCCATGCTATGCCCGTAGAGTATCACCGGAAGGCCAGGAAACAATTCAGAAGCATGTTGCAGCAACAGGTCGGTGTCGTGCAGGATTGCTTCCCGCGAAGGAAAATGGCCGCGCTGCCCCTGCGATTGCCCGTGCCCGCGCTGGTCGGCGGTGAAAAAGGCAAATCCGGCATCTGTAAAAGCCCGGGCAACATGCACATGGCGTGAGGAGTGGTCGCCGATGCCGTGCACAAAACAGACAACCGCTTTGGGCACAGGTCCGGCCGGTTGCCAGTATTGGGCAAAAATGGTCAGCCCGTCACCGGTTTTCCAGGAGGTGGTAGAATGCTGCATATAAATCACCTGTTTGGGAAATGGATTATGCGCTGCAAAGGCAGCGCCAATCACAAAGATACGGGTTGATCGTTAAATATCCGGGGTGCCCGTTTAAAGAAGGGCAGGATTTATTTCCAATCACTGCTGTCCGGTAAATTACGAGATTCTTCTCCCGCAAAAATGCGGGATCAGAATGACTCTGACCTATATGGGTTTAGCTGCTGATCCACAATTACCTGCCAATGTCCGCAGGCCGGAAATATTTATTGCTGCCGTCCTTTATAAAAGCATAAGCGGTTGCCGGGAAGATGCGCTGATTTGATTTTGAAGATGACCGGTGACTTTATATATTTGTTTCCGGTAAGTGCTTGGCCTGGCCCTGAAATATTCAGTCCTCCACTTTAAAACAGCCATTATGGGAAATTTTCAACTGATTGATTACCTGATCTTTGCAGCCTACGGCATTTTAATACTATCGGTAGGGCTCTGGGTGTCGCGCGGCAAAAAAGGGGAGAAAAAGAGTGCCGAGGACTACTTTCTGGCAAAGAAGAGCCTTCCCTTCTGGGCCATAGGCGCTTCGCTCATCGCGGCCAATATCTCCGCCGAGCAGTTTATCGGCATGTCGGGTTCGGGGTTTGCCATTGGCCTGGCCATTGCCAGTTACGAGTGGATGGGCGCCATCACCCTGATTGTGGTGGCCAAGTACTTTCTGCCCGTTTTTATCCGGCAGGAGCTGTTTACCATTCCCGAATTCATCGAAAAAAGGTTCAATACCAACCTGAAAACCATCCTGGCCGTATTCTGGGTAGCGCTTTTTATTTTTGTTAACCTTACCTCGGTATTGTTTCTCGGGGCAAAGGCCCTGGATACCATTGCAGGTACCGGCGACGGGAGTATGATATTTCCGCTGATATTGGGCCTGGCGCTTTTTGCCGCCGCGTATTCCATCTGGGGAGGCTTGTCGGCCGTAGCCTGGACTGACGTAATTCAGGTTATATTGCTGGTAGCCGGCGGGCTGATCACCACCTTTATCGCCCTCGATCAGGTAACACCTGCCGGCGGTGTGCTGGCCGGGCTGGACCATGTTTACCAGGTGGCAGGGGATAAATTCCACATGATCCTTCGCAGGGACCACCCCGAATTTCTGAACCTGCCGGGCATCGGCGTGATTATCGGCGGCATGTGGGTGGCCAATCTCTACTACTTCGGGTTTAACCAGTACATCATTCAGCGGGCGCTGGCCGCGAAGTCGCTGCGCGAAGCGCAGAAAGGGCTTGCGTTTGCCGCTTTCCTGAAACTGCTGTTGCCTTTGCTGGTGGTTATTCCGGGTATCATCGCCTATGTTATGTACATGCAGCCGGAAGGCACCGTTGTGATTGACGGGGTGAAAACGGTTTTTAACCGGCCCGGTGGCGGCATCAATTACGATATCTCCTATCCCTGGCTGATCAAAACCTTTATCCCGGCAGGAATCAAGGGACTGGTGGTCGCGGCGCTGGCTGCCGCCATCGTTTCTTCGCTGGCTTCCATGCTGAATTCCACGGCCACCATCTTTACCATGGACATATACAAACCTTACTTCTCCAAGCGGACCGACGGCTCCGACCTTGTTCTTACAGGCCGCATCGCCGTTATCGCAGCCCTGGCCATCGCGGTTTTTGTAGCTCCGGCGCTGAATACCATGCCCCAGATGTTTCAGTACATCCAGGAATATACCGGGGTGGTGAGTCCGGGCATCCTGGCCGTTTTCCTGATGGGATTATTCTGGAAACGGGCAACCACGCGGGCTGCCATAACAGGGGTTTTAAGCTCCATTCCGGTTGCGCTGCTGCTGAAGTTGCTGCCGCTTGAGATGCCCTTCCTCGATCAGATGATGTACACCTGTCTGATTACCATTGCCATTATCGTGATGGTAAGCCTGAGTACGGCAAAAACCGACGAAGATCCGAAAGCCATTCCCCTGCCGCGTGAGACCTTTAAAACCGGCAGGAACTTCAATATCGCGGCTTATGTGATTATGCTGATACTGACCGTGCTTTACGCCGCGCTCTGGTAGAGCTGCGTTTTGCAGCGGTCTCTCTCAGCGCCTGACAAACTTCACCGGCGGCAGAACCCTGTCTTTTGCTCCGGCCCTTACCAGATACATCCCGGACGGAAGGCCGGAAAGCGGAATATTTACCGATGATTTGTCAACATCTGTCCGGAACACCTGCCGGCCGGCGAGGTCGGTGATGGTGATGAAAGCCGCGTCATCCGGGATCTCCGAAACAAGGATTCCATCCTCCGCCGGGTTGGGGGATACCTGCATTCCTGCAACCGCAGCAAACCCTTCATCCGGCAAACCGAGGGAATATGCGGGATCTGCTTTGAAAATCCAGCCATCGTAAGAGCCATAGTTTCCCGGAACGTCGCCATCGCCGGAATAAGACCTGCTGGCGCAAATGGCCATTGCACCATCCATAATGAAATTGCCACCATTTTCATGTGACCCGTCATAGCTTGATCCGCCAAAAGGCCTGCTGTGAATAAGGTCGAAATCATTGGAAAAGAGTACATAAAAAAGGTCATATTCTCCGTGATTGCCGTGAAATGGCCATTGGTTGGTGTTCGAAGCTACCAGGCATAGGATATGCTGGTCGTCGTAAGGTTTCATATCCAGAATAATATCATTGCCGTCACCTCCGCCGGTTTCGTTCATGGAAACATAATCCAGGTTTTCATCAAATTTATAGATCATCATATGCCGGTTGGTGACTTTGGAAACCACGTTATTGGTATTGGCGGCAACATAAATATGACCGGCATGGTGCATCATACATACGGGAAATACACCGGTGACTTTTTCGAAGTTTGCTTCATCCAAAAATTCACCCAAGGAGTTGGTTTTCAGCAACCAGCCGGTATTGAGATTCGACTGAAACTTACTGCCATAGAACAGAAGATTGCCATCGGGCAGAGCCAGTGCATCCACAAAGCCATCTTCGTCTTTGGTTCCGAATTTCTTCACCCAGGTAATCTGCGAAGTGGAAGACAATCTTATACAAAACGCATCTTTACCACCCAGTCCGCTTCCAAAAGTTCCGTCGTTGCTGTTGGTCTGCCCGACGATAAGGTGACTTCCGGCAGGAGCCTGCGCAAGTTTAACGGCGTCATCTTTTCCGCTGCCGCCGAAATGCAGCGAGCCACCAGCCTGTCCGTCAAAAGTTATACTTTTCAGCCAGATGTCGAGGTCTCCTGAATTGGCCGGGAAATCGCCATTTGCAGAATAGGAATTGAATAACATCATAAAGTAGGCGTTGTCAACCTCAACGGCATCTTTAAAAATATCATCGGAACTGCCCCCAAAAACACTGACAAACTCCTTTTCGCCCGGGGCGTTGACTTTAATCACCCAGGCATCGGAACTCCCGGCATTGGATGGCAGGTCAATGTCAGCGGAATACGAGTTTCCACCTGCAAGAAATCCTCCTGAATTACTGCTTATGATACGGGTTAAGTAATCGTTCTGGCTTCCGCCGTAATTAAAAGACCATTGCAGGGCCTGGCCCGACAGAAGTATTGGCAGGAATATCATTGATGCTGCCAACACCATTCTCAGATTCTGTTTCGTTTGCATGATTGCTTTTATTAGGAAGTTAGGGATACCTGTTAAGATGCGTCCATCGACAAATAAGGGAAATTAACATAGCTAATCCACAAATATACTGAATACATTGCACGGATCAGCAAATTAAAAGTCTGATAAGTATTAATCAGATTTTTTCCGGAAGGTGATCGGGTCGCACGGCAATTTTACGCTTTCAACCTGCCCGTATGCGCGTTTAACCACTTTTGTTTTCCCGGGCCTGTCCTTCAGAATACTTTTGCCTCATCAACACAGGGACAAATCAAATAATCAAAAAGAGATGAAAACAAAACCCGCACTTACACTTTTACTTTTCGCTGTTCTTGCATTCAGCGGCATGGCCCAGGACAATGCAAAGAAATCCGGTTTCGAACTGAGCAGCGGCGTTGCATTTCCCGTTTCAGAACCTGGCGGAGCCAACCTGAAAACCGGTTTTGGATTTGAGGGAATATTCCATTATCAGTTTATGCCTCATCTGGGGCTTTATGCAGGCTGGGGATGGAACCGGAATCAGGCCCCGGAATCTTTTGCCGGAAAGGATGCAGACTTCGAGGAAACCGGTTATGTATTCGGACTTCAGTTCAAACATGCCATCGGAAGCTCACCGGTTTCGTGGTATGCCAGGGCTGCCGGGCTTTACAACCATATTGAAGTGGAAAACACTGCCGGAGAAATTATTTACGACAGTGGCCATGGATTGGGCTGGCAGGTGGCCGGAGGAATTGACATTGATCTGGGCCGCAACTGGAGCCTCACCCCGGGCCTCAAATTCAATTCACTGAACCGTGAGATTGAAGTGGAAGGCAATGTAACCGGACTCAGCTTAAACTACCTCTCGGCCCGTGCCGGGATCCTGAAAAAATTCTGAAACCCTGAAACCGGCGGGTCAGCAATGGCCCGCCCGGTTACTTAACGCAAATGAAAAAATGAAAGCACAACTTATCCCATTCTTTACCCTGCTTTTGCTGCTGACAGTTTCCTGTGAAAAGGAAAAGCCTGTCAGCTACGGTTTTCATTGTCCCATTCAGGATAATTCAAACGGTTACACCGTGATGGCGGTCACCAGTCAGGCTGAATCGGTACAACTCGAAGGTTCCGTCTCAGTTTCAGAAGGAAGCGTTGAAATAATCCTTCTCGGACCCGGCAAAGAGGAGATCTATAAAATATCGGTTGAAGCACCCGGTCATGTGACGGTTAATGAATCATTCCCGGCCCGGGCAGGATTCTGGCAACTGAAATACAAAAGCACCAAAGGGAACGGCAACCTGGAACTTCACCTTAAGTACCGGGGAGCCAATCAAAATTGAAACTATATTTGACAATCATTTCATGCTGACATGTTTTTCAGACAGATACACGGCTATTTCCCATTCAGGCGCCTGCTTCTGCTATTGCTGGGGCTATCCGTCGGCGTTCAGCTGGCAGTAATCACCTACAATCACCTGAGCGGTTATTATATTTTATCGGGTTATCTGCATTTCTTTCTCCGGCTGGCCAGGGGGATCATCCTCAGCCTTTCCGCCGCCTTTCTGATTGCCTACCCGGATCTTTTTATCATCAGGTACTTTAACAAAAGTATACCCTGGGGAAAGCAAACAGCCCTGCGGATACTCCTCCAGATGGGATTTGCGGTTACGATTGCCGTGATTATTGCCCTGGCCGTTACCTTTACCGCAAACCGGATAAATCCTTATTCCGAAGATCTTTCAGGCGTATTGATCACCAATGCCCTTATTATTGCCGTAGCCAACCTTTTGATGATGGCTGTTCTTGAAGGCTGGATCTACTACATCGAAAGTAAAAAGGCAACGCTCAAGGCAGAAACCCTTGAAAAGGAGCTTTCGCAGATCAGGTTTGAAGTACTGAAAAGTCAGATCAACCCGCACTTTATGTTCAACAGTCTGAACGTACTCTCGGGGCTGATTAACCGGGATACGGTGAAAGCCCAGCAGTTTATCGACGAATTTTCACAGGTTTACCGCTACGTGCTCGAAACCATTGAACAGCCGGTGACCACCCTGGGAAGGGAACTGGATTTTATGCATTCCTATCTTTTCCTTCAGCAGATCAGGTATGGCCGGAACCTGGGTTTTTCGGTGGATGTTCCCGCCGCATTGCTGAATTGCGTACTTCCACCACTCTCGCTGCAGGTGTTGCTCGAAAATGCCATCAAACACAACATCGTAAACGAGTCAAAGCCGCTCAGGATCGAGGTTTACAGCGAAGGAAACAACCTCGTGGTTAAAAACAACCTGCAGCCGAAAATTTCCGCGGCAGCCTCAACCGGCCTGGGACTGAAAAATCTGGTAAAGCGTTATGCCCTGATTACCGGTGAGGAACCCTCGTTCAAAATTGAGACCGGCCATTATATTGCACGCATTCCCCTTATTAATCCCGAAAGTGATGAACATACTGATCGTTGAAGATGAAAGTTTCGCTGCCGACAAGCTGGAGCAGATGCTGATGGAGGTTGACCCGGACATCAGGATACTTGCGAAAACAGGTTCTATAAAGGACTCGGTAAAATGGCTGATGGATCATACGGCCGATCTGATTTTCCTCGATATACAACTTTCGGATGGCATCAGTTTCACCATCTTTGAACAAATCCCCGTGAATATCCCGGTGATTTTCACCACCGCTTACGACCAGTATGCCATCAAGGCCTTTCAGCTCAACAGCATTGCCTATCTGCTCAAGCCCATCAGAAAAAGCGACCTGGCAGAGAGCCTCAGAAAATATCATTCGCTGCGGTCGGCTTTCAGTATCGATTTCGATTTGCTGATGGCCAGCATACAGGGAAGAAAACCGGATTATAAGAAACGCTTCCTTATCCAGATCGGGGAAAGGATCAGAAAAATTGAAATTACGGAGATCGCGTACTTCTATGTACTTGAAAAAGGGGTGTATCTGAAGACCCTGCAGGGAATCTCCTATCCTGTGGATTATGCCCTCGACCGCCTTGAAACCCTGCTGAACCCCGAAAAGTTTTTCAGGATAAACCGGAAATACATTGTAAATATGGACGCCATTTCAAACATGGTTGCCTATTCCCGCGGACGCGTCAAACTGGAGCTCAGGCCCAAAGCCGACGAAGAATATGATGCCATTGTGAGCGTGGATCGCGCCGCCGCCTTCAAAAAATGGCTTAATTCCTGATCATTCCGGATATTTAACCGAACCATTATGACCGCCTCCATTGAAAACCTGCTGAAAAACCCGAATCTTCCCGGTCCCAGAGGTAATCTGGAACTCATGTATTCTTTCGCGCATTCGGCCAATGCCATGGAAATAGCCGAATGCATGAGTTACCTCAGGGATGATCTGAGAAATTCACCGGAAGAGTTTGTAGTTATGTGCGGCCTTGTGGGTTACGCTGTGCTTAACAGGCAAAACCTGCCCGGATGTCTTGCTTTTTTGCGGCGCTTTGCCTCTCACGGCAGCTGGCGTATCCGCGAGGCCGTGGCTATGGGGATTCAGGAGACCGGTGCCGGAAACATGGATTTGCTTATCCTGCACCTCAAATCCTGGCTTGATGGAAATGAACTTGAAAAACGCGCCGTGGTCGCCGGTCTGTGTGAACCCAGACTGCTCATTGACAAAGACAATGTAAACGAAGTACTCCAAATCTTATGGGATATTACCCTCGGATTCAGCGCTTCCCCCGGAAAAATCAGCGATGCAGCCAAAACACTCCGGCAAGCCCTGGGATACGGCTGGAGTGTCGCCATCGTTCACCATCCCATCGCGGGAAAAAAGATATTTGAGCAACTTGCCGGGATGGATAACCCCCATATCCGCCATATTGTAAAAGAAAATCTCAAAAAAAACCGGTTGCTGAAAATGGACAAGGCATGGGTTGAAGCAAGAATTGCCGGACTCTGAATACTTGTGGACATATTCCGGCAATATAACATACCTGTGAAAGCACAATTCTGCTAAAGAAACCGGTTTCCAGGCCGTCACAGTTCACAAATGAAAAATCCCCTTTCATCAGCACCCCGAAACGTTTCATGGTAATAAATTACAATTCCGGATAAAGGCAGCTTAGCTTTGCCGCTTCAGCCCACGGGAAGTGATGCTGCTTTTTATTGATCAACCAAAGTTCTCCAAGTATTTTATGAAAAATATCATCTGGTCAACGGGACACATGCTGAGATACAACGACATTGTCGATGCCGACAATTGTTACGTGTACGACCGGAACGGTCAGCGGATGATTGACCTGGAATCCGGCGTATGGTGTACCTGTCTGGGTCACAACAACAAACGCATCAATGCCGTCATCACTGAACAGATCAACAGGATCAGCCATACCGGATTTTGTTACTGCCATCCGGCAGTCGCTGAAACGGCTGAAAAGATTCTGAGCATTACCAATATGCCTGAAGGCGCCTGTGAATTTCTGTCTTCGGGAAGCGAAGCAGTGGAATACGGGATGCGCATTGCACGGGTGCTGAGCAGGAAACCATTGGCCCTGTCTTTTGCAGATGCTTATTTCGGCACATACGGAGATGCGGCGCTCAGGGACGGCAGAAACTGGTTTGTTTACGACAGGCTCAGTTGCCAGTGCAATGAAAACGGGAATGGTTGCTCAGGTGATTGCAGCAGATTCAAGGAGATTCCCTTTGAGGATATCGGGATTTTTATCCTTGAACCGGGCAGCTCCATGGGGCTGGTTCGTTTCCCGGAGCGCAGCCTTGTTGAAAAAATTGCAGGCATCGTTCAGGCTAACGGCGGCATCGTCATCTCGAATGAAGTCACCACTGGCATTGGCCGGACCGGAAAATGGTTCGGATATCAGCACTACAACATACAGCCCGATATTGTTGCCATGGGCAAGGGGTTGGGGAATGGCTACCCGGTAAGCGCTGTAGCCGTTTCCGAAAGAATTCTAAAGCAGCTTGAATCCGGTAAATTTCATTATTCCCAGTCGCACCAGAACGACCCGCTTGGAGCCGTTGTTGCCGGAGAGGTCATCGATATCATTCAGGAAAGCGATCTGATCTGGGGCGCCGCATTCAAAGGCGAATACCTTATGAGCTGCCTCGCCGGACTGATGCGGGAGATGCCGCTTATCAGCGACGTGCGCGGCAGGGGCCTGATGCTGGCCATTGAGTTCCGGCACAGTACAGACATTATCAACAGTGAACTGCTTAAAAGAGGATTTATCACAGGGCGCCGGCCAAATGCCGAAGTCCTGCGCCTGGATCCCGCCCTCACCATCGAAAAGGCGACCATCGACCATTTTGTGACTGCGTTGCGGGAGATTCTCTCCGGAACAGGCGGTGAAGCATTACCCCAGGATATAATGCACAAACAAACAGATAAAATACAGGCATGAAAAAAATCATCCTCTCTACATTATTATTCATACTCTCCGTTTCCTTTGCTGCCGGACAGTCAGCGCAAAAGTGGCATTTTAAAACCGGGGGCAGAATTTACAGTTCACCACTCATCGCAGGCGACCTGATCCTGTTCGGCAGTGGCGACAGCTGCTTTTATGCCCTGAATAAGTCTGTTGGCAATGAGGTATGGCGCTTTAAAACCGGCGGGGCTGTTCATTGCGATGCGGCTATCTGTAATTCCGCCGTACTTTTTGCAAGTGCCGACGGTTATCTTTATTCACTGGACGTGAACACGGGCAGGCTGAACTGGAAGGCAGGCACCGGTAAAGAAAAAATGCTTGATTTGTGGGACTATTACCTCTCCTCTCCCGTCGTTTCCGGAGAATTGGTATTCCGGGGAAGCAGTGACAGTTGCCTTTATGCCCTGGAAGCCGGAACAGGTAAACTGAAGTGGAAATTCAGGGCCGGCGGGATGATCCATGCAAGCCCGGTTATTGAAAAAGGTGCGGTGATGTTCGGTGATTTTGCCGGCAATTTTTATGCCTTGAACGCCGCTGATGGCAGCTTGCTATGGCAATTCAGGACTGTGGGAGACCTTTATTTCCCCAATGGTGAAGTTCAGAAAGGGGGAACCATCGGCGGGGAAACCGTATATTTCGGCAGCCGCGACTACAACGTCTATGCCCTGAACACAAAAACAGGAAGGGGCAAATGGAACATGAAAGAACGGGGGAGCTGGGTGGTTGCAACCCCGGTAATTTACGGGGAGCATATATACTTCGGTACCTCGGATACACATTCCTTTTATTGTCTCAGAAAATCCGACGGAGAAGTAATCTGGAAAATCCGGCTGCCAATGCGGGTGTATGGTTCCGCACTTATATACAATGATGTGGTTTACTTCGGTTGTTTCGACGGAAAGCTGAGAGGGGTAGATCCGCTTACAGGCACCCCGGTATCTGAATTTCTTACACAGGGCTGTAAGGATAATTACCAGAAGGTATTTAACAATGACGGCAGTTTCAGAAGCGATTTTGAATTATATGGCAGGGATTATAATGAATCTGAAAGAATTATCCATACGCTCGGGGCCATTCTTTCCACCCCTGTGGCGGATGCCGGTGTGCTCTATTTCGGAAGTTCCGACGGAAACCTTTATGCCGTTGAAGTCAGATAATTCCGGAAAGGACCCCCTTTCCCAGATTACAGCCCCCGGACAGGTCAGCCTTACCGGGGGCTTTTATTTAAAACTCCTGACGGGGTATTTCAGCTGATCCTATGGCAGGAAGCGGGTGATATGCCATTTAAAACAGGAATAATCCATGAAATGAGACCGTCTTCTCTTAACAGCTTCATTTTAAGAATCATGCTTTGTTGAAAATTCCGGAGAATTACCCGAATGCCCGGATACGTTCATCACCATCATATCCCCTTTCACCTGCCTTTTCTGCGGGTTCAGCATATTTCGCTTTATGGCCCGCAAACCATGCAGTAGTTTTGTATCCAACGAATTACAAATCTATTAAAGAAATGAAAATGAAAAGATTTATCAGACCCCTCATCCTTGCTGCCGGCATGTTTATGCTGTTCAGTTTATCCTCCCAGGCTACGAACGATCCTGACGGATTTATTTCCATGGATAAAAATATCCGGCAGATGATCAGCTTTTATGATTCAGATACCATTATACTGGTTATTCCTGATCATTACCGGATCAGCGAAAACGACATGAATGAAATCAGGAATTTCGTCTTCTGGAAGCAAAAGCCAGAGTACATTGTTAAATGCGAATCTGAGCTGAATGATTCCGATCTCAGGTTTAACCTTCACTTTTTCGGGCCCTGTTACAGGTTTTCCGGCGCTCACTTTTCAGGTACTCCTTTCGCTGTCAGCGAAAAAGGATTCACTTTCGAGGGAACCGGTTTCACTCAGCCGGAGGACGCTTTCTACTTTATGAATTCATCCGGAAACAGACTTTATACCTGCCGGAATGGCGAGAACGCCCCATTGTCTTATACGCGATATATGGCTGGAGCCTATCAGCTTTATATTTTCAGCGGGGAGCGTATTGTAGTGCCGGCGCTGCCTCAGGAAACGGAACACCGCATCGCCTCAATGGTATGGTTTCATACCGGCCGTATCGCATCACAGAAACCTGAGAACCGGGCAGAATAGATCTGACAGACAACAGTTGCATTAGTTAAATTCTTGAATTCCAATACTGTTTAAACGTTACAAAAATGCCAAAAACCGTTAAATCATTTTGCATTGTCATGAACCTTTTGCTGAATGGTATTTTCATCAGTGCCGGGTTCTCACAACCAGCCGGCTTCATCGCAATGGATGACAGCGTAAAACTGATGCAAAAATTCTATGATACCGATACGGTAGTGGTCGTTTTACCGGATGGATATGATTTAAAGCCTGAAGATGCAGCACTTATCAGGGATTTTGTTTTCTGGAAGGAAAAGCCATTTTATGAATTCCGCCATGAATCGCAACTGAACACAACGGATTCCGGCAAACACCTGCTTTTCAGCGGACCGGTTCATGCTTACACGCATATTGCCAAGGCTGACCTTCCGGTAACACCCCTTAAATACGGATTCTCTTACAAAGGGGAGCAATTCTGCCTGCCCGGAGATGGTTTTTATTACATCGGCGACAATGCCGACCGGCTCTATATCTGCCGGAACGGTGAGGATGCCCCGCTCTCCTACCTCGGTTATCTTACCAGTGCATATCAGTTTTACATACTCAGGGGAGACCGGATCATTTATAGCGGTTTTCGTCCCGGAAGGGGGAAAACTGAACAGATGAACAATTTGGATGATCTCAGGAAAAGGTATTTCGGCAAACTGATCCGGACGAAATATGCCGATTTCTATGTTGCCGCTTCAATCACCGATACAACAGGACTTGGCAGCGCTCTGCTTGATTTTGACCGTTATGTGGATGGCATGTGCCACTACCTGTCCGTTGAACCGGCGGATGTTCCCCGCTTTGTAACTTACTTTTACAACACCCGGGAAGAATTGCAGTATTTCATTGCCGCTCCGCTCTGGCAAACCGTGTATGGAAAATCAACCGGAAATATAAATCACGTTACGGGCCTGAGTATGACCATCTGCCGGCATGAAGCGGGACATACCATTATTGGTGCAACGATCGGAAAGGCGCCGTCAGCCTTTTTCGATGAGGGGTTCCGTCAGGCTACCGATTATTATTTCAGTCCCGAAGCTTATCAGCACGATCTTGAAGTTTTCAGAACCCACCATCAATACCTGACTCCTGCATTGATTAACGGTGAAGGGGTTGAGTTTTTCAGAGCAATGGAAAATTACAGTATTTCAGGGGTATTTGTAGACTACCTTATTGCTAAAACGGATTTCAATGAGTTTAAAGATGCCTACGCTGACCATACCCTTGACCAGTTAATATCGAAATACGGCTTCAATTGGGAAATACTGATTAAAAATCTCAAAAAAGACCTGTCAGTTCAGTAATCCTGACAAAATTTTACAACCATCAGATTTTTCATCTAAACATGAAAAATTAAACTTCTTGTTAAAATCATGGCGATGAGAACAGTTAGAACTGATAAGGAAATTAAGAAAAGCTTTGCCAAAAAAGGTGTATTCCCTTTCAAATGGTCTTTTACGCTTCTTTTCCCTTTGAGAAATATCTTTCTTTCTGTTAATAATTTAATTGAAAGGCTTGATATCAAAGAAAACTATAATGTTCTGGAGGTTGGCCCGGGCCCGGGTTATTTCAGTATTCCTGTCGCAAGAAAATTAAAGACCGGCAAACTGATCCTTGCTGATATTCAGCCGGAAATGCTGGAATACGCAAAAAAGCGGTTCAGCAAAAAAAAGACAGGAAATGTTGCGTACTACTTATGCAACGGAAAGACTTTTGATTTTAGCGATAATTCCTTTGATGTCATTTATATGGTTGCGGTACTGGGAGAGGTTGAGGATAAAGAAGCTTACATCAGGGAGTTTAGCCGGATGCTGAAAAAAGGTGGAATTGTTTCTGTGTCCGAACTTGCCGGCGATCCTGACAAAATGAGCATCGAAGAATTGAAGGATTTCTTTGAAAAGCATGATTTTTCTTTTGATGCTCAATATGGCAATAAACGAAATTTTACACTAAATTTTAAAAAGAAAAATGGAAAACAGGATTCTTGAAAAGTACAACAGGCCGGTTTTCTTTTATGGCCTTTCAATGCTGATCCCCTGGGCGCTTTGGTTCGCTGCTGCTTATATCAGCCACTTGCCGGAAAAAAATAATCTGCTGATTTCTTCCCAGGGAGCTTTAGCCATTACCGGCTTATTGGCGCCGGTTTTAATTGCAGCCTATTTGTTTTTCTCAGACCAGGAATTATACCATGACCTGAAAATGAGATTTGTCAGGCAAAAAGGTTATAGTCCGGTGTATACCATACTGGCTTTTTCATTGATTTTTTCCTCACTGGTCGCAGCCCAGTTCATATCCCTGTTGTTTGGTCACGATATCGGCCAGTTTTACATTTCCGGTTCTCCGGGTTTTACTTCAGCGGTTTTTTCTCCCTGGTTTATCCTGATTTTTGCCCCTGTTGCTGAAGAATTAGCCTGGCACTCCTACGGCACGGATACTTTGCGCCGCAGGTTCAATCTTTTCAAAACTTCAATGATATTTGCACTCTACTGGGTTTTCTGGCATTTTCCGCTCTCCTTTATTGACGGATATTATCATAGCAACCTCGTGGCGGAAGGCTTATTGTATTCTCTTAATTTTGTTTTCAGCCTCTTTGTGTTTGTGATTATTATGAACTGGTTGTATTACAAAACAAACAGGAACATATTGGTAACAATAATATTTCACTGTTCAGCCAATATTTCGAATGAAATTTTTGCCACTCATCCTGACAGCAAGGTCATTCAGACCGTCTTGTTGCTGATTGTTGCTATCATTATACTGATAAAAGAAAAAGAACTTTTTTTCAGGAAAGGATTTTAGAAATACTTGTAAAATGGAGTGGAATTATAAAACTGACATGCATAACAACATGTCTGAAATATCCCTGATCAAGGGGATAATTTTTTATCCCCGCCCCATCCCGGCGTTTGTTATGGCTATTTAGTCAGGAAATCCTTATTGTGAAACATTTCAAACACACAGAATATCAAGATGAAAAATAGAAACTACCCCGAACTAAAGCCGCTGGCTGTAACTTTTGCCCTGGGAGGTGTATGGGATACCATTGCAGGAATTCTTTACATTTTCGCGATCGGTTCAGGACGTAACATCGACAATCCGCCAATGGACCCTTTTTATGCGATATTTCTGGGATCGTTCTTTCTCTGCTTTGCCTACCTGCAGTTTATGTCGGCATTGAACATCCGGCGCTATTCCCTGAATGTTGGGTGTCTGATTATCGGAAGGGCTTTCTATATTGTGCTGCTCTACTCCTATATGGTTTTTGTTCCGGGTTTCCCCGATACATTCTGGTTCACCGGAATCATCGACGGATTGCTCACGCTTGGTTATCTTGCGCTCGCCGCAAAAGGAGGACTTAAAGCAGGTGAATTATTCCTTCCGTCAATGCAAAAAAACTAACTTTGAGAAGATTATTTTCAGATTAAAACCCATAGCCATATCTCTGAAAAAGTGAATGACGAATCAATCACAATATCCTTCGCAGGTGCAGGCGATGCCTCCAACCTTACGGTGCTTAAACAACATGTATGGATAGAAACTTATGCTACCGAAGGCATTCGCAATGAGTTTTCAGAATATCTCCTCAATAACTTCACCATTGATAACGAAATCACAGCGCTGAACAATGTGCGGAGAAAAACACTGATAGCCTCAAAAAACAATCATCTGATCGGGTGTGCAGTGGTGGTGTTTGATGCAGAATGTCCGGTTCAGGGATCCAATTCTTCCGCTGAAATCAGTGTGCTCTATGTGCTTGAACGTTTTACAGGAATTGGAGCGGGAAAGAAACTGCTCAGCCACGCGATACGTCTTATGCAGGAGGAGGGTTACGGCAACGCCTGGCTTACCGTATACCACAAAAACACCAGGGCTATAGGGTTTTACAGGCATTTTGGCTTCACCGATGCCGGAAAAACTTACTTTTCCATGCAGGAAAATCAATATGAAAACAGGATTATGACTTACCTCATTTGATTTAAATATCTCCATAATGTATCCCACAACTCTTCAATCTTTCAGACTTTTTCAACCAACTGATTCATAATAATTTAAAATAATGAAAAATTCCTTATTTCTAACATTCATCGCAGCATCAGCCCTGATGCTAACCTCATGCGGCCCCTCCCGGTCCGGTTTAACCAGCCCGCATAGTGCATACACCGCCTCTGATCCGGAACTTTACAATACCATTTCCAGGCTCGACAGCGTTTTCTGGGATGCCTACAACACCTGCGATCTGAAAACTCAGGCCAAATTATATGCTGACAGCATAGAGTTTTATCATGACCAGGGAGGGTTGATTACTTCAAAGCAGGCCATTCTTGAGGCAACAAAGCTGAATATCTGCGGAAAAATACGCAGGGACCTTGTAAAGGGAAGCCTGGAAGTTTATCCCATCAGGGGTTTCGGGGCAGTTGAAATGGGTATGCATACTTTTCAAAATATAACAGATAAAGCAAATGCACCCTCACCACCCGGACGATTTGTGATTATCTGGCAGCAACATAAAGATCATTGGACCATTAAAAGAGTAATCAGTTTACATTGAATACTTTATGAAAACATTACTGGTTATTGACATACAAAATGAACTCACACACAGGGCAGGAATCCATAAACCGGGGATTTTCTTCGATACGGTAAATGCCGCAATCCGGAAATTCAGGGAGGCCGGGAAAACTATTGTGTTTATCCAGCACAACAACAAACTGCTTGGGTCGGGTACTCCCGCCTGGGAAATTGATGAGCGGATCGACAGGAATTTCATTGACAAGTCCATTCAGAAGCGGCATGGAAACGCATTCACCGGGACTGAGCTCAGGCAATATCTCGACGGCTGCGGAACAACGGAAGTTCTGATATGCGGCATGGTTACTCACCAATGTGTAAAAGCCACAGCGACAGGATCGGTAAAACTTGGCTACACCACTTCACTCCTGAAAAACGGGCATACCAATTTTCATGAGGATGCTGCTGGCAAAATCAGCGGTACTGAAGCAGCACTATCGGAACTTGGCGTAAAAACCGTTGATTTGCAGGATATATAAACTTCTGTAATTTTAACACGTTTATGGATGAACTTAAAAGGGAAATCGACCGTCAGATCCATTCCAACCGTGGTAAAAACCTGTTTCACGAAAGTGCAATGTTTTCCATGGAATTTATTAAATCCGGCTCAGGTTTATCTACCCGACTGGCCGGTTTGACGGATGAGCAGCTAACGATCCTTGCTGACTATACCACCCAAAAATCCCTTGAGGAATTCTGCCGCATCAATCAGTACTATACATTTGACCCGAAAGCAACCGATGAGCTTAAAGGAATCTATATTCAGCTTTTCTCAGCCATCAAACAGCAGGGAGGGCCTGGTACAGCTTCTCCGGAGGCGCACTATGAAAATCTCAGGCAATGGCTGCTGAAAACCAACCCTTTTGCAGGAGCGATCTATCCGGGAATGGATCAGGATCTGGAACCGGCACACTGTCATGAATACAGCGCCGGATTGCAGCTTGAAATCCTCCGCCTGGGTATTTCCAACCTTGTGGAACCAATACTGGACATAGGCTGCGGCAAACAGGGCAACCTTGTGCAATACCTCCGCAGCCAGGGACTTGAAGCTTATGGGATAGACCGCTTCGCCGGCAGCGCGCCATATCTTTATCAATCAGGCTGGTTTGAATATGACTACGGTACTTTACACTGGGGAACAGTGATCAGCCACCTGGGATTTTCCAATCATTTCGTGCATCACCACCTGCGAAATGACGGCGACTACCTGAAATACGCCGCGATCTATATGAAAATCCTGGCCTCGCTCCGCCCCGGCGGCCGTTTTTACTATGCCCCTTCCCTCCCTTTTATCGAACAATGGCTTGATAAAACCCGTTTCAATGTAATCAGCCACAATGACAACCCGGGACAATACGGATCTTCAACCATTGAAAAGCTCAGTCACGAAGCAATTATAAAACAGTAGGTTTCTGTTCCGGTCAATTTACTCCTGAATCTTTAACCTGTCATTGGCAAACACCTCTTTGATCGCGTCTTCATAATCATCAAAGTTTCCGGCCTTTTTCAGCCTGCGGAAAACAACCGCCGGCTCTTCGAAGGCAAACATCAGGTAAGTCCAACACTCCTTCATGGCATTCAGGGCTGAGGGGCTGTCTTTCTTCTCCCTGCGCGTCTCAAAATAGAGGTCATCAAGAAATCCGCGCAAAACAGCCCTGCCATCGCCGGGTTGTGGCAGTCCCTTGATGCGGGCCGGCAGAAAGGGGTCCTTCAAAATCCCGCGTCCGATCATAAACCGTGAAATTCCGGGGAAAAGCCCGCTGATATGGGCGAAATCCTCCGTGGTGAAAATATCCCCGTTATAAACCACCGGCGCCTGAAGCCCTTCAAGCGCCGCTCCAAAAGCGTCCGGGTCGGTCTTACCGGAATATAACTGTTTTCCGGTACGCGCATGAATCGTCAGTTCAGCGACGGGATAACGGTTAAAAACCGGTACCAGGTCCATTATTTCCGCAGCTTTTGCATAGCCAAGCCTGCACTTCACGGAAAAAGAAAGGGGCATGTGCGGCATTACCTGATCCAGGATTTCATCCACCATCTCCGGAAAAGGCAGCATCCCCGAGCCCCTTTTCTTCCGGGCAACCTGAGGATAAGGGCAGCCCAGGTTCCAGTTCAGTTCAACGAAGCCAAGCGCCGCACAACTCCGGGCAAAAGAGAGGATTTCCGGGGCGCTTTTGCTGAGAATCTGCGGAACTACAGAAATTCCGCTTTCAGACTGATCTTGCAGGGCCTTCATTTTCAGCGCAGGCAGGGGATAATCCACCGCGATATTGGCAAAATAGGGGGTAAACAACTTATCCACCCCCGCGAAATGCCGGGCATACACCGCCCTGAAGGCTTTGGTGGTAATCCCCTGAAAAGGGGCAAAATAAATGGCTGGTTGTAAATTCATCGGAGCACAAAAATACGCAAGATTGACACGACACGCCCTCAGATTCCGGAAACCTCCTGAAATCAGTAAAAACCCTGAAATTGCACAAAATAACCGACGCAGGAATAATTTTGATTATTGCCGGTTGATTGCCGGTTCGTCAGATAAAATGTAATAATGATTTCTCACTCCTTTCGAAATGACAGATAGTTAACATATTAAAACAGGGGGAGGCTGGCGGCTTCGCCACCAACCACCCCCTGTTCCAATCAATCCACAAGGCAGCCCCGTCATTCCGAACCCGGTTAACCGGGTGTGGAATCTGCAAATCATTTTGCCGGACACAAATAATAAATTTTGATATTTTTACTCCGCTTATCAATATCCTAATGAAGATCATAAAACAGCCCACACAATTAACACTTATATGAGAAAAAGTTATCTGATTACAGCCATCATTACAATGCTTTGCTTCATCTTGCTCAGCCCCGGTCTGAAAAGCCAGGAAATTCAGGATACCACATTTTATGATGAACTTTACAATGAAGCCACGCGTGGAAACCATTACTACATGCAGGTAAAGACCATGGCGGATGATGGCTTTATCCTCAGAACATATTATGCAAACGGCCAGCTTAAGACTGAACAAATTTTTAAAGGAAGTGACACCCCTCTCCTGGAGGGCACGACCGTCACCTATTCGGAAGACGGGAAGATTTTAGGGACAAACAATTACCGCAAAGGTTCTTATGAAGGGGAACAGAAAAGTTACTACGACTCCGGTTCTCTTTATTATGTTGAGAATTATATGGATCAGAAACAGCATGGCGAACGTATTGTGTATTATAAAGACGGGAGCCTGAAACGGAAAGAGACCTTCGAAAATGACAAACTGGTTTACGGGAATTGCTATTCCATTGAGGGAAAGGATACGACCTACTACCCCTTTTACGAGCATCCCACATTCAAAGGAGGCGAGCAACGGAGGATCCGTTATCTGATAAACAATATAAAT
>JAMLHF010000072.1 GCA_023957275.1 Lentimicrobium sp. | reverse complement strand
GCGGATCAGAATGTACCGTGCCAGAAATTAAAAATTTAAAATGAAAATTTGTAAAGAACTGTATATCATAACAATAAAAATTTAAAATAGAATGATTATAAATTATTTCTGATGGAATCAGTTTGTTCGGTAATGAGAAAATAGTTTTAATTCAGGACGCAGTGTCCTATAATGGGGCATTTTTTATAGTTTGAGCGGGTTTTTTGCCGGGATGCAATAGTTATTTATTGTCCTGACGGGCGGAATTTTGCTTTCCGGTTTCCGGAACGTTTCCTTTTGTTCTTTTTTTATCAGGAGCGCATCTGTTTCAGGAGAAATTATCTTAAATTAGCCTTTCCTTCAGAATTTTGAATTCTATGATTGATTTTATTGATGATCTCAGGGCTTTAAAAGAGGGCGGGCAGCCCGGAGTGCTCTGTATTGTTACGGCAACGTCCGGTTCAACACCCCGGAAGGCCGGTACCAAGATGCTTGTTTTTGCCGGAGGCACCTCAAAGGGTACCATCGGGGGCGGTGCCGTTGAGCATCAGGCAGTGGAAATTGCCCTGCAGGCACTTGAAAAAGGGGTGCCGTTTACCAGGCACTTTGAATTGCTTGACGACCTCAGCATGGAATGCGGCGGCGCCATGGATATCTATTTTGAACCCATCGGGGTGGTTCCCAGGCTCTATATTTTCGGAGCTGGTCATGTAGGGAAGGCCCTTGCCGCTTTCACCCCGTCATTCGGATTCCGTACCATCGTGATCGATGACCGGGAGGGCATTTTCAGTAACTGGAACATTCCCGATACAGAAACCCTGTCAGGCAATTACATCCCGTTTGTTGACAACATTGAATACGGGGAGCATACCTACATTGTCATTGTCACGCACAAACATGAGTACGACGAACAACTGATGGTCGCCTGTGCCCCGCGTGATTATGCCTACCTGGGAATGATCGGCAGCAAACGTAAGGTATCGGAGATTAAAGCCCGTGCCCTGGATAAGCATCATCTCAACCCGGAGGTGCTCGGCAAAGTGGATATGCCCATCGGCATCCCCTTTGCTGCCGAAACACCGGCCGAAATTGCCGTCAGCATACTGGCCAGGCTTATAGACATTAAGAATAAACGAAAATAAGAATGACTGCTACCGGTAACAAGGTCAGGTTTCTGCTGAATGACCGGCTTGTGGAAGTGGATTTTTCAAAGGAAACAGCGCTGCTTCCTTCTGTCACTGTGCTTCATTACCTTCGTTCCCTGCCCGGTTACAAAGGGGTAAAGGAAGGATGTGCCGAAGGCGACTGCGGCGCTTGTACCGTGGTGATCGCAGAAGCGGTTGAGGGGAAGCTGGTGTACAAAGCCACGGACAGTTGCCTGCTGTTTCTGCCTGCCTTGCACAACAAGCAACTTATAACGGTTGAACATCTCGCTGAAGGCGATCACCTCCACCCGGTGCAGGCTGCAATGATTGCGCACAACGGCAGCCAATGCGGTTACTGCACCCCGGGTATTGTGATGTCCCTTTTCGGATTGTATAAAAATCACAGCGCCCCTGACAAGAAAGTGATTGAGCGGGCCCTTGCCGGAAACCTATGCCGTTGCACGGGATACCAGTCTATTATTTCCGCGGCAGCGGAAGCCTGTAAACCGGGCGGTAACGATAAGTTTTCGGCAACCGCTGCTGATGTTGCCGCGCAGCTTGAGGCCATGAAATCGGATATCCCGCTAAAACTGCTCAGCGGGAAGCAGACATATTACAAAGCCTTCACCCTGAGCGATGCGTTGAATCTCCGTCGTGAAGTTCCCGAAGCGCAGGTTGTTGCCGGTGCCACCGACCTGGCGCTGCGGCAGACCAAGAAAAAGGAGTTGTTGCCGGTGTTGCTGGATATTTCAGATGTGGAAGCATTGAGGTTTTTTGCTGAATCTGAAGATCACTATATAATAGGTACGGGGTTAACCATAGAATCACTCAGGCAAACCAGCGCGGGTTGTCTGCCGGCCCTGAAAAACATGCTTGACTGGTTCGGCTCCCTGCAGATCCGCAACGTGGCTACCCTTGGCGGGAACATTGCTTCGGCATCGCCCATCGGTGATACCCTGCCGGTATTGATGGCTTACCGGGCGCAAGTAAAGCTTCAGTCGGCAGCAGGTGAACGCATGGTCCCGGTCGGGGATTTTATTACCGGTTACCGCAAGACCTGCCTCGGGCCCGGCGAACTGATTACTGCCGTCGTTATCCCCAAACCTCATCCGGGAACCATTGTCACATCATACAAAGTATCCAAGCGCAGGGATCTTGATATTTCAACCGTAAGCGCCGGATTTTCATTGGATTCCCGAAACGGGACAGTGGAAAGCATCATCCTGGCTTACGGTGGAATGGCGGCGCAACCCGTCAGGGCCGTAAACACCGAACGCTTTATTACCGGAAAGGAGTGGTCTGAAGCGGTGATCAGGCAGGCGATGAAGCTATTGGAAGAGGAATTCACTCCCCTGAACGATGTCAGGGCAGGGGCTGCCTACCGCAGCCTGATTGCCCGTAACCTCTTGCTGAAATTCTTTGTTGAAACGGAAGGGCTGGCAGGATGAAAAGTCATGACCTCAAACACAACAGTGCAACCGGGCATGTTACCGGCCGTTCGGTGTATGTAAACGATATGGAGAGTGGCCCCGGGCAGTTGGTTGCAAGGGTAGTATACAGTAAACACGCGCATGCCCGCATCACTGATATTGATGTCGCTAAGGCCGCCGGGGTGCCCGGTATTGCTGCGATCATCACTGCAAAGGATATCCCCGGGAAGAACCAGATGGGGCCGGTTGTGCATGATGAACCCTGCCTGGCTGAAGGTGAAGTGTCTTTTGCGGGGCAGGCGGTTGTTTTGATTGCTGCGGAGAATGAGGAGGCAGCCCTTGAAGCTGAGCGGCTTGTCAGGATTGAATATTTGCCGCTTGATGCGGTGTTGACGCTCAGGGATGCAATCGCTAAAAATGCCCTGATTGCACCGCCCCGTTATATCCTGAGCGGGGATGCTGCCGGTGCCATGGAGAAGGCTCCGCTGAAACTTGAAGGCATATTGGAGACCGGGGCGCAGGAGCACTGGTATCTTGAGACCCAGTCGGCACTGGCGGTTCCGGGCGAGGGCAGGGAGATGACGGTTTATGCCTCCAGTCAGAACCCGTCCGAGACTCAGGCTATAGTTGCGGAGGTATTGGGCATTCCCCGGAATGAAGTGGAGGTGGAGGTCCGCCGGATGGGTGGCGCTTTCGGCGGCAAGGAAACGCAGGCAAATCATGTGGCCGCCTGGGCTGCCCTGCTTGCCAATGCCGCCGGTCGTCCGGTAAAGATTCACCTTTTTCGCGACGACGATCAGATTATGACCGGTAAGCGCCACCGCTTTCTGTCAGAATACCGTATTGGGTTTGATGAAGAAGGCAGGATACTGGCTTATGAGGTTGAACTGAACAGTGACGCGGGTGCCGCCACCGACCTGAGCCTGGCCATACTCGAAAGGGCCATGTTTCACGCCGAAAATGGCTATTACATCCCGAACATCAGCATTACAGGCAGGGCTTACAGGACCAACCTGCCTTCAAACACGGCCTTTCGCGGCTTTGGCGGTCCCCAGGGCATGGCGGTTATTGAAAATGCCATTGACCGGATTGCCCGTTTGCTGAAAAAGGACGCTGCCGGCATCAGGAAACTGAATTTCTACGGTATCGATGAACGTAACCAGGCCCCATACGGAGAGCTGATCCTTAATAACCGCCTGCACGTTATATATGAGAGGCTCTTAATTTCCTCAAAGTATGAAGAGCGCAGGGCTGAGATTGATATTTTCAACGGCAGGCACCGCTGGAAAAAGCGCGGATTGGCGCTGACCCCGGTTAAGTTCGGGATCTCATTTACCACCGCTTTCCTTAATCAGGCCGGGGCTTTGGTAAATATTTACAAGGATGGTACCATTCAAGTAAACCATGGCGGTACCGAAATGGGACAAGGTCTGCATACCAAGATTCTGGGGATTGCCGCTGCTGAATCAGGTGTTTCTGCCAGGCATATTAAAGTAAGCTCGACCAACACCTCAAAGGTGCCGAATACTTCTGCCACAGCAGCCTCTTCGGGAAGTGATCTGAACGGCATGGCGGTAAAGAATGCGATAGAAACCCTTAAAGCCAGGCTGAAACCGGTCGCCTGCGCCGAACTGATGAAAGCCGGGGCGAAAGACCCGCACCATGGTGGGATCGTTTTTGCGGAGGATGCTGTTTTTACCGCCGATGAGCCCGAAATCAGGATTTCCTTTCCGAAACTGGTCATGGCGGCATATCTGGCCCAGGTAAGCCTGAGTGCTACCGGGTTTTATAAAACCCCGGGCATCCATTTCAACCGGGAAACCGGTCGGGGAAACCCGTTTTATTATTACGCATACGGAATGGCTGTTTCGGAGGTGGAAACAGATATGCTCACAGGAATGTACCGGCTGTTGCGCAGCGATATTCTGCACGATGTGGGAGATTCGCTTAACGAACAGATTGACCTTGGCCAGATAGAGGGAGGATTTATCCAGGGGGTGGGCTGGTGCACCACCGAGGAGATCAAATGGGACGACAAAGGGCGGTTACTTTCCCACTCACCGGATACATACAAAATACCAACAGCCGGTGATATTCCGGAAGTTTTCAATGTGGAACTGCTCCGTGACTATCCCAATACAGGCACCATACGCAAGAGCAAGGCCGTGGGAGAACCTCCCTTTATGCTTGCATTTTCGGTATGGCTGGCCATCAAGGACGCCATCTCAGCAGCCGGAGACCACCGCTTTGAGCCGCTTTTTTCGCTTCCGGCTACAGCAGAGGTTGTGTTGCTCAGTCTTGAAGAAATCAGAAAGAAAACTGAAAACATCCCTTAGGTAAATCAGTCATCACCCATAGAAGAAGAAACTTTATGAAAGAAATTTATAATCGGATCAGCGCGCTCTCCGGCAAATACAGGGATTATACCGCATCAAACCTATCCAGGCTTGTGCAGATCCGTTCGGTGAGCATGCACGAAAGGGAGGTGCAACTGGAGTTGAAACGGCAGATGGAAGAAGCCGGATTTGAAGAGGTGCGGATTGACGGGCTGGGGAATGTAATCGGACGCATCGGCAACGGAAAGCGCATCCTTGCCATTGACGGGCACATGGATACCGTAGATGTGGGTAATGCCGCCAACTGGAGCTTTGATCCCTTCGGGGGGGAGATCAGGGATGGGTTTGTACATGGCCGGGGCAGCGTGGATCAGAAAGGGGGGCCCGCCGCTGCCGTAACAGCCGGGCGTATCCTTAAGGAAACCGGTGTTCCTGCTGATCTGACCCTGTACGTGGTTGGCAGTGTTATGGAAGAAGATTGTGATGGTTTGTGCTGGAAATACCTGGTGGAAGAGGAGGGGCTGAGGCCGGATATGGTCATCAGCTCCGAGCCTACCAATCTGAATATTTACCGGGGTCATCGTGGTCGCATGGAGATAGCTGTAACCTTCAACGGTGTTTCCTGTCACGGCAGCGCCCCTGAACGCGGCAAAAATGCCATATACGCCGCAGCCCGTGCCGCCCTCGAAATTGAAAGGCTCAACGAACGCCTGCCTGCAGATGAATTCCTTGGTAAAGGAAGTGTGACCATTTCAGAAATCAGGTCGGGCAGCCCTTCGCTATGCGCAGTCGCCGACTTCGCCCGTCTGCACCTCGATAGGCGCCTGACCTGGGGCGAAACCAAAGCAACGGCAGTGGCCGAAATTGAGGAAATCATCAAAGGAATGGATGCCAGGGCAGAAGTGCTGCATTACGATGAAATGGCATATACCGGACTGCGTTACGGAATGGAGAAATATTATCCCACGTGGAAAATCCCCGAAGATCACCCGGCTGTGATGCAGGGCGTGAAGGCTTTCAGGGAATTGTTTGGCAGGGAGCCGCTGGTGGATAAATGGACATTTTCAACCAACGGAGTGACCATCAACGGATTATACGGAATTCCGGTTATCGGGTTCGGGCCGGGCAATGAAATACTGGCGCACGCACCCGACGAAAAAGTGCCCGTAGAGCATCTGGAAACAGCCTCCGCATTTTATGCCGCATATGCGTTCGCTTTTCAGAGGCCCTGAAATCCTTACACGAGGCAAACTACTGCTCAGAATAGTTGTACAATTATTAATACTGTTTCCGGTTAAAGCCTGCAGGGAAAAAATATGCTGGAGGCCAGTCCGGAATTAATCACTGATCTATGAAATCATTTCAGCAACTGACCGATGAACTGAACAGTCTGAAAACAGGACTGTTTGGCAGGGATTTTTTATTGACCTGGGACAAGACGGAGGACGATCTCCGGCAAACATTACTGGTAGCTGACGAGTTGAAGTATCTGCGCGACCGGAATATCTCCACCCGGTGTTTTGACTCGGGACTGGCAGTGTCGAATTTCCGGGATAATTCGACCCGTACCCGTTTTTCTTTCGCTTCGGCCTGCAACCTGCTTGGTCTTGAAGTGCAGGACCTGGATGAGGCAAAGTCGCAGATCGCCCATGGGGAAACCGTCAGGGAAACGGCGAATATGATCAGTTTCCTTACCGATATTATCGGGATCCGTGATGATATGTTTCTTGGTGAGGGGCATCGCTATATGCTTGAGATGGGGGCTGCCCTCGACGACGGTTTCAGCAACGGCGTGTTGCCGCAGCGGCCGGGAATCATCAACCTGCAATGCGACATCGATCATCCCACCCAATCCATGGCAGATTTGCTGCATCTGGTCAATTTTTACGGGGGGCTGGATAAACTGAAAGGGAAAAAGATCGCGATGACCTGGGCTTATTCGCCCAGCTACGGAAAGCCGCTTTCCGTGCCACAGGGTATCATTGGTCTGATGACGCGGTTCGGGATGGAGGTTGACCTTGCCTTTCCCGAAGGCTATAACCTGATCCCGGAGGTGGTTGATAGGGCAGGGCGGCAGGCTGAAGCATCGGGCGGAAGTTTCAGGGTGGTGAATACCATGGAAGAAGCCTTCCGCGACGCCGACATTGTTTATCCGAAAAGCTGGGCGCCCTATGCCGTGATGGAACAGCGCACCGGGCTGCTTAAGACAGGCGATAAAGAGGGTTTGAAAGCGCTTGAACAGGAATGTCTGGCCAACAATGCCCGATTCATTAACTGGGAGTGCAATGAAGCTATGATGAAACTGACCCGTGATGGCAATGCGCTGTATATGCACTGTCTTCCGGCTGATATCTCCGGGGTTTCGTGCGCGCGGGGCGAAGTATCCGCCGGTGTATTTGAGCGGTACCGGATTCAGACTTATAAGGAAGCTGGCTTCAAGCCTTATATTATTGCCGCGATGATCCTGAACAACCGCTTTGAGTTCGCTTCCCGGATCCTCGAAGACCTATACAGGGAAGGCAGAAGCAGGGTGAAACGGTTCTGACCGGCCTTTATGCAGGTGCAGAGCTAAGGCAATTTTTTTTAACAATGACCGCAGATTATCGCTTATTGCCTGATAATCATGCTTTTATTTTGCCATATTCCTTCGGATTTTTCCAATTCGCTGAACACTATTGTCCGGATAAAATAAAGAAAAAATTCGCCACAAAGACACGAAGACGCTAAGTATCACTAAATGAGATAAACAGGTTTTGTGCAACCTGGTGCCTTTGTGCCACTTCGGCAGGCTCAGCGCATCGCTTAGAGGCGAAATATTTAAAAGTAAGTTGTATGCTGTTACAATCTTCTGAAACCAACATCTATAATGCATTCCGGTCAAATAATAATAATTTCCCCGGACAACAATGATTCGCTGAATTATTCATGCCTCCGTTAGCCCGGGCTTCTTAGCTTTGCAGGATGAAACGGAGAATCCCTCAGCAGCGTCAGGCCAGGAGTTTGAAATTTTTCAGGAGTATTCACCGTGTGTCAGCCATCTGTCTGTTTGCTGTATTTATCATTGTTTCTGTCACCGGACTAATGCTGGGATGGAAAAAGCACAGCGGGGGATGGCTGCTTCCGGAATCAGTGAGGGGTACTTCAACGGAGCTGAAGGATTGGCTGACGCTTGACAGTTTGTACATAAATGCATGCAGCATCCTCAGCGACTCGGTTTCCCCGGGGCTTTCACATGATCTTGAAAGGATTGATGTCAGAAAAGAACATGGAATGGTGAAGTTTGTTTTTTCCGGTCACTTTTACGGAATTCAGCTTGATGGTGCAACCGGCAAGTTGCTGAAGATTGAGCACCGCCGTTCCGATATTATTGAAAAGTTTCATGATGGTTCCATCCTGGGTCATGCACTGGGTTTGCCCGGAGAGTATATCAAACTGATTTATACCAGCCTTACCGGTCTCGCCCTGCTGGTACTTACCATTACAGGATTCTGGATATGGTATGTGCCTTTCAGGTTACGTAATAAAGACCGATTTTAATTTGTCCGGTTTAATGTGTTTAAGCTGTGATATTTAGGTCGGGGATGCAAAAACTTTTCCTGAAATATTTGCATTCCATCAATCTATCTTCATACTTTTGCAGGGCAATGGTTCCGGAAACGGATAATAGGGAAAGTCGTGCAATTCGGCTGCAGTTCCCGCTGCTGTAAGCTCTTTAAACGGTTTCAACAGAATGCCACTGTCTATCCCCAAACTGACGGGAAGGCGTTGAAAACAAACGGAGTAAGCCAGAAGACCTGCCATTTGCCTTGTGGATTTTGCAGTTTACGGAGAATGAACTGCTTGTCGGAAAGCCTGGCCGTATTCACTTTTTTTTACCGGTCGTTTTTGAATCAGGTTTTCAGCGTTACTGCATAATCCATTTGTTGAAATGATCAAAGCCGGAAGTTGCGCAACCTGCAATGAAAAGGCGTGCGGCCTGCATGGCGCGGATCAGTTTCATGTATGCCTGCTGTATGTGTTGAAGAACGTTGAATGATTCAGAAATTAATTAAAAAAATCCTGTAATGAACCATGGAAAAATCACCCTGCAGTTTGCTGTAATCACTGCCCTGGTGCTGATGCTGGCTTTCAGCCGCTTGTTGCCGCATCCCTTTAACTTTTCGCCGGTGGCGGCCCTTGCGCTTTTCGGCGGTGCCCGCTACAAAAGCCGTTTTTCGGCTTATCTTATCCCGCTTGCTGCGGTATGGATCAGCGACCTGTTCCTGAACTATGCTTTCTTTGGACGGCTGGTTGCTTTTTACGATGGCGCCTTTTTCACCTACCTTGCATTTGCCCTGATCGTCATGCTGGGCTCCGTTGCCCTGCGGAAGTTATCACCCGGAAGACTGCTGTTCACGTCCCTGTCGGCTTCGGTTATTTTCTTTCTGATTTCCAACTTTGGGGTCTGGCTTTCCGGGGGTCTTTATCCGCTCACCGGCGGGGGACTTGCCGCCTGTTACGCTGCAGCGATCCCTTTTTTCAGGAATACCCTGGCAGGTGACCTGATTTACGGTTTCGCCATATTCTATCTGTATGAACTGGCGGTCAACCGAATCCCTGCACTGAAATCAGCATAAATCATCAGTTAATTATTAACGGACTTATTATCTAATCTACTCATCATGATTAAAACCAGACTTCTCGCGGTATTTACACTGCTCACCTCATTAACATTTGCACAGGGACCTTATGCACCGGCTGCCGGACAGCCCGGGAGTACTGCCATTGCCATGGACAGCAGTATTATCCGGTCATGGGCCACCGGGGCCGAAGTTGTACGCGGTTATATCCAGATCAGCGATACCGGTGTGTATAACCTTGGCTCAAACAAGGCCTCCTATGGCCGGCATTATAACGCCATGGGGCCGGGCGAGGGTACTTCAACCGGTGTGGTAAGTCTTGGCGACGGGGGGGTGGCTACCCTTACTTTCGACCGCCTGATCGTGAATGGTCCGGGCCCTGATTTCGCGGTTTTTGAAAATTCATTCGGCGATACTTTTCTTGAACTTGCGTTTGTTGAAGTGAGCTCCGATGGAGTGAATTACAGCCGCTTTCCATCAGTTTCGCTGACGCCATCTGAGGTTCAGAAAGGTGCCTGGGATGAGCTGGACCCCACCATGCTTCACAACCTCGCCGGCAAGTACCGCCAGGGATTCGGCACCCCTTTCGATCTCAGCGACCTGGAGTATGATCCGATGGTGGATCTTTTTGCCGTCCGTTTTGTCAGAATTCTTGATGCAGTGGGTTGTATCGATCCTGAATATGCCACTTTTGATTCTGAAGGCCACATTGTCAACGAACCTTTCCCGACTCCTTTTAATTCGGGCGGTTTTGACCTGGACGGGGTGGCGGTGATCAATGCCAATGTGTTGAATGAGGTTGCAGGTTTTGAAGATCTGAATCTTGAACCCGACAGTTATTTTTTGCCTGAATCTGCGGGAAATTTTACAAGTGGATCCCTGAGTTTCCTTTATGAAGGGAGTTCGGGCTCCTGGTCGGGTTTTACCTATTCGAACAGGGTAACGCTGAACGGTACATACAACGATGATCAGTTTGTTGCCGTAAGCAGGGGAGGCATTGAAGCAGATTCTTCGGTCTTTGCCATTACTTACGTAAGTTCCGACTGGATGACCGGGACCTATGATCCCATTCCTTCGGTAATTCAAACGACGGATGGAAGTGAAGTCCTGTTCGGCGGCTTTTATGTTGCCAACACGGATATGGCTTACATTACCATGCGTGACGGAACCCTGTTCAACAAAAAGTTCGGGGGTGAGTCCGGCAATGATCCTGACTGGTTCAGGTTGAAGGTATGGGGGCTAAGGGCCGACAACAGCGTGACCCAGGAGATTACGCACTACCTGGCTGATTTCAGAAATGAAGACAATGCCCTTGACTATATTCAGGATGACTGGCGCTGGGTGGACCTGCAGCCCCTTGGCGCGGTGAAATCGCTCCATTTCATCCTCGAATCATCCGATTCGGGAGACTATGGCATCAACACACCGGCTTATTTCTGCATGGATAATCTTACCGTTCTGAATACGCAGGGACCTGTGCTGACAGCCTGGCTCCCCGATCATGAAGTGGCCGTCAATGCAGATCCTGTTACTGTAATGCTTGACGACTATTTTTACTCCGTGCAGGGAGATCTTGCGTATGAAATAGCAGGCAATTCCAATCCGGAACTGATTGCTGCAGAGATTACCGGGAATCAACTGCTGCTCACCTTTAGCGCAGATGCTTCCGGCTCAGGCGAAGTTTCTGTTGTGGCTACCGCTGCCGGGCTGAGCGTGACAGACATTTTCAATGTTTCGGTACTTTCGAATGTTGGAATTGTTTCTCCTGAAACATTTACATTCCGGGCTTATCCCAATCCTGTTTCAGGATCACTCTTTATTGAAAACGGCGCACAGTGTGAATTGCAGCTGACCGGAATGAACGGGAAAATGGTTCTGGAAACAATGCTTTTAACCGATATGGCTGAAGTTTCGCTTGCCGGTCTGCAGCCGGGCATCTACCTGCTGAAACTGATCAGCGAAAAGGGCGTTTCGATTAAGAAGATCGTTAAGCAATAGTATTCTCAACGATAAAAATCTGTTGACCAATGAGAAGAAATGTAACGGTAACCGTGTTGCTGCTGGCTGTCCTGATCATCCGGGCAACGGCCCAGGAGCCGGTTTCCGATACGCTTCTGCTTAAAGGGGTTGAGATAGCCTCGGAAAAAATCAGCCGGAAAGAGCTCTCGTCTTTTCCGATGCAGAGTTTGTCGGGTAATCAGATTGCTGCTGTTGCCGGAAATTCGGTTGCGGATGCCCTCAGGACATTTTCGGGGGTTACCCTGCGCGATTACGGTGGGGCGGGGGGGCTGAAGACCGTTATGGTCAGAAGCCTCGGCGCTCAGCATACCGGTGTTTTTATCGACGGGGCGCCGGTTTCGGACATCGCCAGCGGTCAGCCCGACCTGGGTAAGTTCCCGCTGGGGAATCTTGAGGAAGTCAGCCTGAACGTGGGAGGTGGAGGAAGTGAGCCCATGCCGGCAAGGGCGCGTGCAGGTGCCAGCATCATCAACCTGAGGAGCATCAGGCCCGACTTCGGGAAGTATAAAACAAGAGGCAACATCGGCATTAAGGGTGGATCGTTCGGACTGTTCAATCCGTTTTTCAGGCTGGATCACAAAACCGGGCAGGACTCATGGATTGGCATAGACGTAAATCCGCTCTTTTCAAAAGGGGATTATTCCTACCTGGTTGACAACGGGCCTGCCGGATCTGAAACCCTCAAACGCGGCAATGGCGACCTGACCTCGCTGTCGGCAAATCTCAGGTTTTTTGCCAGGCCCGGCGACAGCACCGAATTACGCGTATTTGCTGGATTTTACAACGCCGAACGCGGACTTCCCGGCGCTGTGGTGTTTTATAATCCACATGCCTCACAGCGGCTGACCAATAAGGATCTGAGCCTGGGGTTTCAGCTGATGTCTGAAAAAAAGCGGGTTTCACTGCTTACCAATGCCGGTTGGTCGTATGCCTGGCTCCGCTATCTCGATCCCGATTATCTTGGTTACACCTACAGTCTTGACAACCGCTACCTCCAGCAGGAATTTTACCTGTCGCAGGCAGGCACAATTGCGCTCGGCAGGCATTTCTCCGCTTCACTGGCATCGGATTTCATCCTGAATACCTTTTCGGGAAGCCAATACAAAACTGATCCGTGGCGGGGCAGTTTTCTGTTGTCGGCAATATTGGCCCATCAAACCAGGAATACCGGCGCCGAAGCAGGAATTCTGGCAAGTGTCATCAAGGACAGCGGGAAAAATTCGTCCGAAGAAGACCTTACGCATAAAGTATCTCCCTACTTCTCAGTTTCGGTCAGGATTGCTGATGTCCCTTCGCTGAGGCTCAGGATGATGTACAAGCACTCATTCAGGATGCCGGCATTCAACGAATTATACTATGCCCTGGTCGGGAATCCCCGACTCTTCCCCGAAAGTGCGCAACAGCTGAACACCGGTATACTGGGATCATACGCGCCTTTCAAAGGCGTGCTGCTCAGGCTGAGCGCCGATGCTTTTTTCAACAGGGTTCATAATAAGATTGTTGCCATCCCCACGCAGAACCTTTTTGTATGGTCGATGCAGAATATCGGTGAAGTCAGCACCGGGGGGCTGGACTTTCAGTTAGATGCCACTGCGGCAATGAACCGGCGCAGCAGAATTTCAGTGAACCTTGCCTATACCTTCCAGAAAGCCAGTGATATCAGCGATAAAAATTCTTCAGTCTACGGAAATCAGATCCCTTATATCCCCTATGAAACCTTTTCTGCCATGTTTCAATTCGGTTACCGGGCATTTTCACTCGACTACAACGTTCTTTTCAATGGTTACAGGTATGTTTCAGCCGAAAATATTCCGCAGAACCTGCTTCCTTCCTGGTGGATCAGTGACGCCGGTGTAGCATGGAACCCTGAGGCCGGAAGGTACAAGTACAGGATTAAGGCAGGGGTAACCAATCTTTTTGATAAAGACTATGTGGTGATCAGGAGTTTTCCGATGCCCGGAAGGGGTATTGTAGTCAGCGGCGCTTTTACTTTTTGATTTTTGATATGATAAAATTTATCGGAGTGATGACAGTGAACAAAGACAGGTGCTACATAAAACCGGTGGCCTTACCGTGCCGGCAGTTGTGGCTGACGGCAATGCTGTTTCCTTTGATGATGCTGCATTCATCCTGCCGCAAGGAACCTGATCAGCCCCGGCCTCAGGAGAATGATACAACCGTATATTCTGCCGGTATATATGTGCTGAACGAGGGCTTGTTTAACCAGAACAATGCAGGACTTACGTTTTATAATTTCAGTGATTCAACGGCTGAAACGGACTATTTTTTTAATAAGAACGGTCGCGGACTGGGTGATACGGGCAGTGATGCCTGCATTTACGGGTCAAAGCTTTATATGGTGGTGAATATTTCAAGTCAGCTCGAAGTAGCTGACGCGGTCTCGGGGGTCAGCCTCGGCCGGATCCCGCTTTTTGACGGCAGCAAGCCGCGGCAGCCAAGGAAAATTGCCCCCTATGGGAAATATGTCTTCGTGTGCAATTTTGATAACACCGTGGCTGTGATCGACACTGCCCGGTTAGAGGTAGTCAGGTTGATTGAAGCCGGCAGAAATCCCGACGGAATTACAGCGGCTTATGGTAAGATATGGGTTTCCAATTCAGGAGGCCTGGCATTCCCGGATTACGACAACACCGTGTCGGTGATTGATCCGGAGACGTTTTCGGAAGTATCGCGTTTTACGGTAGGCATCAATCCGTATACCATCCGGCCCGATGGTCACGGCCACCTTTACCTGATTTCAAGAGGTAATTACGGAGATGTGAAGAGCCATCTGCAGGTGATGGATACCTTGGGTAACCTGGTAAAAACTTTCGGCGGTTTTGAAGCCCTGGGCTTTACAGTGGCAGGCGATACTGCCTATGTATATAATTATGACTGGAACAGCGGTAAAAGCACGGTGTTGGTCGTAAATACACTTTCCATGCAATTGGTGGATGAGCAGTTTATCAAAGATGGCACAGATATTCTCGTTGCTTACGGCATAGCCTGCGACCCGGTGACGGGGATGATTTACATTGCGGATGCCCTGAATTTTACCGGAACAGGGCGCGTTTATGCATTCGACAAAACCGGAAAACTTCAGTTTTCATTCAACACCGGCATCAACCCGTCATATTTTGCCTTTCTTCACCGTACCGGTATTCCGGGAAACTGAATCTATACCTGACCTGCTCGCGGGAAAGCCTTTAGTGTCTGAAGGGACGCGGGTGCTTTGGGCTTTCAGCGGCGGGTTTGCGAATGCTTTGGTATTAATCAGGTCGCGCCTGCCGTGATATACAGGGTCCGGAAATAGAATCATTTAGGGGGTGAAGGCGGAAATTATAATCCGAAGATGCCGATTTTAAAAGCAAAACGGCGTGGTCTTTCATCCGGTGCAATGGAGCGTATGGGCCGGGGTTCCTGATTGATGATGTCGAACCGTGAACAATGGATGACTTCGCCGGGTGTGGCATTGATGCTGAGTACTTTGCAATATGGACTTCCCTTCGAAATCAGTTCAATATATTTCTGCACGGTGGTCTCTTCTCCTTCTGCATGAATCAGTATCCTGTGTTGAGATACCTCATTCGAGATGCTGCCGCATAAGCTCATTTCCCTTCCCTTGTTCAGGATATAGAATCTGAACCCTTTGCAAGGCTGGTCAATGGATATCCTGATGTCTGCTGCTATACGCATCCGGCAAATTGGTTAAGTTTAATCAGAAACTGATACCAAAACAGCTTCAGAGAATGAACGGCTGCCGGTAAGGAACAGCCGCTGAAATTCAATACAAAAATTAATTTCTTAGGAAGTGTAAAGTTAAATACAAAAAATTAAAATGCAATAGGTGTAAATACTGATTTTTTATTAATTTTTTGTGAATTATCAATGCGTACATTCACTTATAAGGCTGAAACCCTTTAAATACAGGCTTTTATTTAAAGATTTGCTGATAAATCAGTTGTTTTAAAGTAAATGATGATCAACCTGATCAGGATTTGAAACCGGGGCCTGGCAGACAGATCCAAGGCACTGGTAGATCAGGGTTTCACCGTCTTTAAACCGGTTTTCAAATATCGGCAGGTCTGAAGGTGAGCTGGAGGCAGCCAGGAGCGTTGAAGCCGTTTGTTTTGCGAAAAGTGTCCTGGCAAAATCAAAAGCTTCAGGGCCGGTAATCACCAGGGTGCGGATACCGGAGGCAAGCAGCATAGCCGATGAGGCCCAGCAGGCATAGGCCTGGGGATAGGCATTTATCCTTGTCTGCATCCGCTGAATCATTTTTTCGGCCCTGTCTGTATACGTATTTTCCGAAAAGTAATGGCCCAGAAACAGCAATACTTTTGACATAACGGCATTCCCTGAGGGTTCAACCCCGTCAGTGGTTTCTATCACCCGCACAACCTCCGGCCCTGCGCCGGGATGATCAGCCGAAAACCAGAAGAGGGGGGAGTTTGCATCACCAAAAGTACGCAGCACATTGTCAGTCAACCGTTTTGCAGCGTGCAGCCATCCTTCGTCAAAACTGACCTGATAAAGTGTAATAAAAGCCTCGGCCAGGTATGCATAGTCATTCAGTATACCCTCGATTCTCGCGTTCCCGTTTTTCCAGGTGCGCAGCAGGCTGCCATCTTCCCGAATCATTTCTTTTTCGCTGAATCGGGCTGCTTTCAACGCGGCATCGAGCCAGGGCTGGTGCTGCGTTACCCGGTAAGCATCGGCATACGCCTTGATCATCAGGCTGTTCCATGAAATCAGTATCTTGTCGTCAAGGCCGGGCCTGACGCGTTTGTTCCTTTCTTTCAGTAAGAGGGCAGAGGCCATACGTACCAGCTGTTTCAGCTCCTCGGCGCTGAGGTGCTGTCTGGTAGCAAACACCTCGTCGGTAAGTGGCCGCAGCAGGATGTTGCGGCCGTGTTCCCATCGACCCTCCTGATCGATGCCCCAGTATTCCGAAAGCAACGCTCCGTATTCCGGCAATACATTCATGATTTCATCCCTGGTCCAGACGTAAAACCTGCCTTCTTCTCCCTCGCTGTCGGCATCCAGCGCGGCATAAAATGCACCTTCCGGAGAAGTGAGTTCACGTTCAGTAAAAGAGATCGATTGCTGAATAATTTCAAGCAACTCTTTATGGCCGCTGATACGGAAGGCTTTAGCATACAATGAAATAAGCTGGGCGTTGTCGTACAGCATTTTTTCAAAGTGGGGGACTTTCCAGTGCGCATCGGTGCTGTAGCGTGCGAATCCTCCCCCTATCTGATCGTAAATGCCGCCCATGGCCATGGCTCTCAGCGTTTTGAGCGCGTAATCAAGGGCTTCGGTTTTTCCGGAGAGGTCATAATAATCAAGCACAAATTGCCATACTACCGGCATGGGAAATTTCGGGGCGCCGGTCATTCCGCCGTTTATGCCGTCGAACCGCAACGAAAGCTGCTCATAGGTCTCATCAGGATAAGCACGGTCAATGCCTGAGGGGTTGGCTGGCGCCTCCACCATGTTCTGCCCGCTGATGCCTTCCATAAGCCTGGAAGCCTGTATTTTCAGTTCTTCATGGCTGTTGTCATACAGATCTGAAATTTGTATCAGCAAATCAGCCCATTGCGCGGGCCTGAAATAGGTGCCGCCCCAGAACGGACTGCCGTCGGGCAGGGCGAAGCAGTTGAGCGGCCATCCTCCGCTGTTATGCAGCAACTGAACGGCGTTCATGTAAAGCAGGTCAACATCCGGCCGCTCTTCCCGGTCAACCTTCACGCACACAAACAGCCGGTTCATCACTTCCGCGATCTCAGGTTTGCTGAAACTCTCATGTTCCATCACATGGCACCAGTGGCAGGCCGAATATCCTATACTGATCAGCAGCGGCCGGTTACGCTCACGCGCCGCGGCAAACGCTTCTTCCCCGTAAGGATACCAGTCAACCGGATTGTGTGCATGCTGAAGCAGGTAAGGACTCGTTTCGTTGATCAGTCGGTTGGGCATATGGCTTATAATAATGGTGTGAGGGCTATTTCTTATAAACAAGGTTTTACCCCGAGTGTTTAATGGCCGGAATGAAACGCTTCAAATACATTCATTTCTTATATCTGGAAGCATACGATCCGCCGATGGCGGGGAAATTACATAATTTTATGACAAAAGTATGAATCCGGAAAAGTCGGGTGTTCGGAGAAAAGGATCAGCAATGTAAAATAGACGCGCCCGGGCGGTCCGGAATTTTAATTCACGCTGCATTTCTGTAATCATGCGACCCCGCCGGGGTCAGAAAATCTTCTGGTTTCCGGTTCGTTTTATTGGGAACATTTCCTGCGAAAGAAAGGAACAAGTCATGGTTTCTCTGTGAACCGGTTTCTTTCTGATATATTATCACTAGTGTCCCATTAAAACTGGGACGTTATTAAAAATTAAACAAATTTGGCTCATTAAGCCTAAAACGTTCTTTGTCATTTTGAAATTTAGTTCTATCGAACAGATCCAGAAGATTGGTTTTATCTGTTAATGATATGCCCAAGATCTGCAAGACCTCGTATGTACTTCTGTCGAGTCGCATGTCTTTTTGGACGATCGCTACTAGGCAGTACGTGCACATAGCGACGTAGATTTGGATCCGAACTGCATTTGCTGTAGTTCCCCAAAATTTCTTGATTTTCAGGTGTTGCTTCAGCCATTTGAAGAAAAGCTCGACTTGCCAGCGGTTCTTGTAAAGTTCGGCGACTTGAAGCGCTGAAACGTGCGTGGCGTTGGTCAAGAATACCAGCTCGCGTTTTTGTTCTTCATCCCAATATTTGACCAATCGAAGTTGCTCTGGATAATATTGTTTGGGATAAAACCCCGTCAATTCAACAGTTAAATCTGAAAGCACGTTCTTGGGCAACCTTCTTTTCCATTTGATTGTCTTGTATTGGAGGTTATTCTTTGCCCTGACAACGAAGAAAGCTTCTATCCGATGAATCTTGTACAACATCTTGAAGTGGTTGTACGCACGGTCAAATATGTAATATGATCCTGGTTCATAGGGGATTTCTTTCATCGCGGTAGAGTCGTGCGCCGAAGCTTCGGTGATATGGAAAAACGCCGGTATCTTTGTCTCCACATCATATAATGTATGCACTTTGATCCCGCCTTTTTTCTTGCGAAACTTTGCCCACCAGAACACGGAAAGGCACAAGTCAACCGTCGTTGAATCAAAAGCGTAGACATTGCCCCCAAGTTTGAAGATGTCAGAAGCCCGTTTATGTCTGGCCTCGTTTACCAGATAATAAGCGTACTCTTCAAAGATGCGGTAGTCCCTGTCTTGATTGGCTCTGGCCAGAGATGATTTTGATACGTTCTTGCCCAAACCCAAATGATAAGCTTTGGAGTGATGGGCGTCAAGCGCGACAACCAAATCCCTGAGACTTTCACGGTTTGACAATTGTCCGAACATCAGGGAAAGAAGTTGGTTCCAACAAGTGAAGTGTTTAACATATCTGTCCCCGTCATATTTGCGGACAATATAGTTGAACTTATTCCTATCCAAGAAAGATGTTAGCTGGGCGAAAACGTATTTATCCTTATGCATTTGCAATTTTTTCTAAGAACTGCAAATGTGCAAATTGAAATCCGTTTAATCGAAAAACGCATGTAACTAACTAAATTTCAAATATTTCAAAGAACTTTTTAATATTTTAATGGGACAGTAATGAGAACCAATAATAAATGAATACTGAATAATCCTTTTATGTCACGTATTAAAACCATCGCCACCCTGCACACATCCGGATAGCTTCATTTTCTCCTAGAGGGATGAAAAGAAACGCAAAATAAGCGCATTTGCCGTGATCCTAGAAATATCTTCATAAAATAAGCACAAAATGGCCTGTGTATATGCCGGAAAACGTCAGACTATCAGCAAAACATGACACCAACTATTGTTTTACAATCTTTTCGGAAATAATAATTTCACCATACCTGTCTCTTACATTCAGGACATATGGACCAGGATTGAGTCGATTCAAATCAATGAGAAAATTACCCGGACCAGCGGCCGAAGAAAGGCAAATCCTGCCATTGATATCCTGAACTGAGTAATGAATTACACCATTATAAACATCACTTAATGATACATTCAGCACATCTCTTGCCGGATTGGGAAAAACTACCGTTTCAACATTATTTTTAACGGTGATTTTCGAATTGACAGGAACATATTCCGGGCAATCAACAGCAGAAAACACCAGGTTGCCCTCATTGCTCATCACACCTTTCCAGCATTGTCCATCCGGTGATTTCATGATAATCCCCCTGTTAATATCTTCAAGATATATATCACCATCTGCAATCTGAAGTCTGGCAGCCGGATCTCCGGTTCCGATACCCAGATATCCGTTTTCAGCAAGTCTCATCCGCTCGGAACTTACCGTTTCATAACGGTCTGTAGTATTGAAAACGATATATGACGGATAACTGCCATAGTCAAGTCCCCTACCTGCGTAAAACAATATACTCGAATTAAACCTGAACTCGTTGTTGTAAAACATGGATGAAACGATTCCTGTCAACCGGTCACCTGTAACCACATCCTGAGGGAAATCAACCGTTCCGCGCGACCGCCGGCCATTGATCAGGCTTCCCACATAGTGAATATCACTCGCAGAAAACCCGTCATAAGTTGCATAATGATTATTCCTGATACTCATGATCCCAAATTGAGGGTATGTCACAACCTCGTCAGTAACCAGCGTAAACTTTGATCCAGGGAAAGCAGTTCCTATCCCGAGATTCCCGTTATACTGATAAATATTGGTTGAAATAGAGTCTGTCTGAGCAGAGGACAGCGCATTCATCACGAGTAAAACACAGGTAACACAGTTTCTTAATCTCATCGTTTGAAGAATTAAATGTTAATATTTATCGGATTGTCATATTTGTCTTTAAAGGGCACTTTGCGATATGATCGTTTTTTTTAAATCATCTTAAATCTGACTGCTGCTTGTTTTATGGCCTGCTACAATGGCTTTTTATTCTTTCCTGCCACCGAAATACTTGCATTCAACTCAAAGCCAAGCAATATGATG
>JAMLHF010000071.1 GCA_023957275.1 Lentimicrobium sp. | reverse complement strand
GCCTGCATGCGGGACTTGGTCCGGCTTCAATGATATGCGAAACATCCGACAAAGGCCCGAAGCCAAAAGCTGGTACCGTAGAGCAGAAGATACCTGCAACCGGGGCATTCACGGCCGAAGCCAGATGCTGGGGCGCCGAATCGTTCACATAGTTCATTACGGCAAACTGCATCAGGGCTGCAGATTGCAATAAAGAGAGCCTGCCTGCCAGGTTAACGATATCGTTCCTTTCCGATTTGCCGGCAATCCTTGCGCAGAGTCCGGTGTCGGTTGCTGACCCTAATAATATAACAGCAATACCTGAAGGAATGTTGTTGGTAAGCTCAACCCATTTATGTTCAGGGTATTGTTTGGTGAACCAGAGCGATGCGGGCGAAATCGTAATAAATTTTCCTTTTGTCCAGTGCCTGGCTGTTTCAATGTCCGCTTCAGCCGGATAAAGGCGGGGGCGCGATGGCCCGCCGGCAACCAGATGATCTATCAGCCGGTGGTTCCTGATAATTTCATGTTCAGGATTTTCAGCTATATCGATGCGATGTTCAGACTTCTTTGTGAAGCAGAAAGATAAAGGATTTTTAATGAATCCGGATCTGATTGCTGCACCGGAAAGTGCAGTCACCAAACCCGATGATGCAAACCTTTGTACATTGATGACCGCATCAAAACGGATGTTTCTGATTTTCAGGATCAGTTTCAGCAGGTGGAGGTATTTCCACCCTTTCTTATCCCAAACCAGCACCTGATGTAGAAACGGGTGTCCGTGAAACAACGGCTCATGCCCTTTTCGGACAAGGACACTGATTTCTGCATGCGGCAGCGCCTGATGCAGTGTTTCGGCTAGGGCAGCCGACAGTATTACATCGCCAATTGATGCGGTCTGTATGATCAGAATCTTATTCAGCACGATGGTCGGTTTGTGGTTTTCGGGCAGATCTGCTCAATTCAACGATTATGATTAATTTTCACGCCTGTATTCCATAGTCCCGCAAGGCGTCGTTCAGCGAGGTTTTCAGGTCTGTAGATGCTTTGCGCTGCCCGATGATCAGGGCGCAGGAAACCTGGAACTCTCCTGCAGGGAATTGTTTGGGATAGGATCCCGGGATTACCACTGCCCTCGGAGGAATGTAACCTTTATATTCCACCGGTGTTTCGCCTGAAACATCGATGATGCGTGTGCTCCGGGTAATCACCACGTTGGCGCCCAACACCGCTTCGCGGCCGATATGCACGCCCTCCACCACAATACAGCGTGATCCGATAAAACAATCATCTTCAATTATTACCGGTGAGGCCTGTACCGGCTCCAGCACACCTCCGATGCCAACACCTCCCGATAAATGAACATTTTTACCTATCTGGGCGCAGGAGCCAACGGTTGCCCAGGTATCTACCATGGTATTGCTACCGACAAAAGCGCCGATGTTTACATAGGACGGCATCATGATTACTCCTGGAGCCAGGTAGGAACCGTAACGGGCAACGGCATGCGGAACCACCCTTACCCCCAGTTCTGCATAATTATGCTTCAGGGGGATTTTATCATGAAACTCCAGCGGACCGGCTTCCATTACTTCCATCCGGCGCAGGGGAAAATACAATATTACTGCTTTCTTTACCCATTCATTCACAACCCAGCCGTCATTGCCAGGGGCGGCAACCCTCAGGCTTCCTTCATCAAGCCGGGCAATTACCTCGTTCACAGCCTCCCTGGTCTGGCTTTGCCCGAGTAACTTCCTGTCATTCCAGGCATTTTCAATTGTTTGTTGAATCAGTTGCATTTTCAATGAATTATGGGTCAAATTTAGCTATTTTTTATTCCTTATTGGCTTTATTGCTAATTTTGCACCGCCAAATGGCAGCGATTTACATTAAATAACAAGACTTTGGGAAGAATACTGGCGATTGATTACGGGCAAAAAAGGGTAGGGCTTGCAGTTACCGATGAAGACCGGATTATTGCCACTCCGCTCACAACTGTTCATTCAAAAGACATCATCGTTTTTCTCAAAGAATACATGCGGCGGGAAAAAGTGGATCTTATTGTTGTGGGTGAGCCGCGGCAGATGAATAATCAGGCATCGGAATCGGTAAAGTTTATCGATCCTTTTATCAGGCAACTTGCCCGTGAATTTCCCGGAATGCTGATTAAGCGGGTTGATGAACGGTTTACCTCCAAAATGGCCCAGCGCAGCATACTTGAGTCAGGATTAAAGAAAAAGGACCGGCGGGATAAGAGTATTGTTGACATGGTAAGTGCCGCCATTATACTTCAGTCATTTCTGGAAATACAATCGTTTAACCTTTCCCGGGACTGAATTGTTAAATAAGTATTCAGTAACGAAATTTAAAGACCCCTGAAAAAATGATCATGCCGATTGTTGCCTACGGGCATCCGACGCTCAGGAAAAAAGCCGAAGTCATTGATAAGGATTATCCTGATCTTCAGCAGTTTATTGCGGATATGTTTGAAACCATGTATGCATCCAATGGTGTGGGCCTGGCTGCCCCTCAGGTAAACAGAAGCATAAGGCTTTTTGTCATTGATGCAACACCGTATGCGGAGGATTTCCCGGGTGAAACAAACCTGAAAAGGGTATTTATCAACCCCCGGGTTGTTGAGGAGCGGGGAGAAGAGTGGTCATTTAACGAAGGTTGCCTGAGCATCCCGGATATCAGGGAAGATGTACTCAGAAAAACCGAGCTTCGCATTCAATACTACGATGAACAATTTAATTATCATGATGAAGTTATCAGCGGGGTACTGGCAAGGGTGATGCAACACGAATACGACCATCTTGAGGGCGTGTTGTTTGTCGACAGAATCAATCCGTTACGTAAAATTATGCTGAAACGAAAGTTGACCGATATTACGAAAGGCCTGGTGAAAACGGATTACAGGATGATTTTCCCCCTGGCGAAAAAAAGATAAAACTTTTTCCGGATAAGCTGTATGGGTCCGTTACCTGATGCGAAGGCAAAAAAAGCAGCGCTGAACCTTCCTGGTCAGGATCGGCAGCGGTACCGGAGATAGCGCATTTATCAGGGCAGGTTCTCTGGTCTTCAAATATTTACTGAGTTTGTGTAACCTAATTTTTACCTGGAATGAAAAGAACTTTTTTACCGTTGGCTGCCGGCATGCTCATGATCTTTGCATTTTCCTGTAAACCGGGAATTAAAAAAGAAATTGCCGGGATAGAAATCCTTGAGAAAGACCTGACAGATCAGGCTGCACGTCCTGATCCTGAAAAACTGGCAAGCCTGCTGGATGCATATACGGCTTTTGTGGATAATCATCCTGCTGATTCCATGGCGCCGCTATATCTCTATAAGGCAATAAATCTGAGTATGGGGGTGAACAATGGCGCAAAGGCGATGCAGCTGACCGATCGTATGCTGAATGAATACCCGAAAGACTCCCGGATACCTGAAGCAATTTTTCTGAAAGCATACATCTATGAGAATCAGCTGAGTAACCTCGGGCTGGCACTCAAAACTTACCAGGATTTTCTTTCCCGTTTCCCTGAACATGAACTTGCTGATGATGCTCAGGCAGCCATTGATAATCTCGGCAAGTCACCCGAAGAACTGATCAGGGAATTTGAAGCCCGTGCCGCGGCGCAGGCGGGTAACTGATTTGGGATTATTTCTGACCGATCGCCCCTGTATGTCAACGATGAATAAGAATTCATTGTAACCGAAAAAAACCAACAACTTATAGTCCGGGAGTTATCCCTGACAAAGGAGCCTCAATAGTAAATCAGGGGGTTTTCGGAATCCTGTATTCTTATTTCCGGTTGTTTCCCGCATCGGGGTTGAATTCTTCCTCGAGCAGTGTTTTGAGTTTCGAAGGCTGAATCCCGGGGCTCATCTTACCTTCCTTCACCCAGGAAATTTTACCCGTTTGTTCGGATACCACAATGGCAATGGCATCAGATTTTTCAGTAACTCCTACTGCGGAACGGTGCCTTAGTCCGACATGTACCGGCAGTTCCTCGCTTTTTGAAACAGGAAGAATACAACTGGCTGCTTTGATCTTGTTGTTGATGATGATAACGGCCCCGTCATGTAAAGGCGAATTTTTAAAAAAGATATTTTCGATGAGTTGTTCCGAAATTTTGGCATCCAGAATTTCGCCTGTATTGATATATTCTTCAAGTTCATGAATTTTTCCGATCACAATCAGCGCGCCTGTTTTTGAATTGGCCATTTTGTGGCAAGCCTGTACGATGGGGTCAATGCTCAGGTTTTCATCGTTTGCATACCGGATCTTCCAGAACAGGAATCGGCGGTGGTTTTTTCTGATGAACGCCGGTGTTCCCAACAGCAAGAGAAATTTTCTGATCTCGGGCTGAAACACTACAATCAAAGCGATGAATCCTACGCTGATGAATGCTCCCAGTATCTCCGTCAACAGTTCCATCTCAAGGATTCTCACCAGTCGCCAGGCAAGGAAAATCGCAACAATCCCGAGCAGAATATTGATGGCTGCCGTGCCTTTTACCAGGTTGTATAACTCGTAAAGCATAAACGCAACAAGCAGGATATCAATGATATCAAGAAGGCGCAGGTTGATAAAGAAAGGAATCAGCAGTTCGGGCATTACAGCGTTACTTTTTTGCAAACTTAGCTATTTTCAGCCGTATTTTTTCATGGCAGCAACCAATTTAATGGCTTCTGTTGCCGGTTTAACATCATGTACCCTCAGAATCAGGGCTCCTTTCAGCAGGGCAATGGTATTCAGCACGGTGGTTCCGTTCAGCGCTCCGGCGGGAGAGGTGTTTAAAACCCGGTTAATCATCGATTTTCTGGAAACTCCTGCCAATAAGGGATAGGGATAATTGCAAAAGTTTTCAAGATTATTCAGCAGTTCATAATTATGGGCAACCGATTTTCCGAAGCCGAATCCAGGATCAAGAATGATATTTGACTTGCCCAGGGATGTCAGGCTTTCCAGCTGCCGGTCGAAAAACCGGGCAACTTCCCTGCCGACATTTTCATATTCCGGGTTGTCCTGCATGTTTTCCGGTGTTCCCTGAATGTGCATTAATACATAAGCAGCATCCAGTGCGGCAAGGGTTTTATGCATCAGCGGATCCATGGTTCCTCCGGAAATGTCGTTGATGATGTGTGCCCCCTGCGCTGCGGCCATTCGTGCCACCTGCGAACGGTAGGTATCAACAGAAATAATGGCTTCAGGAAAATGACCGGCAATGGTTTTTACCGATTTTGCGACCAGGGATAATTCTTCGGCGGCTGAGACGGCCTTTGATCCGGGTCTTGTGGAGACGGCTCCGATATCTATGATCGCAGCCCCTTCATCAAGCATGGTTTCGGCCCGTTTGAGCATGGCCGTTTCAGAGAGGTACTTCCCGCCATCGAAAAACGAATCAGCAGTGATGTTCAGAATTCCCATCACAACCGCTTCAGAGAGGTCGAGCTGTAACCTTCCACATCTGAGTACACGCTTTTGCGAAAAATCTGTACCTTTATCGGGCGAATTGGTTGAAGAAACCGGCATTACAAGAAAGATTAACTATATAATAATCAGAAAAATATGACTGTGGGCACCAACGAACAATACCACTCGGCAATACTTGCATGCAAAGATATATTTTTAACCAAGATGAAAGATTACGGGACTGCCTGGAGGGTGCTGAGGCCTGAATCGCTTACCGACCAGATCTACATCAAAGCCAACCGTATCCGGAGTATCCAGGGAAAAGGGACACACAAAATAGGGGAAGACGAATGGCCTGAGTTTATCGGGATTGTGAACTATGCCGTAATTGCGCTGATTCAGCTCGAACTCGGGGACAGCGAAGACCTTGATATGAATCACGGCGAAGTTGAAAAACTGTATGATAAATATGTCATTCAGGCTAAATCCCTGATGATGGATAAGAACCATGATTACGGAGAAGCGTGGCGCAACATGCGGGTCAGCTCGCTTGCGGATATCATTCTTATGAAACTGTTAAGGGTCAAACAGATAGAGGATAATAAAGGGAAAACCTTTATTTCGGAAGGGGTGGATGCCAATTATTATGATATCATCAATTATGCAGTGTTTGCACTTATCAAACTGAGTGAATTGAAAAATGAAAATTGATAAACACTTGAGATCTGTTTTGATGTTAATCTACTAAAGTTACTTAAAATGAAGCTGTTGCATCTTATTTCAAGAATCATTGTCGGGCTTGTTTTTATTTTTTCAGGGTTTGTAAAAGGCATTGATCCACTGGGTATGGCTTACCGGCTTGAAGATTATTTTATCGCCTGGGGTGCCGAATGGATGATGCCATTGGCGCTGGTACTTTCAATACTGCTCAGTACCATGGAATTTGTGATGGGTGTTGTGGTGCTCTTCAACCTGAAACCCAGGGTAAATGCCTGGCTCCTGATGGGGATAATGACGTTTTTTACCATCCTTACTTTTTTTGACGCTATTTACAATCCCGTTCCCGATTGTGGATGTTTCGGGGATGCCATCACTTTAACGAACTGGCAGACGTTTTATAAGAACCTGGTTCTAATGGGTTTTACCGTGCTGCTTTTTATCTGGCGGAAGAAAACCAGGGATCTTTTCGGCAATTTGTTTTCTTATGGAACGGCGCTGATTTCAGCCCTGTTATTTGTTGGTTTGAGCATCTATTGCTACAGGCATCTTCCGTTGATAGATTTTATGGAATGGAAGGTCGGCAACAAAATGTATGTAGAGCATCCGGAGCCTGTGAGGTATTATCTGACCTACAGAAATAAATTCACCGGTGAAACAAAGGAATATCTGTCGCCTGATTACCCTTATAATGATTCAGTATGGATGTCGCAGTGGGAGTTTGTTGACCAGCGTGTTGAAGATCCGAACACCTTCCTGGGGCACGATCTGCAGATTCTCGATGCCGAAGGCAATGATTACACGGAAACATTTATCAGAAATCCCGATTTTCAGTTTCTGTTGGTGGCCTGGGATCTTGAAAAGGCGGACAATGAGGCACTTGAGAAGATGGTGGGATTTGCTGCACTTGCAGAGTCGGATGGTTATGGCTTTATTGCGCTCACCAGTTCGCTGCAGCCGGAAATTGATTCATTGAAAGCTGCGCTTGGACTGAATTATGATTTCTTTCTTGCCGACGATATCGCGTTGAAAACAATGGTGAGGGCTAATCCCGGACTCCTTGTGCTTAAGGACGGGGTTGTGATCGATAAATGGCATTTTAACAATTTTCCTGAATATCCTGAATTCAGGCAGGAGCATCTAACCCGGTTAACCCCTTAATAAGCAGTAATGCACAGATTCATTCTGAAAAGACTGTACTATGGATTGTTTGTGCTTTTTGGAGTAATTACCCTTGTATTTCTGCTTTTTAATGTACTTCCGGGTGACCCGGCAAGGATGATGCTGGGGCAGCGGGCTGATATGGCCTCGGTGGAGGCCATAAACAGGGAACTGGGGCTTGACCGGCCGCTGATGTTACAGTATCTCGGGTTTTTGAATGATCTTTCTCCGGTTTCATTTCATAGTGTTTCAGATCATTCGGCTATGTGGTTTCCCGACAGTGCGCGTTATGCGCCGTTTATCACATTGGTTTCTGCCGGTGATGCCCGGGTGCTGCTCAAGAAGCCCTACCTGAGGCGTTCTTATCAGAGTAAGCGAAAGGTTTCGGAAATCATTGCCCAGGCATTTCCCAATACTATGCTGCTGGCCGTGGTGGCCATGAGTTTTGCTGCCATTGCGGGGATTTTTACAGGTATTGTCTCAGCCGTGCGGAAAGGCTCCTGGATTGACCGGGCCTCATTAATTATTTCCGTTTTCGGGATGTCATTGCCTTCCTTTTTTGCGGCGATCCTGATGGCCTGGATATTTGCTTTTGTGCTGGCTGATTACACCGGCCTGAACATGTTCGGTTCTCTGTTCACAGTGGATGATTTCGGACGGGGCGAATATCCCGATCTTAAAAATCTTATACTACCGGCCCTGACCCTTGGAATCAGGCCGCTTGCCGTGATAACCGGACTTACCCGGAATTCGATGCTGGAGGTGCTTTCGCAGGATTATATCAGGACCGCCAGGGCTAAAGGACTGAGCTATTACAGGGTGATCACGCGTCATGCCCTCCGCAACGCGCTGAATCCTGTGGTAACGGCTGTCTCGGGATGGTTTGCCTCGCTGATGGCGGGGGCTGTATTTGTGGAATACGTGTTCGACTGGAAAGGCATTGGCGTTGTCATCGTGAACGGTCTTGAAAAGTATGATTTCCCGGTAGTAATGGGTGCCGTGCTTTTCATTGCAGTTATGTTGGTGATTATTAATATTTTTGTGGATATTATTTACGGTCTGCTTGATCCGCGCGTGAGGCTGGCCTGAATTCTTAAACTGTTTAAAATCTGAATTATGAGAAAGAAAATTGTTGCCGGCAACTGGAAAATGAATAAAACATTCAAAGAGGCAGAGGACCTGCTTTTTGGCATTGCAGATGCATTGATCAGCGGACGCCCTGAAGATGTTGAAGTGGTTGTTTGTCCGCCGGCCCTTTACCTTGAACTGGCCACTGATGTTGCCACTGAACATGATTTCAGCTGTGGTGCACAGAACCTGAGCGAACATGAGGCAGGCGCTTATACCGGTGAGATCTCAGCAGCCATGATCCGCTCCACAGGGGCGGAATATGTTATTCTGGGACATTCCGAGCGGCGTATTTATTTCGGGGAGCACGACCAGCTGATCGGTAAAAAGATACAGCAGGCGCTCAGGCATGAACTCATTCCCATATATTGCTGCGGCGAAGTACTTGAAGAGCGCGAAGCCGGCAGGCATTTCCAGGTTGTTGAAAAACAGCTTTCCGAAGCTTTGTCAGGGCTTGATGCCGGTGCATTTTCGAAGGTTGTGATCGCTTATGAACCGGTATGGGCCATCGGAACCGGCCGCACAGCAAGTCCTGAGCAGGCGCAGGAAATGCATGCCTTTATCCGGAAGGTTCTGGCCTCGCGTTTTGGTGAACCTGCCGCGAACGATACAACCATCTTATACGGCGGTAGCTGCAATGCTGCAAATGCCCGTGAACTCTTTGCAAATCCCGATGTGGATGGCGGCCTCATTGGTGGTGCATCGCTCAAAGCGGAAGACTTTGTTAAAATTGTGAACAGCTTCTGAATATTTTAACTTCCTGTTATGGAATATATTGAACTTAACTGCAGTCTTCCGGCAGGGGAGATTGCTTTTGCCGAAATCCTGATGGCCCGGTTGGGTGAGCTCGGCTTCGAGAGCTTCGAAGAGACCAAGGAAGGCCTCCTGGCTTACATTCCCGCACATGACTTTGATCCTGCAATGCTTAACATGGAGGAGTTGTGGCCTGCAGATATAGAGGTAAACTATACCTGGCGCGCGGTACCTGATGAGAACTGGAATGCCGTGTGGGAATCGAATTTTGAGCCGGTGACCATTGCCGGGCGTTGCCATATCAGGGCACCGTTCCACCCGGTTAGAAGCGATATGGAATTCGAAATTGTGATTGAACCCAAAATGTCATTCGGAACGGCACATCATGAAACCACTTCACTGATGATAGAAGTGCTTTTGGATGCTGACCTTGCCGGGAAAAATGTACTCGACATGGGTTGTGGCACCGGCGTTCTCGCGATACTTGCTGCCATGCGCCGGGCTGCTGAAGTAACGGCCATCGACAATGATGAATGGGCTTATCATAACGCCCTTGAAAATGTAATAAGAAATAAACAGCCCGGGATTAACGTTTATCAGGGTGATGCCGGTATGCTTGAAAACATGAAGTTCGATGTGATCATTGCCAATATCAACCGGAATATCCTGCTCAGCGATATGCAATCTTATGTAAATTGCCTTGATAGCGGTGGATTGCTGCTGATGAGCGGATTTTACCGGGAAGATCTTCAGCTGATCACTGAAAAGGCCGCAGCTTTGAATATGCTGTATACAGATCACAGGGTAAAAAATAACTGGGTTGTTGCCTGGTATACCAAAGCGTGAATCTGCTGTTACCGCTGCATCAAACGATTATTACTCACTGAACTTGATTGGGATGGCTTATCGAAGGTTTTTGTTTTTGCTGATATTGATAACCCTGGGTTCTGTTTTCCGGCTTTTCGCCCAGGATCTGAAGAAGTTTTCAGATGACCCTGAAGCGTTCATTGCTGAACTGACGACTTATATGAAGCCGGCAGGCGATCGTGAATCGAAGGATGCCCTGCAGCAGTTCGTGGCCTCGTGGAGTACCGGCACCTGGTCACCGGCCCTGCAAAAGGAGATGATCGGTACCTTCAACCGCATGCTAAGCCAGCGGATGAGGCCGACCCCGGGGTTCCGGGATTATCTGCTGGCATTGATTTCATTTCCTGACGGTACCGGGGAATCCTCTGTACTTGCCTGGCACAAAGGACTTGAACCATTCATCGACTCCAAAGCTTTGCGGCAGTTGTCGGGTTTTCTCGACAATACGGTGGAACTGAACAGGCGTAAAGTACTTTTTAAGTCGTATGCCAATTCATGGCAGTTCAGAAATGGCAGTTACAGGTTTGCTTTTGATTCTGTTTTGTCAGTTGTGTTGGAAGGTGTCGATCTGGTTTGCATCTCGGGTAGGGATAGCATACGCATCCATGAAACTTCCGGAATTCATTTTCCTTTGGCCGACCGATTTGCAGGCCATGGAGGAAAGGTTTACTGGGAGGCTTTCGGGTTTGACCCCCTGAAGGTTTACGCGCTGATCAGCAAATATGAAATCAACCTGAAGCAAACAGCCTGGTCTGCTGATTCAGTCAACTTCTATCACAAGGACTTTTTTAATTTTCCATTGACCGGTACATTTGAAGACAGGGTTTTAATAGGTGTATCTTCCGACCGGGCTACCTTTCCACGGTTTGTTTCCTACCAGACGGATATTGAGATCAGACAGGTTTTCAAAGACATGAACTACCGGGGAGGATTTACCCTCGAGGGCCCCCGGATCATCGGTTCAGGATATGGTGATAAGGATGCCGCCATCTGGATCAACCGGAAAGGCTCACCTTTTATGAAGCTGACTTCCAGGAATTTCGTTATCCGTCCCGACAGGATCGCATCCCAGCGTGCTGCAGCAACAATTTATCATGAGTCAGACTCAATTTTCCATCCCGGAATACAACTGCGGTATATTGATGAAAATAAGGAAATACTGCTGTTGCGTTCGGATGAAGGTGCCTCTGCAAGTCCTTTTTTCAACTCTTATCACCGGGTTGACATGTATTTTGAGGCGCTCTACTACCCGCTGGGTGCCGACAGCATGAATTTTGAAATGCTCAGGGGGATTAAGCAAACCGGAGATGCTGTTTTTGAGTCCTCAAACTACTATTCGGAGGCCAGGTACCACCGTTTGCAGGGAATTGACGAACTCAACCCGATCAATGTCATCTACAATTATACCGATGAGCGCAAGACCAGAACCTTTTATCTGACTGAGCTTACCGAGTATATGCAAAAGCCCGTGGAACAGGTAAAAGCAATGGTTATCAACCTGTCGAATGCAGGATATATAATCTACAACCTCGATAATGAGCGGATAGAGGTCAGTGAACGCCTGTTCGATTACCTCAATGCAAGAAGCAAAAAGACAGATTATGATGTAATTCAGATCAGTTCTCAGGTTACCCGTACCAGCAATGCTGTGCTGAATCTCAATACTTTTGACCTTCGCATCAAGGGGGTGTCGCAGGTGTCTATCAGCGATTCCCAGGCAGTATATATTTATCCCCGCGATAAAGAGATTTTATTGCGCAAAAACCGTGATTTTGTTTTTACCGGTCTTGTCAGGGCGGGATATTTTGACTTTTACGCCAACAAGAGTTCTTTCGAATATGACAAGTTCAAGTTAAGCATGCCTCAGATCGATTCCATCTCTTTTAAGGTGGATACGCTTTCGAAACAAACGAAACGGATCGATCAGGTTGTTGTGAAGAATGTACTTGCTAACCTGAGCGGAGAACTATTGATTGACGATCCCCAGAATAAATCCGGGATTGCAAAGTTTCCTGCTTATCCGGTGTTTATCAGCGAGAACGATGCCTTTGTTTATTACGATAAGTACCGGGTTGAGAAAGGGGTTTATAAGCGGGATAAGTTTTATTATACCGTTTATCCTTTTACCCTCGACAGTCTGAACAGTTTTACCACGGAAGGACTTAAGTTTGAAGGTCACTTGTATTCCGGTGGAATTTTTCCGGATATCAGGGAGCCATTGAGGGTGATGAGTGATTTCTCCCTGGGATTTACGCGTGTGCTTCCGGATGCGGGGTTGCCCGTTTATGAAGGAAAGGCAAATTTCTTTAACAACATCAGACTGAGCAATAAAGGACTTGAAGGGAAAGGGGTGCTGGATTTTATGACATCCACTTCGGCTTCCGACCGCTTTATGTTTTATCCGGACTCACTGGTTGCGGATCTGAAGAGTTTTGTAATAAAGGAGCAGTCAGGACCACCGGCGTTTCCGGCGGTAACAGCCGAGAAGGTCCACCAGTACTGGTTGCCCTATCTCGATGTTATGCGGCTGAATACCATCTCGGATAAAGACTTCTTTACCATGTACAATGAAAAATCATTGCACAGCGGCATTCTGTCGCTTACTTCGGCCGGCCTGCTGGGTAAGGGACAGAGCCGGTTGGATAATGCGGATATCGGATCAGGAACTTTTGTTTTCAGCAACCAATCCTTTACCACTGACACCACGGATTTCAGGCTTTATTATCCCGAACGTCCCAGTCTGTCGCTGATGGCGAAAGTATATCCGGGAAAGGTTGATTTCAGGGCCAAGTCAGCCTCTTTTGGCACACAGGGGAAGAGCGTGCGCATCGCGTTGCCGCTGAGCAAGTACATTTGTTACATGGATAAAATTCAATGGCGGATGGATGTGGAAGAGCTTTATCTTACCAATTCGCTGGCCAGCAGATCGTTACTTGCCGATACGGTTAACCTGAAGCAACTGGTTGATTTTGATTTTTCAGGTTCGGAGTTTATGTCGACCGATCCCGCCCGAGACTCGCTTCAGTTTTTCGCGATGGAGGCCACCTACCGGATGAAGGAGAATATCATCAATGCGCGGGAGGTTAAGATGATCAGGGTAGCCGATGTTGCGGTTTTCCCCGGTGACGGAAAGGTTACCATCCTTTCTGACGGGGACATGAAGCCGCTGACGGGCGCCACCATTATCGCCAACCGCAAGCACAAATATCACAGGATCTATGATGCCTCGGTAAGCCTGAAATCGCGGCGCGACTATGCTGCATCCGGATTTCTTGATTATACTGATGATGCCGGTGGCGTTCAGCCCTTGTATTTCAAGGAGATTTTTGTAGGAGATGACGGTCATTCGAAAGGCAGGTCAACGGTGAAGGCGGATGATGGCTTTACCCTGAGTGCATTCTTTGACTTTATCGGCCAGATTGATTTTAAGGCTCAGGAGGAGTTCCTGACATTCACAGGCGCTTATCACCTGCGCAATGAATGTCTGGATGATAAGGGCGCGTGGGTAAGTTTCAGCGCCCCGGTTGATCCGGCGGAGGTGCGTCTCCCGGTTTCGCCGGTTATGCGCGATACGATTGGTGATCCGGTGTATGCCGCCATCGTGTATTCCGATTTTTTTGGCAGTGTTTACCCGGCCATGTTCCGCAAGCCCAAAGCCTGGGGTGATACCCTGGTAGCCTCGGCCAGCGGATTTGTAAAATACGACAGGGACATGGAAGCCTATCTGATCGGTTCGGTTAACAGGCTTGACAAAAAGGAAAAGAATGGAAACCTGCTGAGCATAGACACCCGTCAATGCATCGTAACCGCCGAAGGCTCCATTGAACCGGGCGCGGGGTTGGGTCAGGTCGTGATGAAGACATTCGGAAAGGCTGTTCATTATTCTATTGCGGATTCAACGCGTTTTGCCCTGGGCATCGCTCTTGATTTCTTCTTCTCCGATCCGGCTTTGGACAGGCTGAAGGACAACCTGCAAAAAAGTGAGCTGCCTGCCCTGGATGTAAATTCCGGAATATATCAGGAACTGCTCAATGGACTGCTGGGATCAGGCCAGGCGGCTGAGGTAGTGAATGAACTGAATCTGAGCGGTCAGCTAAGACGCCCCCCGGCTGAGCTGGTGAAAACCCTTCTGCTTGCAGATGTAAATTTGGTGTGGGACCCTCGCCTTAAATCATACATCAGCGAAGGGCCCATCGGTATCGCCGGAATTCAGCGTGATATGATCAACCGTAAGGTAAACGGCTACCTGGAGATCGGGAAAAGGCGTACGGGCGATATCCTGAATCTCTATATCGAGATCAGCAATACCGAATGGTATTTCTTTACATACGGAAACGGTATTATGCAGGCCATCTCATCAAACAATGATTTTAACAACATCATCGCCGGAATTAAAGAGGATAAGCGAACCTTAAAAGGAAGTCAGGAAGAGGAAGGTTATCAGTTCATTATTTCAACCCCTGACCGCCGGATTGCTTTCCTGCGGAAAATGCAATCGCGCGAAGCCGGATTTTAAAAACAGTAATAATGATCAATGCTGAAGTTTTAGTTGCCGCGTTGCTGGCATACCTGCTGGGATCCATCCCCACATCAGTTTGGGTAGGCAAGTGGTTTTTTAATCTGGATATTCGCACCCACGGGAGCGGGAATGCCGGAGCTACCAATACAATCAGGGTATTCGGACTGAAGGCGGGCCTGCCTGTGCTGGTTTTTGATGTGTTCAAAGCCTGGCTGGCCGTAACCTTATCGCATTGGCTCGGGAATGACAATTTCACAGTCAATCAGGAGGTGGTTTACAGGATTATACTGGGCGGCCTGGCGGTGATCGGCCATGTTTATCCGGTTTTTGCCGGCTTCAGGGGCGGAAAGGGCGTCGCCTCGCTGGTGGGTGTGGTTATTGCATTGTTTCCGGCCGCTTTTTTGGTGATACTGGTCTTTTTTATCCTGGTGTTTATTGTCACACGCATCGTTTCGGTCTCTTCGATGAGCAGCGCGCTGGTTTTCCCGTTTATCGTGATCTTCGTATTTGATGAAAAAAGCCTTCCGCTGATTATCCTGGCCGTGGCTGTGGCCCTGTTTGTACCTTATACCCACCGCGAAAATATTAAAAGGCTGATCAACGGGACCGAGAAGAAATTTGATTTCGGTAAAAACCGGATAACAAAAGAAAATGGTTAACAGGGTGTTGATAATTTTATTTTTGCCCGCTTAAGGTTTGTTGGTGGATTGTAAATATATTTTCTAATTTTACCGTGAACATTTAATGGATCAGTTTCAAAGAAAATTGCTTTAATATGAGATTCATAGTATCAAGCCAGAGCCTGCTCAAAAGCCTGCAGTCAATCAGCGGTGTGTTAAATTCAAGCAATACATTGCCCATTCTCGATGATTTTCTGTTTGAACTCAATGGCAGCACCCTGAGAATTACCGCGTCTGACCTGGAGACGACCATGACGGTTACCGTTGAGACCAATATGGCTGACGATGAGGGCTCAGTGGCGATTCCTGCAAAAATTCTGCTCGAACTTCTGAAGACTTATGGTGAAACACCGATGACCTTTACGGTTGACAACGCACTGGGAATTGAAATTGCTGCCGATGAAGCCAAGTTCAGGATTGCCGGGCATAATGCGGACGAATTTCCCCGTGCACCCCGTATGGAAAATGTTTCAGCGCTGGATTTACCGGCCGACCTCCTGCTTACGGCCATCAACAAAACCATTTTTGCCACCGGAAACGACGATCTCAGGCCGGCTATGTCAGGCGTTTACTGTGATCTTTCAACTGACTCGGTTATCTTTGTTGCCACCGATGCGCACAAGCTTGTAAGGTATAAACGCGCTGATGTCAGCGCTGAGAGCAATTCTACGTTTATAATGCCTAAAAAGCCGCTCAACCAGTTGAAGGGAATTCTGCCTTCAGACACCACCCCGGTGAGTATTGAATACAATGATACCAATGCACGTTTCACCTTTAAGAATATTGATCTGGTCTGCCGGCTGATCGAAGGACGTTATCCTAATTATGAAGCCGTTATCCCTTCAGATAATCCGAATACGCTGATAGCTGACCGTCTCTCCCTGATCACTACCCTGCGCCGCGCATCTTTCTTTGCAAACAAATCCACCAACCAGATCCGGCTGACCATCACCGGGCAGGAACTCTTCGTGGATGCCGAGGATATTGATTTTGCCCATGAATCACGGCAGCGGCTGAGCTGTAACTACAGCGGTGAGGATATGGAAATTGGTTTTAATTCGCGTTTTCTCGTGGAAATGCTTACCAACCTCAATACGGAAAATATCCGCCTGGAAATGTCAGCGCCTAACCGCGCCGGAATTCTCCGCCCCGTGGAAGGGGAAAATCCGGCAGAGGATATCCTGATGCTGGTAATGCCGGTGATGCTGAATTCATAATTGATAAGACTTATTTATTTACAGGGCAACGTATGGAAATGTTGCCCTTTTCTTTTATTTTAGGCTGAAATTCACTATCTTAGTAAGCTATTTTTCTTTTTAAATTGTAAAAACCATGAAAACAAGGATCAGACTCCTTCCATTGGTGCTGTTGTCAGCCGGTTTACTGCTTGGTCTTGCCATGCCTTCATGTGATAAGGTTAAGGAATTGGCCGAGTTTGATATTAACTACGATAATCCGGATATCCGCTTTACATTAGATTCGCTGGATTATCTGCCCAAGAGTGAATCACTGCTGGTTGAGGAGACCCTCTCAATCAATATCGACAGCATCATACAGAAACATGAACTTGAAGGGATCAGAAATGCATCGTTCGAGCAGGTGCGTCTTGAGGTGGAAACGCCGCCGCAGGTGAATTTCAACTGGTTGAATTCGGCCCGTGTAACAGTGAGCGCAACCGGACTGACCGAAACGCAGATCGCTGCTACCGTGGCCATTTCGCCGGATGGCCGTGCTGTAGACCTGGAGTTGGGTAATATGGATGTGCTTTCATTTATTTCAGCCGGGCCCTTTACCCTCAGGGTATACGGAAGCATTAACCCGCCATTGCCGGCCAATATGGTTGTGCTTCTGCTGAAAACGAAAATAAAAATGACCGTTCAGCCGGTTTGATTTCTTTCTGATTTGCTGTGTCCGGACATACTGCATCTGTAATCAGCCCCTGCGGCATCAACTGCACCACCTGTTATGCTTTTCAGCGAAGCAAAAACCGCTGTTCAGGCTGCCGGAATCAGTCAGGGTACAAGCCGAATTATTGTGTTGTATGTAAAATTGTCAACTGCGAAAGGCTGGCAATGACCCTTTCGGGCTTCTGCCACGAATGCGACCAGTTTCCCTGTGCCAGGCTGAAGCAACTTGACAAACGCTACCGCAACAAATACCATAGCAGCCTTGTCGGAAATCTCAGGGACCTGAAGGCGATGGGGCCTGAAGCCTACATGGAGCGCGAAGACGTACGCTGTCGCTGCAGCAGGTGCGGGACAGTCATCTGCATTCATTCAGATGCCTGTCAGCAATGCGGCCTGGTGCTGCCCGGGCGCATCTGATTCAGGGAAAATGCCATTTATGGCAGGGGGAATTCCTTTTTTATTCAAACAATTCGCTGAGTTCCAGCCACCGGTTGGTTTTCTCTTCAAGGGCGTTTTCCGTTTCCTGGTAATTCCGGCTGAGTTTTTCCAGTTCGTCAGGCCCGCATGCACCGCTGTTCATCTTATCCAGGATCTCTTTTTTGAGAGCTTCAAGGGATTGAATCTCTCCGTCGAGTGCTTCAAACTCGGTTTTTTCCTTATAACTTGGTTTCCGGGGTTTGTTCTCCTGAATCGATGCGATTGCTTTCGGGGGCGTCACCGGGCTTTTCTGCCGCGCCAGCCGGGCTTCTTCAGCAAGCTTTAGTTTGTAGTAATCGGTGTAGTTTCCGTAATAATCCTTGATTTTTCCCTCACTCCCGAAAACAAATACATGATCCACAATTTTATCCATAAAATACCGGTCGTGCGAAACCACGAGCAGGCAACCTTCGAAGTTGATCAGGAAATCTTCGAGCAGGTTGAGTGTATGAATATCCAGGTCGTTGGTCGGCTCGTCGAGAATCAGAAAGTTGGGATTTTTCAGCAGTTGCATCAGCAGAAATAACCTGCGTTTCTCCCCGCCGCTGAGACTGGAGAAATAATTATACTGCAGGGTATGGGGAAAATTGAAGTGCGAAAGGAAGGCCGAAGCGGAAATGCGGCCTTTGCCCAGCGGCATCTCTTCTGCTATATCTTTGGCAATGTCAATCACCCGCTTGTCCTCTTTGGGCTGAAAGCCCTCCTGGGAATAATATCCGAAAACAATCGTCTGCCCCGTGGTAATCTTTCCCATATCCGGATGCAGGCTGCCGGTAATCATATTAAGCAGGGTTGTTTTACCGGAACCGTTGCGGCCGACAATACCGGCTTTTTCTCCTTTTTTGAAGATATAGGAGAAATTGTCAACAACCTTATTATCTCCGAAAGCTTTATGTATATTATTTAATTCCAGTATTTTACCGCCGATCCGCGTCATTTTCACCTGGAGGGGTCCGGTATCCTTTTCAACCCGTTTATTGGCTTTTTCCTGGATTTCATAGAAGTTGTCAACCCTTGCTTTCGCTTTGGTACCACGCGCCTGGGGCATCCGCCTCATCCACTCCAATTCTGTACGGTAGAGGCTTTTGGCCTTTTCCGTTTCCGTATATTCAATGGCTTCCCGTTCGGCCTTTTTCCCGATGAAATAGGAATAGTTGCCCTTGTAACGGTAAATTCTGTTGTTGTCGAGTTCAAGGATCTCATCGCAGACGTGGTCGAGGAAGTAACGGTCGTGGGTAACAATCAGCAGGCTCAGGTTCTGACGTGTGAGATAGTCTTCGAGCCATTCTATCATCTCAATGTCCAGATGGTTGGTAGGTTCATCAAGGATCAAAAGGTCGGTTTCTTCGATCAGGGCTTTGGCAAGTGAAACTTTCTTGCGCTGACCTCCCGATAATTCCCCGATTTTCTGGTTCAGGTCCGCAATTTTAAACCGCCCGAGAATTTCTTTAATTCTAACGTCGTAATCCCATCCGCCGATCAGTTCCATTTTGCTGGTACTGTTTTCGAGCATGCGGTGGGCTTCAGGCGAATCATCATGTTTAATCAGGTTCAGGCTGTATTCATAATCGCGGATGGTGCGCATGAATTCATTCTCGGCGTGGAAGAGGATGTCAAAAATCGTCTGATCCTCATTCATCTCAGGGTTTTGCGGAAGATACGCCCACCTGATGTCGCGGCGGAAAGTTACCGCACCGCTGTCGGGCAGTTCTTTGCCGCAGATAATGTTCAGCAGGCTGCTCTTCCCTGCACCGTTGCGCGCAATCAACGCAACTTTGGATCCCTGGTCAATTCCGAAAGTGATTTCGGAGAAAAGTTCTTTCTCTCCGTATGATTTACTGAGTTGTTCAACAAGAAGATAATTCAACGGATGTGGTTTTAGCAGCGGCAAAGATACGCTTTATCGGTCAATCGTATGTTGCCGGGGCGGATGGGCATTAAAGCAAAAAGCCTCAGGAAATGAGGCTTTTTAGCAGAACTGAAAAGAAAAACTAAATCTTTTTAACGTCAACAGCTTTCTTTCCTCTTTTGTCCTCGGCAATTTCGAAAGAAACGAGATCATTTTCATTTACTTTCTCGGTAAGGCCTGTGGCATGAACAAAAACATCATGCTGGGTTTCATCGTCGATAATAAAACCAAAGCCTTTGCGCTCATTGAAGAATTTAACTTTACCGGTAGGCATAACAATTGAAAATTAGAGATTAACAACACAAATATAGTAAAAAAAACAGGGAAATCAAATTTAAGTTCGATCCTGTTTGACCAAACTTATGGGAAAGGGCGGAAATGAACATATATTGATCAGGCTCTAACCTTTGTCAGCATGGAATACCTGCCATTTCAGTCAGCATCAAGCAGCCAGCGGAAATTTTTTTCTGCATCGGCTGCAGAAGCGCCACAGAACGACGTTTCCGGCTGAAAACCCGAGCAGACAGCCGGGCGTTCAGGTTTACCGAATATCGCGCATTTCAGGTCATCGGTAAGCTGAACACATCTTACAAAGGCAGGTTTACCCGCCGGCATACCCGGGATGGGTGAACTGATGGAGGGAAAGATACAGCAGGCAGCGCATCCGGGGCGACAGTCCATTGGAAATGACGTTTGAGCATGCAAAGCTAATGGATTACAGAATGACTCAGACAGGTCCTGCAAACACTTTTATAATTCCGGACTCATACGCGGGGGATGTTCTTTCCTCTTTTGATGAAGCCTTGCCGGGTTCTCAAAAGATAAATTTAATCTTCGCCCTGGATTCTGCTGACTGCATTAACTTTTAATACCTTTGCACCTGAAACGGGCATTATCATCTTCCTGAAGGCCTTTTTTCATTGCGCGTTTGATTATAACGTAAATATTAAAAAGTAGTTTTACGGTGATTTAACGGTATTGTAACCATATTTCTTAATTTCCACATTCAAAGATTAATGGCATCATTTGGCAAATGGATCGGAGGCGGCCTGGGTTGGGCGCTGGGTGGCCCCATCGGAGGAGTTCTTGGTTTTGTGTTC
>JAMLHF010000070.1 GCA_023957275.1 Lentimicrobium sp. | reverse complement strand
AAAATTTCAGGTGGTAATCTCCTGAGTACTTGACAAAAACAGGAAATATGCCTGAATCTATCTAAGTTGTTTGGTTACAGTATATTTGACAGGTTCGTCAGTCCTGATGTGAAAAAATCCCGGCCACTTCTCCCGATAGTGCGATGTTATTCGTGATGATGTCCTGAATGTCTTCCGCGATAATTCCAACCGTGCCGGATTCTGAATAGCAGCGTAAATCCGGCATGGTGCTGAGCTTTGCGGATACAGTGATTATTGCAGGTCTGATCCGGAGAAGTTGCAACAATCAGGCTGTGCATATCAGCATAAATCTGACCTGAAATAAATTTATGATGTAAAGAAGAAACATCTGTGAAAATATACCCGTTGGGGTATAATTGCAATCGTTTAATCATAAAATATACCCCTTAGGGTATAAAATGAATGGACATAGCATAATATATACCCGAAAGGGTGTATTCTGTCAATAATATGCTATATTTGTACCCGAAAGGGTATATGCTATGCAATTAAGTGAATTTGTAAAGGAGAGAAGACGGCTTACCGGCCTCACACAACCAGTCCTGGCAGAAAAGGCCGGCGTAGGTCTGCGCTTCGTCAGAGAACTGGAACAAGGTAAAGAGACACTCCGTCTTGACAAGGTAAACCAGGTGCTGAAACTTTTTGGGTATGAGGTTGGTGCCATTCCTGTAAATCGAAAAAATTTAATCCATGAGGAAAGCTGAAATAAAAATTCGGGACATTACGGCTGGCTGGCTTACCCGGGATGAAAAGGGCTACAGGTTTGAATATGATCCCGGTTATCTGAGAAGCAAAAATCCCGAACCCGTAAGTCTTACATTGCCTTTGCAGGCAGAACCTTTTACCGGGAAGGTTTTATTCCCGTTTTTCGATGGGCTGATCCCGGAGGGTTGGTTGCTGGAGATAGCCGAGAAAAACTGGAAACTGAATCCACGCGACAGAATGGGCCTGCTAATGGCTTGTTGCAAGGATTGCATCGGGGTTGTAAGTGTAAATCCTGTAATGTTGGAGGATGAACCATGAAGAAATGTTTAGCCTGTTACCTGCCATTATACGAGGATGAAATTGATTTTCATCCTGCTTGCAGCAAAAGGTTGTTTGGACAGTCAATCCCACCGGTAATTCCATATAGTGAAGAGCAGATGGAGGAACTGGCAATCCGGGTTATAAAAAGTCAGATAACTGTTACCGGCGTTCAGCCTAAATTATCGCTTGAAATAGCAAAAGGTTCAAATAAACAGGAGCCCGCCCGGTTTACAATTGTCGGGTTGTGGGGAGGTTATATCTTAAAACCCCCGACCCCTGATTATCCTCAATTACCGGAGGTTGAAGACCTCACCATGCACCTGGCCGGCATCGCGAAGATCAATGTGGTGCCGCACAGCCTTATTCGCCTGAAGTCCGGAAATCCGGCATACATTACCCGAAGAATTGACCGTAGCAAGCAGGGAAAGCTTGCCATGGAAGATATGTGCCAGTTAACTGAACGCCTGACTGAGGATAAGTACCAGGGCTCATGCGAGCAGGTGGCAAAGGTTATTTTAAAGTATTCGGTGAATCCGGTTCTGGATGTAGTCAATTTTTTCGAACAGGTCCTGTTTTCTTTTTTAACCGGCAATGCCGACATGCACCTTAAGAATTTTTCATTGATCAACCAACCCGGGATTGGGTATATACTTTCACCTGCTTACGACCTCGTGGCCACAAAACTGGTCAATCCGGCAGATGATGAGGAAATGGCCCTTACCCTGAACGGGAAAAAGAAAAAACTCAGGCGAAGCGATTTTACCGCAGCCTTTCAAACGCTGAAACTCGATCCAAAGCAGCAGGAAAATATTTTCAGAAAGATGGAAAAGGCAAAAGATAAATGGATTGACTTTATCGATGGTAGTTTTTTGAGTAAGGATTTAAAGGTTGCATACAAAGAACTCATCCTGGAAAGATTTTCCGGAATATTTCCAAAAAATTGAATATCCTGATCATGAGGAATTTCTGATTTCAGAGCAGACTGATCCGTTGCGGATTTGTCACGAATCCAGGGTATAATCCGGGTATTTTTGTAACATATACAGGGTTTTTGCCGGAATAGAATTTCTTGTCATGGTAATTTACCTTTATAGCAGTAATCTGTTAGATTTGCACAATATAATGAGTACTAAAGAACCAAAAATTTCTGTTATAGCGGTAATATCAGCAAAATGCTTCACCGGGATAATCATACTCAGTATCAGAAAATCCCCTCTTAACATTTAGTATGGTAATCAGGACGTATTTTATCATTGATTCATATATCATTGGCTTTGGTTTATAAACTGAATTGCTATCTTTGCGGGAGTAGCAGTATAAAAATCAATCATAGTTTGCTTTTGCGATTGGTTTGCTGCCGGCATGAACTCTCTTGATCTCATAGTACGCAACAGTCTGCAAACCGATGCTTCTGACCAATGACCGGTTATGAATCTTAATACCCGTTTGAACCGGTTGCCCGAGAAAAAGGACCGGGAAAAGTTCAATATTATTTTCAGGGAGTATTATCCCCGTTTGCTTGCTTATGGAGAGTTGTTCCTTGACCGGGACTCGGTTGAAGATATCATTCAGGATCTGATGGTGTATCTCTGGGATAACGCCGGATCTATCACCATTCACACTTCACTGGAATCATATCTTTTTCGCTCTGTATACAGGGCCTGCCTTAACCGGATAAAATCGGATAAAATCAGGGAAACCTATAAAAAGAACCAGGCATTGGCGACTACTGATGAAGTCCGTTATTATGATCCTGAAGAAAATGATGTTATTAAAAGATTGTTTTCGCTGGAGTTGGGGCGAGAGATAGAAGACGCCATCGCAGCTTTGCCTGAAAAATGCAGGGAAGTTTTTATAAAAAGCTATATCGGCAATCAGAAAGTAAAAGAAATAGCTGCAGAACTAAATATTTCGGAACGCACTGCAGAAGCTCATATATATTCTGCCCTCAAACAGTTGCGAAACAAACTGAAAGACAAATTCTTTATCCCTCCGTTCCTGCTACCGTGAACAGGTGAGCAGATTTTTGCCGGATCTCAGGAATTAATTGATTTCCATTTAAAAAGCCCGGGCAGGTTCCTTTTGGAAATACTGCTGGCTTTCCCGTTTTGAGGTATCGTTTTAATGTTGTTAGGATACAGCCGGCAGGATCTGATTTTTAATAAAAAAGAACTTTTTCGGAATTTGGTTGAAAAAAAGTGAGATTCAGCCTAAGTATTTTTCCACCGTTAATTGTCATTGGTGTATAGGACACTAAAATAATGCCCGTGAAGGAGTTTGATGAAATATTGCTGTTGAAGAAGATACAGGGACTTGCCGATGAATCGGAAGAGAAGTTGATTGAGCGCTGGCTGTCGGAATCCGAAGAAAATATGAGAACCTATACCATGATGAAATCGTTGTGGTATGCCCTGAGGGTCAAAGGATATTCGGAAGATGAAGCCCTCAGAGAACCCATAGCCGATATAAATGCACGTATTGACAGACTTGAGGCCGGACGCAGGCGTATATCAAAGATGCGCTGGCTGAAGATTGCTGCCGTTTTTGCTTTATTGTTTGGTATAGGTGTGGTGGTTATGGAAGTGGCCCGGTTCAGCAAAGGGCCTGAAATGGTATTGGTTGAAAACGGGATAAATCAGGGTATAAAATACATTGAATTACCTGACGGAACAAAAGCGTGGCTAAACCTGGGGGCAAAACTCAGTTATCCTGAACGGTTTGATGCGCAGGAGCGCAAAGTTGAAATTGAAGGGGAGGTTTTCCTGGCGGTGGCTAAAATCAAGGCAAAAAGGTTTCTTGCAGAAACACCGGCATTTACTGTTGAAGTAACCGGTACAAGTTTCAATGTAAACACAAATGCATCGGGAAAGGTAGAGGTCGTGCTGATTGAAGGAGCCGTGAATCTGCTGGATGATTCAGGCAGAAAAGCCGGTTCGCTGATTCCTGGACAGATGGCAAAGGCCTGGCCTGAGGGTGACAGAATAGAAATCAGTCAGGTAAATATCGGTATTTATACAGCCTGGAAAGAGGGCCTTGTAATGCTGGAAGATGCAGGGCTGAATGAAATCGTGAAAAAGATTGAAGAGGTTTACGGTGTCGAAATCGTAATTGATTCCCTGAAAGCGCGGAAGGACGATACCCGGTACAACTTCGTCTTCAAAAAATCTCAGCGTTTCGACACTGTTTTTGAGATGCTGCAGTTTGTGGCTCCTTCCAGGGAGATGCATGTTAAAGAAAAGTCCGGCAAATGAAATTCTTTGAATATCAGAAAATATCCAACCAAAACGCGAAGACCTATGGGGCCCTGAAAGAAAAAAACCGGAAAAATCTCGCACATTTTTCCGGTTCAGTCAGATTTAATCAAGAAAACCAATGAAGTTTTTAACTAAATCTTTACAAAAGTATGAAAGATGCAGCAAAGGCCAAGGCTTTTGACAGGAGTTTTTTACTCAGAATTCTCATTATGTCAAATATCAGCTTGATACTGGTGCTATGCTCCTTTATCTCAGTAACGGCTGCTGAGAGCTATGCACAAAGAGTTAGGGTCAGCCTTGATTACAAGAATGTTACGCTTGAAAAAGTAATCAATGACATCAAAAGGCAGACTGAATTTGAGTTTGCCTATCAGGCAGACCTTGAAAAAATGGTTTTGAAGAAGGTAACGGTGAATGTGCAGGATGAGTTGATTGAGAATGTCATGAAAACTGTACTGCAGGGAACCGGGCTGAATTTCAGGATTATTGATAAAATTATTTTGCTGTCGAAGAACCGGATGCTGATAACATCGGAATCAAGTGTTATTGATGATCCGGCCAGAAAGGTCAGCGGAGTGGTAAAGGACAAATCGGGCACCCTGCCGGGGGTAACCGTAAGGGTTAAGGGTACGAACTTCGGCACGGTAACGGATGTGGACGGGAAATACATCCTGTCCATTCCTGACGGTGAAGTAGTATTGGTCTTCTCATATGTTGGTTATCAGACTGTTGAAATTATTCTGAAGGATGAAACCATCATAGACATTATGATGGTACAGGATGCCCTGAACCTTGATGAAGTTGTGGTGATGGGATATGGCACCCAGAAAAAGCGTGACATCACCGGAGCAGTATCGACCATCAGCAGCGCGGATATTCAGAAGAGTCCTGTGGTGGGCATAGATCATGCCCTGCAGGGACAGGCCGCCGGGGTTCAGGTAACTCAGAACTACGGAACCCCCGGAGCAGGTATACAGGTCCGCATCAGGGGCATAGGGACCATTGGTGACAGCGATCCGCTTTATGTGATTGACGGCGTGCCAACGAAAGAAAATCTTAATAGCCTGAATCCCAATGATATTGAATCAATAAGTGTATTGAAGGACGCTTCGGCAGCAGCAATATACGGGGCAAGAGCCGCCAACGGGGTAGTGCTGATTACTACAAAGAAGGGCATCAAAGGGGAATCTATGGTTCAGTTTAACGCGACCTATGGTGTTCAGCAAATATCAAACAAGCTCGAATTGCTTACTGCTGACGAGTATGCCATGGTTATGGACGAAGCCCTTACCAATGCCGGACTTGCTCCGGTATGGAACAATCCCGGTTTAGGCGAGGGTACCGACTGGCAGGATGCCATCTTCCGGAATGCAGCTTTTCAGAAATATGATCTGTCGGTAAGCAGCGGGAATGATAAAACCACCTATCTGCTCGGACTGGGATATCTTGCACAGGATGGAATTGTAAAGCATTCAGACTTCACGAGATACAATCTTCGCTTCAATCTAAACTCCAACGTCACTGAAAAGTTTATTGTCGGAGCGAATATGAACCTGTCCCGGATCAAAGAAAACCTGATTGATACAGAGATCAACGGTGTGGTGAGGTCAGCAATCTTTCAACCGCCTACCATTCCGGTTTATAATGAGGATGGCACCTATGCCGGCCCGGGTGAAAACGAAGGCGATGCACAGAATCCGCTGGGAATGGCCGACAGATCAGATAAGACCCAGGCCAATAACAAACTGTTCGGGAACATATTTGCCAGCTATGACATTATTTCAGGACTCAGATTCAAGACAAATCTCGGACTGAATGTGTATTCACTCCAGACCATTGATTTTGATCCGACCTTTTCGGAAGGCAACGCCAACCGTCTGATAAACAGCCTGAATCATCAGCTGATCAATTATTTCGATGTCAATTGGGAAAATACCCTTGAATATACCAGGAAAATTAACCTGCATAAAGTGACTGCCCTGGTGGGGAATACCATGCAAGAGGCGTCTACCGGTCTGGTTTCGGGATATCGTGAGAATTTCAGCAGCAACGAAGATTACCTGCACTACCTTGATGCCGGTTCGGCCAACGATAAAGCCAGGGGAAGATTGACAGAATGGTCTTTGTTGTCATACTTCGGGCGGATTAACTACGATTTTGCCGATAAATACCTGCTGTCATTAAATGCCCGTTACGATGGCTCATCCCGCTTCGGAAAAAAGAACCGCTGGGGTTTATTTCCGTCAGTTTCCGCAGGCTGGAGAGTGTCGGGTGAGGACTTTTTCAAATCAGATTTCATCGACGATCTGAAGATCAGGGCTTCATGGGGGCAGCTCGGTAATCAGGATATAGGGTTGTACGCCTTTTCGAGTGTTCTGCAACAGATTTTCTATCCTTTCGGAAATCCTCAGGTCATACAGGTTGGTTATCTGCCGGCTTCTGATTTTAATCCTGATGTAAAGTGGGAAACAACCACACAGCTCGATTTCGGAGTTGATTTCTCGGCCTTTGACTACAGGCTTTATTTCTCTGCCGACTACTATAAGAAAAACACCACCGATATGCTGCTGATTCTGCCGCAACCGGCAACTTCCGGATTTGGAAGCACCGGTTACGAGAATGTAGGTGAAATTGTAAACAAAGGACTGGAATTCCAGGTCATCTGGAGAGACAAGATCGGGAAACTCAATTACAACGTTAACGCCAACCTTACCACCAACAAAAATGAGGTGCTGAATCTTGGCGAAAATAACGAGGCCATCACTTCCGGATTGTTTTTCGATATGTCCACACGAACCGAGGTGGGTCATTCGATCCGTGAATTTTATGGCTATGTAACTGACGGTATTTTTCAGAATCAGGCAGAAATAGATGCACATGCCGAGCAACCCGGAGCGGTTCCCGGAGATATCAGGTTTAAGGATATAAGCGGTGACGGTGTGATTAACAGCGATGACAGGACCTTTATAGGGAATCCCTATCCGGATATGTTTTTTGGACTGAACCTGGGGCTTTCATACAAGGGTTTTGATGTATCCTTGTTTCTGCAGGGTCAGTACGGGAATGAGATTTACAATGCAACCAAATTCTGGCTGACCAATTCGGGATACAATTACAACAAAGGCACGGCCATTCTGGAAAGGTGGACGGGCGAAGGCAGCAGTAATACGGAGCCCCGGCTCAGTACGGTTGATGCCAATCAGAATGCAAGGGGGTCAGACAGATACATTGAAGATGGCTCTTACCTCAGGTTAAAAAACCTTCAGATCGGTTATACCCTTTCTGAGAACATGGCCCGGAAATTAAGTTTAAAAGGTGCCCGTGTTTTTGTATCGGGTTCAAATCTGCTCACCTTCACCAAATACACAGGTTATGATCCTGAGGTTGGTGCGGCAAGGGCTACCCTGGGCGATCGTACTGTCGGATTTGATGAAGTTACATATCCGCAGAACAGGGGTTTTATTATGGGTGTGACAATTTCAATGTAGTAACCGCAAAAACGCAACTGTCATGAAAAATCAAATATACATTGCAACAATAACGGCACTTGTTTTGCTGCTTTTTGCTTCCTCCTGCCAGAAGGATGATGGATTCCTCGATAAGTCGCCCAATGGCGTATTGTCAACGAGCAATTTTTACAAGACGGCTGAAGATGCCGAAGCCGCAGCCAATGCGGCCTATTCAATACTGCACGATTTCTGGATGAAGAGCATTGCATTTAAAAAGGACATCATATCAGACGATGCCGTTAAAGGTCAGGGCGTGGATCTGGCTGCCCTTACCAACTTTGACAACCTGAATTTCAGTGCTACCGACGGGGTAAATCAGACCATCTGGGGATTGTATTTCAAGGGTATTTACCTCTGCAACCTGGTGCTGGATTATGTGCCTGATATCGAAATGGATCAGGCGAAGAAAGAGCGGATACTCGGGGAAGCTTATTTTCTGAGGGGTTTCTATTACTATAACCTGGTCATCAGATATGGCGGTGTTCCGATTATGTCTACTACCAAAAACGCCGAGAAAACCCCTGCCAGGGCAACCAGAGAGGCAACCTGGGCATTTATCGAAGAAAACCTGACCACCGCCGCCGGGTTGCTTCCCTGGAAAAACCAGTATTCTGCTGCTGAACATGGCAGGGCCGACAAGGGGGCTTCAATGGCATTGCTGGGGAATGCCTGTCTGTTTCAGGAAAAATGGCAGGATGCATTTGATGCATACAAAGCGGTTATTGAAAGCGGGAACTACAGTCTTCTTAACAATTTTGGCGATATTTTCAAGCCTGAATCCGACAATGGCGTTGAGTCTGTATTTGAAACTCAATTCAAGGGCGGGGAGGAGTTTTCCTATGGCAATGGTTTCAACTTCTGGGTAAGGCCCAGGAACGGATCTACCATCTTCGGCCTGGGATTCTGCATGCCTACCCAGGATTTGGTTGATGAATTTGAGGAAGGCGACCCCCGCTTAAGATATACGGTCATCCGGGAAGGCGATATCATTTCGGAGGAGGTAAAAGACTTTCCTTTTCAGGCTGCATGGGCGCCTGAAACCGGGATGAGTTACGGTAAATATGTTGTGGATGTTCCGGTAGGCGGGAATGCAGAGCGGCACGAGCAGAATCTGAAACAAATCAGGTATGCTGAAGTCCTGCTTGGATATGCCGAAGCTGCTTTCAGGCTCGGGAATACCGGAGAGGCTGTGGCAAAGATCAATCTTATCAGACAGCGGGCCCGCGGCGGAAATACAGGAATACTCCCCGATCTTACCGGTTCAGAGGATCTTTTTGCTGCTATTGTTCATGAACGGCGGGTAGAGCTTGCCCTCGAGGGTAAGCGGTACTTCGACCTGGTTCGCTGGGGCCTTGCCGTACAGGAACTTGGTCCGCTCGGATATCAGCCGGCGCGGCAGGGACTTTACCCAATCCCTCAGACTGAACTGGATGTAAATCCCAATCTCACTCCGAATCCCGGTTATTAAATCATTGGTTGGTTGGTGTGTGCTTTGAGTAAAGGGAACGGGTTTTCCGTTCCCTTTCTTACGGCATGCTGGTGTCCTGAACATAATATCATTGAAAACTGTAAAGACATGAAAAACAATATATTCACACTACTCTTCTTTTTTTTATGTACCCTGGGCTATGGCCGGGTGCATTCACCTGATATTGATTCATCATGGATGATTGTCGTGAAAAATCCGGAGAACTATATAGGTATTGCGCTGGCGAACGGAAGAATCGGTTTAACCCCGGCGGAAATTCCGTTTAAGGTAAAATCCGTTATTCTCAATAATATTTATGAGAAAGAATCTGATCTGGGCGTCAGCAAAATTGTGGAAGGCATAAATTTTGCCGGCCTGAATATAACAATTGACGGGGAAACTGTTGACCTTCAGTCGGTAACCGGATGGCAGCAAATACTGAATATGAAAGAGGCTTATTTAGAGACTTCATTTGTTTTCAAAAACAAAGCAAGCATATCGTACCGGACCTGCGCCCTGAGGGGTATGCCTTATATGGCACTTACGGATGTAAAGATCACATCTTTACATCAATCAATCAATATCAGTGTTTCGGGCGTAATCCACACACCTCAGGATCTCCTTCCGGGGATTTCCACATTCAGGATTCTGAAAGATAATGAAATTCAGATGCCTTTGTTGCAATCCAACGCGGTCAGCAGGTATCACAGGAATAAAATTTCAGCCACAGCCTCATTTATTTTCGAAAAAGAATCGCCTGAACTCAGCCATGTCTTAGTGGATGAATATGAGCATCATCTGAATTTTAAAAGTGTAAAGGGAAAAGGACAAACCCTGAGTTTTGCCTGGGCAGGTGCGGTATGCACTTCCGGCGATTTTGCCGATCCTCAGAATGAATCGGAACGGATGGTAATTTATCTGATGCGCGACAATAAAGCTAAAGCCCTGAGTCAGCATAAAAAGCTTTGGGAAGAATTGTGGAAGGGCGATATAATCATTGAAGGGGATAAAGAATCGCAAAAAGACGTAAGGCTGGCATTGTACCATTTATATGCTTTTGCAGCGCCCAATACCGGTCTGAGCATCCCTCCCATGGGCCTTTCATCAAGGATATACAACGGGCATGTGTTCTGGGATACAGAACTCTGGATGTTTCCCCCGTTGCTTGTTTTCAACGGGCAGATAGCCGCTTCCTTGCTCGATTACAGGATAAACCGGCTTGAAAAGGCAAAACAAAAAGCCTCTGTTTACGGGTATCAGGGTGCCATGTACCCCTGGGAATCAGACGACACTGGTGAAGAAGCTACGCCCTCGTGGGCACTTACCGGTACATTTGAGCATCACATCACCGCAGATATCGGAATTGCCATCTGGAATTATTTCCGTGTGACACATGATACAGCCTGGCTTAAAAGTAAGGCTTATCCGGTGCTGGCTGAAATTGCGGCATTCTGGGTTAGCAGGGCTGAAAAAAATGAAGACGGGTCATGGTCTGTCAACAATGTGGTGGGAGCCAATGAATTTGCCCCCAACGTGAATGACAATGCCTTTACCAACGGGTCTGTTATTACGGTCTTAAAATATGCTGCAAAAGCCGCATCAGTGCTTGGATTGCAATACGATAAGCTTTGGGATGAAGTTTCAGGTAATCTGAAAATTCTGAAAATGGAAAATGGCGTTACCCGCGAACATGCTGAATATAACGGGGAAATCATTAAGCAGGCGGATGTGAATTTATTGTCTTATCCTCTTGAGGTGATTACAGACAGAGATCAGGTTAAATCTGACCTTGAATATTATGAACCAAGGATAGCTCCCGAAGGCCCTGCCATGAGCCATTCAATTTTATCCATACTTTATGCCAGGTTGGGTGAAGCGGAAAAAGCATTCCGGCTATTTAAAAAAGGATATGTTCCCAACAAACGCCCTCCTTTTGGCGCTCTTGCCGAAACGGCAGACTTTGACAATACGTATTTTGCTACCGGCGCCGGGGGGCTCCTTCAGGCTGTTATATTCGGTTTTGGAGGTCTGCAACTGACAGATGCGGGGATTGTCCAACAAACCTCCTGCCTGCCGGTTCACTGGAAAAGCCTTACAATTACAGGTGTTGGCATACATAAAGCGACTTACCGTGTAGTACAACCCTCTGGTCAAAAGAGATAGATGGTTCTGCCAAACTGAAATAGGTCAGAAATAGTTTGTCCTTTTTATAACAGAGTTTCAGTTGGTAAATGCCGCTGCCTTAATTTATAAAGGGCCTCAGATATTTTTTACCCGGATTAAGCATTGTCAATTGTATAATCCGGGTTTATAACTTCTTCCCGAATTATAACCTGACCTCCACCCCCGCATAAAAATGCCTGGGTAGTCCGCGGAATCCTATCTCTTTGACAATAATTCAAGCAATGGCTCATTGATATAATAATTGCCGGTTCCAAGCTTTTCTTTTTTCAGCAGCCGGTCTTCGGCCAGTTTATTCAGATAGTTTGAGGCCGTAAGTCTCGATACACCCAGATCCCTGACAACAAATTCGATTTTGGTATAAGGATGTCTGAACAGGTTATTCAGTAAATCCTGACTATAAAACTTATAATGATCCCGCATACGGTATTTATAATCAGTCATCAGCTCCTTTATCATCATGATCAGGTCAATCGTTTCCTTTGCAGTCTCCTCAATACCTTTGATCATAAATAAAAGCCATTCTTCCATTTGATTTTCTTCCCTCACAAGCTGCAATAGCCTGTAATACGATGGTTTATTTCTGATGATATAGCTGCTGAGGTAAAGTACAGGGATGGTCTGGAGCTTTTCCAGAATAAGGTACAGTATATTGATGATCCTTCCGGTTCTTCCGTTGCCATCATAAAACGGATGTATGCTTTCAAACTGCAGATGAATAACCGCCATTTTGACAAGGGGATCAAGATCACTCATTTCAGGATCGTTGATGAATTTTTCAAGATTGTTCATAAGCCGGACAATTTCATCAAATTCCTGTGGCGGAGTGTAAATGGTTTCTCCAGTCGACTCATTCTTCAGCACAGTTCCCGGTAGTTTCCTGAATCCCGCGCTGTTCTTCTCCAGCGTTTCCTGAATTTTTAAAATGGTTTTGACCGACATCAGACCGGATTCTGCAACCAGGCTGAAGCCCGTTTTCAGGGCAGCAGCATAGTTCTGGACCTCTTTGGCGTTTAAGGAGTGGATCTTACCGGATGTCAATATTGTTTTGTACAACTCATCATGGGTCGTAATAATATTTTCTATGGCCGAACTGTCCTTTGCCTCCTGAAGTCCCAGGGTATTAATCAGAATGTGCTGATCGGGAATGGTAGCTGCTATTCCTTTTAACTCGGCCAGCGCGGCATGAGCGGCTGGTAAGCGCTTTAAAACCTTTTTGGTTTCAATCTCATTCTGTAAGGGGAGTTCTTTTAAAATCCATGGGTGTAATGAGGCCATTCTGTATAGATTTTGTAATTTTCTTTACAAAGATAATACATTATGTATAGATTTTCTGATTTTCTTTACAGGTAGGTCTAAAAATGTATAGACTTCCGGGCTTTCTATCTTTATAAGTCCTATGTTGCCCTTATTACACAAAAGTGCGCAAGCAGCTATTCAGATGCACCTTTATACGGGCAAAACAGGTATCAATTCCAGTAGATTCACTGGAATGGTACCGGTTCCGGCATTAAAACCTGACCTCCACCCCCGCATAAAAATGTTTGGGCAGGCCAGGATAATAATAACGCGGTTCGCTGTTGCCGAAAGCCGGGGCATTCACCAGCAACATGGAGGCGTAATGGGTGTTAGTCAGGTTATTGATGCCTGCAAATACCCTGAGCTTTCCGGTTTTCTTCAGGTTAAACTGAGCCAGGGCTTTCAGGTTCAGCAGAAAATATCCTTCATACGCCATTGTATTGGCATCATTAATATGCTGATTGCCGGTATATAGGAAGTGCGTGCTCAATTCCAGTTTTTCTGCCGGGTTCCAGTTCAGTTGCAATTGCGCGTAATGTTCAGGGATGCCGGGCAGTTCATTACCATCATAAGTATTTCCATCATCGGTAAAATCGATAAAACGGTTCCGGGAGAAAGTGTAGCTGAAAGTGGTTTTCAGTTTTCCCGGGAAATTTCCTGAATCGGGAATCCTGCTCCGCAGCAGCAATTCCAGCCCCTGGTGACGGGTTTTTCCGGCATTGATTCCGGTGAAAATATCTTCGGTGATGCGCTTGGTCAGCAGCAGGTTGTCAAGCTCAATCCAATAAACGGATATTTCTGCCTCCAGTGCTTCGTTCAACAGATTCATCCGGGTGCCGGCTTCATATTGTATGCCTTGTTCGGGCCTGATATCCGGATTTACGGTTCCTGCAGGCAGGAGGGTCTCCTCTGGCGAAGGCATGGAGAAGCCATGACCCGCCGAAGCATATAAAGTAAGGTAGTTGTTTGCGACATAGTTGATTCCGAAACGCGGGGAAAAAATTACGGGGAAATGGCGGCTGCCCGACTGATCGCCGTCTCCGGCAAACAGATCGGTGAGCTGGTAACGGATGTGGTTCAGGGTTGCGGCCAGCGAAATACTGAGGCGTTGAGCAGGCCTGTAATTCATAATGCCAAACAAACCCAGCAGGTTGCGGTTTTCCCGGTTTTCGTTCAGCAGCACATTGTCCAGATCAAGCTTCCATTTGTACTGTTCCGCACTCCAGTCAATCCCCAGCACCCAATCGGTGGCAGGCCGGTTATAGCTCAGTTTTCCACGGATTCCCGCACTCAGGGTCCGGTCGCCGAGGTTGTTGAAAGGTCTTTTTTCGAAGTTATCGCTCCACTTCCCGTGCAGGGTAAGCTGACTGTTGAGGGCGGGCGACAGACTGCTGGTAAGGGTGATTCCGGCCAGGGCTTTCCGTATCCGCTTGTAGCCTTCAATCGCGGCCCAGTTGGAGGCGGCTGCCCTCGGATTGTTTTCAAACTGTGTTTTGCTTAGCGAACTCGGAATCTCACCCTCCGAACCCGTCAGCATCAGCGTGGATTTCATCGACCATTTGGGTTGTCGCCACCTGCCCGTGGTGATGAAGGTTGTGCGTTTGAATTCATTATTATCGCGGTAACCGCCCGAGTTCAGGTGGCTGAGGCTGCCCCACCAGCCGGATTTTGCGGTATTGACCGTTCCCGAGAGGCTGGTCCTGAGGGTGTTGAAGCTTCCGTAGCTCATGTTGAATATGCCCTCCTGCTGCAACTTTTCGGGGGTGAATAAGTTGATGCTTCCTCCCAGTCCCGAACCATACAGCGCGGATGCCGGCCCCCTGATCACTTCAATCCGGCCAAGGCCGGTCGCATCAATGTCTTCGGGGGTTGAAATGCCGTCGGCGGTGGTCAGGGGGATGTCGTTGAGGTAGGACCTGATGCGGTTGGTGTTGTAGGGCGTGCGGCTTCCCATTCCCCTGATCACAATGCGGTTGGTGGCGTAAGTGCCGCTCTGCATGTTTACGCCGGGAATAGTATTGAGCGTGGCGGCCAGGTTGGTGCCATCGGCAGGGACAAGCTCATCGCCGGAAACAACTGCCAGATTTCCCGGGAATAATCGCTGATACCGGCTCAGACGGAAGCCTTCAATGGTGATCTTCTCCAGGACAATGGCTGTATCGGGCGACTGAGTGCCGGCCGGAAGCTGACCGGTATTCTGACTAAAGATATTTGTCAGGCCTGACAGTAACAGCAGGGCAACGGAGAGTATAAATGTCAGGCCTTTTATTGGCATGCATAAACATATTAGATGAAATAACCGGTCTTGCTGGTCGGACTTCAATATTGTATCTGGTGCGGAAACCGTGGTTTCATTTTTTATCCACAGGTACCAGCCGCACGATCTTTCCGGGTGTTTCGGTGGCCACGTAAATCAGACCGTCGGGGCTTACCACCACGTTTCTTACACGGCCGATCCCTTCCAGCAGCTTTTCGGTGTGCGTAACCGACTTGCCGTTCAGCACCACCCTTTCAAGGTATTCAAACCGCAATGAACCGATAAAAAGGTTGTTTTCCCAGTTTTTATAGCGGCCGCCGGTAAGAAATGTCATGCCGCAGGGGGCAATGGAGGGGGTCCAGTAATAAACGGGCTGCTCCATGCCTTCTTTTTCCGTCAGTTTGGTCAGAATGGTGCCGTTGTAGTTGATTCCATAAGAAATCACCGGCCAGCCGTAGTTTTTGCCCGGTTCCGCCAGGTTTAACTCATCCCCTCCGCGGGGACCGTGCTCCGACACCCAGAGTTCACCGGTTTGCGGATGAATGCTGGTGCCCTGCGGATTCCGGTGCCCGTAGCTGTAGATGGAAGGCAGTGCGCCGCTGACATTTGCAAAGGGATTATCGGCAGGGATGGAGCCATCGTCGTTGATGCGGTGGATCTTTCCGTTGGCATTGTCAAGTTCCTGCGGAAAATCGAAGTGCTGCCCCCGGTCGCCGATACCGAAAAACAGATGCCCCTTGCCGTCGAAGGCCAGCTTGCACCCGAAGTGATGCGAACGGTCGGTATAGGGGGTTCCCCTGAAGAGTACCTGCTGATCCGTCAGTCGGTTGCCTTCCAGCCTGGCCCGCATAATGGCCGTATTGCTGAGGGTTTTCCCGCTTTCGTTATACAGGGCGCTGTAGGCTATATAGATCCATCCGTTTTCGTGGTAATCAGGATGCAGGCAAACGTCAAGCAGTCCGCCCTGTCCTTTCGCCCTGATGGGTGGCAGGCCTTCGATGGGCGGGGAAAGTTTTCCGTTTGAAAAGCGGTGCAGCGTTCCGGCGCGTTCCGAAATCAGCAGGTCGCCGCCGGGCAGAAATGCCAGTCCCCAGGGCACATCCAGACCGGTCACCACAGTCTCAGTGATAAAATCCTGTACCTCCGACTTTTTAACATCCCCATCTCTTAAGGCAGGTTTCAGCAGGCTTCTGTCGGCAGGGATTCCTTTTCTGATATAGGCAGCCAGTTCCTCTATTTCGGCATTTGTAAAAGTCTGTGCGAAGGCCGGCATGCCTTCTGCTTCAAGACCCGTTTTGATGCTCTGTATGATGGAGGCGTTATCCGGTTCGTCCATCCATTTTTTAGCGGTAAATTTTTCAAGTTTTTCGCCGTGGCAGCCGGCGCAATAGGTCTGGTAATTGAGGGCTGCGGTCTTATCCTGGGCGGAAGTGTTAGTTTTCAACGACATAAACCCCAGCATTCCGGCAAGGCCTAGTGCAACAAGGCCGGCAACTATGATCACTTTCTGTTTCACGGTCATAAATGGTTGATTGAATTACAAATATAGCATTAATGCATGAAGAATGCCATTGATCTTCAAAGTTGCCGGAACTGGAGTCCTGAATTAAATTTGGGGGAAACCGGTGAGGATTCAAGCCGTTTTGCCCGCTGACCGTTTATTGTTTGGGGGCTGGGTCAGGCAGGAATTTTTATTTATTAATATCCCGGTAATAGCTGTTTCTTCAGGAAGATATAACAAGGATTTTTCACGCTGTTCGAAATTACAGGCTTTAACATACTAAAACAGTTAGTGGTTGACGGCTTTGGCGCCAACCACCCCCTGTTCCGGTTAATCCACCGGATAGCCTTATCATTCCGAACCCGGGCAAACGGGTGAGGAGTCTGCAAATAATTTACCGGACACTAGAATTTTGGATTGAATTTGAAATTCATTGATGTTCATAGTAGCATTAAAAATACCGCTGAGCTGCGGGTGTAGGCCTCAGTGCAGCTGGATAATCCGGTTTACAAATGAAGAGGTGATTGGCAAGATTGGGGAAGTGCTGATAATGATTGCTCTTTTTGCGGCCGGGAAACACCTCACCCTCCGCTCTCTCCCGAAAAAGAGGGAGCTTGATTCCGTTTTTTTTAGTTTTGGCTTTTGTTGAGTATGTTTTCGCAACCCGGTAGCACAGACTGCTTGTATTCGGCCATCTCCTTGAGGTGTGGGTGGGGTGAGATGTTCCAGGATGAACCGGGGCTGGACTGGATGGATTACAGGGAAAGTATGTATGATGCGCAGTTGGGGAGATGGCATTGAGAATGTCTCAATGGCTCCTAAAAAATGCCAGTCGGATTTTGTGAGATAGGTGGGAGAATGATGAATTATGCCTTCAGAAAAATAGTTTGGATATTGTGCAAATTGTTGTGCAAATAAAAACGGGTTTCAAAACTTAAATGTATTGAAACCCGTTTCGTTGCGCGAATTCAACCCGAGGCTTCGGACCTTATCTTATGTCGCTGTTCCGGTAAGGATTGTTATTGTATCTTTTTTCACGGGTTCCGTCATCGTACTGATAAATAAGGATGGCCCCGCTCGTTTCCGGATCTGCTTCACGGCCGGTCAGATCGTATGCTTTTATCAGCTTCCTGAGAGGATTAATTACAGGTACCGGCAGATCATCGATCCCAACAGCAGTTTCGCGAACCAGGAATATCGTGCCTGCATCTGGATGAGGTTCCGGATCATCCCAGAAATTATAATGCATCTCAAGGGTATCGTTCTGGAAATATACCACTTCATAAAAGATATGCTGGTAAGTATATTGCCCTGCATATACAGTTTGAAGATACCACCAGTGATAACGGTTTGTAGTTTCATCGAATTCCGATTGTTGTGTATTGGGGTAGATTGTTGGCATCAGGTGACCGGATGTTTCGGTGTAGAAACCATCCTCATCAATAATCATTGTCATCGGGTCATTATAACCTCCAAAAGAATTGCTGCTTATGTATCCATTCCACGTGCCGATAAAATCCTCAAACGAATAATCCTGTGCAAAATTCTGGGTGAATGGGAAAACCGACAGGAGTAAAATGAAAAGTTTGTTCTTCATGCTTTTAGTGTTTTAAAGTTTGTAAACTTTGATCAGAAGAAATTGTTCAAATCCGGTTAGTCGTAAAGAATTTCTAACTGCAAAAGGGACGCACAAATTGCCGGATACCAGGATGTAAACAATTGAATATTAATTATATAATAATTTTATCCTGGGCTTAAGAACATTTTGAGAAATATGATTGTAAACTGTTGCCTGCATCAAGGCATTTAACTATGTCGGGCTTTTTAGTGCCATTTGTAACCTGCTTTAACTATGGGATAGTTTTTAATCATCTCAACATTTTGCAGATTCTGAAGTTCTGAAACCGGATCACCTGACCTGCTCAGATCCTGCAACTGGTGGCTTTGGATGTCAAATGCAGTGGTATTTATTGAATTGAAAATTCAATGATGTTTTAAACGGCAACATAACATACACTTAATGCCTATGGCAGGGGTCTGTCAGGGATTAAATCCAATCTACCTTTTGTGCAAATAAAAACGGGTTTCAAAACATTTTCGTTTTGAAACCCTTGTGGCTGTAAGTGGGCCCACCTGGTCCCGATTGCCATCGGGATGAACCAGGGACCACCTGATTATTTCAAGAAAATTAAGTGGACCCACCTGGTCCCGATCGCCATCGGGATGCACCAGGGAGCAATTCCTCAACTAATACTTTAGCTATATTTTTGGAGTAGATTTAGAACCATATCTGGAATAGCTTTGAGGTTATTGAGATATTTTTTGCTTTTCATTTTTTTTATGTGTTTTTCGATAAGAATCGCTTGCGTTCTGCTTTCGCATTGAATCGTAAGAAACACTTTCCAGTCATCAGCTCTTTTGGTAAATGCGCGATTTTTCAGATGTGAGTTATGTTCCGCTAACCTGACAACCGGATTTATAGATTGGCCGACATAATAACTATCAATATTTTCCGAATAGAGGATGTAAACAAAATAATTTTCCATACTAAAAAAGGTGCCTGTTTATAAGACACCTTTAAATTTTTTGGCCCACCTGGTCCCGATTGCCATCGGGATGAACCAGGGACCACCTGATTATTTCAAGAAAATTAAGTGGGCCCACCTGGTCCCGATCGCTATCGGGATGAACCAGGGAGCACCTGATTATTTCAAGAAAATTAAGTGGGCCCACCTGGACTTGAACCAGGGACCACCTGATTATGAGTCAGGTGCTCTAACCGACTGAGCTATAGGCCCTTGCAGGTAAAACGCTGCAATTATTCCCGAATCGGGATGGCAAATGTACGAAAAAATCCAAATATGCAGAGGGTTACTTGTTTTTTTTCAGGTCACCTTGTGTCCGGAAAATCGGTCTATTGCCTGATAATCCGGCTGAAACCGGTACCCAGTTCATTTTTGACCTTTACTATATACAGGCCGGCAGGCAGGTTCGAGAGATCAATCTTCTGAAGTGGTGTTTTTTGCAATACCAGGGAACTTAATTGTTCTCCCAGTACATTATGGATTTCAATAATTCCCGGAGATAAAGGAGATTTGAGTTCAAGCGTACAGATGCCTTCGCATGGGTTGGGGTAAATCCGGAAAAGCGGATTGTCTGCAAGTAGCCGGTTATTAGCCGAATTAGGCGCTTTGAATCCGGAGATACGTACAACTTTATTGCCTCCGCCAAAGGTTGAAAAGAGAAAGTCACCGGTAACAGGGTCGATCAGTGCACCCTCGGCTCCGGTGAGGCCTGTGAGCATTTCTCTTGCGGTTTCGTTTACCGGTAATCCGTGGTTCCCTACCTCGAATACGACCACTTTGCCAAGATCGTATGATGATATGGCCATCGAAGGATTGGGGAAAGCCAGGGATCCGGAGGGAATATATGCAATGCCTTCTGGACCGGAAGAGGTTTCAGCAACAGAAACTTCGGCCGATTGCCCTGAAAAGCTATACAGGCCTGATCCTTCAATGGTAAACGGGATCTGATACAGGACGGATGCGCTGTATGAAGATACGATCAGGTTTCCGGCCCCGGGATATCCGGAAGGGACAAAGGCCAGACTGCCAACGGAGGATGAGACTCCCAATGGATTCAGGGGTGTGCTGGTATAGGTCTGGTCCGGCAGGATCTGCCCGATTTCATTCATGCTGTAGCGGGTAAACAGCAATGTGCCGTTTGGTGCAAAGTAAACCCCTCCGTCAATGTTCGGCGTAAGAGTATAAGCTTCTGCAGCTCCTCCGAACCCGGTGATGTTGAATGTTTCCGGATCACGGATTAAAGGAACAGTATAGAGTGCGCCACTTCCATAGTTTGCTGACCCGCCGATATACAGAATGTCTGGTTGTTCAGGCCTGATCGTAAGTCCGCCATATTGGGCCGGAAGGCCATCAATACTGCCAAGGTCTGTCAGGGTATACCCCGCAGTTACGAATTCAGGGGTTAATGACTGGGCAGTGGCAGAATTCAGCGAGAGCAGAGGCTGTCTCAAAAGGGCAGCCTCTTTTTAATTTATTGATTATCAACAATAATGTGTTGATAAATCTTCGCATCTATTTGAATGTCAATAAGATAAATTTTTTATCTTTATGACATGAAAACGAGCAAGCCCAGATTTAAGCCATACCAG